>JAFGSB010000037.1 GCA_016934825.1 Candidatus Zhuqueibacterota bacterium
AAATAAATTTATTAAAAAAATGTAATATTATTTATATATTATATCCTGACAGATTAATACGAAAATATCAAATACCGCCTACAAACATTGGGAAAAAAGATGCAGAACACAAAAATTTTTTTTAACAGCTATGCTTATGATTTTAACGCGCTATACGGTACACAAAAAAATCCGGTTAATTTTATATTAAATCCGATATTACGGAAAAGTATGAAATTACGTTTCGAAAAAACCATGCAATACACACATCCCGTTGTCGGGAAAACCGTTCTCGATGTCGGCTGCGGCCCGGGTCATTATTCGATCAGACTGGCCCGGAACGGCGCGGGCGCCGTTACCGGCATCGATTTCTCCGAAGAAATGATCGGCATCGCCCAAAAAAAAGCAAAAGAAAATAATCTGAATGATATATGCAGTTTTGTTGTTAATGATGTTTTCGAATATCAGCCCGAGAAAAAATTCGACTATACAGTTGTTATGGGTGTAATGGATTATATCGACAATCCTGAAGATATGATAAAACGGATCATTGAACTGACACGGTTAAAAGCATTTTTCAGCTTTCCCAAAGCCGGAGGGGTGCTGGCCTGGCAGCGAAAATTAAGATACCGTGAAAGATGCCCGCTGTATCTTTATACAAGAAACGAACTCGAAGAATTATTTTCAAAATTCAAATCCCATCATTACCTGATTGAAAAAATCAGCCGGGATTTTTTTGTTACATTAACTATATGACCGACCAACAGTACGGACTCGACATGATAAATATTTTTTCTATAGATGTTGAAGACTGGTTTCATATTCTGGAACTGGATTCCACACCGGATGTAAACAAATGGGAAAACCTGCCGTCGCGCGTCGTAACCAATTTCCCTAAAATGCTGGATATTTTTGATAAAGCCGGGGTTAAAGTTACCTGTTTCTTTCTCGGCTGGATCGCTGAAAAGCACCCAAAACTGGTAAAACTCGCCTGTAACAGGGGGCATGAAGTTGCATCACACGGCTATACACATCAATTGATATATACTCAAACCAGGCAGGAATTTTCCAGGGATATTCAAAAAACAAAAAAAATTATAGAGGATATTACCGGAACTGCAGTAAACGGCTATAGGGCCCCCGGATTTTCAATAACCAGGGATACCATGTGGGCGTTGGAAGAATTATCTATGGCCGGCTACAAGTATGATTCCTCGATCTTTCCGGCGCAAAGGGGGCATGGGTATATACTGGGCGCGGATCTTTTTCCTCATAAAATTTCACTCAACGGGCATGAAATCCTGGAATTTCCTATTACGGTCGCCAATATCTTTAACAAAAAGATATGCTTTTTTGGCGGCGGTTATTTGCGCTTGTTTCCTTATTTTATTATTCGCCGCATGACGGTAAAAGTCAATAAAGAGGACCGGCCGGTAATTTATTATATTCATCCGAGAGAAATCGATGCACACCAGCCGCGGCTGACTATGGGGACAGGGAGACGGTTCAAATCCTATGTGAACTTGAGATCGACGGAAAAAAAACTGAAAAAAATTACAGGATCTGACAACCTGACGACTTTTACGGACTGGATGAATAAACATAAAAATGTTTTTTCAACTGATGGTTAAAGATTTGGACAGGATCGACTTTCCATAAATCCCCGTTAAACAAGCCGCCCGCGGATTTGTTTCCCCGAGTATAAACTCTTAAATTTTCAAATGAAAAAAAGTGTCCGGCGTAATTGTCCAATTTTTTTTTATTGAAAAGGTTTTGAAATAAATCCCGTCGTCATTTTGTTTCAATTACGCACGAAAATTTTAAGGAGGACTAACAATGAGTATGATGAAAGAATTCAAGCAATTTGCCATGCGCGGGAACGTCATGGATATGGCGGTCGGCATCATAATCGGCGCGGCATTCGGCAAGATCGTATCAACATTTGTCGGTAATGTGCTCATGCCGCCGCTGGGCCTTTTGCTCGGCGGAATCAATTTCACCGAATTCGGCCTGGTATTAAAACAGGCGTCCGGCGAAACGCCGGCCGTGGTGCTGGGTTACGGCGTCTTTCTGCAGGCCCTGATTGATTTTATCATCATCGCGTTTGCGATTTTCCTGGTGATCAAAGCCATGAATACCCTGCAGAAAAAAGAGGAAGAAAAACCGGCTGCCCCGCCCCCGCCGTCAAAACAGGAAGTGCTGCTGGCGGAAATACGGGACCTGTTAAAGGCGGGTAAATAATATTTCGGAATTTATATCATCTGCAGAATGTAATATTACCTTGTTTAAAGTCATTAATAATACAAACTTTACAGGAGAAAACAACATGAGCATAGCCAAAGTAACCGAGATCATCTCGTCGTCGCCGAAAAGTTTCGACGACGCGGTCAAAGCCGGCATCGAACGGGCCAACAAAACCTTAAAAAACGTTAAAAGCGCCTGGATAAAGGACCAGCAGGTGACGGTTGAAAAAGGAAAAATCTTGGAATATCGCGTCACCATGAAAGTTACGTTTGTGCTGACGGATTAAAATTTAAGACCTCCGGGAGGTCGGGCAACTTTCAGGGGGTGTGAAAAAGATAAGGAAATTAAAAAAAAGCTTGTTTTTAATTTTTTATTCCTGTAAATTTAAAATGTAACTTTAAAATTACAGGAATAAATATGATCACAAGATTATTAGAAAAGCGAATATTGCATCTTGTAAAACATTTTCCTGCTATAGCCATTCTCGGTCCAAGACAGGTAGGAAAAACCACCTTAGCAAAAATACTACAAAAAAAATTACCTAAAGAATGTGAGTATCTGGATTTAGAAAACCCGATAGATTATTTAAAACTGGATAATGCATTACAATACTTTAAATTAAATCAAAACAAATGTATAATCGTTGATGAAGTGCAGCGTATGCCGGAATTATTTCCGCTTCTAAGATCCGTGATTGATTCCAATAGAGTTCCCTGTCGGTTTTTACTTTTAGGTTCAGCCAGCCCTGATTTACTCAAACAAAGTTCGGAAACCCTCGCCGGGAGAATAGTATATACCGAATTAACCCCATTTAATTTTTTTGAAATTAAAAACAGAGTATCCTTAATTTCACACTGGATGTCCGGTGGTTTCCCCGAGCCTTTTTTATTAATAGATAAAATACTAAAGACAGAATGGTTTTCTTCATTTATAATGACATATATAGAACGTGATTTACCAATATTGGGTTTAAAAACTTCTTCAAAAAATGTATCCCGGCTGATTTCCATGATTGCACACAGTCACGGTCAGCTTTTAAATAAAAGTACCTTTTCAAAATCCCTGGAAACCAGTTTGCCGACAATAAGAAATTATTTGGATTATCTTGAAAATGCCTTTCTAATAAGGCGGTTATACCCGTTTTATATTAATATCAAAAAAAGATTAGTAAAATCTCCCAAGATTTACCTGAGAGATAGCGGGTTGCTTCATCATATTTTAAGAATTGATGATTTTAATGTGTTGTCAGGTCATCCGGTAATCGGACATTCCTGGGAAGGATATATCATTGAACAAATTATTTCAATTTGTGGTAATAAATTCGAATATTCTTTTTACAGAACCCAGGACGGAAGCGAGTGTGATTTGATACTCAGCATAAGTAATGCCCCGTTGGCCTGCATTGAAGTTAAATATACATCTGTGACCAAAAAAACAAGAAGTTTGTCCACAACAATTCATGATCTAAAAACTGAGCACAATTTTTTAATTATTCCGGAGGATACAGATCCATTTCCATTGAATACAAATATAACGGTTTGTAATTTGGAATATTGTATTTTTGAATTGGAAAAGTTATAAATAAATTAAATTTATAAACTCATTAAAGCAGGCTGATCTCCCAAAAACCGGCATGGGCATGTCCCATTCTTTGTAATGTAAACCTTCAAGGATTCAAAATCCTTGAAGGTTTTAACCCCCTAATCCCCGTCCACGTTCGACAGGTCCACGCCGAACTGCTCCGCCACGTCCTCGATCACTTTTTTTACAGTGCTGACGGCACAATCGTCCAATGCGGTATCGGATTTGTCCGTCAGCGGTTCCAGTTCCGCGTCGATGATCGGGTACAGCGTTGCCAATGTCACGGCGCCGTGTACGGGCTGGCGGGTCATCAAACCGGTCAGCAGCGGCGTCAATACCTGTTTCAGCACCAGCCCGATGACCGGCGCCAGCAGTTCCAAAAGTTTGTTTATCATTTCTTTTCCCCTTTATTTTGTTTGCGGTTTTTTGATTCGCTGTAACAGTTTTTTCTCGTTTTCCAGCGGATCACCTCCCTTTTTACTGCGCCCAATTTTTTCACCGAGACCGAAAGTGGTCCACAAAAATCCGGCCTTGCAGATCCACGGCGAGACCACCGGCCCGACCGCCGGTATCAGGTTTGCCGCGCCGCCAAGTCCGATGAGTAGTAATCCCGTAAGTGTTTTCGGCATATCGTTCCCCTTTTTATATTTTTTCAGGTTATATATTTCAGATCACGCAATCGGCGGTGTGGATTCCGGCGAAAAGATGCGCCGCTTTTTCACCCCGTCCACATATATATCGTAATGTTTGCCCGTGTCCAGGTCCGCTTCCGGCCGCCAGTAACTGCCGTCCCCCGAAGCCTGCGTGCAGTTCACCGCCCCGTTCGGAAAAGTCTGATCGTTCGGTTGTAATTTTACCGTATATATTCCGCTGTCCGGCACCCCGGTTGACCATGCGACCAGCCGGAATATTACTTTTTCTTTTTGCCATACCGCCATAATTAAACTCCTGAATATTTTAAACTATGTCGTTTTCAGACCGCCGCCGTATCATCATCCGTTACAACCGACAGGTATTCCGGGCCCTGATTGACTTCATGGAACTCCAGGTCGATTACCCGGTTGGCCGCGGGCCTGCCCATTGAATACAGGAACGGGAAATCCGGTTTGAGCCGGACAGGCGCCGTCAGAGACGGATTGTCGCGGACATCGTAATACAGGTTCATTACGTTTTCGTTGTTCCGCAGATTTTTTAGTTTTAGCAGGGTTGCCCTGGATACGGTCAGCACCTGCAAAAAAAACTGCCTGTATTCGCCGGACAACAGATACATAAACGGCCGCCGGTTCTGCAGTCTTTTGATCGTAAAATCCTGCCGTGTGTTGATACGCAGTTCATGAACTTCGTCGGCGTTAAAACACACGGTCTTTATCGAGTCTTCAGAAATATATTCGATTCTCAATACGGTCTGTTTCATTTTCACGTCCACAAGTTTGACACATCGTAACCGATAAATTTCAATTTAACACCGTCGTTCAGGCTTACCTGTCTGCCGATGATCTCAAAGACGGAATCGATCGCCGGATGTTCACTGACCAGCCTTACCTTGTCGCCGATTTTCAAGACGATTCCCTGTAAATTCAATTCAAAACTGACCAGTTTAATCCCGTTTTGCCACAGTTTGTACTTGTTGGCCGCTACAGTTATGGCCCGGGATTTCGTATACTGCGCCGGAAAAAATAATTCCGCCGAACGTTTGAACTGGTTTCGCCAGAAACTTTTGTTCACGCCATCCGGTCCCTCATGGATCAGTTCGTTCAAATACTTGCTGTTTTCATAATCATATCCGTACCGGATGGTCAGTTCGTTGACCAGTTCCTTCGTGGTGATAACCGGGTCCGGCAGCAAATTGGTGTCCCCTGAAATGGTTATTGGTTCATCGGCATGTTCACGGAAAGTATAAATCCCTTCCACACCCCAGTTGTCGGTAAATAAAAATCCGTCATAATGGGCGCCGACGATTTCCAGGGCCTGTAAAACGGACATGCGCCGGTCAAGCGACAGGCTGACGTAATTATTTGAATCCGCGCAATACTGATACTCGGCGTCGAAAAAATAATCCGTATCCGGAGTCGTTCTTTTTTTCCATACAACAGCTGTTCCTGACGGGTGCGGTTCACCTGTGTACGCCGCGATAGTCAGCTCGATTAAAGGCGGATACGAGGTTTGCTCATTGTTCCCCTGCGTCACCGTGACAAGAGTGCCGTTAATATCCAGCGTTTCCCCGGATTTTATCACGACCGGTATGGTGACGGCAATTTGTACGATGGTATCGGTCTGTTCGAGACCGGCGTACAAAAAACCGATTTTTTTATCGCCAAAATATGATGAACAGTTAATGAGCTTTTCCAGCAGTTTGGAAAATTGCGTCAACAGGTCATACAAAATTTGCACCGGGTTTTCATTGACCCATGAAACTGCCGTGACAAAAGTAACGGACTCTCCTGTGTAGGTATGTGTGCCCCATGCCGCGGGACATATCCTGAGCAGATTGCCGCCCTGGTTATTGGTCACGTCGGCCGACAACCGGTATATGGTCAAACCGTTTTCCGCCGTAATATAGGCATATTCGTTATAAACGGTCAGGTCAGTCGGATTATTCAAAAAATGCGGTTCTCCTGCCCCGGCAATCGTTTCTTTCAATTTTAAATTGACGGGATCGCTTATATCGATAATACTCATGGCCGAATAATTCTGGTTCACGGAATAAAGCAGGTTCCCGTCGATATACATTCCATATCCGCCGGTATAATTTGGCGCGCACGGTCCGCCGAATTCATTTTCAACAACGGGGGAATTGATATTAGTAATATTGATCGTAAAAATTCTGCCGTCAACGGTTTTGACAAATGCATAATTACCGGAAACCCGCACATTATACCCGCCCGGTTCCAGTTCCAGCGTCGTCACAAGAGACGGATTGCTCGGATTGCCAATATCAATAATGATAAACCGTTTATCATAATAAGATATGGTGAACAGGTATTGTCCCGAAATGTCAAAGTCCCACAATCCCTGCATATAATTCGGAGCGCCGTTGCCGCCGATCCTTGTGACGTATGAAATATCAAACGGATTGCTGATATTAAAGATGTAAATGTAATTGTGACCCTGCACAAATAAAAAATTGCCGTATACTTTGCATGAATAACAAAAAAAATCTTCGGGCACACCCTCCGAACCCGCAATTTTTGTGTCGATCAAAACGGGATTGGTTTTGTCGGCAACATGAAAACACTTGACAGCGCCGTGGAATCCCTCATCCAGATACACATAAGCGACAAAAACATAATTGGTGCTTTTGGCCGCGGACGCGTAAACCGAAGATTCGGAAAATGAAATACCCGATTCCTTAACCGGCGCGGTCTGATCTGAAATATTCAGAATAACCAGTTTATTCGTATCGATAACGGGTATAAAAATATAATTCAAATCCTTGACCAGGTCCCAGGCAAATCCAAGGTCATTTTCAGCGCCCGCAATTCGCCCCTTTATCCCATATCGTTTATCACATCGTAAACCATCCACACCGGGGCCGGAAATGATATACTCGGTATTTGTTATAAATTCCAGCTTCCATTCGCCGGGACGGCACGCGGCCAGCGGGTATACAAAATTTTTGTCCAGTGTCCCGTAGGCCCCTTCATTCCATTTGACCGTATCTTCCAGTTCTTCCGTCGCATTGATCCGCATCAGTTTTT
Organism: Candidatus Zhuqueibacterota bacterium; assembly: GCA_016934825.1. Lineage (GTDB taxonomy): Bacteria > Zhuqueibacterota > Zhuqueibacteria > Residuimicrobiales > Krinioviventaceae > Fontivivens. Next base: position 7,503 of record JAFGSB010000037.1, read on the forward strand.
TCTCCGGGTCGTTATCGGCGCCGGTCAATAAAAGGTCAAGGTTACTCTTTTTTAATTCCACCAGTACAAGTGTTATATACCCGCTTTGCACCTCCGGCGCTTTTAACAAACGTCCCCTGAACAACACGATGGGATTGATAGTATTGTCCAGCTTTAACCGTACCTGCACCTCTTTCCCCTCCAGGGCGTTCGAATACAGAATTGATCCACTGGCAAAATTATAATGAATCGTATCCTTTAATGTCAGAATATCATAATTCTGGCCGTTCGTAAAGCCGGTAACAATATTATCTTGTTCCGAGAGACCGCCGATATTATAATTTTCACCTTTTATTGTAATGGGCTGACCGTTTGTATAATACACGCCTTCTTTGTGACCAATCTTGATTTGCGCGGAAAATGAGGGGACATTTTCATATACTTCGCTGACCGCGTCGAAAAAAGGACTTGCCGGATTTCGCGGATCGAGGCCGCCTTCAGGATCGCGTAATTTGACGATCACATCTTTAACGGCCGGACGTCTTTCCCAGGCGACATCCATCCCGAGAATATTGGAAATACCGGATACATACTCGATGCCGTATTTGCCGTCAAGGATTATATGTTTATCTTCGGGATCAAAAACCAGGTCCAGCATCATCCGGACGCCGCTTTTTTTCTCCAGTTCGGTCTGCCAGTCTGACGGCAGTGTATTATAACCCGGCATTATTCGCACTCCAGAAATGTGAACTGAAAATCAATTCCTGCCGCTTTATCGCCGTTATAATACCGAAATTCATTGCTGTCCGGGAGTAAAAAGACCCTGGCCGACATGGAGGGATCTTCCGGCAGGACGTAATAAAGACTCATAACATTTTTTTCATCCAATACGAAATTTATCCGTGATCTTGTATCCGGCGCTGATTCCCTGATCGTCATTTGTATCACCCGCCATGAATCGCCGTCGGATAAAATTTGCGGCAGGTTGTTATCGCCTGTTTGTACCTGAAAATGTTTAAGAGGCGTATCAATAACGTCCAACACCTCGTCTTCGTAAAAATATAAATCCCCGCTTTCAAGTACTATTTTTACCGCTGCGATTTTACTCATCTGTACGGCGCCTCCGGGGTTTCCATGTATCGTTCCCTGAATTTTATTCTCGGGTAAATACAACTGTCGACCAGTTCGGTCCATGCTTCGGTATCGCGTCCCTGAAGATTGAGCCCCGCATTTCCCGCTGTGTTATTCAGATATAGACTTGCTTTAATTTGGGGATGCAGTTGGGCGGTATCGGTTCCCGTAAAATCTGATTTATTATCGTTTGTTTGGTTCATGTCGCCTCTTAATAAATTTTGGTGAAAACCAAATCAAAATACCGTTCATAACACTACTACCCTGTCAAACGGGCGTACAACACCGACACCTGTGAATCAACAGGCGGCGGATTATCAAATAAGAGGGTACTGCCGTTTACGGACACGCCGTCTCTTTGCCTGGTTCCCGAAAGCGCGTTGAGTTGCTTTATTTTCACATAAACAAGATTATCAAAATCCCAGTCTCCGGCGGAAAAGCTGTTCGGATCCAACAGATTGAGCGGCGCCGCGGAAAGTGTAAACTCTGTCGTCTCTCCGTCGCCGGTGAATTTATCCAGCACGGTTTCAGTGCCGGCGCAAAGCAGAAATGCGGAATGCCGTGAATAAAAGGGAATTTCGACAATTTCCTCTCCCGGCACTGATCCGAAATTGAAATTCCGCAACATAATATCCTGGTATACTTTGGAGAACAGGTGCGTTTCATTGTCCTCCCGACGGCACACGCTTTCCAGCACCGCCAGAGGAAAATCGGGAAAAGACAGCGCCATGGCCGAATACCCGGCAGTAGACCAATTACACCCAAGCAGGGAACTCATAAACGAACCCGCGCAACCGCTCTCGATCCTGATCGTACCCGCATAATGATAAAGACAGCCGAGATCTGCCGGTCCATAGCAGTTTTCCGGAAACACCTGCCGGTTAATTTGCGGTTTGAGCGGACCCGCCGTTATTTCCCGGATACCCCCGATGTTCACCGGCGATACCGGCGCGGCGGGCGGCGTCTCAAGTCGAAATATTCTGTTTAAGGTAAACGTTCCGTTCACTATTTTATCAGGTGCCGGCGTTTCGAGTTGATCTTTGATGGACATGTTTTCCTCGGGATAATTTTATAATCTGATATTTTATCTGGTTAACTTTTTTACATGTAAATTTTATCTATTCTGCACTCTGCCTGAATCAGGTTTGCAGTTTTACCCGGAATTCGCTGTTGAATTCATCTTCCTTTTCATCCACCTCTCTGAAAGGACCGGTAACCTCCGAAACGCGGATACCCTGCAAAGTCAGCGTTTGTTCGGGATAAACGGTATTTCCGAATTGTACATCAAATGACTTTGTGTGAACGGCTTTACTATCGTTCAATAAATTCAGAACCGCACTTTCGGCGATTGCTCTCTCTTCGGCCCCGCCGGTGGTTTTGTCATTGTGAAACCCGATAACGATCTCAAAATCCAGTCCGCACCTGCCGCCCTGGTAATACCGCCGGCCCGTCAGGATCGGGGCCTTGAGATAAATGATTGGTTTTGTCATGTTATCCAGAACCGTCGCCGCGGGGTACTCGCGGACGATCTGCCAGTCTTTGAACGGAGCGGTATCGCTCTTAAACTGCTCGAACAGAGCCGTAAAACTGGTTAAAATATCATAAATGATATGATCCGGTCTCATGTTGTCCTTCGGTTTATAATTTTATCCTTTACGTGTACTCATTGATCCGTCGCAATATGAAGAACTGGGCGACGGTATCGTTTGAAGCCAGTTGATCTGTTTGCCTGACTTTGTATTTTTCGGACTGATATAAAACAAAATCCAGTTTTTCATCCATATCGGACAAGTCGATAAATGTCGCGTCATCCTCTTTTGCCGTCCCGATCATCATCAGGTCCTTATGGTATATCGTTCCAATCGGTTCCAGGCGTTTAAAATTCTTTAACAGCATATAATTGAAAACAAAGGCCTTTGCCGGGATCGTCGTTGTCAACGTATTCAGTCGCCCCAATCCGCCGCAGTCCGGTTCGGCGGGATTGTTCCGGTGCCACTCCGGAGAGTATTCACCCGTTTCAGTTGTACAGGGACAAATTGTCCCTCCTGTCTCACGGACAATCGATACGGAAGCACCGTGTTTTAACAGGTCACGGCAGAACAATTCACGGTCAGTCATAGTACGCGCTCCCGAAATGTCCGGTCCACCAGCCGTCCTCGGTTGAACAGCCGATGAGTTGAAGATAATGCTGCCATTCCTTTTTCAGTAGTTTACAGATTTTTTCCTTGTCCTGCTGCGGCACCGGTCTGATCTCCACAGGACCGCTTTTACTTCCCCTGACCGGTGCAGAACTGATCACCTTATGCGCCACAAATGCTATTTCCGCGGATTTTGCCAACGCGGCCTCTTTGTCGTCGAGTGACGAAAACTCTTTCCCCCCGTTTCCCAGGATGACATCCAGCCATGCATCACCGGCTGGTATATAGGGCGCCAGCGCCAGCATCTCATCCGGTATGTCTATCTCGGTCAGCGTCCGCAGCCGCGCCCTGATGTCCTGTCCCGTTATATGCGCCATTACTTTACTCCAGATATTTTGGGGTTGCCCGGACAGTTTTTCACCGCCCCACTGGCAGTCAGTTGTCTCAAGTCCGTATTGATTTTCAGTTTACCTGTCCGGACATCCCCGGTGAAAAATTAAACCATAAAAATTTCAGTGACTCAGATAATTATGCGTAATCCACTTCAAGACAGCCGATCGCGTCCTGGTCGATGATATCGAACCCGCTGCGTTTGGACACCACCGTCCGAACCTGCTGTTTGGCGATGATCCGCTCAGTCTCTGTCAGGTTCATGGCGTCGTTGGTCACATACCCGACCGCCTGCGAGGAATCCACGCCGACAAGCTTGTCCGAGGGTACAACCGTTCTGTCCCATTCAAAACCGCGCGGCAGGTTCATACCGGTTTGTCCCCATTGCGCCACCGGGTTCTGCATATCGGACAATGCGTCCCAAAAGTCGATCATTTTGGCTTTGCGGCCCACGAATCTGCTCAGCGAATAAGGCTGCGGCAACGCCGCGGCAAAGGTGATAATATCCTTTTTGACGATAGACCCGCTTGTCGCCGTTTGTTTGGTTTGCGCCGCTTCAAGGCCGTTCGAGTTGCCGTCGCCGTTCAACAGCGCGTAGATCATCGCGTCGGACTCGTCCAGACCGATCTGCTTGCCGATTCGCTGCAACGCCACCGCGTAAATATTGATCGGTGTGGCATAAACCACCTCGTAATCGAACAATATGGCCCGGCCGTATTTACCCAGTGATATGCTTTGCTTGCCCGCCTTGATCTGTGTTTCCGGGAACTCGGTGCCGCGCGCGGCTTTTTTCAACTCGCGGCTGGACTGGGTATCCTCCAGGTACAACTTTCTGAAATCAAGCCCGGTGATCACGGACGTCACCGCGACAAACTCGGGCACGATGGACGCACCCAACGCCCCGGCGTAAACCCGGTTGGCAATAAATTCGGGAAACAGCACCGCGGTATCCGCCGTCTGGAAAAACTTTTCCACCCTGTCCGTGAATAATCCGAATGCCTTGACGTCGTGAGCTTCAAGTTCCATCTCGAACGCGGTCAGCGGCGGTTCCACACCCTTGCGCACGCAGGCCAGCCGTTTTCTTTCGCGTTCATAATTTGTCAAACCGAAATACTCGCTCGGTTTCTCGCCTTTTTCAACCCGGTAATGTTCGAGCCACTCGCCAAAGGATTTCCCCCGCCGCGATGCCTCGTCGTACATTCCGATTTCCAGTTTTAATGCCATAATCGCATCTCCCTATTATAAATGACTTTAACACAACACATCAACGGTCAGGGCGGTGATATCCTTGGCGATCACCGCGCCCCAGCCGCCGGTACTGCCGTTCGCGACAACATCAAAATTGTCGCCGGTGATGATGACCGAATTATGCAGTCCGACCATGCCGCTGTACTTTAATGTCTTGATGTTTACCGGCGTGTGATGATTGCTGTTCTGATCGGCATAATGGAACAGCCGCACGCCGAGGATATAACCGTAATAGCTGTCCTTTTCACAGGTGATGATCTGACCGTCGGGTATGTCCCCGTTATCGGGACTTGTGACTTCATAGTTACCCGCCCAGGTCAGCTTGACCAGTTTGCCCTCGATGTCCGTTCCAGCGGCCATCAGGTTGGTGATCTCTGTTTTGAATGTCTCGTCCGGCACGCAGGGTACATCCGGGAAATGCCCCACGTCGCCGCCTCCGATTGATCTCATTTGATTCCTCCGTTTGTTTTATTTTATATTATGGAATTATCGATGACCGGCGACCTGTAATATCTCCTGTCCGCGGGTGTGTTTACCGGTGCGGTCCGTTCTGTTTTGATCTCGATATTTTCCTGTAAAATCTCGCGCGCCGGGTATCGCTGTTTGTAAATTGTCCTGTATTCGGCGATACGGTCCAGCAAATCCTGCAAGGATAATGCGCCGAAAAATTCCCGGCGCTCCTTCACGCTCTTTTCATCCGCCGGGATCACATTGGCCAGACAGCCGAACTTGATCGCTTCATCAACAAGCGTCTGCCTGTATTGTCCGGCCGTTTCCACGATCTCCCGCAGGTTATCCTTCTCGCCTACAGCCGTTTTTTCGTTCACATCCTGTACTGAATCCAAACTGATTTGTGTTGTCAAAACAGGTCCCCCGCATTCGGGACAGACCTTTACCGGCGAACCGGAAATTTTCCGGTAAAAACAATTCGCGCATAAATAAACCGTTTCCGTCTCTGCCGCGTCTTTACGGGTGCGCGCACCGTACTGGGAACCGAGGAAAACATGCGATCCCTCCAGCGCTTCCGCCTCGCGGCTGTCGGAATTCCGGTATTCCCACCACAGCACCTGGTCGTTGTCCCCGGACTTGACCGCCTCCAGTTTCGGCGCACGGAAGCCGATGCTCATGTCCGATATGATCCCCGAATCGATCTTTCTGATCTTGTCCGTTTCATCGGCAAGCATATAATAGGCCGCCACCAGCCAGTACAGGCCGCCGTCCGCGCTTTCAATTTTTTGCAACTGCCCGGCCAGGTCCCTGTTCGGATGCGGGCCCGCCAGCTTAACGACTTCATTTATTGATTTCCGTTCCAGTCTGGCTTTAAAATAACGGCCCTCCCCTGTGCCGTTCCAGTTATGCCCGGTGAGCAGCGCTTTGCCGACGATTGTCTTTTGAAATGATTTGAGCACCTCGAGACTGAAACGTTCCATGTCCCGGTCCACAAAATTGTGACACAACCAGGCCTCGTATACCCTGAAATCCTCCTTTTTAAATCCGTCCGGATTCACCATGAACTGCCGCATGGTTTCCCAGTCTTCGTCGGATATATCTACCGACTTTGACATGACCTCGAAGGTTTTAACGATCCGTGTTTTGCCGTCAAATTTGTTAACCCGGCACAGATGATTCACCCGCTGCAGGCACATCTCCCAGTCCCGGTACTCCGGTTTCGGGAACCATACTTCCTGCCCGCCCGTTTTAATGTTGTACCGCGTTTGCAGACCGATGCTCGGAAAGACCTCGTTGTCTTCCGGGACGCCGATGTAATAAAAATCCGTTTCCCTGATCAATTTCATATTTTACCCCGCTGTTTAAGCATAAAAAAAACCGGACCCGTCCCAAATTATTTCGGAACAAACCCGGCTTCGTGTTATGGAATGACCGAATATTTATATAAAGACTACCTTATTATTTCAAACAGCATCCGATTCGCTTTCGATTCTTTTTTTGGTTATGTACACCACAAAACCGTCTTCACCCGAACCGTCGTAATGCAGTTCCAGGGAAACTTTGCGCCGGCCGCGCCGTATCCTGTCCAGCACTATTGCAATCTGCGGAACCGTCAGTTTACCGTTCATACGGACTTTTTCCCTTCGTAACCCGTCTCCGCGAACCGCTTTTCCTTCATGTCCCCGGTAATCCTCGATATTCTTTCACAACGGCCCACTTTATTATTACTGCAACTGCATTTATGTGTGTTACATAAACAGAGTTTGTTTATATTATCCTCTTGGTTGTGGTCTTTCATTTATCATTTACCTTTAACAATTAAATATTTCATTAATTTTTTCTCCGTGATCTCGGTGCACTCAGTGGTTAAATCAAATTCTTCTCCGAGCTACAAAGGCAACCGACATAGACCGTCCTACATCTCAAATAATAACCTAGCCCGGTCCTCCATCGAGGGGGGAATTAAAGGGGGGGTGTCAAACTCATATTCCGTCCACCCCCAACAACCGCCGCGCCTGCCGTACCGAACCGTTACGGCCGTCGCCCTCCGCGATCACCTGTAAAACATCTTTGCCGTGTTTCTTCTCCTTTAAACTCTTTTTCGGCAGAAATCCACCGTTGCGCACGATAAAAACAAACTCGTCCTCGTCGATCATACCCATCTCGTACATCCGCTGGTACGCGTTCAGTTCCTTGTCCATTGCCGTGGCGTTCAGCAGCCGCGCCCGCGCCTGTTCCGTTTTATCAAGCAGATTCACTTCCTTCCACACCAGGTCCCATTTCGCTCCCGCTTCCCCGCGCAGGATCAGAAACGTGTCCACGACCCGCCGTAAAATCGGCTCCAGCTTGGTGCGGTAGGAATTGATGTTCGCCACGATCATATCGTTCTGGTTATTGCTCATCCGTTCCGTGGTCGTCCACTTGTACAGTCCGAACATAAACGGCGGCAGTCCCGTTTTGGTGATGATTTCCTCCTGCACCGTGTGCACCGGCACCTGCAGGTCTAATATGGTATCCTGTCCGCCCAGTATTTTAACATTAATGTTCGCCCCCTCGGGCACGGCCGCGGCCACATCCCGCACATGTCCCTGGCGTCGGGCCCGGAACACCTGCGTGATGTCGTTCTGCAGGTCCTCCGCCGCCTTTTTCACGCGACTGTAATCGCCGCTGCGTCCCCCTTCGACCGTCACCAGGAATGTCGGGTCCCCCAAACGCCACACCTGGTTCTCGATGGCCTGCTGGATGCGTAAAAAAATCCTCACCACAAACGGCAGCGAGTAAAAAAGACTGTACCCCTGCGGATGCCCGTCGCGCTGGTCGAAACTGAGGTAATAAATGAAATCCTGGTTTTCAAACGGGATCACATTGAATTCCCCCTCAAAGACCTGACCCAGTTGCAGCCGGCCGTCCCGCTCCACAAACCGGAAATCGTTGGCCCTCGCGATCTTGAGCCGCTCCACATCGTCGTACAAAACCGTCGGCACCAGCTCGCCGAATCCCATGCCTTTGGCCAGCGCCGAATCGCAGAGCTGGTCCACCCAGGTATTCAGCCCCGAAGTAAACGAATTCACCTTTACCCCGGTCTTGAAGACCTTCAGCAGTTCACGCACCCGCGGCACCGGCGAGGTCAGCTCGAAATCGCCGATCAGCCTCACCAGCTTGATCACCGCCACATCCAGCACCGGCACCGCCTCGCGCATGATATCGTACAACTCTAAATTGAACTTTAACGGCTGATACCCCTGCAGCGCCATCGCAAAAGGATTGTCCCATGACTCCCGCGTCTGCGCGCGGTTGTGCTTTATCTCTTTGTCCCGCCGGTTTAACCATCTGTAAAAAGGATTTCGCATCTTTTCTCCCCATTCAAATTACAGGACAAAGATAAAAAATTTATTTTTATTTCAAAGCAAGTTTGGGTAAGTTACACAGTGCGGAGGGAGATTTTTTCCGGCAATTCCGTAGGGGCGACCGGGCCGGTCGCCCTTTACTCTAATCTACATGATGAATCGGATAAAAAACCGCAAAGCCGCAACGGGCGCAAAGAAAAGATAAGTTCTCCTCCGTGTCCTTCGTGTCCTCTGTGGTTAATAAAATTTAAAAAAATCATCCACCCAATGGCTTAAATCAACCACTTAATGGACGATTTGCATATCGTAAACTCTTTAAAATCAATATAAATGACCAAAATAAAAACAAAAAGTCAAGTATAATTATTTAATTCATATTACCTTATCTATAACTAAATCATCACCTCGACCCTGCCGACCGACCCGCCCCCCCTTTACTTTAATCTATATGATAAATCGAGTAAAAACCGCAAAGCCCCAACGAGCGCAAAGAAAGGATAAAGTTCAACTCCGGGGTCTCCGGGAACTCTGTGGTTAAAAATAACATTACACCAAATCCGGGTTTGCGCCTTTAATAATTCCAACTCGTTGCAGTAAAATTATTTTTCTCCCGGTAAAAAATTCAATAAGATATTGACATTATTGTCATTAGTTTGTATTATCACATAATGAATATTTAACAAAAATATTTTTTTGTATTATGTTTCCGGTTTTTCGATTATTCTTTTAATCTTTTGGGACCGCAAACATACAAATCCACATCCTGACCACTTTAAACATAATACTTTTCAATCGCACCACTAAGACACTTTTACACACTCCCAAATTGTGGGCCGGCATTGATGGCATTTAAGATTTGGAACTATAATTTTTTATTATTGTTTTCACTTTTTATTTTATGCCTGTTCCCTGCGCCGACGACCGCGCAATATCGCCAGCGAGTCGCTTTGGCGGCGGATTTCTACACCGATATACAGTATGACAGGGTGACCGGCAACCCGCAGCAGCGTCCGGAATGGATTCGCACGTTCACGTTTGTCCCGCAAATTGATATTCCCGGCCTGCCGACAATAAATTTCCTTATTAAAGTGTCCTCTCTTGAAAGTATGCTGCGCCAGCCGTTCAACAGGTATTTATTGCGTTTCAGTCCGACGATCGGCCCGCTCTCGTTTGGCGATTCCTACCCGGTGTTTTCACGGTATACTTTAAACGGTATACTGGTCCGGGGCGGCGCCCTGGATACGCAACTCGGTCCCATCCGACTGGCCGCGGCCGCCGGAAAGAGCAAACGCGCAGTATCCTGGCGGCGGGATGTCATAAATCCCAGTTTTAATCAATATTTATACGGCGTTAAATTCGGTTTGGGAAAGGAACAGAGCAGTCACATTCATGTCAATCTTTTAAAAGTAAAGGATGACTCGGCCTCGATTGAAACTGCCGGTTACAAAAAACCGGGAGAAAATCTGGTCGTTGGACTGGACTGCTCGGTTTTTCTGTTCGATAAAACATTTAACCTGGACGGAGAAATCGCCGGCAGCGCCTTTTCCCGCGATATTCAGGCCCGGAAAATGGAGCTCCCCGCACAGGTTCCGGACTTTACCACAAAATTGTTCCAGCCAAGGGCCAGCAGCCAGTATGACTGGGTGCTGAATTTAAAGGCAGGAATCAGGCGCCCAGGGGGTTCGTTAAACGGCTCGTTCCTCAATATCGGGCCGGGTTTTTACTCCCTCGGCACCCCTTATTTACATAACGATATCAGGCAATATCAGGTGTCCGCGACCCGGCGATTGATCAAAAACAAATTATTGCTGTCGGCCGGTTTGTCCAAATTTCACGATAATCTGGCAAACTGGAAAAAAACAACCACCTTTACACGATCGGGGCATTTCAATTCAAACATTATGCTGCGAAAATTCCCGTCGTTTAATTTCGGGTACCGGTTTTATTCACAACGTAATTCCGGGGCCGCGCATACACGGAAAATAAACAATTTAAATCAAACGCTTTTAATGGGCATTATGCAGCGTTTTTCATTGTTCAACCGCTCGTATTCCCTGCGGCTTTTATATTCAAATACATGGAACCGAAGTAAAAACTTTTTTATAAATAATGATTATGATTCGCACATTATCAGGTTATCGGCAAGCGCCTCCTTACGTCGGTCCTTGTCCGTTTTTTCCAGTGTGGGCTTTATGCGCACGCAGATCAAAAGAAATAACCGCAAGGACGAACGTTTTCTTTATAACGCGGGTATCAGTTCTTCATTTCTCAACAGACGCCTGACTTCAAATCTGAGATTCAATTATGATGAGGGCGAAACCAGCGAACTGTTCATGCTGACACTTCAGGACACGACCCGGCTAACGACCCGGTATAATGAACAGAAACGGTTCAGTCTCGGACTGATTTGTAATTTTCAACTGAAAAGAACTACCCTTTCCTTTAATCTGGAAAGAATTATCTACCGGAACACTCAATTTACCGAGTTTAGTTACCATGAACTTTTAGCCCGGTTTACCTTTTATATCCACTTTGGAGGCAAAGAAATAGCTTATAATCCAATGAATCGCACCTTACGTTATTGAACTTGAGGTTGATATGACAATATTAAATCAAAAAAGATCCGGATTCCGGACTTTTTTCAGGAGTGGATTCATAATCCATGTTTTACTCTACCTGATATATTTTTTGATACCGATACAAATTTCACTTGCCCAGGAACAGGACTGGAACGTGATGCTCAACACCCCGTCGGGATATGAATTGTACCTGGAAGATCTCTGGTGGGCCGACATAATAAATTTTCGGGACCGGGAAACGGAAGTTATGTTATTCGGAGAAATTTTTGAGGAACAGAAAGGCGACATGTTTCGCGGCAGAAGTAATCCCATTTTCATTCCGCCCGGCGGCAGGAACATTACGCCGGCGGACATTACCGAAATCAAAGATCGATGGATCCGGCCCGAATTCGAAAGATCGATTTTACGCAGCGGCCGGTTTCCCGCCGGGAATTATACTATCTGTATCACTGTAGTTTCGCCGGAAAACGACCGACCTTTGGGCGTATCATGCATAAACCGCCTGGTCAGTATGCCGGGTGCGCCGCGGCTTATTATGCCGGAAAATGACGGTACGGTTCTTGAAGAATATCCCGTTTTTCAATGGACCGAACCGTCGCCGCTACCGCCCGATGCTCCGGTATTTTATTCCTTAAAAATTGCGGAAGTATATCGCGGACAAACAATTTATGAAGCCATAGACAACATCCCGCATTTGCAGGAGCAACACCTGGAAATTAATTTTTTCCAGTATCCGCTGCGAGGTCTGAGGTTTGAACCTGAAAAAACCTATGTCTGGCAGGTACAAACCTTGGATATGGACGGACGGCCGATCGGGGAAAACGACGGTAAAAGCGAAATCTGGCAGTTCCGGGTCGATCCTTCAGCCATTACGCGGGTTCCTCCGCTCCGGCATAATTGTCCAGATACTCTGATTATGGGCGATTTCAAATTAGCCGTGGAATCCTGCCGGTTTAACAATGACAGCACCCTGTCGGGAACGGCAAAAAGCTGTTTCGCGACGCCGACATGCTTGATCGAAGGATCAGTCTCGCCGATGAATTCCGTTATCCCCGGAGCCGTGTCCTTTACCCGTCAATACAAAAAAACCTGTTTCACTATCGATTTTGACCGGTTACGGCCGCAAAACTGGCCCCCGGACTCGGTTGTTACAATCCAAAAAGGGACAATCGATTTTACAGGCAGCCGCTCTTTGACGGTACCTGTAGATGATTTTAACGTTCTATTGCAAAAGCTGCATATCACCCCCGATTCCGCGCGCGCCAACGTTGCGGTACAGGTACCGGGACAATATTTATACAATGATTCCGATTGTAAACCGCTGATACTTGATCTCGGCCTGACGGATGTTGATCCATTGCTTCAACTCTATTTTAAGAATACCGGTTATCAACTCGATTCCCTCATTATCGGCAACACCGGCATCCTCTGTAATACCCGCGGACTGGTTGTTGATTTTACCGGTTCCGATAATAAAATTGAATTCTTGTCCGGCCGGACTCTGCCGCAAAAACCTGCCGGTCCCACAAACCAGGGTTTTCTGACTGCGGAATATACATTTGCCAATGCCGAACTGATCGGCTGTTTTGGTCTAAAAGCCGATTTAAAATTATACAATACCTGGACATTTCAAACCCTGGTTCCCTGGCAATTCACTTTATCCCTGCAGCAGGGTGAGCTTTCTCTGGAAAAAAGCTGGGTCATAAAAGGTTCTTTTTCGGGGAGCCTGGTCACGTCAAAGGACTCGAATCAACAGATGGTCTCCGCTTCATTCGCTTCTCTGAAAATCGATTCCCTGTTGAACGGTTCCGCCGATGTTGCCCTGGATGAGAAAAAAACCCTGGCCTGGGGCGGTTTCAGGCTCCATAAACGGTCCGGAAACTTTTACCTGCCCGGCATTGAAAACGAGTTCCGTACCGATCCCGTGGATACCCTAAATACGACCCAATATGCCAAACTTGACCTGCAAAAAATCCGAACCGCTTTACAAAAACGTCCTGGACTGTCGTTCATTCTCGGTATCCAGACGCCGGCGGATTCGTTTTATATCGACTCGCCGGACAAAAAAGCGCCCATCGGTTTTGATTTTAACAACAACATTGTGGCATTACAGGGCTGGCTGAATATTGCCACCGGCGGTGTCACCGGACAGATCCAGTCCTATCAGATGGATCAGCCGAAAAAGGAAACTTACGGTTACCCCAAAATAAACAAGTTTTACAAATCCGACAGCGCTTTCAAAGCCACCATCGAACATATCCCGGATTCGCTGTTTTGGGTGGATTTTAAATTTGTGCGCAACGCGGTCTTTGACGCTTATATCGGGGGTACCCTCAAAATTCCCTATCCATGTAATTTCACCGCCAAATATAAAGATATGGAGGTGACTTCCACCGCTGAAATGGTCGGCGGAGATGTCTTTTTCAAAGGCGACACGCTTCAATACTGGGGCGTTGAAATGACCGCGGAAAAAGAAGGCAACGTATTGTCCGTCGATACCGGTGAGATCATCTATATGAATTCCGGAATTAAGGAAAAAATCCATTTCAGCAAATCCTTTTCGATTTTATGGGGAGAAATGCTTGCCGACGGCGGTCTGGGCAGGTTTTTGTTTGATTACAACTCGGCGGGTCAGCAATTCGATGGCTTTGCTTTTACCCTGCACGATGCCTTTCTTTCAAAATACCGGGCCAAAAAGGTATCCACCATACCGGATACTCTGGGTTACCTGAGAGCGTATGGAAATGTGCATTTCGATTATTTCGGCGCCAAATTAATGGACATTCATGATTATAAGGATTCAACCTCGACGCATCAAAAAAAGCCCTACTATAAAAGGTTCGTCACTTTGAACAAGAAAAAAAGCGACCTGCATTTCGATCAAACTTGGGGATTGGGTACGGCGCATATGGTCTTTGACGTGGATTATGACAACAACCTCAAAAAAGGCGACCAGAATGGTTTCAAGGGCGAACCGAAAAAACTTATGAAAGTTGATTTTAAACTTTCTTCACAATCAAACACACAAATGCTGACTCCCACGGTTATTGATATGAACAGCGGCACATCTTTTATTCATTTCTGTGAAACGGGCAGTCTGGGTTTGATAAACGACGTTACGATCGGCTCGGTAAGCGGTGTTATCCAGGTTAAAGGCGATTCCCTGAAACGTATTGCCCTTGAAGGAGGTGTGCAGATGAAAGACTGGAATTTCATTTCCAATAATCTGGCCAGTCTGGAGATCACACCGAACAATGTGACTTTTCAATACCGGGGCGAGGCCAGTTTTACTTTTCTAAGTGTGGGTTTGTTTGGTATGGTCTCGGAAAGGCTTGTGCTGGATAAAAAGAACATGAGTCTGGACGGAGATATCTCCGCGATGTTCCGGGTTTATAGCGGCACTAATCTGGTAATATATACCCCGTCTAATTCTGATTATATGAACTGCGAGGCGCAGGGACGGTTTAACTATCATATCGGTCTGGACGCGAATTACATTCAGGGTTACGCCAGGGCAAAACTTGAATTTGGCGGTGTTGGAGTGGAAGGCGAAGGGGCGTTTTTCTTCGGTTTTAATGCCCCGGTCAATAAAATTTTCGCTCTGGACAGTATTGTCAAAGGCGGTAAAATTTCAGATATACTGACAAACCGTGGCTTTACAAATTTGACCGGGTTTTATCTGGCGGGGTCCTTTTCCTATTCGAGAAGCATTTATATTATTTCAGGCGGGATCAAAATGTGGGCCGGATTCGGCTTTTTTCAGCAGGGAACCAACGTCGCGTTCATTGGTCATGGCGGTTTGCAGCTGCATGGCGAACTCTTTGGCGGCTTTATCTATGCCAGCGCCTGGGTCGATCTGCTCGCCGCCGCAAAATTTAATGTTCTACCCACAAATATCAATGATTTCGATTTTTGTTTGCAGGGTACTCTTGGCATTGAAGCCTGTTTTATCCTGTGGTGTGTGGATCTCGAAACCACCGTACACATAAATAAATACGGTCTTCTCCTGCCGGATGGCTGCGATTAAATTAAGGAGCTCCGATGAAAATGAAATATACTGTTTTTAAATTAATTATCCTCACTTGTTTTATATTGTTAACGAAGAATCCGGTCTTCTCACAACCACAGTTAAATATACAGAAAAAAACCTTGGCGGATACCTTGTTTTTGTCTCAGCAAAAGCCGGATGTGATATTGCCTCCAAAATCCATTGATCTGTATAAAATTCCATTCGCCGATGCTCAAATTCAAAAGCTGGAAATATGGACCTACGCCGAAAAGCAGGCGGTCTGGATATTATGGCCTTTAATGAAGGACGCGACGGAATACTATGTCTGGAGAAGGACACAAAACGGTTCCTATTCCAAACCGCTTTCAAAAGCGATTGCCTGGCCGCAAACGGAAACCGATGCCTGTCAGCTTTATGATATATATTTTGACAAGATAAAACAGGATCTGGACAGGGCCCATATCTGGAAGGTAGTCTGGAATGCCATACAAACATGGGCCAAACTTAACAATGTTCAGTTGGGAGAATGGTTCAGTACCTGTCCTCCTTTTACTCATCCGCAGGGTCAGGCCGCTTTGACTTATCTAAGTGAAATTTACCCGCAGCTTGCCCTGATAATCGGTCGGGGTTATACGGACAGCGCCGCAGTGGCAGGAACGTCCTATTATTATAAAGTGACATACAAGGACGACTCCGGGGACGAATTTCAACTGGGCTATGAAAAAAAGGTAACGGCAGGGGTTGAAAAAAAACCGTCCAAACCGACCGGCCTGACAGTGCAGGAAGGCGACGAGGAAATTATGCTGTTATGGAACGATCCCCCGCCGGCGGATTCCATCCTCGGTTACCATGTGTACAGGTCTGCAAACCAGTCGGGACCCTTTGCCCGGCTTGATAGTATACCCGTGCTTTTAAAAGTAACCACCGATTTAAACGGGGATTCCTTAAAAACGCCCCGTTTCGGTTTTATCGATACCACGGTGACCAATTATAAAACATATTATTATCGGGTGGCCGCCCGTTCTCTGCTCGGTAAAGCGGGACCTATGAGCGGCACAATCGCCGCAATGGCCAAAGATCTGACCGCCCCTGAAATTCCCAGGAACCTGAATATCGCCACGGAAGCGAAAACCACTTTGATGATCTCATGGAACCATGTTACCAATGACATAAATGGCCGTAATGAAATCGTAAAATCATACTATATTTACAAGTATACGGATAAAAACACCGCAATGAGTGACAGCCTGAAGAGTAATATAAAACCAATTGGCACGGTTAATGAACCGGTCCCCCAACCGGGCATGGTTTTTATTTTTCAACCTGAAAAAGGACGGTATTTCAGTGACAGCGCGGTAATTCCGGAAAAAATTTACTGGTACCGCGTCGCCTGTGAAGACACGGCCGGTAATTTCAGCAATAAATCCGCGGCCATATACGGTATATTGCCGGATTACGAACCACCCGATCCGCCAGTGAATATTTCCGCGGAAGGATATGACACGTACATCAATATTCACTGGCAAAAACCGGATGTCAGCAAGAAAAAGAATCGGGACATTGCCGGCTTTTTGCTGTACCGCGGGATTTGCGGCGGCACAAGGGACGAGGAAAAACAATATCACCCCTATCCCCTGCATCTGCTTGCCAATATTGACGATTCTTTGCAAACGAGCTACAAAGATGAAAGCCTGCCGAAAGGGTCGCCCATTTGTTACAGGTACGCGGTCAAGGCATTTGACAGGGCCCAGAACCTGAGCGCCATGTCCGATTCCGTTTGCGAAAGGCTGCAGGATAAAACGCCGCCCGATCCGCCCGTTGTTACGGCACTGCAGGCAAAAAACAAATCCGTAAAAATAGAGTGCGTGGCCCCGCCGGTTCAGGATATGAAAGGCTTCATCATTCAACGCTCGGAAAGTAGAGACTCGGGTTACATAACCGTCTACCGGGACTCCGCCGGAACGCCGCCCGAATGTGATGAAATGCCGTCTGCAGAGGACATCAAAAAAAATAAAGTGAACCGGCTCTCTTTTATCGACAACAAAGTCAACCCGGAAAAAATCTATTGGTACAAAGCGCTCGCCTTTGATTTAAACAACAATCCCAGCGAATTTTCGCCGCCGGTCAGTACCTATACTTTTGAATTGAAATCCATGCTCAAACCGTCAAAATTGCTGGCAAAGGTCAAAGACTGTACCGTGGTCCTGCAATGGCAGGAAGAACAAAACAACTATCCTGAAACTTTTAACGGCTTTTACGTATTCAGAAGTTTCGCTTCGGACCATGGATATCGAAAAATCGCCGGCCCGATCAAAAAAAATACATTCACAGATACTAAAGTCGTAGCGGGAATGTCTTGCTGGTACAAAGTCCAGGCGGTGGACGACTCCGGTGACCGTTCTCCGTTATCGGATGCCGTGTTGGTTAATATAAAATAAAAATTCCTGTTTTGCGTGAGAGGTTTTTTATGAAATATAAAATTACAACTTTGATTTTGTTGATATACATCTCCTGTACTTTTGGCTGGGGACAACATACCCATCGGGGAATGACAAAAGCCGCGATCGATGCCGTTTTTGGGGTTGACTCAACCGAGGTAAATTTCACTATCAAAATAAAGTACGATCCGGACGCCTATATTGCGTCAACCGTACTGATGGGGTTTGGCGGCACAAGCTACAGTCCCCTTGCGACATTGACCGGGCTGATCATCGATGAAACTTATGTCGACAGTAAATTAACGGTGGACACGACATGGGTTTTTCCGGATAAGACAGATGATAAATGGAAATATAAAACAACTATACCCGTGTATGACATGTTTATCGAAGCCGGTCAGGACCCGGACGGCTTTGACGATCCGACAGCCCTCGCTGGAGAGGGCAGACTGCTGCTCGGGCACATGTACACGCCGAACGGTATCGGGTATGCCGACCAGATGACAAAATATTTTTACGATAAAGCCGTGAACGCCTATACGAAAAAGAACGACAAGTATCTTGCATTTGCTTACCTCGGTTTTGCTACACACTATTTCGCCGATGTGTTCGTTCCCGTGCATGTGGAATCCGATTACCTGGACGTGAATAATCTCATGTACCAGATCAACTCCCATTCCGATGTTGAAGACTGGATATCAACAAATTGGTACGCTATGTTTCAGACCGAGGCCGAAAAAGCGGCAAAATATCCGATGCCGGTATGCGATATTCCGGCAACCGTACGTTCCATGGCCATTGAAACCTACCAGGACGCAGCGCCGATGATGAAAGCATGGGGTGTCGGGTCAAGTTCACCCAAGGATCAGAAATCCTTTAAACAAATTGTCAACAAAGAGATCTGGCGCTGTGTGCCGCGCATCAGCGGTATGTATTTGAAATTTCAGGAAGATGTTAACTATAAACCCTGAAGACAGGTGATCGATTTATTTCGTTATATCAGTTTGAACATTACGGAAAATAACTGTAAAATAATTTGTCCGGCCAATCCTTGAATGGGAAATTCAGAAGGGGGAAACATTTCCTGTAACTCAATCTAAAATTAATCCGTCTTATTTATTGTACTGCCCAGCCTATTGAAATTCATTTCAAAAAAATTATATAAATTAAAAAAATCTTTACAATAAATAATAATATTCCTATATTGACCTTAAATACAGGTCATATAACCTTAAAAAGAGGTCAGTTTATGCTTGAAGCTTTAATCGGTTCAAAGGTCAGGGAACAGATTCTGGTTTACCTGACCGGGCGACAGGAAGGTTACGCCAGGGAAATCGCGGCTTATTACCAATCAAGTCTGAGTCCTTTCCAAATTCAACTCGAACGTCTGGAAAATGGAAATATTTTGGTCGGTAAAAATTCTGGAAAAACAAGAATTTATACTTTTAATCCCCGTTATCCTTTCCTCAATGAGTTAAAAAAATTATTGGAAAAAACCATAACGTTTCTCCCGGTTAAAGAGCAGGAAAATCTGTTAATAGTCAGAAAAAGACCCAGAAGGAAAAATAAATCCTTATGATACCTTTACAGAAAATGACTCTTGCGGAACTGGCGGCCTATATTTGTACCTATTTATTGCAGAATGGTATCAAATGTGTGCTCTCTGGTGGCGCCTGTGTCAGTATCTATACCGAAAATCGCTATATGTCCTATGATCTGGATTTTATCGAAATGGTTACTGCGCCACGAAAAGAAATAAAAGAGATTCTATCCCAAATCGGTTTTTATGAGGAAAATCGTTATTTCAAGCATAACGATACAAATTTTTTTATCGAATTCCCGACCGGACCATTATCTATCGGCTCGGAACCTGTTTGGGAATTTAACGAACTGGTCTTTGATACCGGTAAACTGTATTTGCTGACTCCAACCGACTGTGTCAAAGACAGACTGGCTGCCTATTATTTCTGGAATGATCTGCAGGCCCTGGAACAGGCCAAATGGGTTGCAGAAAAACATAAAATTAATATAGATGAAGTTCAACGGTGGTCACAGGTTGAAAATCAAAAGGATAAATTTCTTTTGATAAAAAACAAATTATTATTAGAATAAGGAGTTCATTATGTTTTCCTTTTATAATCAAAGTATCCTGAAAAGCGGTTTTGATTATTTTGCCGTTTTTAGTTTTATTGTTTGCTTAACATTTCCTAACATCGCCGATTCGGGCACATCTCTTGAGACCATTCAACAGAACTGGCAGTTCGACTGCCAGCGCGAGGAGATCGCCCCGCTTCACGGTATTGATAACAACATACTGTTTCAGGACGAACCAACTCTTGTCCTGTCCGGCGGAGGAAAAGTTAGCGCCAACGGTAACTGGTATACGGTTATGGATGTTGAACCGGGAAAATACTATTTATTTAAAACATATTATCTTGGAAAACTTGTTGAAGAGCCAAATAGATGCATCCTGGCGCGTATTTTATGGCGGGATGAAACCGGCAAACAAATCGGGCGGGCAGAATATCCGGCAACAAGCAGACTAAAAAGTCCGGAAAACTGGAATATCATAGAACAGACATACCGGGTCCCGGAAAAAACAAAGCGGGCCAGGATCGATCTTGTTTACCGATGGGATGCGGAAGGCACGGTTCATTTTGGCGGTACTGTTTTTGAACAAACAGCCGTACCCGAACCGCGAACGGTCAGACTGGCCGCTGTTCATTTTCGTCCGCGAAACAGTCCTTCGCCAAAAAATAATCTTGAACAATTCGCCGGATTCATAACCCGGGCCGCCAATGAAAAAGCCGATATCGTTTGTCTGCCGGAAGGCATTACCATGGTCGGTACGGACCTGGACTATGTATCCGCAAGCGAACCGGTTCCCGGGCCCACAACCCGCTTTTTGGGTGAAATCGCCCGCAAACATAAATTATATATCGTCGCCGGAATTACGGAGAAACAGGGAGATATTGTCTATAATACCGCGGTGCTCATCGACAGAAAAGGAGAATTGGCCGGCAGGTACCGCAAAGTGAGTTTGCCGAGAGAGGAAATCGACGGCGGGGTGACGCCGGGGGATTCTTTGCCGGTTTTCGACACGGACTTTGGCCGGATCGGGATCATGATCTGCTGGGATGTGTTTTTCCCCGAACCGGCAAGAGGCCTGGCGCTGCAGGGCGCGGAAGTCATTTTTATGCCGATCTGGGGCGGTAATCTGACGCTTGCCAGGGCGCGGGCCATCGAAAACCAGATCTACCTGGTATCATCCACATACGACATGAAAACGGCCGTTTTCGACCGGGAAGGTGAGATCATTCAGGAAGCCACGGAAAATAATCCCGTCATCGTCGTAGAGGTGGATTTGAACAAACAAACGCTGTGGCCCTGGCTGGGTGATTTCAAAAACCGCATCCCCAGAGAAATGCCGTCCCGAAAGGCCCGGCGTTATAATATAGAATAATTCACGGCTCATTCACTATTCGTTGTACCGGATTTCAACTATCGTATCCAGATATCCTTGGGGGGAATCAAAGGGGAGATGTTAACCATTTTTCATTTTGTTCATAAAAACTGAACAAGCTGAAAAATGATCATTATAAAAAACCTCACAGGTTTTTTGAACCTGTGAGGTTTCAACGTTTATATTCGCCTACTTCATGAGGATCATTTTTTAATACAAAACTTATTCAGAATTCACAATAATCGCTTAAACAAAAAAACATAACGCTAATTC
>JAFGSB010000038.1 GCA_016934825.1 Candidatus Zhuqueibacterota bacterium
ATTGTTTTTTGTATGCAATAATCTTCTTTTTATAATTTTATTGCCCTGGAGGATTTTTTTACTTGACTTTTTACCTTTAATATGTGTACATCAGTGTCAATCAGTGGCTTGTAAATTTATGTTTTTCAGGGCCCAGTCTCTTGGGGGCGAACCCAATTGGGTAAAATTTAATCCACGAACTTGCGTTTCATGACTTCGCGGTTGTAGGCCAGGATAACGTCTTCATGGTTGAGCATGCCGATGATCTTTTTTTCGTCGCGCATGTCCACCACCGGTATTTGGCCGTATTTAAACTCGATGAATTTTTTCAGCGCGCTGCGCAAACTTTCCGCCGGAGTGACGGTAACCGGGGGGCTCATCAGGTCCTGGGCGATCAGCAGGTCGCACATGCTGTCTTCAAATAAAATCGACCGCGCGTTTCGTAACGAAATGATGCCGACAATATTTCTGTATTTGTCGATGACCGGGAAGTAACTGTCCTCGCCGTGCGAGACGATATGTTGAAATTTGGTCAGCGGGGTAGACACTTCCAGGATGGGCACCGAATTCGTTTTTTGATACGCCTGGTCAACCTGGAGCGTGTCCAGTACGTCGATGGTAAAATCACCCATGTGCGCGGGTGAATCGGCCATTTTGTTGACCTGTTTTTCATACAGGGTCGTTCGCGGAGCGATGACAAAGGCGGTGGCGGAACTCAGCATCATGGGAACCAGCAAATGATAACCGCCGGTCATTTCACTCACCATGATCATGGATGAAATCGGGACCTTGGCCGCGCCGGCAAAAAAAGTACCCATTCCAACCAGGACAAAAGCGGTGGGACTGCTGATCAGGTTGGGGAACAGGAGTTCGGCAATTTGCCCGAAAGCGCCTCCCAACATTCCGCCGATAAACAAAGAGGGGGCGAAAACGCCGCCGCTGCCTCCGGAACTGATGGTAAAAGAGGTCGCGAATATTTTCAACAACGCCGCCAGCAGCATGAATTTGATCGTTAACGAGCCGTTCATGGCTTGCTGTAAATAACCGTATCCTGAAGAGAGAATATGCGGGGCAAAATAACCGAGCAGACCGATCAGTAATCCGCCGATGGCCGGACGAATTTGCGGCAAGACAGGAATGGTTCTGAAAAATTTGTCGCGCATGCCGTAAAAAATTTTAATATAAAATATCCCGACATAGGCGCAAACCAGCCCCAGTGCGGCGTAAAATAATAATTCGACCGGATTTTTGAAAACGAATTGCGGTGTTCTGAAAAGCATTCCCCAGCCGTAATGGGACGAATAAATTGAAAAAGCGACAATCGAAGAAACCAGCGCCGGGATGAGCGCTTTTGATTCAAAGTCTCTTTTATATAGAACTTCAATGGCGAATAATGCGCCGCCCAGCGGGGAACGGAAAATAGCGCCTATTCCCCCGGCCGTACCGGCAATTAATAATATTCGTTTTTCGTCATCGGAAAATTTTAAAATCGAACCCAGGTATGATCCAAAACCGGCGCCGATCTGGGCGATCGGCCCTTCACGGCCGGCGCTGCCGCCCGTACCGATTGTGATAATAGAACTGATTGTTTTAATAAAAGGTACCCGTTTCCGGATAGCGCCTTTTTTATGGTGAAAGGCCTCAATTACGGCGTCCGTTCCATGTCCTTCGGCTTCCGGCGCGTATGTAAAAACCAGAATGCCCGAAATCAATCCGCCGATTGCCGGGGCAATGAGCAGGATCCACCTGTGAATGAAACCGCCCTCCGAATGTTGGCCGCTTATTTCGCCGGCCGCCTCCGGGGGATAATAATTGGCAAGATCATGAAAACAAAAATTAGTCAGTTGATTTAATAGAGTGAAAAAGATAATGGCGCCAATGCCGGACACAATTCCGACCAGAATACTTGACAAAAACAGCCTGCCGCCCGGGTTTATGGCATATCGGTTAAATATTCTGTTGATTTTTTGCGCAATGAACATGTATAATATTTTACAATCTTTTTTTATATATCATAGGTGAGTCTTTGAATATTTTTTAATCCTCGGCGTCTTCAAAAATTTTTCGTACCTGAATCGGCGTTTCCGCCTTGAGAATTTGATTTCGGATTTTATCTTCTCTTAATAGTCTAGACAATTTTGCGAGTACTTTGAGATACTCCCCGACTGCTTTTAAAGGTGTTCCAAGCAGAAAGATTAATTTTACCGGTTGTTTATCTTCCGAGCCAAAATCAATACCATCTTTTAAACGCGTCATGGAAATGGTTATATCTTTGACGTTTTGAGTTCTGGCGTGGGGAAGGGCAATGCCTTTACCGATTCCTGTGCTTCCAAGACTTTCCCGTTGATTCACTTCATTGAGAAATTTCGAAGCATCGGAAAAAACATCGTTTTTATCCATTAGATCAACAATTTTTGCAATCGTGGTGCTTTTATCCTTAGCTTCTATGTCAAGGAATATCAGACTATCACGCAAATAATCGGCAATTCTCAAAATGTATTTCCTCCTGGGTGTTCAATATTATTATAATTATTATAGAGACGTTCTCTATATACAGATATTATTTTACATATTAAAATATCTAAATTGAAAATTAAACAACAAATTTATACATTTAATTTCTAAAAGTCAATATTATTGATGCCCGGAAGAACTTGCAGATTTTTTATTCGATAACCGGAACAGGTTGACCAGTATGGTGAAGCGAAAAATATTATGATCTGAAAATGAGCGTCGTATTTTAAAATAATTAAGGTATTAAAATTGAAAAAATAATTGTTTTTAGCAGACTAATTTCATATTTTGATAAATATATTACTGGTGACCGGAACAAGGACACCATTCCCTGACAAGCTCCTTTAAATCCAATAACATTGTAGTAAATTTTGTTTATTAATAAGAATAAAATTTGGAATATTGCGATACTTTCCCCGTATATATTTATTCATGTTGAAAGGTTTTGTCCGGTTATTACCGGACAATGGTAATAATTTGCCTGAAAATTGTATTGGCCTTTTAGAATAGGTAAAATTTTATTTTAGATGAAAGGAATTCATGGGAACATTTAAAATCAAAAAAGGTTTAAATCTCCCTATAAACGGTGAACCGCAACAGGAAATCGAGACAGGACAAAATGTTACCCGGGTAGCCCTTTTGGGTGAGGATTATATCGGGTTAAAGCCAACCATGCTTGTGAAGGTTGGCGATAAAGTCAAACTCGGGCAGGTTCTGTTTACTGATAAAAAAATGCCCGCAATAAAATATACCGCTCCGGGAACAGGAACTGTAGTAGAAGTTAATCGCGGGCCGAAAAGGGTTTTCCAGTCGTTAGTGGTTGATCTGGCCGGAAATGAAGAAGTTACTTTTACTTCTTATAAACCGGAACAAATTGATTCACTGAACAGAGGAAAAATTATAACACAACTTATCGATTCGGGTTTATGGACCACGTTACGCGCCCGCCCCTTTGGACGAACTGCTGATCCGGAAACGCAGCCTCATTCTCTTTTTATAACCGCGATGGATACGAATCCTCTTGCGCCGTCCGTGGAAAAAATCATTCAGGAAAATAAAGAGCAGTTCATTCAGGGTTTGAAAATTCTCTCCAAGCTGACAGACGGCAAGGTTTATATATGCAAGTCGCCGGGCTCTTCTGTCCCGGTTATAGAAAACGGTCAAATATCGATAGAGGAATTTGCCGGCCCCCACCCTGCGGGAAACGCGGGTACGCATATTCACATACTGGACCCGGTCGGCAGACATAAAACGGTTTGGCATATTGACGCCCAGGATGTGATCAGTTTTGGATTTCTTTTTTTAACCGGGAGGCTGAATGTAGAGCGGATTGTGTCATTAGCCGGTCCCGGCGTAAAGAAGCCGCGACTTTTAAAAACGCGTATCGGCGCTTCGGTGAGTGATTTGATCGCCGGCGAGTTAAAAGACGGTGATTTCCGAGTCATATCGGGGTCGGTATTATACGGCCACACGGCGGAAGGGCCGACCGCTTACCTGGGCAGATTTTCACAACAAGTTTCAGTCATAGTCGAAGCAAAAGGACGGATATTTTTTGGCTGGTTAAACAGTGGATTCAAAGTATATTCCGTAAAAAATATTGTGCTGTCAAAGTTTTTGCCACGTAAAAAATTTAATTTTAACACATCACCCGGTGGTAGTTTGCGGGCCATTGTGCCTGTGGGCAGTTATGAAAAAGTGATGCCGTTGGATATACTGCCGTCCTACCTTTTGCGGGCTCTGGCCGTGGATGACGTTGAAGAAGCAGAAAAACTGGGTTGCTTGGAACTGGTCGAGGAAGATTTGGCTTTGTGTACATTCGTATGCCCGTCAAAAATCGATCATGCTGTTAATCTGCGCAGAAATTTAACTTTAATTGAAAAGGAAGGATAGTGAAATTTTTAAGAAAATTTCTGGATAACCAGGGAAAGCATTTTAAAAAAGGCGGCAGGTTAGAAAAATTATTCTATCTGTTTGAGGCGATAGATACACTTCTCTACTCACCGGATAAAGTGACAAAACCAAAAACTCATATCCGCGATGTTATCGATTTAAAGCGTATTATGATGGTTGTTATCTATGCCCTGATCCCCGCGGTTTTAATGGCGCTGTATAATACAGGTTATCAGGCAAACCTTATTCTTTCACAGGGTACCGAGGGTTATCAACTGAACTGGCAGGCAAAAGTCATTTCGTGGCTCGGTATCGGATTTCAACCGGATCATATATTGGGTAATATGGCCCATGGCGCTTTATATTTTTTCCCTGTTTATATACTTACACTGGTTGTCGGTGGTTTTTGGGAAGTGTTGTTTGCCTGTGTCCGAAAACATGAAATAAACGAAGGATTTTTTGTAACCAGTCTTTTATTTCCGCTCATTTTACCGCCGACCATCCCCTACTGGCAGGTTGCGCTTGGGATTACATTTGGCGTTGTTTTTGGTAAAGAAGTTTTTGGCGGAGTGGGAATGAATATTTTCAATCCGGCATTGACCGGCCGGGTATTTTTATTTTTTGCCTACCCGGGACAGATTTCCGGTGACAAGGTATGGGTCGCTGTTGACGGATTAAGCCAGGCAACGCCTCTTGCTCAACTGGCTGATCCGGCCATGAATATTTCCGTCAAATGGCTGGATGCGTTTATAGGAATCATACCGGGATCAATGGGTGAAACATCGGCTCTCGCGTGTTTGATCGGCGCCGTTGTCCTGATAATAACGGGTATAGCTTCGTGGCGTATCATCGTGAGCAGCATCGCCGGTCTTTTGGGTCTTTCGATTTTATTGAATGTGATCGGCAGCGATACGAATGCCATGTTTCAGGTTACGCCGATGTGGCACCTTGTGCTTGGCGGATTTGCATTTGGCACCGTGTTTATGGCGACGGATCCTGTTAGCGCACCCTTTACAACAAACGGGCAGTATATTTACGGATTTTTGATCGGCGCGTTGACCATACTCGTCAGGGTCATCAATCCGGCATTCCCGGAAGGAGTCATGCTGGCCATATTATTTATGAATGTTTTTTCACCTATCATCGACAGGGTATATATAAACAAGAATATTAAAAGGAGGCTGTTGCGAGATGTCCAATGATAGCACCAGAAAAACGATTATTGTCGCATTGGGCGTATGTCTGGTATGTTCAATACTTGTGGCCACCGCTGCTGTCTCATTAAGCGGAAGGCAGCAGGCTAACAAAAAACTGGATAAAATTAAAAATATTTTAATTGCCGGTGATTTGTTAGAAGACAATAAAGATGTTGAAAAAATATATAAAGATAAAATTAAACCGGAAATTGTCAACCTGGAAACCGGCAGGATCATCTCCAAAGATCAGTATAATGAAACGTTAAATGTGGATGATTTCGATATTAAAAAGGTAGCTGACGACCCGGAATATGGCAAAAGAGTACCTTCAGATATTGATATCGCGTTGATAAAAAAGATGCCAAAATTTATGACGATATATGAAGTGAAGGATATGGATCAAATTGAAAAATATATATTGCCGGTTTATGGGTACGGTTTGTGGTCTACCCTCTACGGTTTCCTGGCCCTGGATAAAGATTTAAAAACCGTCCAGGGAATCACATTTTATGAACACGGCGAAACTCCTGGACTTGGGGGGGAAGTCGACAATCCCAGATGGAAACAGTTGTGGAAAGACAAAATAGCTTTTGATGATGATTGGAACGTAAAATTGACCGTTATCAAGGGTAAAGTCGACGCATCGAGTCCGGAGGCAAAATATCAGGTAGACGGGCTTTCCGGATCAACATTAACAACCAGAGGCGTGGACCATCTGGTAAAATTCTGGCTGAGTGATAATGGTTACGGTCCTTTCCTGGCAAATCAAAGGGAGGGCATGTATAATGAGTAAGGTAAGATCAATATTACTGGATCCCATTTTTAACGATAATCCGATTGCAAAACAAATATTGGGAATTTGTTCGGCGCTGGCCGTTACATCCAAACTGGAAACTTCAATCGTTATGGCGTTGGCGGTTATATTTGTCGTGGCGTTTTCAAATCTGGCAGTCAGTTTAATCCGGCATCTTATTCCCAGCAGTATCCGTATTATAGTAGAGATGACCATTATCGCGTCGCTTGTTATAATCGCCGATCAGATCATAAAAGCTTATGCGTTTGATGTAAGTAAACAGTTATCGGTTTATGTTGGCCTGATTATTACAAATTGTATCATCATGGGTAGAGCTGAAGCGTTTGCCCTGAAAAATCCGCCGGTGGAAAGTTTTATTGATGGAATAGGAAATGGTCTGGGTTACACTTTTGTGCTGCTGGCGGTTGGTGCGGTTAGAGAACTGTTCGGGGCCGGTAAATTATTGGGGTATACGGTTTTCTCAATTAACACGGAAGGCGGCTGGTATATGCCAAACGGTTTGTTTGTACTGTCTCCGAGTGCTTTTATCTTAATTGGTTTACTTATCTGGATAATCAGGACCTGGAAACCGGAGCAAGTTGAAGAGGAATAAATATGTTTGAACATTATCTGAGTTTGTTTATCAAATCCATATTTATGGAAAATATGGCGCTTGCCTTTTTCCTGGGTATGTGTACTTTTCTTGCCGTGTCCAAGCGGGTCGATACGGCAATAGGTTTGGGACTGGCGGTCGTTGTTGTACAGGGTATTACAATGCCGGTCAATAATTTATTGTACAATAATGTTTTAAGAAAGGGCGCATTAGACTGGGCAGGGTTACCGGATGTCGATCTTACTTTTTTAGGTCTCATTACCTATATCGGTGTTATTGCGGCCATGGTACAGATTCTGGAAATGACGTTAGACAAATTTGTACCCAGATTATATAATTCATTGGGAATATTTCTGCCATTGATTACTGTGAACTGTGCTATACTTGGAGGCTCACTTTTTATGGTTGAAAGAGATTATACTTTCCCTGAGAGTGTGGTTTTTGGATTTGGTTCGGGAATCAGTTTTGCGCTTGCGGTTATCGCACTCGCGGGAATTCGTGAAAAAATGAAATACAGCAATGTGCCCCCCGGTCTTCGCGGACTTGGCATCACTTTTATTACAGTCGGATTAATGGCCATTGCGTTTATGATCTTTTCCGGAATTCAACTGTAAAGGGGGTATGTGAATGCAGGGTATTAATTTGATATTTCTTGGCGTATTCATGTTTACGCTGATCGTTCTGGTTTTGGTATTGATAATTCTTTTAGCTAAATCCAAACTTGTGGCGAGCGGACAGGCAAAAATAGTTATTAATGATGATCCTGAGCATACATTTGATGTCCCATTGGGCGATAAATTGTTAAATACGCTGGCCGACAAGGAAATTTATATACCGTCCGCCTGCGGCGGCGGCGGCACCTGCGGCGAATGCAAACTGATCATTAAGGAAGGCGGCGGCGATGTTTTGGCGACTGAAAGAGCCAAACTGACCAGAAGACAGGTTCGTGAAGGTTACCGTTTGTCCTGCCAGGTCCCGGTCAAGGGCGATATGAAGCTTGTGGTCCCGCCGGAAGTTTTTGAGATCAAAAAATGGGAGTGTACCGTACGCTCGAACCACAATGTCGCCACATTTATTAAAGAACTGGTGCTGGATTTGCCTGAAGGCGAAAACGTGGATTTTCGCGCCGGCGGTTATATTCAGATAGAAGCCCCCCCGCATACTGTCAATTATAAAGATTTCATCATTGAAGATGAGTACAAGGAGGACTGGGATAAATACGACATGTGGAAATATGTATCGAAAGTGGATGAAGATATAGTCCGGGCATATTCCATGGCGAATTATCCCGAGGAAAAAGGAATTATTATGCTTAACGTCCGGATTGCCACTCCTCCACCTCATAAGCCCAATGTGCCGACGGGTAAAATGTCGTCTTTTATTTTCAATTTAAAACCGGGCGACAAAGTTACTATATCCGGTCCTTACGGGGAGTTTTTTGCCCGAGAAACGGACAACGAAATGGTTTTTATCGGAGGCGGCGCCGGAATGGCCCCGATGCGGTCACATATTTTTGATCAACTGAAACGTATCGATACAAACCGTAAAATGACCTTCTGGTACGGCGCCCGAAGTCTGCGGGAGATATTTTATCAACCGGATTTTGACGAGTTGCAGGACAAACATAATAATTTCAAATGGCATATCGCTTTGTCGGAACCTTTGCCGGAGGACAACTGGAAAGGTTATACCGGGTTCATTCACCAGGTTCTGCTCGAGAATTATTTGAACGAACATCCGGCCCCGGAAGATTGTGAATATTATTTATGTGGACCCCCGTTGATGAATGCCGCCGTATTCAAAATGCTGGACGATCTGGGCGTTGAACGGGAAAATATTTTGTTTGATGACTTTGGTTAATAGATAATAGCAGCAGTATCTGGTACTTTTATAATATGCGAACACAAGCGGAGTTATTATGTTAAAAAAGTTATTAATAATATTAATTGTTCTTGTTTTTTTTATTTTCTGTAAAAATAATTCAAAAACTGCCGAACAGAATATACAGCAAAGCAGGAATATTACAAGTGTGGATTCTTTATTGCAGTTTGCCGACTCTTTTGTGGGGGATACCGTTGTGACCAAAGGAATGGTATCCCATGTCTGCCGGATGAGCGGGAAAAAACTTTTTATTTTGGGTAAAAATCCTGATCAAATGATCAAAGTGACCACAGGAGATAACATTTCCCAGTTTGATATTGCTCTGGAAGGCGGTCAAATTATAGTAAAGGGCGAATTTGTTAAAGAACTGCCGTATGATCCGGCAGTCGGTCATGAGAAGAAACAGGAAAAAGCCGAAAAAGAGAAAGTGGAATGTTCGACCGAGCAGGAGGCCCTGTACTCAATTAAATGTTCCGATTATAAGGAATTATGAAAAGGTCAGGAATACAACCTGACCTTTTTCAGTTAAAATAATTACGTCGACGGTTATGACAACGCGAAAACTTTTCAGAATACTGCATAGAGATTTGGGTTATATTTTTTTTGGTATGACAATAATTTATTCCGTAACCGGAATCGCAATAAACCATATAAATGACTGGAATCCAAATTATATTATCACATCAAACAGGATTTCAGTGAATAAAGAGATCATTGTTTTATCGACATCAATGTCTGAAAATGAAATCAAAAATATACTTGAAGAAACAGGTGAGAAAAAAAACTATAAAAGTTATTATTTCCCGGATAAAAAAAGTTTAAAAATATTTATTAAAGGAGGAAGTTTATTCATTGATCTTGACACTGGTGAAGGCTATCTGGAAAAAATCAAGAGACGCCCGGTTTTAAGAGAGTTAAATTTTCTACATTATAATCCGGCATTTGCATGGACAATATTTTCAGATATATTCGCGATTTCTTTGATTATTATTTCTTTTACCGGATTGTTTTTAATTAAAGGGGAAAAAGGGATAACCGGCCGCGGCGCCTGGTTAACGGCAACAGGGATTATTATTCCGATCATTTACATTTTTATATTGTTTTAAATCAACGGTAATCCCTCGGTTATTAAAATTGTAAAAGGAGTATTTATGAAAACAGCATTGGATATCGTAAAAAATAAAGAAAAAGATATTATCACCGTCACGGAAAATTCGACGATTTATGATGCGTTAAAGATTATGGTTCAAAACCGGATCGGTGCAATTTTGGTTACTCGTGACGATAAAATCGTGGGTGTCTGGTCGGAGCGGGACCTGATGGAAGATACATTGAAGGAGGGCTTTGATCCGAAAACGGCCATTATTAAAGATTATATGACCACCAATTTGATCTCGGCGCCCCACGGTGATTCAATCTATTCATTATTGGATAAATTTTTAGGCAGACGATTACGCCATTTGTTAATAGAAAAGGACGGAGAATATATCGGATTTTTGTCAACCGGTGACGTCATTAAGGCCAATCTGTGGGATAAAACCCGTGAATTGAAGGAATTGAATGCTATCGTCAGTTGGGAATATTATGAAAACTGGAGATGGACCGGAAAAGAAAAATAGAACCGGTTAAAAAATTTATGATTAGAACAATAATAAAAGCGACTGTTTTTTTATTTTTTGTATCTCTTTTAACATTCGGATGCGCGAAAAAGGCCCGTTACGATCTTTTCACACTGAACGGCGGTACAATGGGCACAACATTTTCCATTAAAATTGTGACGCCAAAAGGTTCAGCCCCGGTTGAAAGACAAATTGAAGAGCAAATTTATGTACTGCTGGATACCGTCAACGCGCAAATGTCCACCTACATTAAGACCTCGGATATATCCAGGTTCAACGCTTATACGGGAACGGATTTGTATAAAGTATCCCCCGAACTGGTATATGTCATAAAAAATGCCAATCGTATAAGTGAATTGTCCGGCGGGGCTTTTGATATCACTGTCGGGCCGATAGTTAATTTATGGGGATTCGGGTCTGAAAAACGAAATATCGAGATACCGCCAGCGGAGGAAATTCAAAAAAGACTGGCTTTTGTTGGATACCAAAAATTATCGTTCAGGTTATCGCCGCCGGCTCTCGGGAAAGAAATTCCGCAATTATATTGCGATCTGGCCGGTATAGCAAAAGGTTATGGCGTGGATGTGGTTGCCGATTTTATTGCTTCAAAGGGATATAATAACTTTCTGGTGGAAATTGGCGGAGAAATCAGGACCGGCGGTATAAATCCGTCAGGGGAGAAGTGGAGAGTCGGTATTTCATCGCCGGTTACCGAACCGGGGATTCAAAAAGTTATCAAAGTGAACAACAGCGGCATGGCAACATCGGGCGATTACCGGAATTATTTCGAGAAGGACGGCATACGGTATTCGCATACCATCGATCCGGGAACCGGCTGTCCGATTACGCACACGCTTGCGTCGGTGACCGTTATTCATGACACCTGTATGGTCGCGGATGCCATAGCCACCGCCATAGACGTAATGGGACCCGAAAAAGGTTATAACTTTGCATTAAAACAGAACCTTTTGGTTTTTATGATCGTTAAAGAACAAGACGGATTTGTGGAAAAAATGACTCCCGGTTTTGAAAAATTGATCTCAACATTAAGGCATGGAAACTGATATGACACAATATATAATTATTTTTGCTTTTTTTATAGTGGCTTTTGTTTTTTTTGGATTATCTTTGCATTTCAGCAAATATAAACGACGAAAATCGGGATGCTGCGGGGGAGGTCATTGTGATTCACCGGATGGTGAAAAGCATGTTTCCTGTGGTTGTTATGATGAAAAAGTTAAGTTTGTAAAGAATTTTGAGAAAATTTCGGAGTAAAGGTGTTCCTGAGCGTCCGATATATATAGATAATATCGTGTTTAAAGTGTTAAATTTGGTAAAGCCCCTCTTTTATTTTGTTTTCTAATTATTCAACCGTTATAAAATACTATTGAGATTTTAGATTAATCCAGCGCCGGTGTAAAACCGGATTTTTTCACTCTTTCCCTGGCATAAGTTAGTACGATCCCTTAAAGATAAAGCTCAGCTTTTCCCCCGGTGTTTTCCGGTTACCGTATGTTATTGTTCTGCGATACGTGATCGTTACGCCGGTTTATACCGCGGCAGAAACTGGAAGGTTCACTTGGACTTTATCTTAGTTGCCCTTTTATTTGTAACCTGCATTTGTGAATATTTATTTATTGCATTTTATTAAGATAACTATCGAATTATTTATCCACTTAGTTTCTGATTAACGGGATAGCAGGTCAGGCAAGCCGGTCCCGGATTGATGCGGGGAATAAAGTTTCACCGCCCAGCTACCCCCGAAATACGTGTAGAGCTGGGCGGTTGATTCAAAAAATCTATAATTTTTTATCCGTAAATTATTTGTTGTTGATAGTAATTCCCGGCCAATCGTCCGTTCTGAAAGGCGTCGCCGGTAAATCCGCTTTGTTGTACAAATTACACAGGGGATTGGCCGCCCAGGCGTAACGAACCGCAACCGGGTTAGCTATATTGAGATTGCTGACCACAACGGTTTCGCTGTCGATGACGGCGTCGGCCCAGACGAAATTTTTATCTTCTCCGGCAATGGCGAAACCCAGCAACCTGTCGCCTTTGGCAACCAGTCCGCCGTCCACATAATCAAAGCTTAAACGGATTTTGTTATCCTCGATCGTCATAGATTTGTATATCGGGCCGCACGGTACAACATCCTGTTTGCTGTATACTTTGTTCAATGCGTTAACGGCCAACCGTTTGCCCACATCCTGTTTGTTTTTGGGATGAATGTCATCCGCATTGCCGATATCGATCGTTACGGCCATACCGGTATTGGGCAGTGAAAGGGCCATTAACTGGGCCTCGCGCAGTTCCGCCCAGTCGCTTTCTCCCGGCTGCGGATTAACCTGCATATAATTAGCAAGCTGGGTGAAAATAAACGCGAAATCCCCCAAAGCCCAGTTCGTACGCCAGTCCTGGATCATTGTTTTAAACAGGCTGCGGTATTGGTAAGCGCGGCCCGCATTGGATTCTCCCTGGTACCAGATCGCGCCGCGAATGCCGTAAGGGATAAGGGGGTGGATCATGGCGTTATATAACACAGTAGGCCGGTTCGCACTTTCCGGTGATTGAGGCCGCGGCGGCAGCGCCTGCAATTCCAGGGCGGGTTTGTACTTCCAGATGCCTCCAAGGGATACCGACTTGCTACCTGCCGCTTCGAGGAACATGTCTGCCGGATTTCCCCAAATGCCGCCTCCTCCGCCGGTATCAAGTATCTGAACGGCTAAAATATTATTGCCCGGTTTCACAAGAGAAGCAGGAATTTTATAATTTCTGGGTTCATTATATTGATCGATCTGACCGATTTTGGCGCCGTTAAACCAGGTAATGTCGCAGTCATCTATCGGTCCGAGATGCAGCAGCAAATCTTTTCCCCGCATATCTTTTGGGATCGTAATCTCTTTTCTGAACCAGACTATGCCGTCATAACCGGGAAGGCCGGCTTTTTCCCAGAGGACCGGAAGATTCATATATTTCCAGTCTTTTGTGTCAAGATCGGTTGACTCCCAGGCGGGACTGCTGCCACGGGCCGTTTTTATTTTTTCGTCCAGCGTTTTCTGCCATCTGGCCAGTTTCTGTTCATATTCTTTAACAAGCTGTTCCATTGTGTCGGCGCCGGTTTGCATGGAATCGACAATTGCTGTAAAATCTTCCAATTGTCTCAATGACGGGGCGCTGGTCCATGCTTCCGCCATGGTGCCGCCCCATGAGGTATGGATCAGGCCGATGGGAATATCCAAAGACCGGTTTAAATGCCTGCCGAAAAAGTAGGCCGTTGCGGAAAACAACGGTATCGTTTGCGGACTGCACACCTGCCAGGTGGTGCTGTCGACGTCGTCGAGCGGCCGCACACTCATGGCGCGTTTTACGGTGAACAAATGAATGTCCGGGAAATTTGCATTGGCTATTTCTTCTTCAAAATTATTTATCTCACCCCATCCGGCCAACGGCATTTCCATGTTTGACTGACCTGAACAGACCCATACTTCGCCCACTTTAACATTTTCATAAGTAATGGTATCCTGTCCGATAACCTGTACGGTATAAGGACCGCCGGCATCCATAGGCGGAAAATTAATCCGCCATGTGCCCTCTTTGGGAACAATTATGCTTTTTTTCTGGTTGTCAAGAATAATGGTGACCTTACCACCGGGAACTGCAGTTCCCCCAAAAGGAATATTAATGCCCTGCTGTAGAATCATGTTACTACTGAAGATGGCCGGAAGCTCTATTTCTGAGGCTGGTTTGGCAAAAAATGAACATCCCGCGATTAAAAGAATCAAACTAAATAAAATAACCGGATAGATTTTTTTTGAAATCATATCCCCTCCTTTAATTTTAAAGGTGTTTTAAATTAGTTGATTATTTAATGGTAAAAAAATATTTTGAAAAAAGGAATTGTTTTTTCCTGATTTTATATTTTTACTTGTAAGAAAAGCAAGCGTTGTTTACAATACATCGGGAAAAAAATATTGAATTAATTTTTCTTCTGGAGTAAGATTATCAATACC
>JAFGSB010000001.1 GCA_016934825.1 Candidatus Zhuqueibacterota bacterium
AATAGATGATTAATTTTCTCTTATTAATTTATATGGAAAATATTCGTTCAATTAAATTATTAATTATCAAATTTTAATAAATTTTTAAACTAGTATTCGATCCAAAACAACCCCGGTCCGCGATATAACCGCAAGAAATTTAATACTGCTAAAACAAAAGAACTGCAATCCCCACCCGCCCTATGTTAATCAATAATAATAAAGTATCTTATTAAAAGCAAGAAAATTATCGTATATTTTCATCTTTTCTCCGGGTTCAAAATTCTCCTTAAAACTCTTCCCTGTTTATCACGTACACCATCTCATCCCCCAGCCGCCCCTTGTACTGTACGCCGCGGCGGAGCTTTTCCCGGCGCATACCGAGGCGTTGACACAGGTTTATGGCGCCGCGGTTGTCGGCGTCCATCACGGCGGTTATGGTTAACAGGTGCAGGTCCCGGAAGGCGTATTCCAGCAATCGGCGTACGGCTTCGGTTCCGTAGCCAAAACCCTGAAACTCCGGCGTCAGGTTAAAACCGATCTCTCCTGTCCGGCCATTTTCATCCACCCGCAGGGCGCAGTCGCCGATGAGCTGGCCGGTACTTTTTAACTCAACGGCCAGACCGCTCCACGTTCCCGGCGCGCCGGGGGGTATGGCCTTGCAGGCGCCGATGAATTTTTCGGCATCCTCCCGGGTAAACGGTTCCCAGAGCTGATACCGCGCCACGGACTCATCGCCGCGGCAGCGCAGCAGGGCATCGATGTCATCGTCCCGATACGGCCGCAGCGCCAGCCGTTCGGTTTCCAGCCGCATATCAGTTGTCCTTGATCACCAGGTAGGATACAGGTTCTTCATCGGATGCGTTGCTGATGCCGTGCGGCACGCCGGTGGGACAAAAAAGCGCAGTGTTCTCGCCGACTGTTCGGGTTTGGCCGTTCAAATTAAAATTCGCTTTGCCCTGTAAAATATAAAATATCTCTTTTTCATCGTGTCTGTGCGGCGGGTGACTGGCCGCCCCGGCTTTGACAAAAGACATTTTCAGGTTCAGGCCGCCGGTGAAATCCCTGCGAGCGAACCAGAAGGCCCAGCCGTTTTTTTTTGCCTCGGTTTTTCCCTCGTCAAACACCGTCACGCAATTATCAAGCGTGTATTCGGGAGATGCTTTTTGCGCGGCCGCCCGGCCCGGATGAATATATCGTCCTGCCAGAAAACCGGCGATAAAAACGATAACGATTATAAAAATAAATTCTTTTTGCATTTTACTCCTCGTTGAAATCCGGCAGTTATTCACCGGGTTTACAAATTAAAAGGTTTGCTGTTGTAACCCCGGTCGCCGAACGGCTGCAGTTGTTCCAGCCAGAATTCTTTGTGTTTGCTCAATTCGTCCACGGCCTTCCAGCCGGGATCGGCTTTCGGCTCGATGGCCTCAAGCGTTTCAAATTCAAAACTGTCCTCTCCGTACTCGTTCCAGTCGTTCTGCAGGTCCCGGTTTTTGTGACTGCCCAGTTTCAACTGAAAACGGTACCGGTTGATGATACCCGGTATATTCACACTGCTGCAGATAAATATTTTACCGTTCTCTTTGTTTTTGATCTGAATGATCCCCATCGGGGGAGTGGACTGTTTATACGCGTTGATCAATTCTTTTCTTTTATCCATTGTTTTTTTATGTTCCGTCTTATATAAATACAATGTTTCCGATTTCGGGTATTCCCGGATCAGCCTGTACTCTCCGTTTTCCCGGGTCATATAACCCTCATCCACCATCAACCTGCGGATGGTGCAATAGTCCCCGTAAATCACGGAGATCAGTTCATTGACCTCGGATTCAGGGTAAACTCTGCCCCGTTCAAAACTGCGGGCGATGATGTCCAGCACGATGATCCTTTTTTTGTGCTGGGCGGGCAGTTTGAAAAGCCGCCCGTTTTCAAAAAATGTATTCAGAACTTTTTGCTTGTATTGATCGATGCGCTCCTCCTGCGCCTGGCTGGCCGGAATTTCAACCGAAACGAGCTGTTTAACAGACTGGTCAAATATCTCCCGGTTGATGTGAAAGATCACATAGTATTGCTGTTTTTCCGGGAAGATCAGCCCGGCTTTTTTCAGCTTTTTCAGATGAAACGACACGGTGGACGCCGCCAGATTGAACCGCTTCGAAAGCTCCTCGACATATTGCGGCTTTTCCATCAGCGAGTTGAGGATGACCAGCCGGGATTCGTCCGCCAGCGCCTTGAGAATATCGATACTTTTTTGTAATGTCATGATAAATTTCCAAAATTCATTTTGATAACTATCGAAATAAATTTACAAAATTTATCAAAAAATGTCAATATAATTTAATATATATCGAAATACACTGGTGTCCGGTTTACGGACACCGCTCCCTGATCCGGCTTACAAGTTAAATAAAATCAGGGTAAATAATTATAAAAATTTATTTTCTTCCAAACAAATCAATAAATGATGTTTTATCAGAAAACGTTAATAATATAAATATGATACGAGTGTCGTGTCCGGTTTTAACCGGACACTGGTGATCGAAATAAATTAATGAAAGAGATGTTTATTAAATTTTTTTGATTTCGGGTCAGGTTAATTTTTTGTGTATAATTTGAAAACCGGAAAAAACGATCAACCCGGTCACGCCAATGCCATACCACAGAATCACCGGCCCAAAGTGATCGTACACCCAGGCGCCCAGTCCCGGACCAATGACAAGCGCTATCGAAAAGGTGAAGGAGAACATGCCCATATACTTTCCCTGGTTCGATTCATGCGCCAGGTTTGCTATAAACGCCGCGACAAGCGGGAAGACCAGCATCTCGCCGATGGTCCACAGCACCATGGCCAGCGCGGCGTACAGATAGGTGTTGCCATAGGGCAGCATAACAAAACCGGCGGCGACAAACAGGACGCCCAAAGAGATGATAGGCAGGGGTTTCCTTCGCTCCAGGCTGTGTATGAGCGGCATTTCAACCAAAACAATGATCAGGGCGTTCAACCCCATAAGTGTGCCGATCTGCGCTTCGATCAGGGCGTACTTTTGTCGCAGATATAAAGGCCAGGTGTTGAAGAACTGGAAAAACATCATTCCGGTCAAAAGCAGTAAAAGCAGTACAAACATAAAGACAACATCCTTAAAGGGGGACATGGGGACATCATCCTTCTGTTTATGGACCGGTCTCATGTCCAGTTGCATCCGGCTCCCGAGATACAAAAAGACAACAGCCGCGGCGATACTGGTAATTCCGTCCACCCAGAATAAATATGAATAATTTTTCATGGCCAGCAGTCCGCCCAAAGCCGGACCGACGGTCACTCCCAGGTTGACCGCAAGCCGGTTGATCGTAAATCCCCTGGGACGTAATTCCACGGGACAGGCTTTTGCGATAGCGGCGATATTGGCGGGCCGGAAAGCTTCGCAAACAACGGCTAAAATCATCAATAATACGGCAAAACCGTAAAAGGTGTTTATATATCCCAGCGCGATATAAGCGATACCGGAGAGCAGCAGACTGGTGACCTGTACTTTATAGGTGCCCCAGATATCGCTCAGCCAGCCGCCCAGGTAAGTTCCCACCAGAGCGCCGATGCCGTACAGGCTGAATAATTTTCCCGCCTGCGTTACCGAAAAGTTCAGCTTTTGCGTGAGATACAGCGTCAGGAAAAACACCACCATGGTGCCGCTCCGGTTGATGAGTACAATCAGCGCCAGAATCCATGCGGTTTTGGGCAGGCCGGTATAGGCGGATCGGTAATGTCTGAATAATTTATTGACCATTGTATAAAAATTGTGCGATGATTATAAACATAAATGTAATTATTTTACAGGCGGAAAGAAAGCGTTTTGTAACTTTGAAGAGATATGTCATCCGGGAATTTACTTGTTTGATCTACAGCGCCCGGGGAAATCACATCCCGGGCGCGTCAGAATCTTAAAATAAACCGTATTTTTGGATTAATTCCGTATAATCATTTTATGGTCCACAGGGCAAGAGTATCCTCGTCCTTTATGTATACCCTGTTCCCCGCGATCACCGGATGTGCATAAACCGGTGTGTCGGAGACTTTATATAGTGCAAGTTCATTATATTTACCGGGATCCGGTTTGAATACGATCAGTTGTGATTCAGCCGATAATGCCATCAAAACAGTCCCGGCATCGACAATCGAACCAAACCTGTTATGCTGTACGGAATCGGTCCAGGCTGTCTGCCCGGTTTTGGCGTCTATCGCATACAGAAAGCCGCGGTTTTTTTCCAGGCCGTAAAGCAGTCCGTCTTTCAGCACCGGCGTGTTAAAGGATGTGCCCAGTTCTTCGTTATTCCAAAATTCCTTGACGATAAATTTATCACCCTGTTTTTCGATATTGACGGCCCTGATTCCCAAACCCTGTCCCGTATAATACACCGTCTGCCCGTCCACGACCGGGGATGCCGAGTTGTAAAATCTTCTTTCCGGCGGGGTCGGGATTTGCCATAACATTTTACCGTCGGCCACGGCAAGACTAATCAGATTTTTCTCCGCTTGCAATACAAGCTGCTTCGTGTCCCCCGCGGTCATCAGCACGGGTGATGCATAAGCCGGACCGTCCCCGGTCCATTTCCATTTTTCTTTACCGGTCAACAGGTCAAATGCGATAACCGCGCCGTCGTCTTTGCCCCCAAGGTGGGCAATACATAATCCGTCAACAATAATGGGTGACATACCGGTAAAATACTGCGGCACCGAAGTGATATCGTCCTTGCGCCAGACTAATTTGCCGGAAGCGGCATCCAGACATGACAGAATACCCGACGCCCCTAATATAACAACCCTGCCGTCCGCAACTGCCGGCGTGCTCCTGGGTCCCGGATGTGATCGTGCCGGTCCTGTGACCTCCGGTGCTTTGTACCGGTTTTCCCATAATTGTTTGCCGTTATCCGCGTTTAAACCGGAGATGACCTCTTCATCACCTTGTCTGGTAAATACAAAAAGTATATTACCGACGAGAGCGGGAGTTGCGTCCGCTTTGCCCACGGTAACGGCCCACTGTTTGGTCAGTTCTGCAGGCCAGGTTTCCGGAGCGATGAATCCCGTGACCCTGCCGTCACGGTTGACGCCGCGCCACTGCGGCCAATCCTGCGCGATAACACATATAACGCAAATCAGGATCAGAGCAACAATAAAACGATATTTAAGCTTCATGTTACCTCCTGTAAAAGTAAACAGATTAATTTAAATACCGGCGTTTCAAATGTTTGATAATATGTAATTAACTTGGTCAGTAAAATCGGACAAAAAGAGACAGGTAATATAAATCATACAATATAAAATTTAAAACGTATCAACGTACAAAATGTTCTGCTGCCGTTTAGCCCTCCGCCGGATACCCTACGGTCTGTGTATACAGCACACGCTGTTCCGGCCGCAGTCTGAGTAAAGCGGTCAGGCCCTTTTTGTCGCAATTGTGGAACCATGCTGCCAGGCCAACCGAAGCGGCGTACAGGTAAACGTTTCCGGCTATCAGGCCTGTCGCGATATTGTAATATGATTTTTGGATGTCCGGGTCTCGCAGTCCCGGTTCCTGGAACGGCGCCGTTTTGTATCTGGCGATATCCGCAACAAACACAATATTCAACGGGGCATTGGCCGCCGCGTTGCGGCGTCCGCGCGCGCCAAGTTGTCCGCGCTGGTCGCCGGAAACTACGGGAACCAGCCGGTGCTTGACCGCGTCATACAAATATATTCCTTCGGGCAGCACGACATACAGGTCGATTTCCTGCGAATTGCTGGCGGTTGCCGCCGTTCGTCCGGGTATCCCGTGCGGTCCGCTCTCCCGATTCACACCGAACGCCGCCCAGAGCAGATTGGACAGCATCTGCAGCGGAAGCGGTTTATCACTGATGTTCCGGGTTGTCCTTCTGGCTAGCAGGGCCGCCAGTACGGACGCTCCGCCGTCGGTTTCGGGTTTCAACAGCTTGACCGGCTGTGTTTCCTGCGCCAAACCGGTCGTTGTTCCGGCCAGCACGGTTACAGCCGGCAATATTTTAACGAATGTTCTGCGATTCATAATGTCCTCCCGACCCGGGTATTAATTTACCGGAATTCTTAATAAATTTGATAAAACGATGGGATTTTGGGCGAAAATTGCCGTCGTAATCATTAACAAAAGACCGAAATTTGAATATATTCTGGTCATTTCAGGTACTTTCGGGTTTGAAAAAATGTTAAAAACAAATCTTTTTAATCAATGGGTAAAGATCAACCACCATAATTCGGATTCGACATGTTTACATTATTCATAGCAGAATGTAAGCAATCTGGAGAGATATTATATATAATATTGAATAAACAAGCAAATGTTTTTAACCGCTGAAGGGAAAATGCTCACGCAGATATCGCAGATAGAGGCAAAATTCATTTCTACAGTTTTTTTCTGCGTAATCAGCGTAATCTGCGTGATACAAATTTAACAAATATTTCTCGCAGACAATTCTGATGATTATAAAAAAAATCAACCGCCGATGAACGCGGATAAACGCAGATGTTAGCTCGCCCCCGGATCAGAGTCGAAGATATGCCTCAGGTGGAATTCCCCCACAGGAGAAAATTTTTTCCAGGGCGGACAAAAAATCAATCGCAGATGAAAAGGAATAAGCTCATACAGATGTCGAAGATAGAGGTAAAATTAATTTCTGCATTTTATTCTGCGAAATCAGCGTAATCTGCGTGATACAAATTTAACAAATATTTCTCACAGACAATTCAGACGATTAAAAAAATAGTTTTAGTAAAACGCGTTTATCGGTGCGACGGGCGATTGTAATAATCACTTCCGCGTTGCAAGCTCGCCCTAGATAGGCGATCCGCCGCTGGAAGGAATTTTCCCTCGGAGCATACAATAACGTCCGATTTAATCTACCGTCGGATGAATCGCAAGATATTGAGAAAAAGGATACGAATGTGGACAATGTTGATGGTTAATTCATCCGCGCGCCTGGCGGACAGTTTGAAACCGACCGTTATGCCAACGATTTCAGTTGCAATTTAAGTTTTTACAGTTACCAACCGGACCCGTTTATATTATTCAAATTTTAGAATGGACACCTAACGCTAATGTTAACCTGCCCGCCTCAGGCGGGGCAGGTTGAACATTTCGTTAGCTGTATTAATTGGATTGATATTATACATCTAAAATTAATAATAAAATACCAGTGTTTAAATTAACAAATCATTAATTAAAGAGCACTTGGTAAAATATATTCTTCCAAGAGACCAGCAACAGACCAATGTAAATTGTTATTAAAATTATTGCCCGTGGTTACTACAATCAGATCCAAAGATGGAATAATGAAAATGAATTGACTGCCATAACCATTTCCAAATATTATCTTTAGCTGCTGGCCTTCGATAGTTCGAATTGCATACCACCACTGGTATCCATAACTTAATTCAGCTTTTTTATCTACAATAACATGTGGTTTAGTAGATTCTGTTATCCACTTTTTAGATATTAATTGTTCACCGTTCCAACTCCCCTGATTTAGAATAAGATAACCAATCTTCGCCATATCTCGTGGTTTTAATTTGATTGATGTATGGCAGCGTGGAAAACCATTTGGATACTTTTCCCATTCATATTTATCAATTCCCAACTTTTTAAAAAGCATTTTTTCACAATATTTATCTGGCATTATTCCCGTTTTATTGTGGATAATCCCGCCTAAAATATTTGTATTCCAATCATCGTATGAAAATTCCTTACCCACTTCACCTGTCATAGGTCTTTCCAATGCAGATCTGACAGGCGTTTCGCTCATATCTATGAGAGGATCTTGGTTATCTTTGTAGTCTAATCCTTCGGTCATGGTCAAAATATGCTTTAATTTAATTTTATTTTTGTTAATAGTATAAAGAGCGCTATACTCCGGGAAAAAAGAAAACATACTTTCCTCTAAACTCTTAATTTTACCTTGGTCTGATAATAAACCAATCAATAAAGATATTATACTTTTTGTATTTGAAGCAATAAATTGTAATTGTTCCCTGCTGAATCCATTAAAATATTCTTCTATCACTAATTTGCTGTTTTTAATTATCAATAAAGAATTTATATCGCCATAGTCTAAATTAATGATACGATCAATTCCTGATAAAATAC
Organism: Candidatus Zhuqueibacterota bacterium; assembly: GCA_016934825.1. Taxonomy (GTDB): domain Bacteria; phylum Zhuqueibacterota; class Zhuqueibacteria; order Residuimicrobiales; family Krinioviventaceae; genus Fontivivens. The sequence goes on from JAFGSB010000001.1 coordinate 8,124, forward strand.
GAGAAGAATCTAATCCAACTTGGGTCAATGATGAAGTTTTCCAGCTATTATCAATGCTTTCAGGGCGTTGATATACATAAGGATATCCATTTACAGGTGCATTTAGGAAAATATTCTCAGATTCTAAAATACTTGCTAAACGTGTAAAAGCAAGATTGATTCTTTCTGAATTGTTGTTTGAATTTCGAAACAATATTAGTTTATTACTTTTTTCGTCCAATTTGACTTTGAAATATTCTTTTTCATTGGGCTCTATTTTAAAACGTAATTCAGAATCTTTCTTAATCACGTCAGCCATTTTCTTTCTATAATAGCATTGATTTGTTTTAGCATTGTATGAAGCCCATACCCCAACATAACTACTATCAGCAATTTCCTTAAAAGCACAAACAAATCTATCTGTAAAATCACCTCTCTCCGAAGTAGTTTCCCAGGCGCCTTGGATTGAGTTCGATTCAGAGGAAGTATCCGATTTGCATTTTAAGCTCATGCTGGTTATCAGAACAAGTATCAAAATAAATACATTGTATTTAATATTAATAAAGTGTATCATTTTGAAATTCTCCTTTCATTGATGTGTAATAAAATGATAAATCCTTACGCAGCTAACTTTATTCATATTTCAATACTTCAGCAGGATTGGTCATTGCCGCTCTAATTGTTTGCAGACTAATAGCGAAAAAAGCAACAAGCATCACAAGTAATCCTGCGAATAATAGTGTCTGGAATCCGATATTCACACGATAGGCAAAATTTTGCAGCCATTTGTTCATAACATAATATATGACAGGCCAGGCAATAACATTGGAAATTATTACCAATGTTATAAAATCTTTCGATAACAGTTTAACGATATTAAATATGGAAGCTCCCAATACCTTTCGTACACCTATCTCTTTACTTCGCCGAACCGTACTAAAAGATGCAAGGGCGAATAAACCAAGACTTGCAATAAAACATGCCAGTATTGAAAACAAAACAAGTAAATTCCTGAAATCCTGATCATACTTGTACTGTTTATCAAAATATTCATCCAGGAAAAAGTAATCGAAAGGATTACCGGGAAAATGTTGCTGCCATTTATTTTCTATCATCTTAATTGTATTGTTAATATTTTCATTTTCAATTTTAAGCACAAAAAAAGTATTACAATATTCATTTAGGTAATAAAGAATCGGAACAGGTGCAGTCTTTAGCGACATGTGGTGATAATTATCTACCACGCCAATGATTTTATAATAGTTACCTCGAAAGAAAATTTCATGTCCCGGTGTTTTTTCAGGATTTTCATATCCAAGCATTTTTACAGCGGCTTCATTAATTAATATATTAGAAACATCAGTTGCAAAGGATTTAGAAAATGTCCTTCCCGATATTATATCGACGTTAAAAGAGGTTAAATAATTATGATCAATTCCAAGTAGATTAATACTCCGTATATCATCAGGAGAATCCTCTTTTTTCCAAATGCCCTCTGATGAAGATATCTCCAAGCCAGGGATTTTTGTCCCGGCAGAAAAACTCATAACTTGAGATTGTTTCAGCATTTCGTCTCTAAATGTGTTATGCTGGGTAATATAAACTGATTCAGAACTGATTTTAGTCGGACCATGTATAACCAATGTTTGGGTGATGTCAATTTTTAAATCCTGATTACGCATAAATGACAATTGATTACTGATAATAAACACCACAGCAATTAAGATTATAGAGGTTATGAATTGGAATATTACCATGTATTTTCGCATTTGTATTCCACCAGGAGACTTTATGCTTTTTATTGCTGTTATGGGTTTAAAAGATGATAATACAAATGCCGGATAAAGAGCGGATAAAAATGTGCCTGCCAGAAATATTCCGATTAAAATCATCCACAAACCTGACTGATATTTCAAATTTAATAACAGTTCCATATTAGTAAATTTATTAAAAACAGGATTTGATAGACATACAATAACGACTGCAAAAATCAATGCGATTATAGTTATTCCGGTGGATTCAAGTATAAATTGACCGATTAATTCCAGACGGGTAGCGCCAGACACTTTACGGATACCAACTTCTTTTGCCCGCTGCATTGCGTTCGCCGTCGTCAAGTTTATATAATTTACCCAGGCGATTATTAAAATAAAAATAGCTATCAAAATTAAAATTTTTACAGTTTTTCCATCTCCTTTATCATCCGGTTCCAATTCTCCCCCTAAATTTGAATAAAGGTGAATATCTTTTATCGGTTGAAGAACAAATTCTTCCTTTATATTATACTTATCCCATACTTCTTTCATTCCTACTGCGAGCAATTCATTACATTTACCTTGAAGATTATAAGAGTCACTGCCTGGTCTCAATAAAATATAAGTATAGAAATCATACCAGTGCCAATCATTTTCCAGAATTTCACCCCCATCACCCCTGATATGAATAAATGTTTGATAAGATAGCAAGCAATTAAATTTAATATGTGAATTCTCAGGAACATCTTTACATATCCCTGCAATCTCAAAATTGAGCTTTCCTTCATGCTCGCCATCCCATTGGATCATTTTTCCAATAGGATCCTCTTCACCAAAATATCGTTTTGCCGCCGATTCAGTAATCACTGCTTTGAACGGATCAGATAAAGCTGTTTTGTAATTTCCCTTTATTAAAGGAAAAGAGAATATGGATAAAAAAGAAGGTGTAACAGCATAGATTTGTCTTTCCCGACAATTCATATTGTTATAAGAAAGAATACCGGATTTACGAAATGCACGGGTAAAATCCTGCACTTCCGGGAAATTATTTTTCATTGCCGGACCTACTGCAGCGACAGCGGACGCCGATTCAATCTTCTTTTCTCCGTTTTTAAAAAAATTATACTGAACCCGGTATAAATTGTTACTGTTTTCATGAAATTTATCATAACTCATCTCATAACCGACATACTGAAAAATGTAAATACAGACAACCATTCCGATTGCCAGGCCGGTAATATTGATCAGATAAGTACCCTTTTGTCGCATGTAATTTCTATAAGCGTTTTTTACATAATTTTTTAACATAATGATTTTCAACCTTATAGAGTTATTGTTCTTATATTCCTCCCAGTCAGGAGAGCTGAATTATTTTGAATTAAGAAACGTTTGTTATTATCCAATCAGATGTGTTAATATTAATTTAATAGAAATATTAACCAATTTCCTGCAACATCTATACCAACATTGTTTTTTATAAAGTTAACGGACATTGAATATCAAATGTAAATTAAAAAGTGCCCGGTTTCATAGCAATTAGTGTTCATTAACGTACACGAAATAATTATAATTTGGCAGGTCTAATAATTTATTTTTAGTTTTCCATATGATATTCAAAAAAATTTTTCATTAATTTTAAAAAAGTTTCACTCATTTTGTTTTATGCTGACTGTATAACAAAACAAACAGGATAATATGAACCGGACAATTTTTTATTTGTGATCCCGGCGTGTCAAATATCCGCCGCAGGAGGGAATTTTTCCAAAGCAGAGAAAAACGCTTCACTTCACCGGACGGCAAATGCTGAACAAGATATGAGCGACACTTCCCGGGCGGTGATGCGATTGTCATTTTTTTCCCCGGCATCTGAATTAACTCCGAGACCTCAAGAGCACCGCCAATATCGAGAAAATGGCAACTCTTTGCGATCGAAAGCGCCGCATCCATAGAGTCAGCTTTAATTATTGTGTAACCTACGAGACGCCCCGGGGTGTAATCGCCGAAAAAGCATGCCCTTTTTACATGCACACGCTCTGATTTCAAGACACCCCGGGGCGTGACCACCTGGCGTACAAAAAATTAATCGCTAAAATATGCCGATAAACACTGATGGGGGAAAAAGCTCAAAAAAAGCAACAAATAAAGAGGATAATTTCATTTCTGAATTTTCTTCTGCGAAATTAGCGCAATCTGCGAGAGGCAATTTTTAATAATATTTCCCACAGACAATTCAGAAGATCATGATAAAAAACAAAAAATCAACCTCCGATGAACGCGGATAAACGCAGATGTTCGCTCGCTCTCGGATCAGAGTCGAAGATACGCCTCAGATGGAATTCCCCCACAGGAGAAAATTTTTTCCAGGGCGGACAAAAAATCAACCGCAGATGGAAATAAAATAAATTAATATATATAATTTTCTTCTCAGTAATCAGCGGTATCCGCGAGAGACAATTTTGTCAAATTTATTTCACACAGATAAAAATTTTCCGTAGGTTAAGAAGAAGGTTAAGATTACTATCGCAGCACAATCGTCTTGCCGAAAAGCTGTTTGTCCGCAAAACGAATACGATACAGATACAGTCCGGAAGACACCGGGTTTTGAAAATTATCCAGGCCGTCCCATTTGAGTTGAAAATCGCCGGCCGGCATAAGTCTGTCAAGCAACGTGTTCACCCGCTGACCGTTTATATTAAATATTTCGATTAACACATGACCGGATTCGGGAATGGTAAATTTTAGCGTCGTTTTTTCGTTGAACGGATTGGGGTAATTGTTGTTTAACTGAAAACACAACGCCGGTTTGGCATTATTTTGAGCAATCCCGGTTGAAAAACCGGTATAGATATACATGTCAAAAGACCGCCGGAATTGTGTGCCGTTCGATGTCCACTGCATCGGTATGGTATAAACAATTTGATTTTCTGCGGACTGTTCAAAAGTCAGCAGAAATTGTAACTCTATATCTATAGAATCACCCGGCGAAAACCGTGAAAAGGTTTTGCTTTTTTCGCCGAGCCTGGTGACTTTATCATGCTCAGGAAAAGTCACTGTCACATTTTCCAGGTCCTCGCTGCCAAAACTTTTCAGTTTGAGCGCAAACAAAAGCGTGTCGCCGGGAGTAAACGGCATGTGCCCGTCATTCAACAGTTCATAGGAATCCACTAAAAGATGACCGTAAAACTTTATTTCATTTTTTGTCTCGCCAAAGAAAAAACCCGGCCGCATACGTACATCCAATTGGCTGCTGTTGGCGTCTTTCACAAAAGCCAGGACATCAATGTACTCATGTGGCAGGCTGTCCGGGATGACAGCCTGGTATTCCCGCCCTGTTTTTTGAGCGGGCAAGTCGATTTTCTCCCCGCTTGCCGGCATCAGGGCCAGAGAGACGTCCGTTATATCGTCACTCCAGTCCCAGGGAATAAAACGGACAAGGCCGTCCTGACCGGGCGAAACAAAATTTGCCGGCTTGCCGTCCGCCTGGACCTGAAACAGATCAATGCAGGGGATGCCGAGATTGAATCCAAAAGAAAAATCAAACGTGGTCACGCCTCCCTGCCCCAAAAGAAAATATGGAATTGTGGACCCAAACAAACGATAAAAACTGTTTTCCCGGACCGGGTAATATATTGTCGAAGGGGTTGATCCTGTAAAAAAAGGGGGCCTTTTCACGCCTTTATCTAAAAACATGCACGAATACATTTCTTCCGGCGACCACATAGAGCGAAAACCGCGCTGATTTATTACTCCCCGAAAATCATGGTTCAATTGATAATATGTATTATCAATTGAAATAGCACTACCCTGCTCCGTATAAGTTCGTTTCACACAAAACACGGGAAGCAAAACCTCTTTTAAGCGCGAAAAGTCCAGCGTGTCGCCCGGAAGCGCGTAAAAATTGTAAATAAAACCGGTTACAAACGGAGGGCGATAAGGTTTTTCATAACATAAAAGCCGTCCGTCTTCCTGCAAACGGAAATTGCCGCCCCAATCATACGTTAACAACTCATGGATTACTTCAAAGCTGCCTATTCCCAAATGGCGAAAAAATGCCGTATCCATTTTTGTGGAAGCTTTAAGCAGCCGTATGCCGGATGGCGCCGGACCTGAAAATGAATAAAAATTGGAATAAGGAACAGGATTAGAATTAACAGTGCTGATAAATGTCATTCCAAGTCCAAAATAATCCGGATCCGGCTTACTTGGATCAATGTTTATAAAAAATTGTTCAAAATCCGCAGCGGCGTAATCTGGCTGTACATCAGTCAAGTTTTCAACGCCGATGGTAAAAGGATCAAGTATAAAAGGATTTTCTCCCGGGCCGGCAATTATGTTTGTTACAATCCGGATGTTTTTTGACAATTTTGAAACAAATATTTTGTTTTTATATTCAGAGTCACCTATTCCGATGGCGTAAAAATCCTCTTCGAAACCCCGCCTTAACGCGATCCGAAATGATTGATATAAAACGTCCTTTTCATCTGCTACTCCGGAGATGCATTTAACTGGGTCCCAGGCCGGCCACACCGCTTCCTCGCGGCTGATCAATTCTTGCCGGAAACCGGCGGTATTTATATCACTGTGTTCTACTCCATAATAACAAACAAACGTGTCCTGGTTTACAGTAAATTCCTCAAAAAGTGCGAAAACATTGTATTTACCTGTGGGCAATCGGTGGGTAAAAATTTTTTCGCCGTATCTGGGATGTTTTGTGTAGCAGGTTTTCGTGTCCGGAGAATAGAGCACATAAAGACCCGGACTGTCGTCAAAATCCAGGACCAAAACATTCGACATTATGGCCCCAAAAGGCGCCCTGACGGAATCATTACCGGACGTGCAGTGAATTGTACCGGTATAGCTATACGGATTATCATGCTGTATCGGACCGCTTTGCGATACTTGCAGAACGGCTTGTACCGTTTGAAAACCGCCCGGCGCTATGGAAAGCGAAACAGCGCTCAGGTCAAGCTGTAAACCCGGGTTCGGGGATTCAACAGACAGTTTAATGGTACGGTTTTGGGAACCGTGATTGCCGACCGTAAAACTCAGGGTGTCGGACCAGACAGGTTTATCCAGCACAATAGGGGAAAAATTTAAAATGCCCGGCGACACTGTAAAATCGCAGGTGGCGGATGACCAGGTATTGATGCAGCCATTGCCCACCGAATAGGGGGATTCGGCCGGATCCACGTGACCACAGCCGTTCACTATCGCGGCTTTGAGCTGCTGCGGGGACCACTCGGGGCGCTGCTGTTTCAACAGCGCCGCGGCGCCGGTCGCAAACGGCGCGGCCATGGAGGTGCCGTCCAGCGTATGGGTCGCGTTGTTCAGCCAGAGGGAGGTGATCTGTTCACCCGGCGCGAGCGCCTCCGGTTTTATCAGCGCCGTATAAGCGGTTGGACCTTTTGAACTGAAAAAAGATCGCTCGAAATTCGGACCGCACGATCCCACGGCCAACACATTCGCCCCCGCCGCGGGCGAGTATATGGTTTCAAAGCTGTTGTCGTCCTCGCCGGATTCGCCCGCATTGCCGGCGGTAGCCACACAGAGCACGCCGGCGCGCGTCGCATTTTCCGCGGCCGTGATGACCGGATCAAAAGCTTTCGGCGGGCCGCCGAAACTCATATTTATGATGTCGACGCCGTCATCCGTCAGCGGATTATCATCCGGATCAAGACAGTACTCGATGGCGGCAAGGATATCGGATTCGAGACCGACGCCCTTTTCATTTAATGCCTTAACGGCCAACATTCGGACGCCCGGCGCAACACCACCGGTCAGGCTGTCGCTTTTCGCCCCGATGATACCGGCCACATGCGTGCCGTGGCCAATATCATCCATCGGATCGGCATCGTCGTCGACAAAATCATATCCGCCCGTAATTCGATAACCGGGACCGATCCCGCCGCCCAATGCCGTAATCCGATAATCGATCCCGGTGTCAATAAGACCGACCAGAACGCCGGAGCCGTCGTACCCCAGCTCATGAACGACACGATCGGCCTGGATCTGTTTAACGCTTTCGTTGAGCGTGATCCTGAATGTTCGTTCCAGTGAATAGCCGGACACCATGGGAAGTTTGGCGAGTTGTTTGATCCTTACAAGACTTCCCTTCACGGCGACGCCGTTAAAGGCGGTATAATAGTCATGCAGGAGGTCAACAGGGGCCTGCCGGGTGTTTTGCGCGGAATACGTTTGGGCGCTTGATAAAACCTGAAAAAATTGCGCATGCTCATCCAAAAGGGAATTGGCCCTGCCCGGTTCCGAAAAAACCAAAGGCGCCATCCGGAAAGATAAAATGGCGGTCACGACAGTGTCCCGCGGAGCAAGATGTATATACTCCACATCGCTATTTTCGGATGCTGACCATGTAACTGTTTTGCTGTCCTTGAGGTTCCTGAATTGCCAGCTATTGTTATGAACGGCCGGCAGGGATTGGCCAAACAACGAAAAAGCGACAAGCAGTATAACAATTATATGAATCCTCAAGGTGTTCATTTTAACTCCTTTCCCACGCGTGTCATGTTTAATGGCACCGGAGTTCTGTCATCGTATGAAGTACATTCCTGGAACTGTCAAATTAAATCAAAAAATACTAAGTTAACCCACCCTGGAATCATCAAAACATATCTGATGTGATTGGTTTAATTAAAAACTTTTCGCGGAAAAAAACAAGGAATATTTTATTGCACTTACCTCCGGGAGGTCAATATCCCTTTTTAATTCAAAAACCCGCCCACGGATAACGCGGATACTCATGGCTATGGAGGAAATCAGGTCTCACAGATACCCCTGAAAAAAAATTATATATTTATTTCTGCGTGATTTGCGAAATCAGCGTGAGACATTTTTAAATTTAATAACTCACGCAGACCGCGCGGATGTCGCAGATGAATGGAATTTGATTTTTTTTATTTATTCCAAAGAGCAAATTAAACATACGAGAGCAAATTAAACATACGATAAACGCGGATAAACGCAGACAGGTTATTCTGCATGACGGAAAGATGTTTTTACCGGCGATTTGTGTATTGCAAAAAACAAAAAAATACTTGGGAATGGGAGAAATGTTTTTCATATTTAATTTGGGAACGGGACAAGCCTGAAACAAATAAGTAAAAAAGTATTTTCGTTTCTGCTTACTCAGCGTAATCAGTGTGAGAATCCATATATGTTTTACTCACGCAGATGACAGGGATTGGTTTTTTATTTTAAAACAAAATATTATCCATCCGCGTGCATCTGCGTTTTTCGAGCGCAGCGGGCGGTTAAACAACTAACCGCAAACACAAAATAAGTACTTATTTCAGCAGCAGCAACTTTTTCAATCCGACATAGTCGCCGTCCACTTTAAGGCGGCAGAAATAGATGCCGGAGCCGCAGCCGGCAGCGTCCCATTTGATCTGCCCGGCGTCCGGCGGGACTTTGAACAGCCGCACAATCTGTCCCTGAACGTTGATAATTTCCAGCGTCGTTTCTTTTTGCCCGGCGCCCCTGATTTTAATAAAGGTGACCGCGTTAAACGGATTGGGATAGTTTTGAAACAGGGTAATGCTCCGCGCCGGACCGGTCTCTTTTTCGGCTATGCCCGTAATGGAGTTGATGTATCCCGGCGTTCCGTGGTCTGTAGACGCAACCCAGCTTTCCGGAAGTGAATTGTCCGTGTCATGCCTGACAAGCTCCAGGGTGGGACCGCCGCCGTCCGGTTCGACCGGCCAGGGTGATTCGTCATCATAGGCCACCGAGTCAATTAATACCCCGTTCACGTCATATAACCTGAGCAATTCCCCGGCGTTGTTCAGGCCAAAGTCAAAATCACCTACAACGGCTTTGCCCCCCGGAAACAAAGCGGTCAGGGCATCCCTGTCTTCGCACAGCACCAGATAACCGTTTGGGTAAATAAACGTTTCATCGGGCAAAATAAATTCGTGATCGTCGTTTTCGTCCCTGAATATCCAGCCGGACAGGTCTACGCTTGTATCGTTCGGATTATACAGCTCCAGCCAGTCCCCGGTATCGAATTCCGAATGGGCGTGATAGTTTATTTCGTTAATAACAATATCCGCCGGGGGGACATTCAACGGCTCCAGCCGGGCACAGATTCGGGAAGTGACGCCGGTCAATATCGGAGACAGCACCCGGATGGTGTCGCCGGGCGAAATGCCGTAAAAGAAATTACCGACGGCCGGGAAATCGCCTATCAGGTTGTCGACGAGTCCCTTATTGGAACTGATAAATATCTTCCCCTTTGCCTTCAGGGTGGTGTTTTCCGGGATCATAAAATTCTTATAATTTTGACCTACACGGACATGAAAGCAGGACAGATCGATGTTCTGCTCCCCGGTGTTGTTCAGTTCGATGAAATAATCTTTGAGAGAATGAAAAATTTTTCCGATAGAGATGTTTTCAACCGGATTTCTGACGTGACTGTATAACATGCTCATGGTGTTTGTCCGAACCTGCTGCATATTGTACAGGCCGTTAGGGGGGTAATTGTTATCGGACCCGGTAAAACAAAACGCCATCAGGTTAGAGTCCGGGTGGGTGATATTCAGTTCGTTGCCGTATATTAGATCACCTGCTTCAAGATCGTTATGATTGCCGTCGTCATACAGATTCAGGGTGTTGATGGTGTACTTACAACCGAAATTGTCCCACTCCAGGTCGGGTATATACAAAAGTTTGACCGTTTGTTTTTCCGCGGAGGTGGCCCGGAAAATGACCCGGGAACTGTCCAATGTTGGATTATCATTCGAGCAGTACAGGTCCGTCAGATCGATTTTCGGGAACGAGACTTTACCGGCGTTGTAATAGGTTCTTTTATCAAGAAACGAGTGCAGGATGTCCATCTCGTTGTCAAAATCGTCGTTCCAGCATATCTTATTGTCGTCCAGGTATACATCATTTCTGATGTGGTTGTAGGTGGTGTCAATCAGCCCGGCCAGGTAATCAAATCCGTCTGTCAGCGCAAGATTGATTTTATCGACAAATTTCAGGTTCCAACCGGGATTGTCCAGCAGTCGCTGCAGCAGTTGGTTGTGATACAATGGTTTCATTTTGTACTTGTAGGTCATTCCCGGGAGATACACGCCGTTATAGTTATTGCCGAATGTAATATCGTTGTCCCACGGCAGGATTTCCCAAAAATTTTGATTATCGTTATAATAAAGGATCATATTTTTGGTGAAACAATCTTCCGCGGTAATGGCGTATTCGACCGCGAAATAGGTGAGAATATCTTCGACGGACATGATGCTTTGTATGTCCGTTTCGAATGCTGTACGTGGCAGGTAAAGGAATTTGTTGAACAATTCCTGCATTTTGGCATAATCGCCGGGGAGACCTTCCTTTTTCTCCCAGGTGGATTCGTAATCGTCGTATTTGACCAGCGGGGCCATGGTTGCACCGTGGTTTTTGGCTTTGTATAAATCGCCGTCGGGACGGTCATGTTTGTTCAGAAACGTATTGTCCACATCCTCTACATGCAGATGAACGCCCAGATATTCGTTGTTGACGAACAAGTTCACGTGCCAGGTGTCCGGCGCGGGATAGCCAAAATAGTCGTACAGGTGCAGCGCCAGAAAATTGCGCATCATGGACTTGTCACGAAATTCGGCGTTGAGGTTGAGATTTTTGGCATGAAAAACATTGTCCGTGTTATCGAACTTTATCCGCCAGCTCTTCTTGGGGAGATTGCGGGACGAAGCGCCCTTGAAACGCACACGACAGGGATAAGAATTGTCGTTCACATTAAAGGTCGCCGGGAAAAACTGTTCAGTCCAGGGATTGTCGTACAGATATTGCAGTGAGGCGGGATCCATGGTTATGCGGTAAACCGAAAGGGACAGGGAATCAGGCTGTGCTATTACGGATTGTAAGCCTGTACACAAAAGAAGAAAAAAAATATAAAATTTATTTAGCATGGTCAACTTGTTCATTCCGTTGGAATAAAAAAGATTTGAAAAAGTATACGAAAATTTTTCAGGAAAGCAAATAAATTCTTTTTATGGTTAGACTGAAGTTATTATGGTAAAATAATTATTTCAAGAAGGTTAAAATGTCACGCTGATATCGCAGATGAAGGAGGTTAAAAATTTTTCCCGCGAAATCTGCACGAGAAGTAGAACATCTTATTTCAGCAGCAGCATCTTTTTTAATCCGTAATAATCGTCGTCCACTTTGAGGCGGCAGAAATAGATACCGGAACCGTAGCCGGTCGCGTCCCATTTTATTTGCGTTGCATTCGGACAGATTTTATACTTTTGCACTAATTGTCCCTGAACATTGATAATTTCCAGCGTCATCTCATTCTGACCTGCGCTCTCGAACTCAATAAAAGTGATCCCGTTAAAAGGATTGGGATAATTCTGGAAAAGTGTAATAGAGCCAGGGACCTGAGGATTATCATTTTCTTCGGTATCTAAGGAATTCAATTCTCCGGGAGTACCAAAATTTTTTGATACCCCCCAGCTTTCAGGACAGGCGTTATCCAGATCATGCCGGATGAGCTCCAGGGTGGGCCCGTTACCATCCGGTTCTCCGGGCCAGGGCGGATCATCATCGTAAGCCACCGAATCAACTAAAACACCGTATTGATTATAAAGCCTGATCAGTTCTCCGGCATTGTTCAAACCAAAGTCAAAATCCCCGATGACTTTAGTAACCTCTGGAAACAGGGTTGAAAAATCCTTTTTATCTTCACACAGTACCAGGTAGCTGTCCGGTTCAAGATATGTCTCTTCAGGCAATACAAATCCTCCGTTTTCATGGTTGTCAATAAATATCCAGCCGGAAAGATCTATTTTTTTTTGCGAGGGATTGTATAGTTCTACCCAGTCTTTGGGATTAAATATATCACAAGAGTGATAGTTGATTTCATTGATAAAAATATTTTCTTTATCGGTTGTTAAACAGGAAAATTTTGAACAAACTTTCGTTGAAATTTCAGTAAATATGGGTGACAATAATTTTAATGTATCCCCAATATGAATTGTAAAATATAAATTACCCAGGCTTTTAAAATCTCCAAATAGGTCATTTACGAGTTCCTTGTCGGAAGATATATATAGTTTTTCATTACTTTTTAGTACGGTATTTTCGGGGAAAATAAAATCGTTAACATATTCGCCAGCCCGGATGTGGTAGAGTGACATGTCAACATCACTGTTTCCTTTGTTTTCAAGTTCGATAAAAAAAGATGAAAATGTTTTATAAATATTTAAAATATGGATATTTTTTAGATTTTCTGTAAATGTTACATTCGCTACAAGCGCCATATAATTTGTTTTATATAATTCTAAAGCAAAAAAACCGTTTTCGGGGAAAGTGAAAGGGTCTGTATTAAAACAGAAAGGAACAAGTCCCGAAATAGTATCTTCAATTGATACTTCATTACCATAAATATGGTCCCCGGCTTTCAAATCATTATGATTACCGTCATCATATAATTCTATTTTTTTTACATCGTACGTTATATCCAGAGTATTGGGTCTATAATTTCTGATATAATTTACCCATACGTTTTGGGGGCTATCGGATAAAACCCGGAATACCACATTTGGGTCCTCTGTTGTGGGACAGTAATTCGAGCAGTATAGATTTGAAAGGGGTGTTTTTTCAAAGAAATAAGAATCGGTCAATTCGGAACGGTTGTTTAAAAAAGTTTTTAGCTGAATTATCTCATCGTCGAATTCGCTGTTCGTACAATTTTTATGTCTGTCCTGATATACATCATTTTTGATTGATTGATATTCATCATCAATGAATTGTTCAAGATAATAGAAACCATTATCCAGGACATCCAATGTTTTTTCTTTAAAAAATCTTCTCCATTCTTTATAATTCATCAATCTTTGAAACAGTGTATTGTATTCCAGCCCAGAATTTTTATAATCTTTTTCATATCCCTTAATATAAATTCCCTTCCAATTATTACCAAATGTGGCATCATTATCCCAGGGGAATATTTCCCATTTGCCTTGAGACGAATTGTTGTAAAGAAAATAATTTTTTGTCACACAATCATTACTGCTGATAGCGAATTCTATGGCAAAATATGTTAATACTCTCTCAATATCGATATAATTGCTAATATTTAGTTGAAAATCCAGATTGTTCCAATAGTATATTTGATTAAGAAAAGTTTGAAGTAACGTATAATCACCGGGTTCACCCTCCTTTTTTTCCCAGGTACTCATATACGAATCATAATTCAATACCGGGGCCATGTTCGCGCCATGGTTTATTCCTTTAAAAATATCATTTTCAGGATAATCATGTTTAGCCAGAAAATGCTTGTCAATTTCTTCTGTTTGCAGAAAAACACCCATATATTCATCATTTATACAAAGATTTATATATTTTGTATCCGGGGCGGGATATTCATAATACCGGAAAAGCTCCATAGCCAGATGATTTCGCATTAATGTTTTGTCCCGGTATTCCGCATTCAGATTAATGTTTTTAGCATCAAAAATATTATCCGTATTCTCAAATTTGACACGCCAGCTTTTTTTAGGTAAATCCCTTGCGGTGGTCCCGCGAAAACGTATGCTGCATGAATATTCAATGTCGTTCATATAAAAGGTGGCGGGGAAATATTGATCCGTCCAGGGATTGTCGTACAGATATTGCAGTGAATCCAGATCCATGGTAATCCGGTAAATCGGTAGGGACAGCGAATCAGTCGCCAGACTTGTTGATTGTAACGCTATGAATAAAATCACAAAAAGGGGATAGAATCTCTTAACCATTTGAGTATAACCGTTCGATATCCAAATTAACAGAGTGGAAAAATAATTTAAAAAATAATTAAACATATAAAGGTATTAACTGTAGGTCTATAAAATACAGTGTCTTGACACCTAAACTAACGGAACAATTGACTTGTTCCCCTTCACCCGTGATAATTGAAAACAAAAATCTTTTCGAATCAAAATAAAAATTTAAATATTTAAATGCAACAAAAATATTTAATCACCAGTGTCCGGTTAACGGACACCGACACCTGATCCAGTTTAAAAGTTCAATAAATGTAATTAAAACAATTCAATTTTTACATAAAAGTCAAGTAATGATTTCATGTCTGATAACTTTAATAATTTAATATGTTAAGATTGTCGTGTCAGGGTTTAACCGGACACTGATGATTGAAGAAATAAAATAATATTTCATCTGTGAGTATTCGTGATAATCAAAGCAGGTGAGCGTTTATAAAAAAGCCCCCGAACAAGGATTCGGGGGCCGAAAAAAGGTCATTAACGTGATAAAATAATCTTGAGGCGGTGTTGTTGGACGCCATTGTCCAAAACGAGAAAATACAAGCCGCTGCCCACAAGGCGGCCGTAATCATCAACGCCGTTCCAGATCACACGATGTTGTCCCGCGCTCATTTCGTTGTCAACCAGTGTACGAACCTGCTGACCCAGCGTGTTGTACACTTTGAGCGTCACATATCCGGGTTCGGTCAGTTCGTACTGTACAGTCGTCTGCGGATTAGCCGGATTTGGATAGCTATGCAGCGCAATACTGCCGGCAGGAACATTGGAATATGAAATCGATTCGCTGCTGATTACGTTCAGGGTGGCGTCGTAAGTATATCCGTTTAACACAATATTATCAACAACAAACGTAAAAGTAACAGTGCTGCCGGCAGCGATTTTTACTTTGTCCGATTCGGCCGTGCCGACGCCGTCACTGTTGGTCACAAAAACATCCGCATCTGAGGTCTGGTCCTCCCAGTGACCGTATATGGTCGCTCCGGCCACCGGCACATCCACATCTTCCACTTCTTTACACACTGTGACATTGGCGACAGCATTGACAAAAACATTCTTACCCCGCTGAGATACCGTAGTCGAGAGTTGTATGTCCTGCACCCACATTGGAGTTACAGAGGTTGAAGATACAGTAGCGGTAGTTGTAGCAGGATTGCTGTCTATTTTACCATCATTCACGGTCAAGGTAACTGTATATGTATTTGCGGCTGAATAGGTATGAACCGGAGATACGCCGGTGCCTGTTGTGCCATCACCGAAACTCCACGAGTAGGTCAAAGGATCTGTGTCAGGGTCAAATGAACCGGAGCCGTCAAAAGTAATCTCTGTACCCACAGTTGCACTGTAAGGTCCACCCGCGTCAGCAACTGGAGGATGGTTGGAAGGTCCGCCCAGCGCCGCAGCCGCGTCAACAATACCCCAACCATAACTCGCATCCCAGCCGGACAGGCCGTGGTCTTCTGCAGTAGACTCTAATGCATTACGTACATTATCTGGACCAGTAATCCCATTGGCGATCAATAATGCGGCCACACCGGCCACATGAGGTGTTGCCATTGACGTTCCGGTATAGAAATAATAGCCAAAATTCGTTGGTCTTCGACTAAAGGTCTGCTGTAATACGCCGTCACCGTATCCATCCCCGTTTTGGTCCACATTCAAATCCCCACCCGGTGCGGTAATATCCAGAGACGAACCTGTATTGGAATAATAGGCGACCTGTTCGTCATAGCGTGTCGCGCCGACGGCGATGACATAATCGTCATAAGCGGCGGGATAACTCACCTCATTTACGCCGTCATTCCCGGAAGCGGCGACAAGGGTCACACCTTTTTCGTACGCGTATTTAACGGCATCCCGTACGGTTGTACCCGGATCATATCCCGGCGGCCAGCCCAGGCTCATGTTGATTACATCTGCGCCGTTATTCGCCGCGAAATAAAGCCCGTCCGCAAGCTGTACGGCCGTGCCGGATCCTCGTTTGTTCAAAACTTTTATCGGCATGATCGAACAATTAAAGGCGATCCCGGCAACACCTTCCCCGTTATTTGTTTTTTGGGCAATGGTCCCGGCAACATGTGTGCCGTGACCTTCATCATCGTTGGCATGCTCATCGTTGTTGACATAGTCATGCCCCTGAACAAAGTGAGTACCGGCCAGATCCGGCGCTAAAGCATAAGAATCGTAATTTTCATAAGCGACACCAGTATCGAGGATACCTATGATCACATACGAATTGCCACCCCCTTGAATAGACCACGCGGATTCCATATGTATACCTCCGTATTCTTCGTTATCAAAGTGCCATTGCATAGAATAATAGGGATCGTTAGGAACAAAGAACGCGTAACAGATGGAATTGGGTTCGGCATATTCCACGTTCGGATTTTTAGAATAAATTTGTATCATTTGCTCAATGGATATTGGCGCGGGAATCCGCAAAAGTTTAAATCCCGCAAACGGGCTTGTATACACAACCTGTGTGCCCAGCTTTTGATTGAGCAATTCTATTACATGATCCGGAACGGCTGGTTTAAACTTGACAATGATCTCCTGCTCAATAACCTCGACCCCTGCCGCGGCTGTCCGTAGCGGTTTCACCTGATATAATTTTTCCACAGCCATCAATGTAGAAACCAGGAACAGGGACAATAATACAATAAAAATTAACAGTCCTTTTCCCTTCATCACATCCTCCTTTATTTAATTTTATAAGGTTTTGTATTAAATAAAAAACAGTTAATTAAATTGTTTAAATTTTACAATAATCCTACCACTTTTCAGAATATAGGATTTTAATATTCAATAAACAATTTTTCCTGTTTTAATAATTCCATAATATTTGTATTTTATAAAGATAATTAGAATTTATAGAAAAAAAAGACAAAATTGAATTATTTAAACAGGAAAAATCCCGGAATTTATGTACTCCACGGCCTGGTGCAGCACTACGCCTGGGGCGGGCGAACATTCATCCCGGAACTGTTGAATATAAAAAATACGGACAACAAACCCTTCGCCGAATACTGGATCGGCGCGCACCCGAAAAGTCCTTCTAAAGTAAATATCAATGATGAAATAATCGGTCTGCCGCAGCTCATCAAAAAAGCGCCGCGGCAGATTTTGGGTGATTATGTCATAGACAAATTCGGTCATGTTCTGCCTTATCTGTTTAAGGTTTTGGACGTGCGCGATATGCTGTCCATCCAGGCGCATCCGTCAAAACAGCAGGCGGTAGAGGGATTTGCCCGGGAAAACAAGCTGGGTATTCCAGCGGACGCGCCGAATCGCAGTTACAGGGACGACAATCACAAGCTTGAAGTGCAAGTCGCGCTTACCGATTTTCGGATGCTGCACGGTTTCAGGGAACTGTCCGAAATCCGGGAAATATTAAACTCCGTACCCGAATTTTTTCAACTGTTGCCGGAGTTTAAAAACAATAATTTGAAGAATTTATATCGGTTTATTATGACGATGCCGCAGGAACAGGTCGATAAAATAATTAATCCCCTGCTGGACCGATTGACGCCTTTGTACAATCAAAACATACTGAACCAGGATGAACCGGATTACTGGGCAGTCCACACGTCTTTTGAATTCCCCCTGCCCGACGGGCACAGAGACCGCGGAATTTTTTCTATTTACCTTTTAAATCTACTGCATTTGAAACCGGGACAGGGCACGTTCCAGGCGACCGGTGTTTTGCATGCCTACCTCAGTGGTATAACTATGGAACTGATGGCCAATTCGGACAATGTTGTGCGCGGAGGTCTGACGTCCAAATATATCGATGTGCCGGAACTGCTGAATACATTGTCGTTCGAAACGGGAAAACCGGATGTTTTACATGGTCAGAAAATATCCGGAACCGAAACCGTGTACAAAACTCCGGCTTCGGATTTTGAATTAAGCAGAATCACCCTTGACGAAAACATCGAACACGTCAGTCAGGATTTACACGGTCCCGACGCCATGATCCTGCTTGAGGGGACTGTCACAGCAGAGTGTGAAAATAACAAGCTAAAATGTTCCCGCGGTGAGGTAATTCTCGTGCCGGCCAACCTGAAATATAAATTAAAAACAAACAACAACGCCGTTCTTTATAAAGCCACTGTACCGATTTACAACTAACAAAGAGAATATGATGAATATATATGCGATTATTATATTAACAACATTACTTTTGGATTTTATCCTCGGCATTATCTCGGACCTGCTGAACCTGAAAGCCCTGGATCCCAAATTGCCGGAAGAATTCGAAGGCCATTACGATGCGGAAAAGTACGAAAAATCACAGCGATATACCCGGGTGAACACCCGGTTCGGTTTTGTTACCGGATCATTTGATATACTCGTAACCCTGGTGTTCTGGTTCGCCGGGGGATTTCAATATCTCGACAGTATTGTGCGGGGCTGGGGACGGCACGCCATATGGACGGGTTTGTTATATATCGGCATCCTGGTACTGCTGAAAACGGTCATCTCGCTGCCGTTCAGTATTTACTCGACTTTTGTCATCGAAGAAAAATTCGGATTTAACCGGACGACGGTAAAAACTTTTATCCTGGATCTTGTAAAAGGCCTGTTCCTGGGACTTCTTATCGGCGGACCGCTGCTGGCCGGTGTGCTGGCTTTCTTTTTGTATGCGGGCAACCTGGCGTGGTTGTACTGCTGGATCGTGGTCACCGTGTTCACGCTGTTCATTCAGTACATCGCCCCGACCTGGATTTTGCCGCTGTTTAACAAATTTAAACCCGTTGAGGACGGCGATCTCAAGGACAGTATTATGCATTACGCCGCGTCCGTCAAATATCCCCTCAAAGAGGTGATGATCATGGACGGTTCCAAACGGTCCAGCAAATCCAATGCGTTTTTTACGGGTTTCGGCAAAAACAAACGCATCGCACTGTTCGATACTCTCGTAGAAAAACACAGTATCGGCGAACTGGTTACTGTACTGGCGCACGAGATCGGCCATTATAAAAAGAAACATGTATTAAAGGGCATGATCATCAGCATCATCCATTCCGGCATCTTGTTTTTCATGTTGTCGTTGTTTATCTCCAACAGGGGATTGTTCGAGGCTTTTTATGTTAAAGAAGTATCGGTCTATGCCGGGCTGGTGTTTTTCGGCATGCTGTACGCGCCAATAGAGATGATCCTCTCCATATTTATGCAGGTCTTTTCGCGCAGACACGAATACGAGGCGGACCGGTTTGCTGTGGAAACTACAAAACAGCCCGAGACGTTTATCGACGCCCTGAAAAAGCTGGTGGTGCACAATCTCGGCAATCTCACACCGCACCCGTTTTATGTATTTCTGAATTATTCGCACCCGCCGGTCCTGAAGCGTATCCGGGCGATAAGGGAGGTTAAAAGTAAATTTTAACCAAAAGTCACTATTATATTGGTGATCAGGGAACTTTCTGAAATTTTTACCGGATATATATTATTCAGGGACACTCGTTTTATTTGTTAGGAGAATTATTTTCTTTTCATGCCTTTAAATAAATTATTGCACTTGCGGGAAATATTTCAGGGTTGTATTTGTTTTATACTTTATGGTAATGAATAAATGTGAATATACAATGTTCATAATCATAAATTAATAAAGTTGGGCAGAAAAAAATGTACGATGTCGTCATTATCGGCGCAGGGCCGGTCGGATTGAGTGCGGCCATCGCCGCAAGCAGGAGAAATTTGAACTATATAGTTCTGGAAAAAGGCGTCCTGTGTAATTCAATTTATTTTTATCCAGTCAATATGACCTTCCTTTCGTCCGCGAATGATATCGAGATCGGTAATGTTCCGTTTGCCATCTCTTCATTCAAGGCGTCGCGGCGGGAAGCGCTTGTCTACTACAGGAAAGTGACCGATTTTTTCGGTCTCAATGTCAGATTGCAGACGTTAGTGACCGAT
>JAFGSB010000009.1 GCA_016934825.1 Candidatus Zhuqueibacterota bacterium
GACACCGGTGTTTAATAATATAATAATAAAATATGGTAATAATATAAAGACTTTTTAGGGTAACGAATATCTTCATAACGTTATTGTCTTCGTTATAAGAAAAATTATATCAGAGAAAGTGACCGTAATTCTGTGTAAATCCCAATCAGAGAATTGGTATCCCACAACAGGGTTATTGAATTTCGGTTATCCATGAAGATATATATTATTACTCTGTTCAGGAAACGTTGAATCGCTCCAGATTGTAAAAATTATAAGCATTGTCCCAATAGAATTTTTGCAGAACATCCTGATCCAGTGCGATCCCGTCAATTTTCCATTGACCCTGAATAGGAGTGGGATGATCAAATTGTTTATCGTTTGTCTGGAAATAACGCCAGTGGCTCTGATAAAATTTGTCATTATCCTCTTTTGTAAAAGCTCTTCTGGGACCTGCGCCCAGGACTTCGCCATTTTTTCGATACTGGTGATCCGTACCAAACATCAAGCGGTCCTGATGCTTTGTAAATAAAGCATGCCCTTTTTCAGCGGGATGACGACCCAGTTCACCCACCCGCGCGGATATATCCAGAAAGAAATTAGGCATCGCATCGAGCCTTTTATCAACCATATCCAAATCTTCGGCATTGTTGCCGACATGACAGCCCTGAAATTTCAGATTCGGGAATTTAAGAATGACATTATCCCGTTGTTCCAATATCTGATCCCTGGGCGGGTACTTGGTTCTGTCTGCAAATGACCACTCGGGATGAAGTTCGAGTTCCTGCCACCGTTCATTCTGGGCATTCCAGGGTGCAAAGAATGCTACCGGGTCCGTGCTGTGGAACGAAACAATAACATTCAATTTTTCCGCGCGTTCCCAAACCGGGAAAAGACGA
This sequence comes from Candidatus Zhuqueibacterota bacterium, assembly GCA_016934825.1. Lineage (GTDB taxonomy): Bacteria > Zhuqueibacterota > Zhuqueibacteria > Residuimicrobiales > Krinioviventaceae > Fontivivens. Next base: position 879 of record JAFGSB010000009.1, read on the forward strand.
GGATCGTCAATCCGAAGTAAAGAGCCGTCACGATCTTTGACGGTCAAACCCAAATTTTTAAAACATTTTAAACCCAGTGCTCCGCCTTTTACAGCTTTTTCAAGCATATCCGGTGCTTTATCGAAAAATTTCCGATCAGTCTGGATAAGCTCCCAATCAAACGCATACATAGCGCCTATTCGGTGTTTATAGGGATTTACTGCTTCCATAAAGCTGTAAAACGTGTCGTCTCCGGTTACGCCCATATTGACACCATAATGAATTTGGTTTTCATCCATAACCTGTATACATCGTTTGATTGATTCTTTATCGACATGCAGGTGAGCGTCAATAACTTTGCCTGTAGAGGGTCCTAAATAGGACTTGGCAGATTTGCTGCAGGATTCCAAACCCATAAATGAAATACCGACAAGTGAAGCGCCGAATTTTTTTAAAAATGTTGCTCGATCCATTAATTACTCCTTTTTTTAAATGTACTTTTATAGCGAATTTGTTACAACTTTTTTCGCGGAAATTATATGTTTTGGTTTTACTTTACGCCAATGCGTTTTTTTTGCTTTTGATTTAGCTATATATCAGTTAATAAGCGTATATGTGAAATGAATCACAAAAAATCAGTTTTATTAATATATGTTTATAATGCCAATTTCCCCTCGACCTGTTTTAACCAATAGAGTGAAAATTTGTCATCCGGTTTGATTCCCAAAGCCTTTACAAACATTGCCCGGCTTTTATCCAAATTGTTTTGCCGGAAATAAATTAAACCGAGATTGTTATAAGCCCTGTAATATTTTGGTTCAATTTGTAACAGTGATTCAAATGCATTGATTGCCTCATTAAAATTATTTATCTCCATAAAAGTCGCACCCAAATCATTGAGCGCCTGGATATGATATGGATTTATTTGGAGGACCTTTTTATATGCGCCTATAGCTTTTTGTAAATCACCCTTTTTATAAATTGTGTCCCCAAAATTATAATAAGCTTCATCGAATTGAGGTTTATATTTTATTGCCATCTGGAAAAATATTAAAGCTTCATCCAGGTTATTATTCGTTTCATAAATTCGTCCTAATGCATTATAAGCGTCTGCAAAGGTGGAATCTAATTTTAATACTTTACGGTATATCTGAGCCGCTTTTTCATTATTTTTCTGCCTTTGGTATAAAAGACCAAGCGCATATTGGGCTTCAGGATTATTCGGTAACGATTTTGCAGCTCTTTTGATAAAAGCAGCTGATTCGTCGGTTTTACCCGACCAATCCAGGACTTTTGCCAAATTCAAATCGCGCATCGCAAAGTAGGAACTGTCTATCTGTTCAATGACGCTCTCATACAACTGTTGATGATTAATTTCCTCCCAGTTTTTTTCCGGTTCTATGATTTTATAATTTAGCATCATCTTTGTTAATTCATTCGCAATAAACTGGTTTGTTTTGATGGTCGGATGGACATGATCCAAAAACGTTTCTTTTCCAAGGATTGGATAACCGTGTTCCTGATGATTTTTTTGCCGTAATATACGCGCCAGATCAAGAGTCGGAATTTTGTACTTTTTTCCAATTTGTCTTATAATTTGCCGTATTTTGTTTGTGGCACGTAATGGCGCAACATCAAATTCCTGTGCTTTGGCAAATACAATTTTAGCTTCTTCATACTTTTTCATTCTAAATAAACATTGACCTTTTCGATACAAAAGATCAGCATAACAGGAATCAACTTTTTCCGCTGCCCGAAGTTTTTCAAATGCAACTTTGTACCGCATACTATCCAGATTACTCAGTCCGGCTTTATAATTATTTTCAAATTTTATTAATTGTGCACTATTCAAATTCTGACAATATTCCGATTTAAAGGGGGAAAAATCTTTTTCATTTGAAGGCGGTACAATAAAAATTATTTCTATCCCATGCCTTTTGGCAATATTAATCATTTCGTCCAAATTGAACTGGAAATAATTTAATACGGCTTTTTTCCGTTTAACATCACGGTGATATCGATTAAGACCAAAGGATTGATCGAGCATGGCATTAACTTCTGAAGATATTTGGGATTCTCTTTGAATTGTTTTATTGTTCTTTTTTTGTTTTAAACTTAACCATCCACTCCTCATCAAAGAATAAATCCTGAGTTTATTTAACTGGATTCTTATATCCGTGATAAGGCGTGGTTCATTTTTAATATTAGAATATGTGATATTTTCCAAAAATTCGTTATTACCCGAATATACTATAAACACATCCGGTTGATAACGAACCATCTCTTTCATCAGATTGACGATACGGTAACTTGCATAGGACACTCCGCCCACATTGATCACTTTATAATGTTTTGTAGAATCCAAAGCCTGTAGATTTAACTGCAACCAGTTGGGAAAAGCCGTTAAAGCAGTATAGGGACGTCCGAATGTTACCGATCCGCCAAAGCAAAAAATTCGAAATTCATTCTCTGCTTTTCGGACACTGAATTTTTGATCATTAAACCATCGAAGTTTACTTTTACGTGTAACATACATATCCCTGCTTGAATTCATTTCAAATATTGGGTAAACTTTTTGAAATCCTAAAAAGGGATCCTCACGTTCATAAGTATTTTTTACGCCAATCAAATAAAGAAAAAACTCAATGCAACAAATGATTGCAATCGGAAAAATCAAAGTTACTACTTTAAAAAAATATTTTTTTTTAATATTTCCGTTTTTCAAAGTCATTTGGAATTAAAAATCCTATTTCCCAAAATAAATTTTAACCGGATTACATTATCTTATTTATATTTGTATTCTGTAAGTCCCTTCAGATTGAGTTCTTTTATCGTTTGTACGCTCTGGTGTTTAATTAAAAAGGGTAACTTGATGTTCATTAGAATGAAAAAGACTTTTGATCGCCCAATTGGTTCTCTTCCCCAGGGCGTATAATATACCATATTTTTTGTGTATCATATTATTCAAGTAATCTTTTGTTATTGTTGTACGGACTGATGCCCATCATGATATTCGGCTATTGGATGGAGTGCCAGATTTATCAAATTAATAGCTATTACTGTAAAATAGAATGGAAAATCCACATTTCCCGCAAAGCAAAACAGGTGTCGTTTAAAAAAACGTGCAGTCCATTCCGCAAGGCGTAATGGACTGCGAAAACAATTAAAATCAATATTCGTCGGTGAGACCGAATATCGGTTTGTTAGTCAACCAATCGCCTCTGGTAAAGTCCGGGAATTCAACAGGCGCACTGCCGGTAGCGATAGATTGCTCGGAAAGCGGCGTCACTACGATCCATGCTGCGGTATCGTAAACATCAATCGGGGTCGGAATTTTTCTTTTAACACATTCCACAAAAGCGCGGCTCTTTAAAAAGCCTGCGCCGCCATGGCCGCCCCGAACACCTTCGGTCGTGAATTTTTTCCATAACGGGTGTTCCCATTCGGGCAGATAATCTTCTAACTTTTCCCATTGATGCGACGGGCTTTTACCTTCTATATAAATCGCATTGGTCAGGGCACGGTGTTCCATCCATACTCCCTTTGTTCCCTGCACAACATAGTTGTTGGAATACGGCCGCGGTGAATTGGTATCATGAAAAATTACAATTGTTTCACCTCTCTGACATTTAATAACTGAGGTAACGATATCACCAATGGCCCAGTTTAACTTTGCATTCGGATGATCTTCACCGCCCACACGTACAATATGTTCATGCAAACTTCTCGCCTTGGAAGCGGTCGCGGTCAGGGTGACCATTCTATTGCCCCTGTTATCATCCAGGCAGTTGGCTATGGGTCCGAGTCCGTGTGTGGGATATAAATCCCCGTTTCTTTTTAGGGAATGAGCTGTCCGCCACCGTGCTTCACCCTGTGCTCCGGGGCCAAATTCCGCTCCCGGTCTGAATTTGACGCCCAGAAGATCGTGGCGATATCCACATTCTGTATGTGTGATTTCGCCAAACAAACCCTCTCTTACCATTTTGAGCACTGCCATATTATTGCGGTCATAGCAATGGTTCTCCAGCATCATACACGGCATACCAGATTCTTCGGAAGCATCGATCAACTCCCAGCATTCCTCGATTGATGAGGCGCCCCACACTTCAGGCGCGCAGTACTTGCCGGATTTCATTGTCGCTACGGCCATGGGTGTGTGCCATAACCAGGGTGTGGCAATGAAAACGCCGTCCAGGTCATCACGGGCGACGAGGTTGAGGTAATCTTCTTCACCGTTTGAATAACCGGTGGGTTTTTTCCTGCCGGATTCTTCTACCAGATTTGTCGCTCTGAGCAGGGCTTCCTTATTGATATCACAGATTGCCGGAACCTCGACATCTTCCATTGACAAGCACATTCTCAACAATCCGGTTCCCTGACCTCCAACGCCAATAAAACCTAACCTTACTTTACGATCATCTTTACCTCTTAAAATATTTGGGGCCATTGCCAACGCAACCCCGGCGGCAGCGCCGCTTTTAACAAATTGTCTACGATTTAAATCACTGCTCATTTATAAATCCTCCAGGTAAATATTTATTATTCATTATTCAGAAATACTCATTAAATTCTTTTGATTCTGTGTGAAAAAAATTAAGTTCGACGCATTTGTTATTAATGTTGATTAAATGCGTCGAACTTGTTATAGATTAACAACCAGAAGATTGTCGCTATTTGTTAATCAGCTTGTGCTAAAACGCCAGCCCGAAGGACATTCTACTGACATTATCAAATATACCAAAATCAGAATAGGTGTAACCTATTTTAATGGTTAGTCCGCCAATATCGCTGTTTAATCCAAGACCGGCAGTTAATCCTTCTTCATCGTAATTAAATTTATAACCGGCCCGGAGTGCAATCATATTCATAAGCGTATATTCGGCTCCTACATGTACTCTTTCCGTGTAATCCCGCGGATGTACAGCATCGATAGCAATAAGTAAAGGATTACTATGTTCTCCTAACAGGTCCATTACATCCATAGCAAAACCAATTGTGAATGTAAGTGGTAATTGAAAACCTGTTTGTTGATATTTAAACTCGGGAGAAAAATTGCGAACACTCATGCCAAACCTGAAAGATTTAAATCCAGGATAAAACATTGTCCCAAAATCAAATGCGACTCCGGAAACTTTGTTCTCAACTGTTGAACCATCCGGGAAAAGATTGCTTCCCAGATGCTGGGCTGCATATTTTACTTGCCCGCCAACAGTGAATTTATTCGTCAATGATCTGGCATAAGATATACCAATGGCATAAGCGCCAACATCGAGATTTCCTGTTTCTTCGAAACCCTGCTCCGTTGAAGCGACTCGCGTACCAATAATGTCACCATAATCTGAAGTGACAAAGCTTATACCAAAATTACCTACGTTGCCAAAATTTTTAACAATACCGCCGGAATTATAGGATATATCTGCAATCCATTGTGTTCGACAAGCAATAAAATCAACATTGGATTCCATATATGCAATGCCGGCAGGATTATAAAACATAGCATCTGCATCTTCACCTACCATCATGAATGCTCCACCCATAGCTGCAGCACGAGTACTTACATCGATTTCCAAAAATTGAAGACCGGTTTGCGCAAGTTTCTTGATGGCCGAATGGGCAGGCATTAAGAAAATAGTAGTGAGAAAAACAAGTATTAAAAATAAACTCAATTTTTTCATTTTAGAATACCTCCGTTTAGACCAAATTTTAATAATGCAAAGCAAATTAATTCTTACCTAACTATAAGAAATTTTACGTTAATGCTTTCGCCATCGGGAGTTTCAATATGAGCAATATAAATCCCGCTGACGACAATTTGGCCGGTTTCTGTGGTCGAATGCTCTAATAACACATTACCCCATGCCTCGTCTCCTGAGCCATTGGTATGTTCAAGCGTTTTGATCAAACTACCGTTTTCACTATAAATTTTGATCGTACATACGGGTGGTAAATCCATAAACATGATCTTATCAGGTTCGCCTGTGAACTGAAGTTCCTGGGCGCCGACATTAAATGGATTCGGTACCACTCTAATAGATGATAGAGTTCCCGCAGATCTGGTAAGATGCGCTCCCACGGTAGTACGGTTTACATATTCACCGCTTTCGAGGCTCGAACCGACGTCTCTAACATCAGCGGTATTTTCCGAACCGTCATCAAAAGCAGAAACATAATAGAAATATGCAATACCACGATCGGCATTGGTATCATCATAACTGTGTGTAAGAGCATTGGAGGTACCCTGTCCGCATTCATATATTTTGGTCCATTTGCCCACTACGACGCCGCCTTCTTCATTGTAATCGGGGGCGCCGGTAGCCCGATAAACCTTATAACCGGCAAAATCGGAAGCTGCCTCAGATTCGGTACCCCAAGAAATCGTGATTTTGTCCGGCAATGACATGACGTCAACTGACGGAGCGGGCGGCGGGACAGGTACATTGTAATTATTGCGTACGGCCCATTGCGCTGCCCAGGCGTTAGCAAACAGCGAATCTTTACCTGTACAAATCCAGCGATCTTTATTGCGATCGTTATCGGTTGGGGCAAGATCCGGAAAATCTTTCAACACCGGGTAGTAATCTTCAAGGTCATCAGCTCCATCCCAGGTGCAGGTTCCGGCCAGCCATTCTTTACCTACTTTCCAGGCCACCTCTGGCGATATAGTTCCTACCACAGTCGCCCAGACAATTCTGAATGAATCACCCGGGTTCAGGGTGTAGGGTCCGGTGGAGGAATAAGTGCATGTACGCCAGTTAAACCAGGGGAAGTCCCTGACAAATTTAACTCCACGCTCGTCCAATCTCACGCTGTGGTGCCCCGGATATGTACCTTCCATTTCAGGGGTTCCATCGTAACCCAAAAAGCCGTTTTTCATTACTTCATAAAGAAGAGCATGATCGGACGGGCCATTCAATTCGGCTCGCAGTTTAATCCACGGCAATTCGGCAGTCTGAAATGCGGTCATTTGCGGTTGAGCAGGATTATCCGTCGCATCGTCCGGTGATGTGTCGGCGTGAAGGATTGCCTCACCGATATATTGCGGACGGCGGAGAAATCCATTTGATCTTGTGTTTCCAAAATCATCTTCATCAGCGCCTCGGCTCCGTTGCGGATATGCATACATTATCCGTAGAGAGTCACCCGGGAATTCTCCGTAAGAACTATTCCATGGTCTGCTTGCGCTCGGCAATATCCAATTATTGGCCCTTTGAAAATAGACATCTTTCAGTACCTGGTTTGGAAGTTCAATTTCCGCATCAGCATCTATATTTCCTGTGTTTTCAAATGTCCAATCGTATAAGATATAGTCGTCATGATGTTTCTGACTCCAGCCAAAAACTCTCTGATGAATTGTAATACCCATGGAGGTATTGATCCAGGATTCCACCATAACATCCGCAGTGCCGGGGATTTTATCCGGGGCAACTTCATCGCCTTCCATAGGGAACGGTTCATCCAGTCTGACGCCGTCTACAGAGACAGTTGGCGGTTGATTTCTATAATACCTGTGGATATATATCCCGTCCGCATCCGGTATTGGGATAGTATTAAGTACTTCATCAGAGTTGCCATGGGGCGCTCCCGATATTTTAACGGGCCAAAGATTACCCTTATCATCGGTCCATTCTTTTGTTCCCAATTGCCAGCCGGCATGATCGATGCCGGAACGGGTAAAGGCATCAAAGTAATAATAAGCAAAGGTGCCTTCCCCTGCAGATTCACTTTGATCGCCAGAATCTATAACTTTGGTCTGATATTTTCCTGCTCGTATCCACTTTAATACACCCGCATATGAATGCTGATACATAAATAGGCAAAATAAAAGACTCAAAAGCCCTATTAAACAAGAAAATTTACGCATAATTATGCTCCTTTGTTTTTTGTTACTTTCTGTTTAAAAATCGAATTTAATGCCCAAAAAGATGCTTCTTGGATTTAAATAGGTAAGAAACTCTCTATTCGGCATATCAATATAGGGCTTATCATCGCTTTTTACATCACCCGGTTTATCATCTCCGCCTGTATAACCTTGTGCTTTATATTCCGGGGCATCGTATTGTGGCAGATGTAAAGATTCCAGATAATTCAGTCTATCTATATCATCTGCAAAGCCTTGTTCACACATGTATTTCGTATTAAACAGATTTTTGATATCAACAAACAGTTCGAAATTCGAAATTCCAAATCGAACTAATTTACTTAATCTCAAATCAAAATTATATTGACCTTTCCATTGCAGGTTTTGTTTCAATTGATATGTTTCCAATGGATCCCAAGTTTCATATTTACCCGCTTTCCAGCTAAACAGCCAACTCATATGCATGTTGCCGAACGGTTGAATGCCGGCCAATGTTGGTCCCCATGTATCCGGGGTGTGGAGCTGAACATTTACACGAGTAAAAGGCCGAGCAATAGGTCTCTCCTGATAAGGATTCTGCAAACCTTCAATCCTCTGCAGTCTTTGATCCTGATAATAGTGCTCGCGGCCAATAAAACCGGAGGTAGTTACAATATAATTATAATTAATCCAGCCGGTGATCCATTGACCAAATCGTTTATCGATTCTCATTTCAAAGCCTCTGATGTCGGCATAGTTGTTATTTTCAACTGTGCCGTAGTCGACGCTGCCGTCATAATTTGTGTATTGGATCTCTCCGGTCTGATCGCTCACGTCTTTATAATATCCGGCCAAATGAAGCAAAAACAAATCTGCGATATTGTACTCCAGGCCTAATTCATAAGCGATTGTTTTAGGCAAAAGTGCAGACGGGTTGCCAAGGAATCTAACGCCCTCGGATGATTTCCCGTACTCAATCTCGTACATCTGCGTTGATCGAGGCATTGAATAAAAATGGCCGTAGTTAAAATAAAGTTTGGCATCTTCTGTAATTGGATGAGAAACTCCCAATCTCGGGCTTAATTTAATATGACCCTCAGCAGGTTGTGTAGGCGCTTCTTTTGTGAATAATTCTTTATACTGCTTCTGGAAATACTTGGAGTATCTATCCACGTCATACCAGTCCGTATTGGGTTCGTTATAATCCATTCTCAAACCGATATTAGCGATCAATCCTTCAAACTCGAGTTTATCTTGTGCATAAACTCCCAAACGATAGGGGAATGCAGTCCAATCGAGATAGTAGCTGTCACTCGGCAGATACATGGATACACCCGCATAATTTGAATGAATATCATCGTAGTTATATTCAAAACCAATTTTAACCTGATTATATTTATTGACTTGGCTGGTTAAATCAAATTTGGCGCTGAATGAATTCACCTCTGACCAGTCCCGGGCTCCGGCGCCAATAGAAGCGAGCAACTGTCCATCCTGCATTGAATATTCATTTAAAATATCAAAGCCGTAAGGAGTTTCATCCACACCAACATTGCCAAAATATCTAATAATAGTATTATCACGCAACTTGTCGGGTCCTGCCGCGAAATTTTTAACGCGAGTGTTCGATACTCTGACACTGTAAAAGGTATTGGGACTCAGAACGTGGTCAAAAGAAATACCCAGCATGGAACGATAAACGTCAAATGGCGTTAAAGAACTGGGCCAGTAGAGATTGGCTCCGCCACGATGATCATAAGCATAGCTTGTGGCTAAAGGACTCCAAAGGATATCATCCCCGCTTGTCAGGTAGTCATTGAGGGACGTACCGGTCATATTTCGCGATTGTGTATTTATCTCTCCATACAATCCTTCGACGGATAATTTCATCGATTGCGATAAACGGGAAGTAAACTTTAATAATGCATTCTGTTCCAGGTAGTAATCTCTGTTGGTTGGAAGGGCAAACATTTCTCCCATGTTTCTGTATGAGGCAAAAAAGCTTGCATTACCCAAATATTTACCGATAACAGGAACCGGTCCGCCAAAGCTTGCATCTACGTTCCAATCCGGTTTTTTGCCGTATTCGCTTTCTGTCTGTCCAAGCGCCTCACTGCCTTCAGCCCGGTGCTGCCACATAAACAGGTCCCGTGCTTGTTCAGGGGTCATATCGTTGGAAGGATCCTCGTCTCCTAACAGGTTTTCTGAAACAGAGTTCCAGCCGACAAATTCAGGATACTGTAGTTGAGTTGCCTCATCCCAGGAACCGTTTTTCGTGCCAACCCAGCAAACCGCCGGATCGAGGTAAGAACGTAAATAATAATTGTTGTGATCAAAGAGAGACTGGCCGCTATGTTTCAGGTGTGCTGGACTCAGACGCATATCAAGTGATCCATGATATGATTCTTCTCCACTTTTTGTAATAACATTAATAAGGCCTGAACGTATATTACCGTATTCGGCGTTGAAGCCTCCTTTGATAATGCTAACTTCTTTAACAGCGCTGAGATTAACCATCATAACCGGTTTATTCGCCCTGTTGTCAACAACCATTAATCCATCCATCATAAACCCTGTCTGGTCTAAACCACCACCTCTGATGATATCTCCTTCAACACCAGCCTGCAGGTTCACGAATTCCAGAACGTCTTGAACAAAAGGAATGGCATGAATTTCCGGAGCCTCAGCAACAATCTGGCTCGCGGAAACGTCCATAGGAACGATTTCTCGTTCTGCTACAACTGTTACCTCCGCACCCTGGATTGTAGTTTCCTTCAATTCGAAATCAACCGGGGTTGTGTGGTCCACGCTCACAATAACTTCGGTTTTATTCAGAATTTCATACCCCATCATTGATGCTGAAACTGTATATCTACCAGGAGGAATGTTCACGATAAAATATTGACCGGCTACATCGGTAGCCGCTCCCATTGTTGTTCCGGCAAGAACAACATTTACTCCTGGTAATGCTTCACCAGTGTTAGCATCTTTAATAGTACCTGATATTTTCCCCGTAACACCGGCAAGTGTTATGCTAGTGCAGGCAAAAAGGAATATGCACATTAAAGTAATCAGAGTACTTTTTTTGAAAAATTTGCTATTCATTTTTTTATCCTTTCTTTTGGTTGATTCCAAGCTAGTTACTTAATAATTACATACCCAGCTTTTTACGGATTATGTATACCCGTTCAATTGCATCACCTCCTTTGTTAATTTATATTCCTATTATTATCAACCTTTGAATCAATAGAATTCAACAACACCTCCTTTCAATAAAAAATAAAATAACATGTGTATAGAAATAGAAGATTATTTTTTAAAAGTATTTTTTAAATTTTCATTTTCAAATACCGTTGGTACTGGTTATAGAAAGATACTTATACTAATAATAAAAAAATTATAGATAGTTATCAAGGTTAATATTAAAAAAATAAAATTTTTAAGCCTATAACTTATTCTATATTTTGATATGTTAAAATTGTTAAAATATTTGATATTCTCGGTGGTTCTGTTTGCTGGAAAAGTTTCATTCGAATTTATATGTACCACACCGTTTCGGATTGAGAAACCTTTCAGCGTAAGCAGGTGTACAAATGTAAGCATAGCGCCTGTCGTAATCATCAAAACACCCTCAACAATAATCGGAGTTTTAGTATGTTTTACCGTCTTGTGTTTCAAAGTTACAAATTTTTTGTACTGAGGACAACAACTAAACAGTAAACTTTGTTCGAAAAGAAGATGAAAAAATAACATTGGTTAATTTCATCATTTTACCTTTTTAGGATTGAATTGGCAAGAAATTTTACATAAAATCATTCCTGTAATGAATCCGATTCTCCTTCATCTGCCAAGGCCATAAAAAAAGCTGCAAAGATTGCGATGACAATACCGCAAATGATAACAAAATGGGGGATTCTTTGATATAATATCAAAGATAAAATAACTGTCAGTATGGGGGCTACTGCGTTGGTCAAGGGACTTACGATAATCGCTTTACCATAACGAAACGCATAGACAATACACAAAGCGCCAATTGAATTTAAAATCTGAATCATTGCAGCAAGATAAGGCCCTTTGAATCCATAATTTATATTTTGACTAAAGTCCGTCATTAACAGAGCAAACGGAACGAGGATAATTCCAGTTACGGCCATATAGAAAAAGATACTTTCCGCTTTCATTGTCTGATTGGCCAGTTTCATAAAAAAAGCCTGAAAACCCCATGCCAGGAAAACAATTAAAGCGAAAACTAACCATAACAGACCGCCGGTTGTTGAATTTCCTGGTTCCTGGTATGAACATAACGGAATGGCGATCAGCGCAAGAACAATACCAAACCAACCTCGTTTATTTGTTCGTTCCTTTAATATCATATATGAAATTAATATTGTTATAACAGGTGAAAGCGAAATAATAGGAAAGATAAGATATGCAGGACCTCTCGTTAATGCGTTTGTAAAAAGAACGAGTTGGCCTCCTGCTCCAAGGAATCCAATAATCACTCCATAGACAATGGATTTAATATCATGTTCTATTTTTCCTTTTATGAGTATTACGGCTACAATTGCCGGCAAAATCATGGTAAATGCCCACACAACATAACCAAGGGTTGCCGGAAAACCTGCTTTTTCAGGCATTTCAATAAGAGCACCCCACACACCCCAAAAAACCGTTGTAACGAAAGCATAAAATAACCAAACTTTTGATTTCATAAAACTGATCCTTTTAAGAGTTCAAACATAATAATAAGTATCAACTGACCTCAGGCGATTATTAGTTTGACATTTTGTGATAATAACCTCGCTTTGTCTTCTTCGGAAATACCATCATCGGTAATCACCGTGTGAATTTTAGTAACCGGTAGAATGAATGCAAGACTTCGCTTGCCAAATTTTGACGAATCAGCAACAACAATGATTTCACGCGTAATGTTACCCATAACACGGTTGATTTGCGCTTCAGAAATAATAGGTGTATAAATTCCCGTAGTTGTGTCAAAGGCGTCGACACCTAAGAAAAATCGATCGGTGTAATACTCCATCAAGTTCTGTTCAGTTTTTGACCCGACCAGGGAGAAGGAATTTGTTCTAAGTGTTCCTCCCGGCATTATGATTTCAATATTCTCAAATTTTGCCAATTCCAATGCAATATTTAAAGCATGAGTAATAACAGTCAAATGCGAAAAGTTCTTGATTTGTTTGGCTATTTCCAAAGTAGTCGTCCCGGAATCTATAATAATCCTGTCCCCATCCTGGATTAACTCAGCAGCTTTTTTGCCAATTCTTCTCTTTTGCTCGAAATTCCGGCGTGCTTTTTCAGAGATCGCCAGGTCCAGAGCAATTTTTTTATGTTTGATCGCTCCGCCCCTGGTTCGTAGCAGCACATTTTTTTCTTCCAGATATGCCAGATCATTTCGTATTGTTACCTGACTAACCCTGAATATTTCACTTAGATCCTGAACCTGAACGATGCCATTCTCTTCCAATGTTGAAATTATTTGGGCTCTGCGATCCGTTGTTGATATTTGATCAGTAGTTTCTTTCATTCAAACCTGTCAACATTGACCTTGCATAACATTAGGTAGTTGATTTCGAATTATTTCATAATAATTATATTTACTTACAATGTCAAGCAATTTTTATTTTTTTTTGTTGTTATTGTGTTTGCCGAATAATTTTCTAATATGACTCCTGTTCAATGTTATTTGTTGTTAATAATTAATTTATATAATTAAAAAATAACAATGTTTGTTGAATATTATAAAAACAATTTGACAAGTTAGTGAAAATTAACTATATTCATTTTATAAGATTTCGAAAGTTAGAGGGATATTAAATGTCAGAAAAAAGGAATAACATTTTGGATATAAATCCAGTTAAATTAGGTGCCGAACATACGGTTTTTGAAATTTTTCAACAACCGAAATTGTGGAAACAAGTTTATGAAATGATAATGCAACGTCAAAAGGAACTTGTTGATTATTTTGATGTTATATTATCTCGAAATACCCAGGTTATTTTTACAGGTGCCGGAACTTCTGCTTTTATCGGTACCAGTCTTGAGGGAATTTTTCAAAATAACTTAAATGTCGCAGTCAGGGCCATCCCGACAACCAGCATTGTTACACATCCCGAATACTATTTTCAAAAGGATAAACCAACACTGCTGGTTTCATTTGCCAGATCCGGGGACAGCCCGGAAAGCCTTGCCACTGTCAGACTTGCCAACCAATTAAGCGAAAACATTAACCATTTTATTATTACCTGTAATGAAAATGGACAGCTTGCATTAAATGCTGATAAAGAAAGGGATTTTGTATTTATTCTGCCTCCCGAATCAAATGACAAGGGCCTGGCAATGACGGGAAGTTATACGTCCATGTTATTGACGGCTATTTTGTTAAGCAAATTGGATAAAATTAACAAGCTGAAAAAACATATCGATCTTTTGTGTGATTATGGTACTACATTAATCAAAAAGTATTCAACCAGTATTGAAAAAATTTGTGAATTACCTTTTGAACGGGCTGTTTTTTTGGGATCTGGACCGCTTTTGGGATGTGCTGAAGAGTGTCATCTTAAATTGCAGGAATTGACTGACGGCAAGGTTATTTCCAAATTTGATTCTTTTCTTGGTTTTCGTCATGGCCCCAAAGCAGTTATCAACTCCCGTACATTGATTGTTTATTTATTTTCTTCAAATCCTTATGTTTTTCAATATGAAAACGACCTTGTTCAGGCTGTTAATATAGGTGAAAGAGGTCTGGCAAGCATAGGTGTTTTTGAAAAAAGTCATCCCGGTTTAAATCTTGACGTTGAGATTGAACTTAATTCACAAAACGGGGAAACTCTCGATAGTGACTTTTTTCCGGTATGTTATGTTCTTGTCGGGCAATTATTGGGTTTACTCAAGTCACTGCAGCTGGGTTTAAAACCGGATAATCCTTCGGCAAGTGGTACGATTACCAGGGTTGTGCAGGGTGTGAAAATTTATCCTTTTGAAAAGAAAGGTTTACCAGAATGAATGATATAGAGTTGAGAAAAAAAGCTTTATCCAATGACGTCTCATTTTTAGACTATATATTGAGCAAAATTAAAGTGAATACAGAAAAATCAGGAGTCCATTCGACAATTTTTGCGGCGTGCCCGAATTCGGAGGATGTGATCAAAGCCTCCCTTCGCGCGGCAAAAAGAGCGAATGCGCCAATTGCATTTGCCGCCACCCTAAACCAGGTGGACAGGGACGGCGGATATACGAGAATGACACAGCAGCAATTTGTAAAAAAAGTGCGTCTGGAGGCCGAGGCAATTTGTTATGATGGGCCCATAATTATCGGCCTGGATCATGGAGGTCCCTGGCTGAAAGATATTCAGGCTATAAACAAATGGGACCTTGAGAAATGTATGGATTGGCTCAAGAAATCATTGGAGGCCTCGATTGAAGCCGGTTATGATTTGTTACACATTGATCCGACTGTGGATATTACGCTTGAGAAAGGGAAACCCATCCCTATCGAACTCGTGGTCGATCGTACGGTCGAATTGATCCGGCATGCCGAAAAATTCAGACGTGAAGCCGGATACCCCCGGGTAGCCTATGAAGTCGGAACGGAAGAAGTCCACGGCGGATTAGCGAACATGGAAGTGTTTCAACATTTCTTGTCTCTGTTAAAACAGGGATTGGCGGAACACTCACTTGAAGATGTTTGGCCGTGTTTTGTAGTGGGTAAAGTGGGTACGGACCTGCATACCACCTTTTTTGATCCCGAAACGGCAAAACAACTTATAACCGAGGCTTCAAAATATGGCAGTGTCATTAAAGGACATTATACCGATGAAGTAACCAATCCCGAGGCTTACCCGGAATCCGGAATGGGAGGGGCAAATGTCGGACCGGAATTTACCAGCCTTGAATATGATGCATTAAGCAGTTTGTCATTGATTGAAGAGGACTTGGAGCAAAAGGGGCGGATTGCCGTTGCTTCTCAAATCATGAAATCGCTCAAGTCTGCTGTAGTCGAATCCGGGCGATGGAAAAAATGGCTGTTGAAGGACGAAATCGGGAAGGATTTTGATAGTCTTTCTGCGGAACGACAAGACTGGTTACTTAAAACCGGCTGCAGATATATATGGACTGATGACCGTGTTTACGCCTCCCGGAGCCGATTATATGAAAATTTAACGCGAAATGGAATATTGGTCCAAGATGCATTATTGATGAAAATAGAACAGGCAATGGATAAATATTTCCGCGCCTTTAATTTAATAAATTTGAATGACATTTTATAATTTATAGAAATGTTAAACGTAACTAAAAAATCGAATGAAACCAAATAAGGGATTTTATACGCATGGACAAGCCAATTGATGTAGTTGTTGTCGGAGAACTGAATATTGATTTAATTCTCAATCAGATAGATGCTTTGCCGAAACTCGGAGAAGAAAAAATTGCCCAACAGATGATTTTGACACTGGGCAGTTCATCGGCTATTTTTGCAAGTAATTTGAGCAGTCTTGGCGCCAAAGTATCTTTTTTGGGTAAAATCGGCAGGGACTTGTTTGCCGACCTGGTACTCAAAAGCCTTAATGCCAAGCAGGTCGATACCTCCTGGATCATTCAGGATGAGGACCTGGCTACCGGCGCCACAATTGTTATGAGTTTTGAAAATGAACGCGCCATGGTAACCCATCCGGGAGCGATGGAAATGCTGGGTATATCGGAGATTTCAGATGAACTTTTGAAAAAAGCCAAACACCTGCACTTTTCAAATTATTTTCTTCAGCCCAAACTCAAACCGGATATCGGCACACTTTTTAAACGGGCAAAGTCGCTGGGTCTGACAACATCGTTTGATACCCAGGTCGATCCGGTAGATGAATGGGATATTGATTTGCCATCTGTCCTGCCGTACGTCGATGTGTTTCTCCCCAACGAGAGTGAAGCGCTGAATCTGACAAAAAAGAGCAGTATCGAAGCTGCGCTGGATTATTTGGCTGATATTGGCAATATAATTGTTATCAAAGAAGGAGTAAAGGGGTCTATATCGAAATCCGGTCAAAATATTTCTAAAGTGCCTGCATTTTTGAATGAAAATGTCGTTGATGCGATTGGCGCCGGTGACAGTTTTAATTCGGGTTTTATATTTAAGTTTATCCAGGGTTGTTCAATAGAAGAATGCCAGACATTCGGCAACCTGACCGGTGCTGTTTCCACAACACAGGCCGGCGGGACAACGGCGTTCACGAATTTTGATGACGTTATGCAAATAGGCAGAAAATTGTTTAATTATAATCATTAATTCTGAGGATTCGGATATGAACCGGATGTGTATTTTATTAGTACTGGGTTTGGTTCTTATTCCATTATTGGGATTTGCCGAAGAACCCCTGAACCTTCCAAAATCTTTTATCGATGGAACGGGCCAAGGATGGCGACCGCTGGGGGAAAATGACTTTGTTCGTGTGAACTGCGATATTGATACCTGGAGCTGGCAAAACGGTCTGTTGATGTGCACTGGAAAGCCGATAGGGGTTCAGCGAAGCAGTCAAAAATTTACCAACTTTGAACTGGTCGTTCAATGGCGACATTTACAATCCGGGGGCAATTCGGGAGTATTTATCTGGGTGCCGGAAGAGGTCCTTACGGGCCTGCAACCGGACGCACTGCCGAAACAGGGCATCGAAGTTCAGATACTCGATCATGGTTATGCCGAACAATATGAAAAACGTACCGGGAAAAAAGGCGATTGGTTTACAACCAATGGCGACGTATTCGCCGTGGGTCAATCCGCTTTGAAACCGTTTTCACCGACTTCGCCTGATGGTTCGCGCAGTTTTCCAAAAAAGAATTTGAGCAAGGGCGTCGGAGAGTGGAACCATTATTATGTACGCTGCATTAACGGCGAAGTAAGGCTATGGGTCAACGGTGAGGAAGTCTCGGGCGGCAGCAACGCCGAACCGCATACGGGTTATCTTTGCCTGGAATCCGAAGGCTCACCGATTGAATTCAAAAACATCAGAATACGCGAATTGCCGTAAGAGATATTTTGAGACGGATTTTATAATATCATAAACCGTTTCAATACATAATCAACCTTTAAAAACAAGCAAGCGGGTTCTTGTTGATCGTATGCTTGCCGGGGTCTTTGGTGTTTCTTTGAATTTCTATTTCTTTGATAAAAATATGAACACCGGGGGCAAATATTATTTACTCCTTTGCAATTAACCGTTAAACCTTTATTTATTTTAATTTTATTTCAGGTCTTTATAACTGATGAGTTTGATGTTTTTCTTTTTGACGGCATTTTTTACTTTTTTGTTTGTAAATACTTTGGTAACCCAATCCCTGTCAACGGCAACATTTTCATAACCTTTGTGATAAACGGCCCGCATTTCAGGGGTATCCAGGGCGGGATGGTCAATAAAGATATATGTGCCCGGTTCCAATTTATTGAGATTTTTAACAAAATTATTAATTCTTTCCTTAAGGGATTTTGCCTGTCCCCAGCCTTCAAAACGTTTAACATGATGTTTTTCGAAATCCACCTCAAAATGATATTCCTGACTTAATTTGTTCATCAACTCACCTATACGCGGATCTAATCCTGAAAATCCCATATGACCGCCCATATGCGAGACATGCGGCACATGTTTGATGACCATTTCTATCTGCGCCCTTAATTCATTCTCGATCTCTTCAAGTTTCCAATCGGATTTTTGTAATGAGGTATACGGCGGAAAATCCTCCCTCTGCCAAACCATGGGAAAAAAGTATCCGTTTTCATCTACAAGACTCGGAGCGTATGTTAAAGGACCCCATTTTATATTTTCCCATTCACTTGTCAGCGCGAGGTGCACGCCAACATCAAGGCCTGGATTTTCATTGAGTAATTTAACCGCCTCGGGAAACCAGGCGCATACAGGCATTATTTCCACGGACCGCATAATACCGTTTTGATATGAATTTATACAGGCGATATTTGCCGCATGTGAGCAGCCGATATCATCACCCCGGATTAAAAGTTTGATTTCCTTGTCCGGCTCCCCAGAAAAACACAGAGACAATATCATAAAGGATAATACCAATACAAGCGGGGCTTTATTCATAATTTTCTCCTTTTTTAAACCAATGTCATTTTCTTTATTTTTAATATTTTATTTGAAAAAATTCGGTTCGATGAGTTTCAAATTTTTATTGAAAACCGTGACTTGATAGTCTGTTTTTCAGGAGAATACTGGATTTGTATTTTTTTTATTGATAATTTAATGCTTTCTTAATCGTTTGCGAAAACGTTTAAGATATTTTTTATTATAAATATAAGTTTTTAAAGTGTCAAGTGTTTTTTCCGGGTTTTGTAATATTTTTCGGTTTGATCCGGATAATATTATGTAAATGGTAATGGTAAAAATTTAAAAAAATAATTGTCGACAAAATGTAACCCAATTTCTGTAATAACAAACAATTAATGTATAATAGCGGATAAATCAAATTTTAAATTTGTTGCATATAATTCAAAAATTTATAATATTGCCTATAGTTACATCGAGTTGGTTGTAGTTAGAAGAATCTTTAAGAGAAATAGTCCGAATGAAAAGCGATCACGCGGAATGGATGCGATTATTAAAACAGCGAATCGTGTTGAAGCGAATCACATGGTCAGTACGCAAAATTCTAATTTGATTTTTTCTGATATACAATCATAAAGATTTTGATTTAATTCAATTAACGGATATTTCTCCAATTAATCTATTACTGCCTGCAAAGATTTGTATTCAGGACATTCGTATTGAATATGCCTGATATTTTTCTAATCCATAAATTTTATTTAGTAACCCAAAGTCGAGAATGGATTACTGTCCAATAACAATATCCTCTGTTTTTCAAAATAAAGTACTTTGATATGTTTAATTTTTAATATGACCGGTCTCACAACCGATTCTTCGATATAGATTTAAAAAGTGCCATTCGGGTAATTGGTTGTTTAAATACCACACAATACTCATTACAAAGAGTATTGATATATTCCATATGATTTTGAGCAGGATCTGCTGCCGATCAGGCTGTTAGCGTTGAACCGGAAAAACCGCACGTGACGCTGGCGGAAAGGAGTTATATTACGTCCATCAATGATGAGAAAAAACCGTTTTCTATGGGTCTGGGAACAGGGGAAATAGCAATGGGAAAGGTCTTTATCCCGGTTGTCGAATCCCAAACCTCATTATGGGAAATATTCATAAAAACAATACCTGCTCGAATAACCTGTCGGTTTTTATTATTATAATGTCTCAGGAATTATAAATCTAATGGTTCATTAACAAGGAGAAGATCCGGATGAAGAACAGAAACTGGTTATATTACGCAATCACGACTACAGCACTATGGGGTGTTTGGGGTGCTTTTATAGAACTGCCGGAAAAAGCGGGATTCCCCGCCACACTGGGCTATTCGGCATGGGCTCTGACAATGATCCCGGTTTCATTTATCGCATTAAAACTTGTATCATGGAAATTAGACAAAGACCGCCGTTCTGTCTTGCTTGGAATAAGCGCCGGACTTATGGGTTGCGGCGGACAGTTGATTCTGTTTCAATGTCTTCGCATGGGGCCCGCTTATATTGTGTTCCCGATCATTTCACTTTATCCGGTTTTAACTGTTGTTTTATCCGTATTTATTCTAAAGGAAGTCGCGTGTAAGCGTGCGTGGATCGGGATCATATTAGCGCTTTTTGCCATCCTTATGCTTGCCTATCAGCCGCCGACTCAATCGCCCGTGCAGGGTTATTTATGGTTAGTATTAGCTATGATTGTTTTTGTGATGTGGGGCATACAGGCATTTATTATGAAGTTTGCCGGTGATGTTGAGAAGGAAGGGAGCATGAAAGCGGAGAGTTTTGCTTTTTATACCATGTTATGTTCTGTTTTGCTGGTTCCTGTTGCATTGTTAATGACTGACTTTTCGTTACCTATCAATTGGGGATTTAAGGGAGTTTACTCGGCCGTTCTTATACAGTCTTTGAATGCGATCGGGTATCTTTTTTTCGCGTATTCGATACGGTACGGAAAAGCTATTATAGTCGTACCGATGATGGCTTTGGCGCCTGTTGTTACGGTTATTTTGTCACTGGTGATATATTCCGTTATTCCCCACCCGGTCATTATAGTCGGAATGTTTTTTGCTTTCGTAGCCATATACCTGTTAGCTGAATAAAAAAGTCGGCTCAAAAAAGATTTCATGAGGAAAAGATTTATGACTTTCATTAGACAACAGGATTTATATAATTGGTGTCTGATCCCTTATAATGAGCTGGAGAATCACCCGCAGTTGAAAACACCCTTCCGGTTATGTAACGACACAATTGAAATGGGCCGGATCATGGCGCGGGAATTAGTGGATGAGATCGCAGATCATAATCAAAAAGGTGAAATCACAAGGGCGATAATTCCCTGCGGTCCAAGCTGCTGGTACAGGCCGTTTACAGAAATGGTGAATACTGAAAAAGTCAGTTTGAATGACCTTGTAGTGTTTCATATGGATGAATGTCTCGACTGGCAGGGCCGGGAGCTACCCCGGAAACATCCGTACAGCTTTCGGGGATTCATGGAGCAGCATTTTTATGATCCTGTAAGTCCAGGACTTGCGGTAAAAAACGAGAACAGGGTCTGGTTACACGCGAATAATATCGATAAAGTCAGGGACATGATCGGTGAAGCCCCCATCGACATTACCTATGGCGGCTGGGGTCAGGACGGACATGTTGCCTATAACCAGGCGCGGCGGCATCCATTCAGTCACGTCACAATAGATGATGTTCGTGAATCGACCGTGCGGGTCCAGGAGAATAATATCGATACGATAATCGCGCTGGCGCAGCGGACTTTTGGTTCGGCATACCAGTTTGTCCCGCCCATGTCTGTCACTCTGGGCATGCGGGAATGCCTGTCCGCAAAGAAAATTCGACTTTTCAGCGATACCGGCGCATGGAAACAGACCGCACTGCGCGTGGCGCTTTTTTCACCGGTCACTCCCGAGTATCCGATCACCCTGTTACAGGAACATCCGGATGCTCTGATAACGGCAACAATAGAAACAGCTACGCATCCCATCAGTAAACATCCCGAATGGGATCTGGGTATAATTAAATGAAATAGTAATTGCACGAATTGAGTTCGGATAAAATGCAACCATTAAAAATCAATATTAGCAACTGCCGGTACAGGGCGATGATCGGCGTCGGGGGAATCGGTTCGGGAAAGTTTTTCCTGCTTGACGGAGATCATACTCTCGGCAGGGAAGAGAGCCGCGGCGGTCGATTTCTTGATACACGGGATTACTGCAAACTCCATATTATTGCACATTATGTCCAGGTACTGCTGGGCCCGGAGTTTTCTGTTATTCCCATAGGGAAAATAGGTGATGACGATGTCGGAAGAAATCTTTTCAGGGAGATGCGGGAAACAGGCATGAACCTGAACTATGTCAGGTATGTCAAAGAAAGTCCGACGCTTTTTTCATTTTGTTTTGTATATCCCGACGGGAGCGGTGGAAATATGACGACGAATGATTCCGCGTGCTCAAAAATAAATGGTGATGATGTAAAAGAAGTTTTACCTGAATTCGTTCGGTTTGCTCATAAGGGCATTGTCCTTGCCGCACCTGAGGCGCCCATGCCGGCCCGTGAAATACTGCTGGATATGGGAACTCAATATCATTTTTTTCGGGTTGCCTCTTTTACATCGGAGGAAATGCGATATGTGATGCAATCAAATATGTTGCTTAATGTTGATTTACTGGCAATAAATATTGATGAAGCCGCCTCCGCGGTAGATATGACGGCGGAAAACAATAATAAGTTGTCCGTTATCAATTCGGCAATTAAATTATTCGGGAAAATTAATCCCGGTCTGAATATTTCCATTACCGGCGGCAGTAACGGAAGCTGGACCTGGGATGGAAAAACACTCAATCATGTACCGGCTTTGAAAGTAGATGTAAAAAGCACGGCCGGCGCGGGAGATGCTTTTCTGGCCGGAATGATTACGGGATTAACAGCGGGATTGTCATTACAGGAATCACAGCACCTTGCAACTTTGACGGCAGGTGTATCGGTTCAATCACCGCATACGATTAATTGGGATTTGGATAAAAAGTCACTATATAAACTGGCCGAATGTTCAACCGAAAATGTAAATAATCACATAAACAGACTATTAGAGGATGTGTTATGAGTATTACAATGAGAATAATGCAGCAATTTGATCCCACCAAAGAAAACGAATTCATGGAACTGGAAAAAAAGTTTGCTGAACTGGAGAAAAAACGCCCGGATTACCCAAAGGGAACACGAATGCAGCCCATTTCGGCGGCGGAGCCCTGTAATACTTTGATCTGGCAGTGCGAATTCAAAGATATTGAATCTGCATATCGGGTTCTGGATTTTTTCAATGGTGATGAAGCGCACGAAAAATTATTTGAGAAGCAGGCCCCCTTTTTCAAGCAGGTCAAAATAGAATTTTATAAAAATCTGGATTTTTAGAACAGATAGAGTTACACTTTATTAATTTTTAGTCGGATGCTCCTTGAAAAATTTTCCATGTGTTGTGTTTACACATTGATGGCAACTGCGCCCTCGAGCAATAAAAATTTTTTATTAAATATTACAACACCTCTATTATTATCATTACATGTAAAAAAATAAAAAAAATTACTCAGGTAAATTAATTGTCAGTATTATCGAGGGTAACGGTCGGCCATAATTTGTATCCGTTTTTGATCAAAATTATTTTATAAACAGATGGAATGATTTTAATTTTTAAAATTTTTATTGCCAACAATTCATTGAGGAATAATTTTAATTAAAACTTCTGGAGGTCTTTAAATGCAAAAACCTAAAGTAGGCTTTATTGTTTATGGAGTTCATAAGGACGGTCTTCTCGATCCGATGGGCACCCCTTTTATCGATGACGAATTAGTAAAAAATGCGAAAGCGGCGTTAAAGAACGCTGGAGTAGAGTTAGTAGAATATGATCTTGTTATTGCTTCCAAACAGGAGGCCAAAGAATGCTTAACCAAGTTCAAAAAGATGGATGATGTCGATGCGGTTGTGCTGTTTTCCGGGACCTGGGTATGGGCGGCGCACTTGATCGCTCCGATACGTGATTTTTCTTTTACCGGAAAAGGGATCGTGCTGTGGACGAATCCGGGATCGCAGGGCTGGCGGCCGGTGGGGGGTCTGGTAATGCACGGCGCATTAAAAGAAGTGGGGATAAAACATCGTTTTGTCTATGGAAGTTACGACAATAGCAAAGAAATAAATAAAATTGTTTCCTGGTGCCGGGCAAGCCAGGAAAAGAACCGGCTTAATATGAGCACTGTCGGTACTTTTGGCGGCCGGGGAATGGGGCAAACCTGCGGCGTCGCGGACCCCTCGCAGTGGATGAAAATTTTCGGAGTGGACATTGACTCCCGCGATACGACGGAATTGATAGATACCGCCAAAAATATTACTGCAGATGAAATTAAAGAGGCCAGAAAAGCAATTCAGGTGTTTTTTGCCGATCCGATTCCCGATGATGAAACTTCCGAGCGTTCCATTCGTCTGTATCTGGCGATCAAGAAAATTGTTAAAAAAGAAAACTGGGACTTTTATACGATACAATCCTTTCCCGGTCTGGGCGACGATTACAGCGCCACATGTTTCGCCCAGAGTATGATGCTGAACGACGGTGTCGGCACATCCACACTTGGCGATTTCAATACCCTGTTGACGGCCAAGCTGCTTACCGATCTGAGTGAAGATCCGATATATTACGGAGATTTACAGCATATTGACAAAACAAATAACGAGATCAAAATAATCGGCGACGGAGCGTGTCCCCCGTCGCTTGCCGGTAAACTGGGACCGGCCGGATTCGCCGAACACGGCATACCCACGGAAGGGGAAGCCGGCGGATTGTCCGTTAAACTGGTTTGCAAGCCTGGAAAAGGTGTACTGGCCCGGGTTGGCAGGAATAACGGAGAATTTGAAATGGTCATCACCCGTTGTACCGTATTCGAACCGTCAAAAGAAGAGTTGGAGAAAAGACAGCTTGAATGCGGAATTCCGTTCTGGCCGCATGCTTTTGTGACCGCCCACTGCGATATCGACCGGCTTGTTGAAGCCTGGAACAATGAATATGCTGTGCTCGGTTATGGCGAGCATTTATATGATGAATTAATCGCTTTTTGCGAATTAACAGGAATTAAGATGGTGGCTTTATGATGAAAAAAAAATTTAGAAATAATAAATGGACCGTAGTATATACGCCGGAGGATGGCGCACGTATAGACAGATTAAATTTTGATGGATTTGACTTGCTTACAACGGAACCGGAAAAGTTTAAACTGCCAGAAACCGATTTCGGCCAGTTCGAAACTAGACCGGTTTATGGTTATGATGACTGCTTCCCCTCAGTGGATTACAGTATTTATCCGGGACTGGATTGGAATATCCCGGACCACGGGGAACTGTGCTGGCTTAAATGGCAGGTTGATGAAACCAAAGACCGTTTAATTTTTTCGGTGAGAAGTAAAGTCCTGCCCGTTATTTTCAAGCGGGAAATGCATTTTGCCGACGATGTTTTGTCATGGAATTTTCATGTTATTAACGAAGGTCAAGAGACTTTACCTTTTTTACATGTTATGCATCCGTTGATGCCGTTGCGGGAGGTCGAAAAATTTGATTTGCCCGCATTTGGACCGGTTTTCGATGAGAGACAACAGAAATATTTGAATTTTACTAAACCGGACGAAATAGAAAACTTTTTACTTAACCAGCCGGCAGGAACCGAGCAGATGCTGTTTTTGCAGCAGGTGCATAACGGCGAAATGAGTTTGACTTTTAAAAACGGTTTGAAATGTGTTATAACATTTCCTGTAAAAATTTTCCCGACAATTGGTATCTGGTGGAACAACCTTGGTTATCCCGATGAGGATGGCTGCCGCCGGATTGAATGCGCGTTCGAACCGACACCCGGTCCCACAAGTGTGCTGGCCGATGTTTATAAAACCGGGACATGTTTGTCAGTCATGCCAGGACAAAGTATATCGTGGCAGATAGACTGGAAAATGAGCCGTGAATAATTCTTAAAGGGACACATCTTCTGAAAATCGGTTTTGTCTGCAAAGAAGATGTGTCACGATATTTTTATATTAATTTTATTTATCCTTGGATTTTCATTAGGACTTTATTAAAGAGGGTCATTTATGCCGCTTGTTTTGCAGCGTGAACCGGTACTTGAAATTTATGAGGAAGCCGCAAACCGGAAATGGGTACTTCCCGCGTTTAATGCGGAAAACCTGACAACCGTTGAAGCTATACTGGATGCCGCCCGTGAATACGGGTCCCGTGTTCACGTTAAAAATTTACCGGTTATTATCAGTATTACCAATAATTATAAATCCAGACCCCAATCGGTATATTATACGTTTACCCGACAATGGCAGGTTGGATTAAAACTGTTTTTGGCGGATTTGCATGTCCTGACCTCGGATGAGTCGCCTTTTGCCGATCTGAATGTTATGATCCATCTGGATCATATACAGTGGGATGATGACCGGGAACTGCTGGATTGGAATATGGACCAGTTTTCCTCCATCATGTTTGATGCTTCGGCGCTGCCCCTGGAACAAAACATAAAAAAAACAGCCGCGTTTAAGGAAAAACACGGTAAAAATATTCTTATTGAAGGGGCATGTGATGAGATATACGATTCATCTTCGAATATGACAAACAGTCTGACGACGCCGGATATGGCGGCAAAATATATTTCCGGGACAGGAGTGGATATAATCGTCGCGAATCTGGGTACCGAACATCGTTCGTCGGGCGCAAATCTGTACTATCGCAGAGAATTGGCGCGGAAAATCACCGAGCGTACAGGACCCCGTCTCTGTCTGCACGGGACGTCCTCCGTATCCGTGGATAAATTAACACAATTATTTGATGATGGAATCAGAAAGGTCAATATCTGGACCGCATTGGAACGTGACAGTTCGGCGCTTCTTTTTCACAATATGCTTGAAAACGCCTCAAAAATTATCGGCCGTGATAATGCTGAAAAATTAGTTGCCGATCAATTGTTAGGGCGCAATGTCGGTCTGCAAAACGATTCTTCTGTTCATTATTTTACGACAACCTATCGTCAGGGCATTATATTTCAGAGTATGAAAGAAAATGTTCTGCATTATATGAAAACATTTTATGGTTCTTTTTAGAATTTTAAGGAAAAGAGATGAACATTCTGGGTATCGATATCGGTACAAGCGGCTGCAAAGCGGTCGTATTTGATGAGACGGGTCAACAGCTTGCTATGTCTAAAAGCGAATACGATGTGATCTTTTATAATGACGGCGGCGCCGAACTGGATTCCAAGGAAGTTATTGAAAAGTGTTTCCGGGTCATTAAAGAGTGCTCGGAACAGGTTGAACCCGCTTCGATTGTCGGATTGGGAATTTCCAGCCAGGGCGAAGCCTTTACGGCAATCGGTAAAAATAATGAAATAATTTGTAATGCAATGATTTCTTCGGATATGAGATCCGAAGCCTATGCCAGGTCCTGGCCCAAAGAATTTGGTGAAGAAAAATTATACCATATTACCGGACATACCGCGCACCCCTTGTTTACTCTCTTTAAGTTGTTGTGGCTGAAGGATAATAAACCGGATATATGGCGGAAGGCGGAGAAATTGCTCTGCTTTGAGGATTTATTACAACTGAAACTGGGTCTTGATCCGGCAATTAGCTGGTCCCTTGCCGGCCGAACGATGATGTTTGACGTTCGTAAACATGAATGGAACGCGGAAATTTTAGAGACAATTGGCTTGTCTGCCGGACGCCTGGCAAAACCGTTACCCTCCGGCAGGATCGTGGGCAGGATCGATAATAAAATCGCCGGAGAGCTGGGCCTGTCAGATAATGCCTTTGTCGTAACCGGCGGTCACGACCAGCCCTGCGGCGCCTTGGGGGCCGGGGTCACAAAACCGGGTTTGGCAATGTACGCGACAGGTACCGTCGAATGCATCACACCTGCTTTTTCGGAGCCGGTATTTACCAAAGATTTACGGTATAGTAATCTTTCCACCTATGATCATACCGTTGACGGCATGTATATAATTGTTGCCTATAGCCTGACGGGCGGTAACATTTTAAAATGGTTCCGTGACGAATTCGGTAAAGATGAATTAACTCAGGCTGAACAGAGCGGAGGAAATGTCTACGATCTGTTATTGAAAACAGCCGGAGAAGAGCCTTCCGGCCTGCTGGTTTTGCCGTATTTTACTCCTTCAGGCACACCGTATTTTGATACGAAAACAAAGGGGGCCGTATTGGGACTTCGACTTTCGACAAGACGGGGGGAATTCATCAGGGCATTGCTGGAAGGTGTGGCATTTGAGATGCGCCTGAATATGGACATTTTAGAAAAATCGGGTTGTAATATTGAAGAATTACGCGCTATCGGCGGCGGGGCCAAATCCGCTATATGGACGCAACTAAAAGCCGATGTAACCGGTAAAAAGATCACAACGCTCAATATTACTGAAGCAGGATGCCTTGGTGTGGCGATGCTTGCTTGCTCGGCTTATACCGGAGTACCTGTCCGGGAATTGGCTGAGAAATGGGTAAAGCCGCAATCTGTTTTGTACCCCCGGAATCAAAACAGGGCATTGTATGACGAACGTTTTGTGCAATACAAAAAGCTGTATAGCGCTGTAAAGGGAATTGATATTTAATTTGTTCCACCTGTGTCCGGTTAAACCCGGACACGGCACTCTTTACATATTATATATACTATTAACGTGACCGGATATGAAATAATTAATTGATTTGTCGGGAGAAAATAATTTTTTATTAAATAACTTGATTTTAATGAACTTGCAGGACAGATAAGGTAGCGATGTCCGTAAACCGGTCACCGGTGAATTTGTTTAAAATAATAAAACAGGGTTAATAAAAAAATCAGGATTCGAATCCAATTTAAATTAGTATTCCTGCCGTTATTATTTTTACAAAGTAATATAACTCATTGTATACTTTTAAGCGACAACATCCGGATTAGGAGTAAAATATATTGATTTTAAGATGAGAAAATGTAATATTATAATTGTAATCCATATTAATTCAAGGCTTTCAATATTACTATATACTTTTATTTGCGAATTGTATTAATGGCTTGAAAATAGGGTTTGATATGCAAACGGTAACACGAAAAAAATTAAAAAATGATTCAACTATTTCCCGCCGTGAATATTTAAAAACAATTTCACTTGGTATAACAGGGTTAACGCTCGGAACGCTTGGCAGTCAATTTTCGGCCTGTGACGGATTGAATACAAAAGAACGCCCGAATATTTTAATAATGGTCGCAGATGATGCGGGATGGCGGGACGTCGGTTTTCACGATTCGGAGATTAACACTCCCAACATCGATGAATTGACAAAAACCGGTGTGGAACTGGATCAATTCTATGTTTGTCCGACGTGCTCTCCGACCAGGGCCTCATTATTAACCGGACGTTTTGCCAGTCGGTTTGGGATATTGGGTCCGATTGCCATGCGAAGCAAACTGACTTTATCCGGGGATACGGTCACTCTTGCCGAACTTCTGCGCCGTAACGGCTACGCGACCGCGATTACCGGTAAATGGCACCTGGGATTACGACCCGAATGCGGCCCTAATCAATATGGTTTTGAATATGCTTACGGGTATTTACACGGGCAGATTGATCAATATACTCATATATATAAAAATGGCGATCAAAGCTGGCACCGCAACGGTGAATTTATAGAAGAAGAGGGCCATGCCACGGATCTGATCGCCAATGAAGCGATTCGATATATAAAAGAGATCAGGGACAAGAGCAAACCGTTTTTTCTTTACGTGACATTCAGTGTTCCCCATTATCCGTTGCAAGAGGAGGAGAAATGGGTGGAACCGTATAATATAATTGTAAATGAATCGCGACGTGTGTTTGCCGCTTCGGTAACCCATATGGACTATGTCGTCGGGCAGTTGGTCAAAATTCTGGAAGAGGAGAACCTGCGTAAAAACACGCTTGTTGTTTTCGTCAGCGACAATGGCGGACAGGAGAACTGGTTTCCGACCTTTGAATACAACGGAAAGCATGGCCCCAATGACCGATTGGGCGACAATCGACCGCTGCGGGACTGGAAGGGCAGTCTCTATGAAGGCGGCATCCGGGTACCTGCTTTGGTGAATTGGCCCGACAAACTGAAACCCCGTAAAGTTGACCAGGTCATGCATGCTGTCGATATTTACCCGACAATTACGGCGCTGGCGGGGGTGTCCTTATTACCGGATATGAATATCGAAGGTGAAAATATGTGGCAGACGATTTTACGGAAAAAGCCGTTAACGGAACGGACACTTTATTGGAGGACAAATAACCAGTATGCGTTACGTAAAGGGGATTGGAAGCTGGTGCATACGGGCGGAACATTAGATGAGGGACGTGATGAATTATTTGACTTGTCTGATGATCCGAATGAAACCCGGGATGTTGCTAAAGATAATCCCGAAATTGTTAAATCATTGTTTGCGGAACTGGTAAAACAGGCTGAAAAAGACGTATTATAAAATTAAATGAGACGTGAATATGAACTTAAAAACAATTATTTTAGTATTATTACTTTTTGGATTATTCTATTTTACCGCTGATGCGCAAAACGGCGGCAATGTTGCCTCAATCACGTGGAATATAGATAATGTGGACAGTATCGAAGGTCACGCGACGACAAAATTAGGAGACCCGGTTGTCGTGGAAACATCCAGGGGAAAAGCAGTCCATTTCGACGGCATTGACGACGGACTGCTCGTGACAACCAACCCGTTGGAGGGCGCAACAGCTTTTACCGTCGAAGTCGTTTTTAAGCCGGATTCCTCCTACCCGGATAACCAGGCACAGCGGTTCGTTCACATACAAAATCCGGGAAGTGAGGATCGCCGCATCCTTATTGAACTGCGTTTGTCGGAGGATCATCAATGGTATCTGGATACTTTTATTAATTCCGATTTATCCAGCAAAACGCTTGCCCTGGAGACAGCCGTTCATCCGGTCGGCGAGTGGTATCATGCCGCGCTGGTATATGAAAATAGATTAATGATCCATTATGTTAATGGAATTGAGGAATTGTCCGGGGAAGTTGACTATCTCCCGATTACCGGAGCTTATACATCCCTTGGAACCCGCATGAATAAAAGAAGCTGGTTTAAAGGCGCCATACGCACATTAAAGGTGACGCACAAAGCTTTGTCGCCGGATGAATTTTTGATTCAAAATACCGGTATTCAGGAAAAAAAAAAGATAAATGACTACCAAATATTGCAGAATTATCCGAATCCGTTTAATTCCACAACAGCAATACAATTTAAAGTAGCAAAAAAAGCTCGAATCAAATTACAAGTATTAAATGCCCTTGGCGAAAAAGTTGCGACACTTGTTGATGGTATCCATAATACAGGGTGGTACTCAATTCATTGGAACGGCAGAGACAAAAATGACCATCAGGTTGTATCGGGATTGTATTTTTACCGTTTGATTATAGGTGAGCAGGTTTTCATAAAAAAAATGCTCCTTCTCAAATAAATGAAACGGTAAATTGTTTTAATGTTTTTTCCTGATTTTGTCCTACTCCTCACAATCGATAAGTACAAGAACCGTTATGTTTAAAATTTGTAAAGGAAAGACCAGATGTTAAATCGAGTAGCAATCCTTGACACGGGTTACGATTCATATGATTATGAACAGGAATTATTTACCGACGCCGGTTATCGCCTGGAGATATTCCCGGGTAAAAGGCATGACCGGGAGGGAAAAAAATTATTCGCGCGTGACGCCGTCGGATTATTTGTGCGCTGGACTGAAATTAACGATGATTTTTTGGGGGCGGCGCTTCAAGTAAAAGCGATTGTCAGGTACGGCGTCGGTTATGATAATATTGACCTGAATGCCGCGACCCGGCACAACGTTAGTGTGGCGAACGTACAGGGTTATGCCAATCACTCCGTTTCCGATCATGCCATCGCGATGATGTATACCTGTGCGCGAGCGTTACCCGCCGGCCAAAAGTCGCTTAAAACGAAATTTGCCGCCCCGCCTATAAAACAAATATTTGAATTTCATGATAAAACGCTGGGCATTATCGGGCTGGGCCGGATAGGCGGCGCTTTATGCCGAAAAGTTTGCCCGCTTTTTAAAACCGTTTTGGCAACCGATCCGTATATCCCGGATGAACGGTTTGTAAAATTAGGAGCGGAAAAGACCGGGTTGGATGATCTGCTTCGCCGGAGTGATGTTATTTCAATTCATTGCAACCTGACCGAAGAAACGACAAATCTTATTCACGCGGCAAGAATAAACCTGATGCAAAAGAAACCGATCCTC
Organism: Candidatus Zhuqueibacterota bacterium; assembly: GCA_016934825.1. Lineage (GTDB taxonomy): Bacteria > Zhuqueibacterota > Zhuqueibacteria > Residuimicrobiales > Krinioviventaceae > Fontivivens. The sequence goes on from JAFGSB010000009.1 coordinate 33,132, forward strand.
ATTAACACGTCGCGCGGACCGGTTTTAAACGAAGATGATCTGTTTACCGCGCTTCAGGCAGGGAAATTTCACAGTATCGGTATGGATGTGTTTTGTGACGAACCGCCGCTGGCAAACCGGGATGCGTTAATATCGCACCCGCGGGTCATTGCCACCGGGCATTATGCCTGGTATTCGACAAACGCGTCCGTTGAGTTGCAAAAACGTGCGGCAAATAATTTGTTGTCCATGTTAGACGGTCATACACCGGAAGATTGTTTGAATCCATAAAATACGGAAAATTATTATTTGATACGGAAAAGAGAATTTTATTATGCAGGACAAAGATTTTATATTTCAACCGGTTACCATTCAAAATGTTCACTTTCGTAATCCTTTTTATGTGGCCTCCGGACCGACAACAAGAAATTTAAAGCAGTTGTTAAAAGCTGAAGAGTGCGGGTGGGGCGGCGCCAGTATAAAATTAACGATCGGACCGGAACCTTATATAAACCGGGAACCCCGTTATGGATGGTTCAAAGATCAGGGTGTACTGGCATTTACAACCGAAAAACGGTTAAAACCGGATGAAGGGCTTTCGCTTGTTGAAAAAGCGCGGAAACATACTTCCGACCTGGTCATTATGGCAAATATAACATATGCCGGCGACGAGGATGTTAAAGAAGGATGGGGTGGTCTTGCAAAGCAATTCGAAAGCGCCGGGGCGCATATTATAGAATTAAATATGTGCTGTCCGAATATGTCGTATAACCTGGAAATATCAAATAAAGGTGACAGCGGCACCCCGAAAACAGGGGCAAGTTTGGGCCAGGATGCCGAAGCCGTTAGTCATATTACCAGGATTGTAAAAGAAAGTGTGAATATACCGGTATTTGTCAAGTTAACGCCCGAAGGCGGACGTATTGCCCAGGTCGCAAACGCCTGTTTTGAAGCGGGAGCAACCGCTGTGGGCGGGACGGCAAACCGCCTGGCCATACCGCCGTTCGATATATATAATCCCGGTAAATCCCCGTTTTACCTGCAGGACGAACTGAGTTTATCCTGCTTTGCCAGTGAATTTATCAAACCCCTGGCATTGAGGGATGTCTTTGAAATAAGAAAACTGGTGGGCGACGGCCCGATTATAACGGCCACGGGAGGAATTCGAAATTTTCAAGATGTTGTGCAAATGACTTTTATGGGAGCGAATTTTTACGGAATATGCGCCGAAACCATTTTAAGCGGCTTTGGATTTTTAAAAGATGTTATTCGTGACCTGCGCTCCTATTTTGATGATATGAACTATTCATCATTTGATGATTTCAGGGGATCAATTGTCAATGAGTTGCGGTCTGCGCAAACAGTAACTCTGAGTAAAGGATACGCGCGGGTTAAGGACAGGTCCCTTTCTGCACCCTGTGTGGTGGCGTGTCCAAACTATGTACCCGCCCAGGGGTATGTGATGGCCGTCGCGAAAAAGGATTTTAAAAAAGCGTATAATCTTATCACCGCCTCGGGACCTTTTCAATCGGTCTGCGCTTACGTATGTACGCATCCCTGCGAATCGGTTTGTGTTCGGGGAAACATAGATGAAGCGATTAAAATAAAAGAGATTAAACGTTTTGTTCTGGAATATGCCGGTGAAAAGAACTGGCAGCCGGAGTTGAATCCCGCACCCGGGAAACCGGAAAAGGTCGCCGTGATCGGGGCCGGCCCGGCCGGACTTTCGGCGGCTTTTTATCTTAAACTGGCCGGATATGAAGTCGTTGTATTCGAAAAACAATCCAAAGCGGGAGGATTGTTGAGGTCCGGCATTCCGCGGTACCGGTTGCCTCTGAAAGTGGTTGACGAGGAAATTAAAGTAATCGAAAATCTGGGCGTAAAAATAAAGACGAATAAAGAGTTGTTTAAGGATTTTACGATTGCTGATTTAAAGAGTGACGGTTTCGGGACCGTCATTCTGGCAATCGGCGCGCACAAAGGCATCCCTTTACAGGTATCCGGCGAGCTTTCGCAGGGCAATTTTACCGCGCTTAATTTTCTTGACCGGGTGTCCCGTGGTGAAAAACCCGATATCGGTAATAAAGTTGTTGTTGTCGGCGGCGGCTTCAGCGCGATTGACGCGGCCCGAACCTGTAAAAGGATGGGGGCCGAAGAAGTTTATATCGCCTATCGCCGCACCAGAGATGAAATGCCCGCAAGTCCTGAGGATGTTATGGAAGCGGAAGAAGAAGGCGTGAAAATTATGTACCTGGTTTCGCCTGAAGAAATTATTGTCAGGGACAATAAAGTGGCGGCCATTCGCCTTGTTAATTACGTTTTGGGTGAAATGGACGATTCCGATAGAAGAAAGCCGGTCGAGGTTGCGGGAACCGAATTTATTTTGCAAGCGGATACGGTTATTTCCGCACTCGGACAAAAAATTGATATTCAAAACGGCGAACTTACAGAGATCATGTCGAACGGCGCTATCAGGTGTGATGTCGATACCGGTAAAACCGGATTGGATTATCTTTTTGTCGCGGGCGACGCGGCATCAGAGCCTGAAGACATTATTTCCGCGATAGCGAGCGGGAAAAAAGTTGCTTTTTCGGTTGATAAATATTTGTCTGCTGAAAATGCCGTACTGATTGGAACACCTCAATTATCTTCGATAGAAAAAACGTGGGTGCTGGAATCGAAAGGCAATACAGAAAGAAAATCCGCCGTTAAAAATTATGTACGGAGTGCCGGATCCCGGGTTAAAGATTTTCAGGAATACACAAGAACCTTTACGGAAGAAGAGGCCGTAGCCGAAGCGGGACGCTGTTTAAACTGCGGATGCGGGGACGGCTGCATGCAGTGCATGGAGCTTTGTAATTCATTTGCTATTTCAAATGTGGACGGCAAGCCTTTTATAAACAAAGAAGAATGCGCAGGCTGCGGCATTTGTGTGTGGCGATGTCCAAATCATAATATTGAAATGATCCGTGATTAATGATGACTATCCGGATAGTTGCACCGAAATTTTAATCAAAGGAAAAGGGAGTATTAACATATGTTTAAAGTTTTAATTGATAAACGTATCAGGCATGTTCGATTTTTACTCTTTATGTTTACTTTGGGTTTGATTTCAAAAGTTTTTGGCGTCGACTTGAATCCTGATATCATAATGTACAACGGCAGGATACTGACTGTCGATGAATCTTTTTCCATTGCCGGGGCTGTCGCCATCAAAAATGACAGAATCCTTGCCGTTGGCTCGAATGCGGATATTATAACATTGGCCGGAAATTCAACGATCAAAATGGATTTACATGGGAAAACGGTCATTCCCGGTCTGATTGACGCGCATCTTCATCCCGAAGACGCGTCGCTAAGCGAACTGGTTGAAGAAATACCGGATGTCCATAACCGGAAAGAACTTTTGTCCTGGATCAAAACCCAGGCTGCTGTCAAGAAAAAAGACGAATGGATTATTCATCCGAAATTTTTCCCGACCCGGCTGCAGGAAATGACCTGGCCGCAATTGAAAGAACTGGATGCGGCGGCCCCGGATAACCCCGTCTTTTTAAACGGCAGTTATGGCGGTATGATCAATACCGCCGCCATGCGGATCTCGGATATAACAGTGGAAACCAAACATCCCGGCATTTTTAAAAACCCTGATACAGGACAGCCGACGGGATTGATAAATGCTTCCGCTTTTTCGCTTTTAAAGATAAATAAATCCGCCCAATACACTTATGAACAACGGCTCGATGCTATGGAAAAAATGATCGCCCGCTATAATTCTGTCGGTATTACCGGAATTTGTTCCGGGGCCGGTAATCCGGAAAACATGAGGATGTATTTTGATTTAAAAAAAAGCAAAAGACTCACCGCGCGAATCCTGCAGAATATCATATTGCCGCTTGATATCGATTCCTCCGCGGAAGAGATCGAAGAAAAACTGAAAAGTTTGGGTTATTGTACCGGATTTGGAGACGAATGGGTCAGGGTCGGTGCTTTAAAAGTATGGATTGACGGCGGGATCCTGACCGGCACCGCTTATCTCAGGGAACCGTGGGGTGAAAAGGGTAAAGAGATTTATGGCATCGACGATACATCTTATCGTGGTGTGTTATTGATCAGTAAAAAAGCGTTAATTACGATCGGGTCTGTCGCCAATAAACTGGGTTGGAAATTTACAGCCCACTGCACCGGCGGCGGCGGTGTTGATTTGATGCTTGACGCTTTTGAGGAGGTGAACAGAATCCGTCCTATAAGAGACAGGCGGTTTTCCATCATCCACGGCAATTTTTTTACGCCGGAATCCATCGAAAGAATGAAAAAACTTGGCGTTTACGCGGACATGCAGCCGGCCTGGTTCTATAAGGACGCGGACGCGATGAGTTATGTGCTTGGTGAAAAAAGAATCAGAACTTTTCATCCCTATAAATCTTTGTTTGACGCCGGTGTTATAATCAATTGCGGTTCTGACCACATGGTAAAATTTGATTCTTACGCCGCGATCAATCCGTATAATCCTTTTTTGGCCATGTGGTCAATCATTACACGAAAGACGGAGATGGGATCTGTAATTATTCCCGGCGAGGCGATAACCAGGGAGCGGGCGTTAAAAATGTACACCGTCAACAACGCAAGGGCTTCTTTCGAGGAGGACATTAAAGGTTCCATAGAAGCGGGCAAACTTGCCGACCTGGTTGTCCTTTCCGATGATTTTTTGCACTGCGAGGTGGATAAGATCAAAACAATTCAGGCGTTGCTGACTATGGTGGGTGGAAAAATCGTTTATAAATCGGGTTCATTTTAGGAAAAAATTAAAAGAAATTTCCAGGGATAAAAAAATGGATAAATTAAAAGTTGGAATTGTCGGATCAAAATTTGCCGCGATGCTGCATGCGGAATCATATAAAAGATGCCCGGATGTCGTGATAGCGTCCGTGGCCGCTGTTGATAACCTGAACGAATTCGCCGGGACTTATCAAATACCCAATCGTTACGACGATTTCCGTGAGATGTTTGCCGGAGAAAAGTTGGATATTGTCAGTGTTTGCGTACCGAATTTTTTGCATAAGGATGTCGTCATCGCCGCCGCTGACGCCGGAATAAAATCAATTATATGCGAAAAGCCTCTGGCCACATCTGTTGAAGACGGACTTGCCATGATAAAAATTTGCCGTGAGAAGCAGGTCAGGTTAATGTACGCCGAGGACTGGATATTCGCCCCGGCGCTGATCCGGGCCAAAGAGATAGTCAAAGAGGGCGGAATTGGCGATATTTTGTATGTGAAAGCAAAGGAAACCCATAACGGGTCTCATTCCGTGTTTGCCCAGAAAAAGGAATATTGCGGCGGCGGGGCCATGATTCATTTGGGAATACATCCGATAGGATTTATGCCCTGGTTTTTAGAAAGCGATATCGTTCAGGTAATGGCTATGATAACAGAAGGCGCGGGCAATAATCTTGTGCATAAAGATTACACCGGCGAGGACTGGGCCGCGGCATTGGTCAAATTTGAGCAAGGAGCGCGGGGGTTTGTGGAAGGTAATTATATTACCTGCGGAGGTATGGATGACAAAGTAGAGATATACGGGACCGAAGGTAATATCCATGTAGACCTGACAATGGGTTCTCCTCTTACGGTGTACAGCCGTCCCGGTTACGGGTACGCCCTGGAAAAAACGGATTTTACTCACGGTTGGACAAAACCGGCCGTCGATGAGTTTATGTCACTGGGCTATATAAATGAAATAACTCATTTTGTAAATTGCACCCGTAACAACCTCGAACCGCAAAAAGGCACAACCGGCGAAGACGGGCTCAAAGCTCTGTCCGTAACTTTTGCCGTTTATGAATCTGCTGAAAAAGGACAGGTTGTTAAAATATCAAAACAATAATCGGTGTTAAATTGTAATTTTAATACAGGCAGTATAATGAAAATAAATTCATATCGTTCATTTTTAATAATTTTTGTTTGGTGTATTCTGGCTTCGTACAAAGTCGCCGTGGCCGGCAGCGGGACAGAGAACCTATCCGTATTGAATTTGAATCCTGACCGGCCCAAATCTGAAGAAATGATGCGGGGTCACCTGCGCCGTCTTGTTCATGACGCGCTTGACCGTCGGCTTGATAATTATGAGGCTTTAAAAACCGAACAACAGATCCGGGCCTACCAAAAGGATATGCGACAGTTCTTTCTTCAACAGTTGGATTTACCTGAACGAACCCCGCTTAATGCTTCTATCGTGAGTCAAAAAGCATATAACGACTATCGTCTGGAAAAGATCATCTATGAAAGCCAGCCCGGATTTTATGTCGCGGCGCTGTTTTACCTGCCAATGAAAGAACCGCCATATCCCGGAGTTTTATTGCTCTGCGGTCATGACGAACTTGGAAAAGCCGCGTACCAGGAAATAGCAATTTTACTGGTAAAAAACGGTATGGCCGTGCTTTGCCCTGATCCTATCGGCCAGGGTGAACGAAAACAGATTCTGAATGAAAATAACCGGGGAGAATACCGTACAACGACAGAACATATGATTGAGGGAATTGCGCCTGTCCTGTTGGGTAAAAGTCTTGCTACCTATATGATCTGGGATGGTATACGCGGGATTGATTATCTCGTTTCCCGACCGGAAATTGATCCGTCCCGTATCGGTTGTACGGGCATTTCCGGCGGCGGAAACCGAACCAGTTATCTTATGGCGCTGGATGACCGGATCTTATGTGCGGCTCCGGGATGTTTCATTACGACAACGCGCAGGAAAAACGAAAGTCCGGGACCGGGAGACGCGGAACAAAACATACACGGGCAAATTGCTTACGGCATGGATTTGCCGGACTATATGATTTTGCGGGCGCCGGTCCCAACGCTTGTCCTTTCGGCCACGCGGGACTTTGTGCCGATAGAGGGAACATGGGAAGCATTCCGCCAGGCCAAACGTGTTTATACGCGCCTGGAATATGCGGAACGGGTTGATATCATCGAAACCGATGAGTTGCATGGTTTTTCCACGCAGCTTCGTGTCGGCGCCGTGCGATGGATGCGCCGATGGTTGTTAAAAGTTGACGACGCGATAACGGAAACCGAGTTACCCCTCGAGGCTCCCGAAGAACTTGAATGTACACCCGGCGGACAGGTGTTGTTATTGCCCGGCGCCAGAAGCGTTTTCGATTTGAACATAAATAAAGAAAAGCATCTAACTGATTTACGTAATGGAACCTTGTCGCAAATGAAACCTGAAGAAATACGAAAAAAAATACGTGATGTAACAGGCATCCGAAAACCGGAAGATCTGCCTAATGTAAAAATTGAGGAAAGCGGGATCATTCAGCGCAAGGGGTACAATATTAAGAAACTTGTCCTTAGCTGGGATACCGATATAACGTTACCCGCACTTTTATTCAGACCTGAAAAACCGGTTGGGGAACGGTATCTTTATTTACATGGTAAAGGGAAGCACGTTGACGCCGGTCCCGGCGGCCCGATTGAAAAACTGGTTCTGGCCGGGAATATTGTTATGGCCGTCGATTTGCGGGGGATCGGTGAAACCGGAACAACCCCCTGGCGGTACCAGGACGCCATAGAGTTCACCGGAAATGATGCGGCTGAATTTTTTATTGCTTATATGTTGGGTATATCATTTTTAGGTATGAGAGCTGAGGATATACTCGTTTCCGCCAGGTATCTTGCCGAACAGGTTACAAGCACAAAACAGCGCGACGCGCATATAATCGCCATTGGCGAAGCCGGTCCCCCGGCGCTTCACATTATGGCGCTGGAACCGGGGCTCTTTGATACATTGATCCTGCAAAGGTCACTCTTTTCATGGGAAAATGTCGTTCAAACACCCGTTACGAAGGGTATGTTGAACAACGTGGTACATGGAGCCTTGAAAGCATATGATTTGCCGGACCTCATTTCTTTGATTGGTAAAGATCGGGTATTTATTAGAAAACCAATCAATGCAAAGGGAATGGATTATTTATCCCCCTAGAATAAGTGATTAAAATTTAATAATGTACCCATAAAAAAGAGCGAATATACTGAATTTTACATTAATGGGTCTGATCAATTTATAGATAGTTAAATAAAAGTAAAAAAAGACTTGACAAGTTCAGATGAATTTTGTAGTTTGTTAACGTTCACGTGAAGCTTAACATATAAAATTTATTATTTATGAAATTAATGTTCATATTATTAACTGATTGCAATATTATTTATGAATTCGTTATATTGTGATTCTAACATATTCTGACCGATCAGGGGATAGAATTGTGAATGTTACCATAAAAGATATTGCCAGAGAGGCCGGATGCTCGATTCAGACAGTTTCGCGGGCATTGAATAATAAGGTGGAAATTGATCCTGAAACCAAGAAACGAATTTTAGAGATAGCTAAAAAGTTAAATTATTCACCTAATATCCTGGCAAGCAGTCTCAGATTAAAAAAAACGAAAACCCTTGGTATCGTGATTCCCGATAATAGCGATCCGTTTTACGCCGAGATTTTGCAGGGAGCCAGTAAAAAAGCCAAGGAACATGGTTATCAAATAATTCTTTCTGTTTTATCTCAAAGAGGGTGTGATGTCGATGAAGAAATTGATGCGTTACATACGTTAATTTCACAGCGTGTCGACGGTTTATTACTCCAGCCCGAGCAGGAAACCGGTATTTATCTTGATGCGTTAAGGGAATGTCCAATTCCTTACGTTCTCTATAACCGATCCCCGGAAGGGCTGTTATGTAATTATGTCACTCATAATCACGAATATGGTTCTTTTATTGCCTGCAGTCATTTGTTCGAAAAAGGGAAAACGGAGATTTATTACTTACTTCGAAAACCCGAAACCTCCAGTACAAAAGCGAGAATTAAAGGCTGTGAAAATGCAATTAAAAAATACGGATTACCAAAGAGTTCTATCAAAATTATCGAATGCGACGACAGCGTTAATGATGCCTATCAGAAAACAAAAAGTCTCCTGGACCATTACGTTCCGCAAGCTTTTCATACGTGGGATGATATTATGGCAATCGGCGTCGCGAAAGCAATTATTGATAAGGGCTTACGGATTCCCCAGGATGTATCATTGGTTGGATATAATGACATATTAATTGCCAGATATTTTAATCCACCTCTCACTACCGTCAGGCAACAATTGACTTTTATGGGAGAGACAGCGGTGGATATTTTGATCCAAAAAATCTCTGATAAAAACAGCAAGCGTGTGGAACATGTAGAACTCACGCTTGAACTGATAAAAAGATCGACCACTTGATTATTTTTGGTTATTATAATAATGAGAGTCGTATAAACAACAGTAAATATTCTGTAACAGCAACCAAAAGCCTCGAATTTTCCAACTCACTATTTGCCCTGGTAATTGCTTAATATTCCGATAGTGTAGAAAACAGTAATTTGATAGAGGTGATAAATTAATATCATGATGGGAACGTTAACGTGAACGATAGCAGTTGTTTTTATTGTTTATATGTTCGTAATAAAACGGATTGGAAAATTATTGATAAATCGGAGGTCTTTCAATGGGTACCTTTAGCGCCATTAACAGAAGAAGGTTTTTAAAGAAAAGTTTGACAGGCGGCCTGGGCATTGCCACCGTTTCGGGCGGATTATTATCAATACCAAAAACCATTTCCGCAAATGATAAAGTTGTTATCGGAGTAATGGGATTGGGTGAACGGGATTGTTTTTTGATCGAAGAATTTTTAAAATTTCCGGAAGTGGAGATCGCTTATGTTTGTGATACTGATACACGCCGATATAAAGATGGAATTGAAGCAGCAAAGACACAGAAGAAAAAACCACAGGCTGTTCAGGATTTTCGAATTATGCTGGATGACAAGAATGTTGATGCGCTGATCATAGGGGCCGGTTCGCATTGGGGTCCCCTGGCGACAATTATGTCATGCCAGGCAGGAAAAGACGTGTATGTCGAAAAGCCATTTTCGCACGATATTTACGAGGGACGTAAGGCCGTAGAAGCCGCTCGGAAATATCAGCGTGTGGTACAAGTCGGCTCGCAAAACAGAAGCGGCGAATATATTAAAGACGCGATTGAAAATATTCGCTCCGGAATTCTGGGAGAGGTACATTTTGTACGGGTTCTGAATATGCTGAATGATAAACGGGGCGTTCCGGGCCCATATCCCGAGTGTCCGATTCCTCCGGAATTCGATTATGATATGTGGTGCGGACCCGCGCCTAAAAGAGCCTATAATCCCAATAAAACTGCTCCGGGTGTGTGGAGAAATTTTTGGGATTATTCCGGCAGTGATTCCGAATCAATCCATCAGTTGGATATTGCGCGCTGGGTGATTGGAAAGGATTATCCTCGTTCCGTTTATTCGGTCGGCAGAGTCAGTTTTCCCGAACATGTTGCAGATTTGCCGGATACCATGTCGACAATTTATGATTATGACGATTTGACATTATCTTTTGATCTGACATGGTGGACGCCGACAATGATCAAAACCCCATGGCCGACCCGCAATTCGGATAATTTTCCTCATTGGCCCACGAATGGTACGAGGATAGAGATTTACGGCAGTAATGGAATAATGATGCTTGGTAGACATGGCGGCGGATGGCAAATTTGGGGACCGAAAGGCGAACTGGTCTCTTCACAATACGGCAGAATGCCGGTCCCGGAACACATAAGGAATTTTCTTGATTGTATGAAAACACGCAACAAACCAAATGCGGATGTTGAAACCGGTCATATTTCCCAGGCCATAGTTCATATGGCATATATATCATATCGACTTGGCAACAGGAACCTTGTCGTCGATGCGGCTTCGGAAACTTTTATCAATGATGATGAAGCCAATGGTTACCTGAAACGACCGGACAACGGTCGGGACCCCTGGAAAATTCCTGACAATGTATAAAAAAGTTTTATGAACAAGATATAGTAAATAAATTTGAAAAGGAAACCTATAATGAAAGTTGCTTGCGGATACACCATACCCATTACGAAATACGGACTTCCACCCAGCCTGTCGAATCATCTCAAAGCCATGGAAGAGGTAAAAAGCAGCGGTTTTTCAGCCCTGGAAATGGAACTGGTTGCCGGAGAAAAAGATTACCTGGAGAACTGGGGCAAAGTGATTCAAAAAAGTAAGGATTTGCATCTTGATGTGCCCAGCATAATGGCGGTCACCTATGATATGTTTTCGCTGGACGAACGGAAACAGAAACAGTCAATTTCGCATTTTGCTGAAATTTGTGCTTTAACCCGGGATATTGGCGCAAAGATGGTCACAAATTGTTTTTATCTGCCGCCGGAACTGGTACCGGAAGAAAAAACCGAGCTTTATCATGGCGGTCCGCCTGTGAACATTTCCACGCCGAAAAATTTTTCCTGGTCTGCCCTCCGCGCGATTGTGTTGAATCAAATGATCGAAATGGCGAATTTGGCTAAACAAAATGAACTGGACTTTGCGCTTGAACTCAGAGCGGGCGATTTTCTTTCATCTGTAGACGGTATTATACAACTGATGGATGAAACGGGCGCCGACAATATCGGGGTTGTTTACGATTGTGCTCATATTCATGCCGTTAAGGAATACCTGGAACTGGCGATTCTCAAATTCGGAAAATTTATCAAGCTGGTCCACCTTTCGGACAATGATGGTACACAGGCTTATCATTATGTTCCCGGTCGGGGTAACATTGATTTTTCCGCGATCATAAAACGTCTGTTTGAAATTGGTTATAATGATTATTTGGTCGTGGATATAAGCGGCGTTGAAAATATCCTTGTTGAAGCGGTAAAAATGAAAAATAATCTGGAAAACATGATTAACTCGCATTAAAACATGATATTTATTCTGAAAATTGAAAAACCGGAACCGGCCAATTACAAATAACAAGGACACTGAATGAAATTAAGCCAGTCAACATTTCTTTATTTTAATTATCCGTTGGAAGAGGCCATAAAACGTCTGTCCTTACATGGGTATGAGGGTGTGGAAATCTGGGGAGGCAGGCCTCATGCTTATTATAAAGATATATCGGAAAAGAAGGCGTCGTACATCCGTGGTTTGATTGAAAAATATGGGTTGGAAATTTCCGCCTTTATACCCGCCCAGTTCCGGTATCCTACGTGTTTATGCAGCCCGGACCAGGGCGTCAGGAAAGACAGTGTACAGTATCTGAAAGACAGCATGGTTACTTCCCTGCGTCTGGGCTGTAATAAAGTCAGTCTATGTCCGGGTCATACTCTGTACGGACAGGGTTACAAAAATGGTATGGAACAATTGATTGAAAGCCTGAAGGAATTATTAGAATTTGCCGCCGGTAAAAATGTTGTGCTTTACATGGAACCGGCGCATCGTTTTGAAAGTGATTTAATTGTTACTGTTGAAGATGGTGTCCGGTTGATAAATGAGATGGATGCGGATAATTTAGGGATCGTCATGGATACCGGACACTGTTTTATCAACAAGGAATCTTTGGTGGATTGTGTCTCTATGGTAAAGGATATTCCTTTCCATATTCACCTTGACGACAACCGGGGATTTTCGGATGATCATATGATACCCGGTGAAGGCAATATATGTTTTGTTCCTTTTCTCCAATCTTTGAAAAAATCGGGCTATCAGGGATTCCTGACAGCGGAATTGGGCTGGGGGTATACCATTGAACCTGACACTGCCGCATATAAAAACCGAACCGCCGTGAAATATTTATTGGATAAAATATAAACAGCAAAAAAATATATTTGTTTTGAATATAAATTAAACGGAGGACTTTTGATTAACACTTAATGAATGAGTATTTGGCTATATGTAAGAATTTCGGTTATTTTAACCGGAAAAAATCAAATTCATTCATCTTGTATTTTAATGAATAACCGTTTACTACGCTATTTAACCGTTCACTCTTATATGATTGCTTTCATGGTGATAATTTATTATTTATATATGATATTTGTATCATTGTGAAATTACCGGTGTATGGAAACGGTTTATATGATCAAATCTATAATTGAATAACAGTTGCGATAATAAATTACTTTATTAAAACCAAGGTATGATTTTATAAATTTGAGGAATAAATCGATTGGTCCCGATAAAATTTGGTACAAATATTCTAGAACTCAATATTCCCGAAAAGAATCTTGTGTTTAATTTGAGTTCCAATGACTATCCCCATCCTAAAGATGCAAAGGATGATATCAGACAATCACTTCACAATCCGGTCGGGTGTCGGCGCTTGCGGGATATTGTTCATAAAGATGCAACCGTAGTGATATTGGGAGATGACCGGACACGATTAACCCCACAGCACCTGATCGTTCCTGTTGTATTGGAAGAATTATATAACGCGGGCTTGCAGCCAAATCAGATAAAATTGATCATTGCCTGCGGAACCCACCGTCAAATGATGGAACGCGAAATTGAAGAGAAATACGGTCGGGAATTAATGAACGAAATTGAGATTAAAAATCACAATTTTTTAGATGTGAATAATCTGGCCAACAAAGGGGTAACTCGCCGGGGTACAAGAATTTTAGTAAATAAAGAGTTTCTGCAAGCGGACATTCGTATTGGGATCGGTAGCGTTCTGCCTCATCATCCGACAGGCTGGAGCGGTGGAGCCAAAATTCTTTTACCCGGCATCGCCGGTGAGGAAACCACCTGTGACATGCATCTATTGGGCGCTACCGAACAGCAATTGGGTAAAATCGATACTCCTTGCCGGAAAGAGATGGAAGATTTTGCCGAAAACGTCGGTTTGCATTTTATTGTAAATGTTATTTTGGATGAAAAAGGAAATATTTTAAAATCTATTGCCGGTCATTTTATTAAAGCGCACCGGGAAGCTGTTAAATGGGGCATTAAGGTGTTTGGCGTAGAGTTTCGTGAACAAGCGGAGTTGACGCTCAGCAGCCCGTACCCCATGGACTACGATTTAACTCAGAGTGATAAGGGATTGTTTTCGGCAGAGATAGTGACAAAAAAGGGCGGCGAAATCATCCTGTTATCCCCATGCCTGGAGGGAATCGCGCCGACTCATGGTGAAGAAATTGCAAAACTGGCCGGATATGACGATGATACTTTATGGAACATGTTGAAAAAGAATCAGATTAAGGATCGATTCGCGGCATCTGAAAACATGTATTTAAACCATATCAAGAAAAATTTTAAAGCTACATTAATGATGGATCCGGTTCTGTGTAATATTATGGGATTTTATTATTTAAATAGTCAGGATTTAAACAAATACCTCAATTTTAGACTTGATATGAATAAAAATCTTAAAATTGGTATCATAAATCAGAGCACAGAAGTTTTACCAATACTTGCAAAGTAATTTTGGATAAAATTACCGGAGAAAAAGTGCAAAACAGAAATAATATTATAAACCGATTTTGGCGCCTGCTCATCCTGATCGGCCCCGGTTTTTTTCTGATCGGGTACAGTATTGGAACAGGAAGTGTTGTATCTATGGCATCAGCAGGTTCTCGTTATGGAATGTCACTTCTGTGGGCATTGATCCTGGCCTGTGTGTTTAGCTTTGTTATGCTTGAGGCCTATGGACGTTATACGCTTGTTACCGGTCAAAGCGCGCTTTTCAGTTATCGTAAACTTCCTTTTTTGGGAAGGACAACAGCCGTTACAACTTTGATCGGCCTGGTCTTTGTGGAAGTGCTCGCCCTTGCGGGTATTATGGGTATTTTATCAGATTTGATCAGCGAATGGTTAAAGATGCTGACTCGTGTTAATGTTTGGAATCCGCTTTGGATAGCGATTTTTATTATAATTGGTCTGTTTATATTTTTGTTGAAAGGGAAATATTCATTTTTCGAAAAATTGTTAATCGTTTTTGTTTCTATTATGGGCGTCAGTTTTATTTTAACAATGTTTTTGGTTATACCGAACCCTGTTGAAATTGTAAAAGGAGCCGTTCCCAGGATACCGCATGAACCAGATGTGAGTATGATTATAAGCGCTTTGGTGGGTACGACCCTCACCGCACCAACATTCGTAATGCGAAGTATAATTGTAAAAGAAAAAGGATGGACCATTTCAGACCTGAAATCGGGTAGGAGAGATGCGTTTTTTGCCGCTTTTTTTATGTTCGTTATTAGTGTGTCAATAATGGCCTGTGCTGCCGGAACTCTATATGTCGCCGGGAAACCAGTCGAAGACGCAATTCAAATGGTAAAACTGTTGGAACCATTGGCCGGACGTTTTGCCTTATCTATTTTTATTTTGGGAATTATTGGTGCGGCCTTTTCATCAATAATACCTATTTCGTTGCTAGCTCCGTTATTGATAAGTGACTACAGGGGCGTACCTGTCAATATGAGAACAAAAATGTTTCGTATCCTTTGCGGTTGTGCCTTATTATTTGGTCTTATTGTCCCTGTTTTTCATGCCCGTCCCGTTTTTGCGATGATCATAAGCCAATGTTTTCAAATTTTCGTTCTACCCGTTGTTACAATTTCAATTATCTATTTGTTGAACAAAAAGGATCTTATGGGTCAATACAAAGCCGGCTTTTGGTTGAATTGCGGACTTTTAGCCACTTTGGCTTTTTCCTTATTTATAACATATCAGTCTGTAATTGGTCTTGTAAATTATTTGGGAAAAGTTTTTTGATTTATCAATAAAGACACTGGTAAAACTAAAGTCATTTATATAAAAGGCATAGTTTATTGTTACAAAAACAAAAGGCAATAACACTTATATTTTTGACTGCATTATTGTGGAGTAGTGGCGGAGTGCTTATAAAATTGACTCCATTGAATCCCATCGCCATTGCCGGGAGCCGAAGTTTAATATCTGCGATATTTTTATCACTGTTTTTGCGGGATATAAATATAAAGAATTTGCATTATGTGATAGTCGGCTCTCTTTTTTACGCGGCTACTGTGATTCTTTTCGTTGTCGCCAACAAGCTTACTACAGCAGCAAATGTTATCTTACTACAGTATTCTTCCCCGATATGGGTTGCTTTGTTAGGTTCATGGTTTTTAAAAGAAAAAGTAAAGTTAATGGATTGGTTTTTTATATTTATGCTCATTAGCGGTATCTTTTTATTTTTTCTCGATGAATTGACATTAAAAGGGAAATGGGGAAATTCCCTGGCGATCTTGAGCGGTATTGCCTTTGCCGGGACTATTCTTTTTATGCGAAAACTTAAAGATTCATCCCCTTTGTTCATGATCGTTTTAGGCAATTTTTTAGCCGCGTTTGTATGTTTGCCATTTTTTATCACTTCAGTTCGTATTGGTGATCATCTCTTGCTGCTTATGATCCTGGGAGTCTTTCAATTAGGATTACCTTATATTTTGTATAGTATTGCAATTAAATCGGTGCAAGCAATTGAAGCGATTTTAATTTCAAGCCTTGAAGCGATATTAAATCCTCTTTGGGTGTTTATTGTATTTACTGAAAAACCGGGATTATGGGCGGTAATTGGCGGCGTCATCGTATTTATTACAGTGACAATATATGGCGTTTTAACAAGTTTGAGAGAAAAGTATAAAATCCAGTATGTCGTAAATAAAATGAGAGGATGATATATAAATTGTAAAGAAAAATTTAACACTAATGATAAAATGCAATTTTGGACAACTAAAGGCAAAATGAAATTTAAGTGAACATTGAATGAGTTTGACATGGAGATTGATAAGTAAATAATTAATTGTCAATTGAATCTGATTACGTTATCGGCTTCAATGCGAGTCAATTATAAAGGAATCAGCAAGAAAGGAGACAAAAATGCTCCATAAGATTTTAACTCTATTTTTAGTTTTGTCAATTGTGATCTTTTGTGTTCCGAAGGTTTTTGCCGCTTCGAGTGGGACAATTGTTGGTGTTATTAAAGATGAAGTTACGGGCGATCCTTTACCCGGCGCGAATGTTTTTATAGAAGGAACAGCAATCGGTTCAGCCTCGGATTTGAAAGGCCATTATCAGATTTCACGCGTTCCGCCGGGTTCGTTTACACTTAAAGTGACTTACATAGGATATCGGGACAAAAGAGTACCATTCAAAATTACATTGGGCGAAACAAAGACAATTGATGTGGAATTGATATTTGATGTAGTTGAAGGTGAAACCGTTACGATTACCGCCCAGGCTGAGGGGCAGGTGGCCGCGATAAACCAGCAGTTACGGTCAAACACAATAAAAAACATTGTTTCCGCCGAGCGAATCATGGAGCTCCCGGATGCGAACGCCGCGGAATCTGTAGGACGGTTACCTGGTATTTCCATTTTGCGGAGCGGTGGTGAAGCAAATCGAATTGTTATTCGTGGTCTCTCGCCAACGTACAACACTGTAACCATCGGAGGTGAAAAAATTCCGGCTACCGACCTTGACGACCGTAGTGTGGATATGAATATGATTTCTCCTGAGATTCTCGCCGGTATAGAAGTTACCAAATCGTTAACACCGGATCAGGATGCTGACGCAATTGGTGGTACGGTTAACTTTAAACTGGCCGATGCTCCAAGCGGATTCCGGTACAATTTTCGGTTTCAGGAAGGTTACAACGCGCAGCGCGATGAAACGGGTCAATATAAAGGCAGCATAACTTTAAGTAATCGCTTTTGGAGTGAAAAGTTAGGTGTTATGGTCACCGGAAACAGAGAACGTGCACAACGTGGTTCGGATCAGTTTGGTGCAAGCTATATAATTGGCCGGGATAAAAGAGAAGGCGAACAATTTGCTCCACTTACAACACAATCCGTTAACCTTGAGTATATTGATGAACTGCGAGAACGAACAAGTTTCAGCGTTCTTTTTGATTATCATTTGCCCAACGGAAAGCTTATGTTTAGTAATTTTCTAAGTCGGTTAGACCGGAATGAGCAGATTTATTCAAATTCATTTGGTGATGATATGAATTCTTTTACCCCGGCCTACCGGAACCGGGTGCGGCAGATCGATGTAATATCAAATTCACTCGCCGGTGAGCACACATTTAGCACCTTTAAATTTGATTGGCGTTTAGCGCGTACATCCTCTTTAACGCGGCACCCTTATGACAACACTTATACCTTTAGAGAAGAGGGAGCATTTGACCGGTCGGAACTCCCACAATATTTTACTCCGGATGAATTTATCGGAGCCGCAAAACGTAACATAAACAATACTACACTGTTCAGCGGTGCTCTTCATAATGAAAAATCTTTTGAATGTAACAATACTATCCAAATGAATTTGGAAATACCCTATATTCTTACAAATAAAATTGTCGGCCATATAAAAATGGGTGGAAAATACAGAGATAAATCAAAGGAAAGAGATCGCAGTTATATGGCAATGCATAGTTGGTCTATGCCGGGAGATGAGACGATTCTGGAACACTATCATACAAAATATGGGACCCCGGGATTCGAATATAAATGGCATGAAACCGGATTACCCTCTATTCTTAATTATTATAATCCAAATTTCGATGCCGGTAATTTTCTAAACGGCGAATACGATTTAACGGCTATACCCGATGTCGATGAACTGGATTATTTATATAAAAACTATGGTGAAGACTCGATGTATGTTCGTTCATCCCTTGCGGATATGGATGATTATGAAGTGATGGAGAAAGTTGCTTCGGGATATATCATGTCGGAAATCAATTTGGGCAGGTTCATTATGTTTATGCCCGGAGTTCGTTATGAACATACGGAAGCGGAAATGACAGGTAGAAAGGGCGTTATTCCATGGGAGTTCCAGGAGATAAATGTGATGGAGCCGATGATTTCAGACACAATGGCGACGAATAAATATGGCCGCTGGTTTCCCATGTATCATTTCAGGGTGCGACCAACGAACTGGTTTGATGTCAGGTTAGCTTATACCAAAACCCTTTCTCGTCCACGGCTTGACTGGATGCTGCCCAAAAAGAGTGTTCATTCACAAAAAAACACGGTCGATTTTGGCCGGCCGGACCTCAAGCCCCAAATTTCGACAAATTATGATATCTATTTATCATTTTACAGTAATAAAGTCGGACTTTTAACGTGGGGCGGATTCTATAAGGAGATCGATGATTTAATTTTTAGACGAACAGGTCATTATATCCTCGACCCGGAAGTCGAAGGGTTTTCTCCCGAACTGAAAGGTTTTATCGTAAACCGGGCTGAGAACAATCCTAATTTGACAAAGGTGAAGGGTTGGGAAGTAGAGTGGCAGACAAATTTTCATTGGCTGCCCAAACCGTTAGATGGTTTTGTTTTAAACGTCAATTACACTCATCTTTGGTCTGAGACTCAATTCCCCAGGTCTTTTGTTGAAAAAGTAAGGATTCCCAAACCTCCTTTTGTCACTACCACGGTCATTGATACATTTCGAGTCGGCAGTATGCCGAATCAGGCGGATGACATTGCCAATATATCCATTGGATATGATAAAGGACCCTTTTCAGCTCGATATTCCTTACTTTATCAGGGGAGAACACTACGGTCACCCGGCGAAAGCCCGGAATTAGATGGATTCACGGCTGATCTGTTGCGAATGGATTTATCGGTTAAATACAAACTGACAAATCAAATCGGCTTGTTCCTTAACTGCAACAATATAACCAATGAACCGGATGAAGCCTTTCAGATGGCAACGGCATTCCCGGAAAGATATCCGACCTCCAGGGAGTTCTATAGTTGGACATTGGATTTTGGTATTGGATACAAGTTTTAAGTAAAGACAGGCCGCATACTAATTTTTTTGAAAGGAGGTGACACGACAAAAAAGATATAAAAAATAGTTGTTTTTAACTTTTTTTACAAAACATTTAAAAGGAGAAGCATAATGAGAAGACAAGTTTATACAATTTTTTTGATTGTTTTAGCGTTGTCAAGCGTGTTTATCTTATCCAAAAATGTTGTTGCTCAGGATTCAGACACACTCGATGTTGTTGCCGATTATGAATCATTGAATCTTGCAATTGAAGGTGACACAACAGAAACAGGGGAGCCAAAAAATTATAACCGCGTTTATCGCCTGGAACGCGGCGGCTGGTACCTGTTGAACGGAACTCTTGAAAATATTAAAGATGCTCCTTTAAGAATCGTTGCCGCCAAAGGAGAGGGCCCCAGACCAATGCTTATTGCGTCGGTGGATGAATCAGGTGGGACTTCGAAAATATTCACAAACGATGGTGACGCAGAATGGAGAGGCCTTTATGTAACCGGTATCAATAATCTGGGAAACCAGGGAAATAAGAATAATTTTACGATTAATAAAGAAGAAGGCCGCTATATTATGGACGACTGTTTCCTGGATGACGATCGCCAGGCTTTTTTCCGTATGAATTCGCCAAACCAGAAACTTTATATCACCAACTCTATTTTTAGAAATGCTGAAAGACAGGCTGATCCCTGGGACGGAATAATGATCGCTGCCCGGGGCGGCATTCAGGATACCATCTTTGTCCAGAATTGTACTTTTTATGTTGCTTCAAATCGTATCATGGATGATTACAACGGAAAATTGAAAAATGTGATCTTTGACCATAACACATTCGACGAGTACGGTGGTGTCGTAGGAGGAAATTTAGCCGTTGATCAATCAGTTAATTTAACGATAACGAATAACTTGTTCACAGATGTCGGATACGAAGGCGGCCGAGTAATCGACGACGAATTACTGCCGGGTGAAGTAGACACTTTTGCGGTCGAAATATTTGGTATAGATTCACTTGAAGCCCCTGAATTGGCGTCAGATGATCAGCGCCATATTGTCATTAAAAACAATGTGTATGGATGGTCGCCGGAAGTCATAGCCTGGATGGACAGCAAACCGGACCGTAAACTCTATGAATTTAACAATCTTCGAACTCAACTGATGATAGCAGGTTTTCCGAACATGGTCTCGGAAAACAATATAGAGGAATATCCCGGATATAGCGATCCCCCTGATATTCAGGTTCAAGTTGATTATGCGGAATACAGATGGGCAACGGGAGGTTCCAATGAGAACAATCCTCCAATCTGGGCCGACAGGAACGGCAGAAATGACCTGACAATTGACGCAACCACAATGGGACCTGCTGAAGATGAATATGATTTCGATTATCCCACAACTTCACAGGCTTATACGCATGCTCAAGGCGGTTTCCCCGTTGGTGATTTGAACTGGTTCCCGGACAAAAAAGCCGAATGGGAAGCATGGATTCAAACAAGTGTTGATGGTAAAAACAACAATGTTGCCCCGGCTGAATTTGCTTTACAGCAAAATTATCCGAATCCATTCAATCCGAGCACGACCATTTCTTATCAACTGAACAAGTCGTCAGTGGTCAAACTTTCGGTTTTTAACACCCTTGGTCAAAAGGTCAGGGTTCTGGTTAGCGATATACGGCAGAACGCGGGAACCCACTCCGTTCAGTGGGATGGTCTGGATGATTCTCATAAACTGGTTTCGAGCGGATTTTATTTTTATCGATTGGAAGCGAATAACCAGGTTCTGACTAAAAAGATGTTATTGATGAAGTAGAGAAAGATTATTGTTTAAATCGTTTTGTTCTAATAGTAAACTTAATTATTGTATGAGGAATAAAAATAAATTAAAAATATGGTCAGTTATTTTTTAAACTTTTTAAAAGTTATAATTCACAAATTATTTTCATATTTTCTCCCATGATTCTAAATGCATGTTCATTTTGGGGCGATGGTAAAAAGTTATTAAATCTAAAAAAACCATAGCCCCGGAACATGCTAAATAGTCGGTAATAAGGAATACTAACTTCTAATAAGAAAGGATATACAAAATGAAGAATAAACTGATTTTTGTCATAATCCTATTGTTGCTCTCGAGTACTGTTTATTCCCAGCAGGGTGAATTGAGTTTGCACCTTTTTGGGAGCGCATCCCTGCCTAATGGAGATTTTGGGAAAAATTTTGACGATTATACCCGGGTAACGAGATTATCGGGTTTTCGGACCGGCGAAAAAATCGGGTTGGCCGAAACAGGCGCCGGTGTTGGCGCGGAGTTGATTGCTCCAGTATGGTTTCGCGGATTAAATTGGGTGCTGAGCGGCAGAATTATAGTGAATGGTGTTAACGGTGAATCAGCGTTATCCAAATATCATTCACAGATTGTCGGCGATACAACAATTACTACTAATATTATAAAGGAACGAAATATAATTAAGAGTATTAATCTTGAATTTGGCCGTTGGATAAACATTCCTGTTATGACAGGATTCCGATATGATCATCATTTTTCGCACAAATATACATTATATGGCAGTTTACAGGCCGGTGTGAATTTGTCAAAAGCACCTTCCAAAAAGGCAACCGTCGGTTTGATGTCATTTGAGGGTGTAAAAGAGTCGGTAACGGCAGATGATACACAGTTTAATTTTGCCAGGGATTTCGGATATGAACTCGGAATTGGTTTTGTTTTTTATCAGACGTATAACCTGGGATTTCGATATTTGGCTCTTAGCACTCCACGCTTTGATGGTACACAAAATTTATCGGAAAAAGTTTTTCCTGAAATCAATAGTCTGAAAGATACTATTTTAGGAGAAGACCGCTCTATTTCCATGTTTATTGTGACATTGGGTATTCAGTTGTTCCGATAGGAGATGAGTTAATGAAACAGTTTATTTACTTATTTATTTTTCTGATTTTTATCTCAAGTTGCCGGGAACAAACACGAAAACAAGTAAAAAATTTCTCCAAAATTGTATTCCTGTCCGACCGGGACGCGCCAAGACGGCAGTTCGATATATTTATGATGGATACTGACGGAGGCAATCAGGTTAATCTGACGCCGGATATTGAATCAATTGTGAGTTTTTCATATCCTGTACTCTCACCGGATGGCAACAAAATATTGTACCTCGCTTATGTAAAAGATAAACTGCTTCGAATTTTAAATATCGAAGAACATAGCGTTACGGATTTAACTCAAGTCGGCTGGGATATTCCTCAATACTCTTTTTCTCCGCAAGAGGATAAAATAGTATTTGTCCGAAAGATCGAAGGTCGCCGGCAGATTTTTATAATAAATACTGACGGTTTCGGAGAAAAATGTTTGTCCGATCCTGATTTTGATGAATATGATCCCGCTTTTTCACCGGATGGTTCCCAAATAGTTTTTGTATCGAAAAGGAGCGGAACTTTTGCAATTACTATAATGAAAAAGGATGGGACCAAAATCAGGGATCTGGTTCAACGAAAAGAAAAGATCCGGTTTCCCGCGTTTTCGCCGAACGGTGAATTTGTGGCGTTTATCTCTTATGAAAATAACATACCCGGTTTATTTATGATTAAAAGTGATGGGAGAAATCTGAAAAATATAATAAAAGGTAAAGTTGTGGAATCCAGGCCTCAGTTTACGCCGGATGGCTCTAAAATCGTTTTCCTGGCCCGGCAAAGAGGAATGAAATATTGCGATGTTTGTATTATAAATAAAAATGGAAAAAAGTTCAAAAATTTATCCAATGATTTAAATTTTATTAATCAGTACCCATCGATCACTCCCGATGGAAAATCAATTATTTTTCAGTCCGTCAAATTCAACAATTGTGAAATCTACCGTGTTGATTTAAATGGGAAAAATCTTGTCAATTTAACCAATCATCCCAAGTGGGACATGAGCCCAAGTTTTTAATTATTTATATACGGAAAGAAAAAAGAAATATGCTGACAGGTAATGATTTAAACCCTATGAAATCCGGCGTTCAATATAGCTATAAAAAAAGTTCAATGTTCTTAAAACAATATCGGATATTAATATATATTTTTTTGTTATGGTTTTTTTTAACTGAAAGCTATGGTCAAACCTATAAACCGCCAATTGGAATCCCGATTCCCGATTTTGGTATTGAAGAAACGGTTGAAAGTGTATACGGTCCCGGTTTTTATACACATTATATTGATAATACCCACCGAGGCGCGACTGATATCAATAATCCCAACGGAAGTCAGGATAAACCAAGAAAAACAATCCCCCAAAACATGACACTTCCTGCCGGGAGTGTTGTGCTCATCAAAGGCGGCCCTTACCAGACGGATTTAAAAAATATCTGGACATGCAGCGGAACAGCCGACAAACCTGTGTTTATCCGGGGAATCTACCCGGATAATAGGCCGCAACTTTTAAATTTTCACCTGAGTGTGGATGGGCAGTATTTCATTATCGAAGATATAGAATTTTATGATGACTCTTTTATAAGATCCCGTGATACGGCCGCATATTTTGCGATCAGAAATTGTGAAATCCATAATCCGCCAGGGAAGATTATCAATTTCGGCGCGGCAATATCGGCACGGGGCAGTGATGTGGTTATATATAAAAACCACATTCATCATAATATTACAAACGATCCCCGCAAGGGGGGTGACTGTCATGGCGTCAATCCCGGTGTGGGCGCGAAGAGAGTGTGGATATTGGACAATCATATTCACCATAACAGCGGCGATGCTGTCCAGGCCTGTCATGCCTGTGATCCGGCTCCGCAGTATGTGTACATCGGCCGGAACCTGTTGCACGAAGACAGGGAGAATGGCGTCGACCTGAAATATGTTAAAGATGTCGTTATTTCACAGAATATATTATACGGGTATAAACGGGCATCCACTTCCGACGGCAGCGCGATGGTACTGGGCAGCGACGGTATGCCGAACCGGCCATGGGTTATATTTAATGAAATTTATGACTCCGATAACGGTATACGCAACGAGGAAACGGATAACGCGTGGATCATCGGCAACAAGATTTATAATATTAAAGGATTCGCGATTGCCCTGGAAAAAAAGTCAGATGATTTATATATCATTGGCAATACGGTCTGTAATGTTGATGTTATCATTCATCAATACAAACGGGAAAATTTTCGTATCCATGTATTTAACAACATTTTCGCCAATATAAGGGGAAAACGCTATAAATGTCATTTGAATATCCCAAGTCCTACTATTGCCGATGTGTCCGAATTTGCGAACAATCTATTCTGGCAGGACGGTGCGCCAGTTATTCTTCGATGGGATTCAGAATTCACAATCCATTCCACTTTGGAATTTGAAAACTTTCCGGGCGGCGCGAATAATATCATAGGGAATCCGCTTTTCAGGAATGTCGCGAAGAATAATTTTGAGCTTCAGAAGAATAGCGCGGCTATTGATAAAGCAATAGAGTATCCCGTTTACGAAAAATATTATAGAATGCACGGACTTGACATAAAATTAGACTATAACGGTACTGTACGTCCCCAACACACGAACTGGGATATTGGTGCTTATGAATATATAAAGTGAGAGCATTATATTCTTTTGTAGAATCAGAAAATAATTAATATTAATGTTTCACTTTTTTCAGGATTTATTCAGATAAAAGTGATTTCAGATATTATATTGAAAGGTTATAATTCATAAATCCCCGGTGATTCCAATCAAAAATCCCTTTCCGTGGGAATACTGAAATATTATTATTATCAATATAAAGTAACTTAAAATTATAATTTTCCGGGAGGTGTCTGGTGGAAAATAACAAAAATATAGCCCGCAGAGAATTTTTAGGCAAAGGAACAAAAATGGCAGCCGCGACTGCCGCCGCTCTGGCAACCTTAACAAATGTTGCGCCCTCAAAAGCCGCAAACGGCGGGAAGCTTAAATTCGCACTCGTCGGTACGGGCTCGCGGGGCAGTGGTACGTGGGGGAAAAATCTCATTCATCCTTTGAAAGATTACGTCGAGTTGGTGGCATTGTGCGATATTAATCCCAAAAGATTAAA
>JAFGSB010000010.1 GCA_016934825.1 Candidatus Zhuqueibacterota bacterium
CTCGTTCATTGCCAGACCCAAAACCCCGTCAACACTGTCCGCTGTGGCTTTGGCGTTGAAGGTCGCCACAAATACTCCGGTCTGCGGCTCAATCGGCGTATTAACAAAATCTTCCGTCGGACCGCCGTCTTCTCCTAAAATCCATTGTATGCCCGCGTCCATTAGTTTATAGGCATCTTCAGTAATAAAATTATTGGCATTGGCATGGATACATACGGCCGCTGCCCTGTTCTCGGACAAAACAGTCGGGTCTATTGCGGAGCCGTCGTCAAGAAATAAGGCGGTCCCTTTTTCCACTCCAAACACTACTGCTTTTGTTGGATCCTCGGATAAAACCGCTATCGGGATATAATCCACTTCCGGTACGCAATATGTCAACAACTGAGTCTTGTCGGATCCCGTAACGATATCAAGTTCGGCGCCGTTCGCGAATCCCGCCGCCAATTGATGACCGGTATCATCAACAATTGTTACTTTTCCTCCTGTCCCTGTCGAATCAAAAGTGCTTCCCCAACTGCCTCCGGCTGAAGCCCAACCGGTTATGTTCGCCTGAGCGGCATAACCTTCTGTGAAAAATAACGGGATGGGATTACCCTTCAATGGACCCACTATAGCCCACGTACCAACCGATTCGCTTACAAATCCAAAATCGTATTGTTTGAGATCGTCCACGGTTACAATCCCGTCGGCCAGTTCACTGTGACCCACTATCCTGGCGACATCGTAGGTCTGTTTCAGGTGGTCTATCAAAGTTGAATCCCGCGAATCACCCGGATCTGGTGACTTTGAAATAAATACACAGGTCTTTTGCGCCAATGTGCTGCCCGGCAAGGTCACCACTGACAGGACAATAAGAAATATAATGCCCGTTAAAATTTTTTTCTTTAACATAAATTAGTCCTCCAAAAAAAATTTTTAGATTAACTACTATTGTTAAAAAATAAAAAAAATTAAATAATTACACCTCCCTTCATACATTTTGTTATTATGTTTACATGCCCTATTTCATTAGAATCATCTTTTTGATTTGAGTTTCTCCACCAGACCGAAGCTGATAGAAATAGACACCTGATGGAACATTATGAGTATCGAATGTAAAACGATGTGTACCGACAGTCAATTGCTGGTCTATAATTGTTTCTATAACCTGGCCAATTACATTATAAATAGTTAATGTCGTATGCCCTGATTTTGCAAGTGAAAAACAAATTTCCGTTGTTGGATTAAACGGATTGGGATAATTTTGCGATAATTCGAACTCAATCGGTGCGGAAGTAACATATTTTTCCTCATCTTCCACTGCTGTACCGGTTTCTAATATCCAGTTAATACCCGCATCAATCAACTTACACCCATCAATTGTGATGTACTTTGTTGCTTGAGCAACAATACCAACAGCCGCCACACGATGTTCATTCACCAGATTGGGATCAATTGTAAGTCCAAGGCCATCATAGAGTCGAGTCCCTGCTTCCAAGCCAAACACAACTGTAAGCTGAGGATCGCCGGCCCATACAGCAATCGGAATATGATTGACTTCCGGGACACAATAGGTAAATATCCCTCGTATATTACCCTCATCAGTGTCCCTTAAAATATTGACCTGAGTTCCACTTTCAAATCCCCCGTTTAATGGGTGATTATCCTGGTCGACAATAATTACTTTACCGCCATTACCCACAGAATCTATAATTGTGCCATACAAACCTTCTGCCGATACAATGCCCATATAAGCCGGCGCAGCTAAGCACAAGTCGGTATAAAAGAAAGGAATCGGCGCTTTTTTAATAAAATCATCATCTGCACCGCCTAACTTCCAATCGCTTATCGATTCGCTCATAAAGGCAAAATCATATTTTTTAAGGTCGTCGATTGTGAATTCTCCGTCCATTATATTATCATCGGTAACAACAGTAACATCATATGTTTTTTCAAGATAAGCAATTAATGGCATATCCCACATTTTCCTGTCCGAATAACCGGTTGAAATAAATGCACAGGATAATCTTTCCTCAGTGGTATCCGAAATAATAACATCATTATCCTCAACAAGACCATCTGAGCAGGCCAATTTTTCCGCAAACGTTACTTTTATCGATCTGGAATTTGATTCATCCACAGTACCATCTGTGGGTAAAGTGTTATATTCCGAATTAAATTGTCCCTCTTGCGGATTAATAGGATTCATTTGAAAATCTTTATTGACCTCTCGTGACAACACTACTTGCTGGAATCCAAGCAATGTAATGCCAGAGAGAATGACTAAAACAAAAATCATATTTCTCGTAATCATTTATCATTCTCTCTATGTATTACACTACTTTATTATTTCAAAATAGAGTCAATTAAATCTATTTCATATACATCATCTTTTTAATTTGAGATAAACCTTCGGATTGAAGCCGGTAGAAATAAATTCCTGATGGAATATTTTGAGCATCGAAAGTAAAACGGTGCGTACCGACAGCCAATTCCTGATCAACAAGCGTTTCAATTAACTGACCCAGAACATTATAAATACTTAATGTCGCATGTCCTGTTTTAGTCAGACTGAATACAATCTCCGTAGACGGATTAAAAGGATTCGGATAGTTTTGCGCCAATTCGAACCTGGCCGGTGTTTCAGATTTATTTTGATCTTCATCTTCCACTGCTGTTCCGGTATCTAATATCCAGTTAATGCCCGCATCGATCAACTTGTAACCGTCTTCAGTGATATAATCATAGGCCCGCGCATAAATTCCCACAACCGCCACTCTGTTTTCATTAACCAGTGTAGGATCAATTGTAAGTCCCAGGGCATCATAAAGCGGCGTTCCGACTTCCAGTCCCAGCACAACCGTAAGCGAAGGATCTCCGGCCCATACAGCAATCGGGATATGATCTACTTCCGGGACGCAATATGTTAACATTCCCCGTTCATCTTCCTCATCCGTATCGGTTACAACTTCAATTTCAGAGCCAGGTGCAAGTCCCGCGCTTAACGGGTGGTTTTCCTCGTCGACAATAAAGACTTTACCGCCATTGCCTAAAGAGTCCATTATTGTACCGTACAAACCTTCTGCTGATACAATGCCCATATAAGCCGGTGCGGCCAGCCATAATTCTGCATGGAAGTAAGGAATAGGTGCTTTTTTCATAAAATCATCGCCGACACCGCCTAATTTCCAATCACTGACCGACTCGCTTACAAAAGCAAAATCGTATTCTTTAAGATTATCAATTGTAAAATCACCGTCCATTATACTGTTGTCAGTAACAAGAGTAACATCATAAGTTTTCTGCAGATACGCAACCATGGACGAATCCCAGGGCTGTCTGTCGGGATAACCGGTAAAAATATAAGCACAGGAAATTTTATCTTCAGGCGCATCCGAAATCGTAAAATCAGTAACCTCGACAAAACCATCGGCGCCGCCCCATGGCAGACCAAAAGACATTTTAACTGTACGGTAATTTATTTCATCC
>JAFGSB010000011.1 GCA_016934825.1 Candidatus Zhuqueibacterota bacterium
CGGGCCGCGGCCGGTACTGTATGGGTTGGCCCTCTCCCACGTATTTGTTACAACATATGGATTCGGCACTACTCTGATGCGGTCCATATCGGCTTTTGCGGTCGCAATGTCAAATTTTTCGCCTATGGTTGTGAACTCGTATATATCGTTTGATAAAAACGGCTTTATTGTATACATATATAATGTATCGCCAACAGCCGGATTCAGATCATCTTCCGTTCCCGTTGCCAGGGTCAGATACCAGGTCGTTACGAGATCACCATTTTCATCTTTTTCCAAAAAGTATACACCATCTTTCCATTTCCCGCCGTTCAATATACCTTTTGTTGAATCAGGGGCAGAGGCCGAATCACTGATGGCAAAATCGATTTTTGTGTTTTCCGTGAGATTGGTTATTGCGAAATTAACCGGTTTTGCAGACAGCTCTATTCCCTCGGGTTTAAACACTGTAGATGTATCAATACCTATTTCACCAAACACAATTCGATAATCCGCGGGCCTGATATTTCCAACATTACCATTGAAAAACGGCTTAAATATCGGTTCGTAAATGCCTTCACGGTTAAATTTCGTTTTTAATGTGTCGACTTTTAATTCATCGTAATTCATTAACACCAGCCGAAAACCTTCGGTTACCGGAATTACACGCCCGGTGTGGACTTTGGCGGAGTTCAGTATAAGCGTTTCGCCGGTAGTTTTATTGGCAAGTGTAAAACTTTTCGTGACCAGAGCTGAACCCTGACCATATCCCAACACCGTGTCCTTAAAGGTTACCCGATAGGTGTTATTATCCTTAATGTCTGGAGAATCTAAAACTTCAATAGCGAGATTGGAGCTTGAATAACCCTCTATGTGCTCCATCGCCACATCGCTCGTTGCTGCCAGATATCCCGGAGACGGCGCATTGGGTGTGACGACCACAGCATTGCTGCTCTTCCTGCTGACCTCGCCGGATACAGGATCAGGTGTCAGGTCATAATTACATTCTGTTGGCTGTACCGCTGGTGATACTGTTTCATCTCCATGATCATAAGATGTGATCACATAGTAATATCTTTGGCCGTTTACAACAGTCGTATCGACCCATTTGTGTTTAAGGCCGGTATCATCACCCAGGTAAAACTGCACGCCATTTATAACACCGGCGGAAAGGCCTTTAATATCATTATCCAAATCGAATTGCGCTATCGGTATCATAAGTTTGGGATCACCATAAGGATTGGTTATTTGCCTCGGGAATAAATTGTCCGTGCTTCGATAGATCCGGTAGCCCTCAAAATCTTTTCCCAGTATGGGATCTACAGAAGCTTCAGCGTTATCATCCCAGAATAAAGTAACCCTGCCGTCTCCGGGTAATGCGGTTAACTTTGGCCGATAAGGCGCCATGTAAAACTGATAATTTTTTTCAAAAGCTAACTCCGCACTACGTTTGGTCCGTGTCAATCCGTCAAGACTATAACTTAACATAAACGCACCTGAAAATCTCTCAATATGTTTTGCGGGCATTGGGAAATAACCCGATCCCATAAACGCGTTCTCAATTTTTTCGGCGCCCTCAACCATGTTGCCCGGAATGACGGTATTCCATAATTTTTCATCATTGTCGAGTGGATAATTCACCCAATCTGTCAGATTTTGGCCAAAAGCTGTCATTCCCAGCAGATCGCTTTCGGAAATATCGGTCGCATCGATATGGGGTTCGCCGGGAGCGTCATACACAAATCCCCCCTGATATTTACTGGTTGGCACGCCGTCCCCTTCTCCGTCATCGCCGGTAAAAGGCTTACCGTCAACACCAACATCATCTATTAATGGATCCCAGTCCCCGTCATTATCAATTCCATCTTTACGGCTTTCATCCAGCATGGGATTATTCTTACCTTCTCCGGTAAAATAATCAATTCCCATGTAACCGACATAAAGGAATCGGGTCTCTTGAGTTAATGAATCTTCACCGACGATAGCGCCGTTATTTTCATCAATGAGTCCGTTGAGGTTATTATCAAAATTGTCGAACCAGATCTCTACCAATTCCTTACCCGGCCAGAACTTTTGCGGCCGGCCGATAAAACTGATAATAAGCGTATCACCGGAAAACAGTTCGGGCCTTGTTTGCTGTAAATCCGACAGAGTTGTTGTTTCGCGTTCATAGGTTTCATAATCAACAATAATAATAGGTGTGTTATATTCCAAGATACCCTGCGAAAAATCATCCTCAGTTATGGTCTTTCCGCCCAAAAAGTGACCGTCATCATCATTATCTATGCCGTCAAACTCATTTCCCGGCGTTTCAAACATGGCATAAGCGATATAACCAACAGGCGTAAAATTATTAGCACCAAAGTTATCTTTATCAAAACTATAGTACCAATTCTCCTTCCGGTTAAAACAAAGGGAATCGGGCGTCGGGTCATAATCGGTGACCGTATCACCATTGTCAAAATCAGGATGCATAGCAAAATTTACTTTATCAAGGCTGCCCGTTCCGATATTTTCGACATCATAGACGACATACATGACATCTTCCACCAGGGGATTGTTCCATTGCAAACCGCGATAGTACATCCGCAGACCGATACCGCGACGCAGCGGGTCGAACTCATCCGGATAAAAATCAAATTCGTCATTCTGATAATCGTCCGCAACCCAGTAGCTTTCCTGGTCCGCCCTGATCTGTCCCTTGCCGAAATAACCGTTCCATTCCCCTCTCCAGCCCGGGTCAGCTTCTTTCATTTTATCCGGCCAGTATTCCGGCCATCCCTCCGGATCATCACTCAATGCCGGATGTACAGAATCGGCGGGTACATCCGGATACATCAATTCAGCCCTGATAAAACCGTCCAGCGGGCACATAGTCCGCCAGCGTTGCCCATCCAAATCGCCCACACTGGCGCCCGATTTTGTCTGAGTCTTGTATTCTTCAGTTGTTCCGGTCCCATGACATTCGGAAACGATATGTTGAATTTGGTTATTTATATCTCTCACTTCGGCCATTGGCATCAAAATAATTTTAGATGTGTATATCTCTGCCTCACCCTTTGGCCATTCACAGCCGTATTCCGTTCCCCCGGCAACTTCCCCGGTCGACCTTCTGCCGAAATTCCCGTCATTGCCAAAGCTGATTCGTATCCGGTTACCATCATGGATCCCTCTTCTGTGATACTCCTGATCACCGTGCAATTGGTCTATACTTCTCTGGGCAAAGGTATTGACAGGGAAAAGGAACAGCACTATCAAATAAAAGTAAACTGTATATTTCATTTTTATCTCCTTATAAACTTAAAACTCAATAATATAACCCAACTGGATCTGTCGCGGTGATTGATAAAATTCCGGATTTAAATAAAAATGTTCCAGGGAACCGATTCTGTCACGATCATAACTGACCCATCGATGTGTACCATAGGTTGTGTATTCCGGGGACCCGGTATCGGCATGCACGCGCAGTGCGCCTTTCTGGTCTAAAAGGTTGTACACCCGTATAAAAAGCCGGTGTGATAAAGGCCCGGTTTTGACAAGCCTTTTGTCAATCTTTAAATCAATCATACTCGTCGCCGGGTTTCTGGCAATATTTTCCCGCCAGCCCCTGTAATTTGCATTCGCATTACCGGCAATGAAATTAGGCGTGTACGGAAAGCCGGTGTTGTACTTACCGATTACGGCGATTGTCCAGCCTAATAAATTGTAAGCGACTGTTGCGTTCAGTGAATGCCGGCGATCATAATCCATATAGATCAATTTTTTGGCCGGTTCCTCATTTCCCTGCGCCGCAGAATAGGCTTCATTGGGTGATGTGTAAGTACCTTCGGCAATCTGGAATGTATAATCCAACGAAGCGGACAAATTATTAGCATACCGCCTGTCAATTGTAACGGTTATACCCCGGACATTTGCATAATCTTTATTCTCATATTTCACATAATTTATGTTTAAAAATTGTGTATTATAAATAGTGGAAACACCGATCCAATCCCGGATATCTTTGTAAAACAGTGTCACATCAATGCCAACATTTTCACCTATTTGCTGCTGTAGCCCGATCTCGTATTGGACCGTTTTTTCAGCATTCAAATCAGCATTACCAAAAATTGGAGTACCTTCGGCAAGTTTGAAATCGGGTCTGCTGTAAAGATATGATGCCGACGGCATCTGGAAAAAGTGGCCATAGGAAAAATGGATGACGCCTTTATCGGAAATGGGGTATGCTATCCCAACCCGCGGACTGATCTGGGTTTTGGCTTTTACCTTTTTGTGCATCAAATCCCTGCGCTGCTCCGGTGTATACGCGTTCGCTGCCTCATAGGCATCTTTTTCAGCCTGAGTCGGCAGATTCTTGTAATACTGCGCGTCCCAATTGGCCCCTATAAATTCCGATGAAAATGGCTTATAAATATCCGGATCGGTCGGGTCAACCGGCACGACATAATTGGGATCAAAATAATCAAAGCGAAGCCCGATATTCATGATCATGTCTTTGTATTCCATTTTATCCTGAACATAGGCTGAAAATTCTTTTGGTTTACGCGTATAGTTGTCATGCCATAACGACGAGACCGGTTCGATCACCGGCACAAAGGGAACAATTTCATTTCCATTGGCGTCCCTTTTTGGCCTTAGCGTGTAACTTTCCCGCTGTATTTCGTGTAATGTCCCTTCAAATCCGGCCTTTATCTGGTGAGTATTCGACACCTGACTGGTCAGATCGAATTTGCCAAGTAAAAACTTGTCGGTACTATAATTATGGTCCAAATTGGTTCCAATATGATCAAAGCTATTTTGAGCTGTGTTAGTTCTGTTTGAATCCGGATGCAGGTATCCAACTGAATTGTTCGGATCGATGATAAAATCCCAGGTCCACTCTTTTTCTTTCGCTTCATTAATAATTGCTTCTTTTTCCGCATCGGATGTATAATACCGGTCTTCGATTTCCGTATTGTCGTCAACCGTTTTATATAAACGAATGAAATAGTCCGGCACTATGTACGGATCCTCATATAAATACTGTTCAGAATGAGAATAATATTGGCTGAGTTTCACTTCGTAAAAAGTATTTGCAGATAATGTATGACTCAGATTAATCATGTGTGTAATGCCATTGTTATAACGCTGCATCCCCGCGTCGGGAACATATTTCAGATCCTTTGATGCGTTTCGCTCCCGTTCCGACGACCGCCAGAAAACATTATAATTCAATTTAATGTTTGTAAACGGCCTATAAGTCAATTTCGCCTGCATGGTGGTTGACTTTACCGGTTGTAAAGGGACAAGTGAACTGTCACCGGCCAGACCCTGTGGCGTAAACCACTTTCTACCGTATAAATAACCGGTCTCCGAGATATATCGTCCGTTAACAAAAAAATTCATTTTATTTCCCAGAAAAGGCACAGGTCCCGAGAGCGTACCCCGGATATCATACTGCGGATTTAAACCGGTTAACGGATTTTCCGCCTCGTCCACCATTACCGGATTGTTGGAAACAGGATTGATGACCGGTTTAAAGCCGGTCATGACATCGTAAATATGATTACTGCTTACATAATCACCGAGCGAACCCTGAATTTGCCCTGAATATTTATCGTCACCTTCTTTGGTTACAATATTTAAAATTGCCGACATGGCATTGCCGTATTCGGCATTAAAAGTTCCGCTGATCAATTGCATTTCCTGGACAGCATCACTTTCAACGTTGACTCCTCTGCTGCCGTCTAGAGATGTTATGGTTACTCCATCCACCATATATGTGATTTCTCCTCCTCTTCCACCCCGGACATGAAATTCACCGCCCGATTGGACAACTCCGGCCTGAAGATCCAACACCTGGTCGATCGATTGCAAAGGAAGGGCCTCGATTTCCTCCGCCCCAACCGCGGCCAATGAAGAGGTCATGTCCATCTGTACGATTTCTCTCTCGGCCACAACGGTCACTTCTTCTCCGCCGAGTACCGTGGTTGTCAATGAAAAGTTTATTTTTGTGGTCAAATCAATTTTTACCAGTATGTTTTGTATGGTCTGCGAAGTATATCCGATCATCATCGCTTTTAACGCATAAACGCCCGGGGGAATGTTGAGGATCATGTACTGCCCGTTTACGTCGGTCGCAGCGCCCATTGTTGTTCCTTCCACGACAATATTTACCCCGGGTAATGGTTCTTTTGTTTCACTATCCACAACCACACCCGATATTTTACCTGTTGTTCCCGCGAACAAAGTTCCGACAATGAAAAGAAAGAAGCAAAAACCAACAATTGATACAACTTGTTTACTCTGCATGTTTTTTCCCTCTTTTATTAATTTCACAAATTAAAATAATTTTTTTGTCTAATAATTCAGGTTTTTATAAAACTCTATTTTGATCTGTCTGAAAAATGGCGCCTGTTTTTCAAATAATTTCTCATGCGCATCATCACCATTGAAAAATATATCTTGTATCGATTAATAATTCCTTATATAATAAATTAATAATATGAGATCGATGAGACATTCGTATAACTATTCTTTGGATAACTATCTTCTGCGCCAGTGCGAATACTTGTTTTTAAAATAATTACGGACAATTTCTCTGTCCTTAACCGTTTAAATATTGCTTGAGAGTAAACAAATCCTTTTTCATCGCATCGATAACTTTTTCTCCCGGAATTTTCAGAACGCGGAGGCCAAGGTTTGCACCACCCAGATCATATTCAAAGTGTATGGATAGTGGTGCTTTTATATTGAATTGGCCCGTGAGTTTGAAAAATTGTTTAAAATCAACCATTCCTTCTCCAAGCGGTACATCCAATAACTCCCAATCGCCGTCCGAATGATCCCAACGGAAATCCTTGATATCAATCATATTAATGTATGGCGCTATATATTCCAATCCCACCGGCCAGGATTGGGCGCCTTCCACGGTCGCGTGGCGGATGTCATACTGACAACCAAGCCATTCGGAATTTATTTCTCTCAGAACCATACCGAGGTCCCAAATCGGGGCGCCAAACCACGTTCCCGAATGGTTCTGATACCCTCCTTTGATGCCGTATTGCTTGTTCATCCCGGCCAGATCAATCATTTTAGTTTTAAAATTCTCAAGATTTTTATCGATTCCAATTGACTTGTCAAACCTGTACCAGTTCATGCGGTAATATTTAATGCCCAATTGACTTGCGGTTCTGAGTATCTTTTCCGTTGTCGGGTGCGCCGCATCATCGATTGCGGTTGACATCATCAAAATTTCTATGCCCGCTTTTTTACATGCTTCGGCAGCTTTGGGCAGATCGTCTTCAACTTTTTCCGGCAGAACATGCCCTTTCGGACGCACGGTCAGATCCACCCCGTCAAATCCGATTTTCGCAGCCGTTTCCGCCATGCCCCGATAATCCAGCCATTGCAGATGTTTTGAAAACACCGCGATTTTTTGGCCGGTTATTTGAGATTTTTTTTGACTCAGGCTGTTTTCAGCCGTTGCGGGCAGCGCAAGCAGCAGGCCCGCGCAACTTGATTTTAATAAAAAATCACGACGAGAAAATTCATTCATTGATGTAACATCTATGCACATGAGCACTCCTTAAATTTTTTACATGTTTCACATAATCCAGTTTATCGTCGACACATAATTTCGGGAACGGAGGAACCGGTAAGGGATACGGCACAAACTTTTGAATTGAAAACATGTCGGTTTGAGTTAACTCTATTTTATTGAATTTTTCCATATTAATTTCGATCAGGCGGCTGTATTTCTTTTGCATACTATCAGCATACTCATCAATATAAGTGTATGTGCCGGACATGCGTGTTTTGTCAAAATCCTCACTCAGAGCCAATGATTTCAAATATTGTTCCCG
This sequence comes from Candidatus Zhuqueibacterota bacterium, assembly GCA_016934825.1. Classification (GTDB taxonomy): domain Bacteria; phylum Zhuqueibacterota; class Zhuqueibacteria; order Residuimicrobiales; family Krinioviventaceae; genus Fontivivens. The sequence goes on from JAFGSB010000011.1 coordinate 7,824, forward strand.
GTGTAACTTTGCAACATAGGAATCCTGCCACATTTCGACATTTCTCTTTATATTTTCCAATTTATCAATACCTTTCGCATAAGCTTCCTGATTGAGATAATGGTCACGCATCAAATCAACAATAGCCAGTTTAAATTGCTGCAAATACTCATCAGGGGTTATTGTCGGTTTTCGAAACACAAGCGGGTGTGATAACAATAATTCTCTGAATTCAGCCACGGTCCATACTTTATTATCCATTTTAAAAAACGGCGCGCCCATAAGCACTTCATTAATCGCAAGATCGTCCAAACTCAAATTTGTTTGCTTGTCCTCAATTTTTTTCATTACCATTTGTTCCTGTTGATCGTTCGGCAGATCTTTCATAGAATATAATTCGGCCATTTTTAAAGTCGTTTGCGGTACAAATTCAATATCCTTATTCCGCATCACTTCCATTATATAATTGTTCCATAATTCAATAGACTTTCGTTCGACCAGACGTTCTTTCACAAACCGCATTCGATCAACCGCTTCCGATTCGGAAAGCGCCGGCGAATATAAAACATTTTTTATTTTCATGACAATATACTGATTGTCCTGTAATTTCAGTGGTCCAATCACATCATTTGCTTGCAGCTTTTCGGAATACAGGGCCTGATGTATGACCGAATGATCGGGATCTTTAAACTTGACGGTTTTTTGAGGAGCGGTTTCCGTAAAATCGAGTGCGTCAAAAACGACCGTCGCGGAACCGGGCGATGCCGCTATTTTTTCACATATAATATTCGCATATTCTTTGTTTATTTGATAATATTCAACCCGGTAAATAAAACCCGCCAGTTGCATGGTTTTATTAATTTCGGCAGAATCCAAAACAACAGGTTCTCGCGCGATTCTGTCGAACAACTCTTCCCGCATATACTGTTCTTTTTTCCCTTTGATATAAGCCCGGAAATATTTACGGGACAAGAGTTCGCTTTTCTCGCCCTCTTCCAGAGCAAATAATTTTTCCGCGATAAGAGAGTTCAGAGCGATGATTTTGTGTCGCTCCGTATTATTCCTGCAATAAAATGGCCGGGGCGTCAGTTCCGTACGGTTTTTAAATTCTTCGACCGTAATCACCCGGTCACCAATCGAGACAAGGACTTTCTGTTGTGTGTCCTTCGGCCCCGAACAAAACACAAAAAACAAAAAACAAGCGACAGATAAAAAACGGTTTAATATTTTTTGGTATAAATTATTCATAAAGTTTTTTTTACTCCGGTATTGCTTTGACCAGCAAATGATTTTCAAAATGTACTTTTAGTTTACTATTTCCATTAACTTTACCAATTTCTTCATCATTGGTATAGTCATAAATAATATAATCCCTGTCATCCAATCCCCTGAACTCAACATCCCCGTCCCATTCGGGCGCGTAAAATGCATAGTACATGATATTATCTTTTTTCACGACATGGGTTTCCGGTTTGTCAAAAGCGATATCATAGAGATTTAAATATTCACCGTTACTGAGTGTATTATTTCTATATATGTCAAGCCATTTTTCAAAATGTTTCTTTCGTTCGGGAGACAGGTAGCACGGGTATTTCACTCTGAGAAATTCCACATTATCTTCGGGCCTGGAAACGAACATCGTTCCCGGGATGCCACCGACGCCGATCATTGAGGCAAAATTCGATTCTTTGTAATATCTTTCCACATGGTCGCCATAATATGCAATATGTGGTCCCATTAACGCCTTGATTGTTTTCCCCCTGTGCCGGATTTGCCATTGGCTTTTAAAGTCGGAAGAGACCGGCTGGTTATAATACGGCATCTTGTAAAACGATGGGAACACTCCGCAGGGACAAACTTCCACAATCGCATCCGGCTTTATTTTGACGGATTCTTCATAAATGATCTTGTACAGATCCGGAAGCGATTCAAAAGAATTTCCCGGATTCTCGTGATTATGATCTTTATTATAACAGCGGGGTACTGCATTAATAAGCTGTTGGTCCATTTTAAAACCGTCATATCCCCAGTCGCCAATGAACTTTCTGATCAGTTCCCGGTAATAATCCTGAACCTCTTTTAAAGCGGGACAAAGATAAGCAATCTTGCTGCCGTAATTGATGAACTGGACGAGCTTGCCGTCCTTGTCCTTTAACAACCATTCCGGATGCTCTTTTTGCAGGACCGGTCCGGCAACGCAGGGTGTTAACCATAATTTTATTTTGAAACCGTTATCATGAAAGGTTTTCACGAATTTACGCATATCCTCATCTAAATTCGGGAAAGTATCATCTCTGGGGAAAAAATCGCCGTTATCATAAAACCACCCGAAATCAACAGTGACAACTTTAAAACCCAATTCCTTTACCAGGGGAATCATATCCGTCATCTTGCGGGTTTCAAACCCCGGTCCGAATCCCCATCCGCACCAGATCGCCTCATAAACCGGATCGGATGGTTCATTTTTCATCATAGCAAAACCTTTGCAGGCCATTATCTTTGCATATGTTCTCAAACCGTTATAATAATCGCCGCCGTGAACACCCAAAACCATCGGTATAGTTATGTAGACTTTATCAAATTTTATACGATCCCTGTTATACTCTATACCGATATTCAGGAATCCATTTTCATCAACAGCGGCGGGAAGAGATATTAAAGTCGGCTTTTCCCGAACACTGCCGATAAAAAACCCTGTTTGCCTGCTCCATACATCCAATACTGGCAGCCCGCCGCCAATTTCATCGTTTTCAATCTGCGGACCCTGGTAATTATCAAATGCAAAATTATCCGTTACCGGTAATATCCAGTCCGGTCTGGCATTATACGCGCCGCCCTGTAATATCCATAACGAATTTTTGTCACTATCTTTATTGACCAGTGAGGAGTCTAATTTAAAGCTGTTGTTCACTTCTTTTTCTATAAAAAGATTTGGCGTCGAATTCACATTTCTGTACTCAACGTTTAATAATGCCGCTTCCGGAAATTTTTCATATATATCACATAAAATTGTCTTTTCTATCAGCGATCTGCCAGGTCCCTCTGCTGTTCCGGAAACTTTTAATCTTTTCCCCTGTCCAAACTCATTATTTATATTATTAATATCAATTTTTTCTTCATTCACATAAAAATTATTAACTATGGTATCATTGATCACAATATAATGTGGTACATTGTCATCTTTTATTATCGATAATAAACTGTTTTCAGCCTTCCTATAAACATTGCATCTCATCAGGCTGTCAAATTTTATTTTTATTATCCTGCTCTCAATAAAATACATCCCGTTTTCTTTGAAAAATTGAATATCATTTCTTTTTGGCGAACAGGATAGGCACACAAAAAGCATTAACATAATATAAAAAAACAATCTTTTACCCATAAAAATCCTCTTTTCCTTGATTCTGATATAGTAATCGTATAATAATTATACCATTTCTTTTATTTGTTCATAATTACTTCCATTTCTTTCCCGGAAACAAAGCATTGTTTTATTTCAATATTTCCTGTTTTTATCTCGATGAAGGGCTTTCCGGCTTTTAGACCGGCCGTTCCGAAACCCGATTCTGTTGACAAAAAGCACTTGAAATCGTTTCCGATTTTTGAATCAAAATACAGTGTTTTATCAATTGCATCATAACGGATTCCTGTTAATGCCCGGATCAAACCATAACTGGACATGGCCCTCGCGTACCAGTGCCCGCACTCATATTCATTGAACGGATTTCGGATTATCCCGTTATATCGCGTCCGGCAGGTTCGTACGATATCAAGACCTTCCTCCACCATTCCCTCCAAAATAAGATGAGACGCAACCTGGTATTCGATCCCGGTCCAGACTTCATTACTATATATAAACGGAAATGTAGGCTCGCCGCCTTTGGGCCAGGTGCACAATAACAGGCCACCGTCAGTACCCATAGCAAAGGAAGGACGCTGCGGATTGGCATGATTTAATAAACTTTTCCGCATATTATATTTATAAACTGATGAAAGATGACTTTTTACTTTATCCGGATCGATTATATTGTCAAGTCCGCACATTCTTGCTATCCATATTCCGAGCACACCGTCGGACATACACCCGTTACCGTATTGATATTTGGGTCCCTCGATTTTCAAAATTTCTATCGCTTCGGGAGAATAATCGACATTCCAGGCGCCTTTGGCCAGTTCAATCGGATCCTTCGCCTGCAAACCTTTCCATTTCACTTTTTGGATAAAATATTCACCATTGAACAACTCGGATTCTATTACCTTTTTTCCTTTATTCAGCAATTCCCGGTAAAAAGACATATCCTGATCGAGCGCTTCTCCCATTTTGGATATTGCGGTTAACGCACCCAGATAAAATCCGGTACACATGCCCTCAGGCCCCCAGAACTCAATATCATACGTATTATGATGAGGTTCCTCCACAATACCCTTGTGCTTCGGGTCCCATGTTTTGATACAATAATCCATACTTTGTTTAACCTGCGGCCATAAATTTTTTAACCAGATGGTGTCTCCAGAGATTCGCCACTCCCTGTATACTTTCATAATACCGCCTAGCTGGCCGTCGGCGGCGGCATGCCGGCCCTCACCCGCGGGACGGATCGGAAGTGATGCACGGAATTTCTGGAATCCCGCTTTTGTCTGGCTTTCATAAAACTCGGTTTCTCTTAAGGTTCTTTCCAGAGAAGGAAATAAATGTGGTATGGCCTGGGCATAATTCCATACATGCGTACAGGAACCGGCACAGCAGCCAAGGTCATCGTGACAACCCTCCCAGGCCCATAGACGGCCGTCCGTTTGACGAAGCACTGTCGACGATTTGAGTATAGTTAAATTCGCGGCAACAGCTTCCAAAACTTCACCCGGAAGTGTGGATTCGTAAAATGAGGTTGTGAACAATGTTGTCTTCTCTAACAGATCATCATAATGGAGCCGCCAATATTTTGCCAATTCGTAAATATTATTATATTTTCCCGCGTACCAGGGTATATAAGTTTTTGGCGGACAACATTTTTCACCATCCACGGAACATTCCTGTTCTAAATCCGCTCCCCTGCGCAAATTCGTGTGGGGAACATACCAGCAAAACAAAACCCGTATGGTTTTTTCCCCGCCCGGTTTTAATACAAACGGCACATAAAGAGATGCGCCGGCGGTTTTTTCGGCAACAGCAGGATTTTCAACAATTTTTCCGCTCTGGATATTTTTCCAGTTCATGGTCATGGCGTCAGAATGGAGGCCCCTGAACCAACAATAATTTATTTTCGCGTTTTCATCGTCCGTAAAAAAAGTGAAGCCGCCTTCATAATGTGGATTTTCTTCAGTGCCGTCCTGCCACAAAAGGAATCCATCCTGAAATTCCTTAATCGATTCGCCTTTTACAAAACTTCTGCCCCATTCGTCCGGCAGAGTAATATGCATAAAATTTTCCGAATGAAATGAAAATACCGCCTCCTGCGTATTATCGGTTGGATTGACAAAATGATATTCCAGAGACCCGACCGGCAGACTGGAATGATCCGGGTCACCCGGAATGAACGGGCTCCATCCGTTTATATTAACTTTTAAAGGGACAGAGCTATCCGTGAGGTTTATTTTCCCGAATGGGAATCGGGCTGTAAAAGTCGCGTTTTCAAATCTTGGTAAACCGTAGCTGGTTCCACCCAACCCATTGCCGCTATTGGGTTTGCCGAAATACTTCCATTGGGGGATTGGCCCTTCAATCACCTTTGCGATATTTTCATTCTCACCCTTTACACAAATCGCGGCATATATAAGGGGTTCATTAAAAATATCCGGCGCGTTTCTGACAGAAATATGGGACAATGCTCCGGTACCTTCCAGACAAACCATGCCTGCGCCGATTCCGCCGATCGGAAACGCTACCCGGTTTAAATAGGAACCAGAATAACTTCCATTATAATCTCTGTTAAAAATTTCTTTGCCGATAATTACTCTACTGAACGATAACCAAAAAATTATTAAAATGATTAGGTTGAATTTTTTTTCTATTTTCATATTCATATATCCAAATATTGGTAAAGTATAAATGGAGATTAATATATTTTTACTTTATAAAGACCATTTTCCTGAAATCAACTACCCTGTGACCGGATATGGATTTACACTCCATTCCACAAATATACAGACCGCTCGAAACAACCTGCCCGGAGCAGCCCGTTCCGTCCCATTTTACCGAATAATCACCAGCTGAAAAATTTCCGGATAACAGATATTTAACAACACGGCCCTGACTGTTATATAATGTAACCTTTACATCACTTTTTTCCGGTAAAACGTATTTGATCACCGTCTCAGAGTTGAAAGGATTCGGATAATTTTGAAAAATTTCAAATCCCTCCGGTTTTAAATTGTTCTTCTCTCCAATACCGGCCGGAAAATCATTATAGCCGAAAATTTTGATCTCATTGATGGTGACATCGCTTTGACTTGCCGAATTGACAGTTAATCTGACATATCTCACATTCTTCTTTTCAAATCTTGAAGACAAAATCTCAGAACCGGCGATACCATGTTCCAAAAAGGTTTCGTAATGTGTAACCGAATCGCTCAGAACCCGGTATTCGCTGCCAGTTGTTTTACCTTCAATCGTATATTCATATTCACCGGTATTGAACTGCGCGATAGAAACCCGGTCAATATCATAATCATCTCCCAGGTCGATCTCAATCCATTGCGGCAACGATGAAGCTTTCCAGAATGTCTGCTTTTCTTCCGGCGCGTCACGTTCCGTACTATATTGACCGTCAACCGCGTTCGCGGCGGGATACAGCGGGTCCGTACCTGAAAAGGCCTGTACAGGTCTGTTCAAAGCCAGATTAAAATAACCGCCCAAAGTGACCGTTCCGATTGCAATCTTGTTCAAACCCACATGATGATCTTCAAAAACGGGGTCCCCGTGATGATCGAAAACGCTGCTTGGAAGGTCCTCCGCGCCCGTGCCGCAGTTTACTCGAAGAATTGCATAGGATACGGGGACCCCGTTTTCGGCGGCGATGGTATTTAAGTTGCGTTGAATATTACACCATGTCGGAATAATGATGATTTCAGCGCCTTTATCCGCCAAAGTTTTTGCGGGTTCGGTAAACCAGCCATCCCAGCATATTAAAATACCCACTTTCCCAAAATCAAGATCAAAAACAGGATAGGCATTACCCGGAGTTATCGAACTTTCCTCAGGCGGCAGGTTGACTTTACGGTATTTACCAATATAGTCTCCGTTACGGTTTACCAGTACCGCAGTATTATATAATTTCGCTTCTTCTCTTTCATATACATTGAAAATAATATTTATATTATTCTCTTTTGCAAATACTTTCATAGAATCCAGTACGACACTGTCATCCAGATACTGATAATCAACAGCCGCAGATTTCCCTCTGAAATAGGCTTCTGGAAGGGCCACTACATCGAGGTTCAGATTACCAGCCTCAACCAACAGCGGTTTGACTTGTTTTATTTTTGTGTCCAGGGGAGAATCAAATCTGTGAGTGGCTTCCATGGATATAGCCCCGACTTTTACCTGCCGGGATTGACCGAATAGTATTTGAGAATGTATGATTAAAATAAAAAACAAAAATGCCCATTTGAGTACGGATGTTTTATTTTCATTCCAAATCATGAAGTGAATCCTTTCAAGACATTATTTCACCAGCAGCATTTTTTTAGTCAACACGCTATTTTCAGTCGACAACCGGTACAGGTACACACCGGACCCGACAAACCGGTTATATTGGTCTGTTCCGTTCCAGGCAATCGAATATGCTCCCGCAGAATAATAACGGTCAACAAGTGATATGATCTTTTGACCGGCAATATTGAATATATCCAGTTTGACCTGTGATCGTTCAGGAATGTCAAAATGGATAGTGGTTGCCGGATTAAACGGGTTTGGATAATTTTGCATAGCAAAAGTAGTCGGTATTTTTACGTGTTCTTGCCTTATGCCCGTACTCTCACCATATTCAAAAGCGCCAATGTCCCAGTTCTCCCCCAGGGGCCTGACTTTACCGGAAAAGTCAACTTTAATATCATTTCCATGAATATTAAAAAATGTATCATACACTTCATGCGGAATACCCCGGTCGATGGCGGCGCTGCCCTGTTGTAAATTAAAATCATGGTTATCCGTATCCGTAAAAAGGGGATCCCCCATAATATTATTTTCACCGCCCGCGAAACCTTCAAAATCGGAACTGGAATTATAATCTTTTTTATTGCCCGAGCCCCACCGGATATTAACCGGGCCGCCATCCTGCCAAAATAAATTATTTCCCATCTCGGACGCGGCGGCGACGTTAACGCTCTCGATATTCAGGTGAACCGTAGTTTTTCTCATTTTGTAAAACACATTATTAAAAATGTGAAGCCGGAATGTTTCACGCCAGAATTGATCTATACTTACATTAACATTATAAATGGTATTACCAATGATATACAGATCATCCGATTTCTTTTCAAGTCCGATGGCAAATCCCTCAATATCATAAATTTTATTGCCGATGATCCACGCCGAATCCGTTTCTTCATTTCTGATCCCGTTATGGCTGTCATAAACTTCATTAAATATGACCCAGGGACGATTCGGCATACCGTCACTGCCCAGTACCATCGCGCTGCCGTCGGATGTAGTAGCGTCCTGGTATCCCCACAAGACATTCTGTGAAATGACGATATCCTTAACATATTTTAAATCAACACCGTTTTCCCTGTCTTCGTGCATAATATTCCGCCCAACATAGACATATTGCGCCGGATTGTCACTGGCCCCATGAGTGGCCTGAAACGCATCTCCACTGTTATGATGGATATGATTTTCGAGAACCCATACTCTTCGGGCCCCCGGAGCGGGTACAACACCATGGCAATCCAGATCATCACCTTTCCAGTTATGATGTATGTGGTTCCTGTAAACCACAACATCCGTACCCCCTGCATAAATTGCGGTACCAAATCCGCTCAGCGCACCTTCCGGATTATGGATCTCACAATTTCTAACCGCTACATGGCTGGGTGAACTTTTTGTAATGGCTATATGCGCTTTTTTATACAATTCCAGATTTTCCACAATAAGATATTGGCCACCTATCTCAAGGTCGAATCCGATAATTTGGGGTTTATTAACCGCATCACCCCCGCGGATAAAAACGGGTTTTTCTCTGGTACCTTGGGGTGTCCATCTATAAGTGCTGTAAAATGTGTAAGGCCCGCCATGTATCTCCACTACATTACCGGCCGGAAGGTCCATTAAATATTGGGGTATTGTTTTACGAGGCCTCTCAACCGTGCCGTTTGGATTATCTTCATCGGTGGCATTAGAGTCGGTATTGTCGATATAATAAGTATAATACCCATCTCCATATACATTTTCAACTGTTTCCTCAATGCCAAAGTCTGGTTTTGGAATTCCAATGGGGGGCTGATATGGATCACAAAATCCATAATCAACAAAAAAAGATATAATAAAAAGAATTATAACATAACTTCTAAGTTGAGTAATGTACAAGTTTTTCATACAATCCATTCTCTCAAATTTGTAAACAAAAGTAAATATTAAAAATTACTTTAATTAATGCCCTTTAAGGACTCTTACTATTATGATCCCTCTAATTTTTTATAAATTATGAATCGGGAATTTTCCAATATTCGGATTTGGTTCTGACTGTTTTTAAAAGCTCGTTTACTCTGTCGATGAGTTCCGGATGCTTTTCGGCTATATTACTGGTTTCACCCTGATCATTCTCCAGGTCATATAACTCAAAAGGCGTATTAACGCCAATTTGAACATATTTGTAATTCCCCATTCTCACGGCCCGCTTAAAACCTCTGCCGTAAAATTCCCAGTAGAGATACTTGTGTTGCGGCTGCTTCTTCCCCAGCAGTACCGGCAAATATGAAATTCCGTCAATACCGGACGGACAATCTATCCCGGCGATATCACATGCGGTGGGAAGAAAATCCCAGAAAGCCGAAATATGATCCGTGGTTGAATTCGGTTTAATTGTCCCGGGACACCAGGCGATCATCGGCACCCTGATACCGCCCTCATATAAATCCCGTTTAATGCCGCGAAGAGGCCCGGAACTATTGAAAAATTCAGGCTGCGCGCCGCCTTCCCGATGGGGACCATTGTCGCTTGTAAAAATAACCAGTGTATTTTTATCTATATTCAACTGTTTCAATTTATCTAAAATCCGCCCCACATCTTTATCCATGCGGGTTATCATCGCCGCTTTACCTTTTTCTGGTTCGGGCCAGTCTTTATCGGCATATATACCCAAATCGGGGACTTCCATTCCATTATCCCCGGCTTGATTGTTCGCATGGGGTATTGTCAGCGCCAAATAAAGAAAAAAAGGATTATCCTTGTGCTTTTCAATAAATTTTAAGGATTCTTCCGCCATCAGGTCATGCGAATATTGCGATCTTTCCACCGACACACCCGCGCCGTCGGGCCGGGGATTCTCTACACGGTTACCCTCGAGTTTAATCCGCTCTTCATTTCTGAATAAAAATTCCGGATAATAATTATGCGCGTGCCGCTGGCACAGATAACCATAAAAGTAATCAAATCCCTGTCGGTTCGGTATCCCTTCGCTGTCAGGTGCGCCAAGTCCCCATTTGCCGATCAGGCCGGTGCTGTAACCTGCCTGCTTTAAATACTCAGCCACAGTTTTTGTTGCAGCAGGTATGGGGATTTGACCCATAGGTTGCACTTCTCTGTTGCCGCGAACAAATGTATGACCGGTATGTAATCCGGTCATCAATGAACATCTTGAAGGCGCGCAAACGGTACTCCCGGCATAATGGTCGGTAAACAGCATACCTTCCCTGGCCATGTTATCAATATTTGGCGTTTGTATTTGTTTTTGACCATAACAACCCAGGTCGCCGTAACCGAGATCATCGGTTAATATATAGATAATATTGAATTTTCGTGTTTTAAAAGTTTGTTGGCAGTACAGACCGGATAATGCAGCGCCTATAGTACCCCCTCCAACTATCCTGAGAAATTGTCGTCGTTTCAAATTTTCCATTTCCTACCACTTTTATTTAAAATTAAACTTGTTCGAATTTTAAGAAAATCACACCAGCCGCCGGAATTGAAAAAACTTTTCTCTCCTGGTTCAATTCAAAATTTTTATTCTTCCAAATGTCAAACAATTGATATTTCTTATTCTCTGCCAAAGCCAATTCCTTGCTTGACAAGTGAACATTCACTTTATTTTTACTTCGATTAAAAATACCCAGCCAGCCTTTGCCGGGCTCATTTTTATGCGGCGTTATCCAAATTTCAATATTTTCTTTTTTGTACACATTGAATCCCATTACTCCATTCTGATTGCAGGCAAGCATCTCTTTATTAAGTAACAATTTCTTTGAAAATTCATCCATCGTGGGAAGGTCGCCGCCGATAAATAACGGTGACGCCGCAAGCGCTCGAACGGTTATAAAAGTATATTGCTGATTCGGTGTCATTTGACATTGTCTTTTGAATCCATAACCCGCCAACCGCGCGTCATCACTTTTTCTATACATTTCTCCGGGAGTCATCAACATCAATTGCCCAAATGAAATCATATCCAGGTCCGGATAAAATCCTTGATAACCCGTACCCTGAAATTGCTCCCAGCCGTTAAAAGCTTTATCAAAATCTTTTTCCCGCTCCCATATATCGCCTGTTACACGAACCAAATTAGCCTGGCGGTAATAAGGAAGATGACTTAATTTTACATCCCCACCCGGCGAAAGGCTAAATACAATATCCCACTTACTATTTTCTATAGCATTGGCAAACCCGATTATTTCTTTGGGATATGGGACCAAATCGTCAGCTTTGATAAAATCCACACCCCAATCCGCAAATTGATTTACTAGACTGTTATAAAATTCCTGAGCGCCCGGCTTTTCCATATCCACACCATAATTATAATGACACCAGTCACAGGTGCTGCTCACATCAGCAATATCACGCGCATAATATTTAGTACCCTTGATAGGGAGATTCAGTTCGACCGCCTTCCGTGGTATTCCCCGCATAAGATGAAGACCAAATTTTAAACCTAAATTGTGTGCGTGGTCAATGAGACCTTTCAATCCATTAGGGAAGTAACATTTTGATGGTTGTACAAGACCATATTCATTTAAATGAACATCCGAAGCATGTTTTTCATTAGGATATCGGGTGCCCGGAATAAGATTATATTCGCCGTACCAGCCGCCATCAATAACAAAATATTCATATCCATAGGGCAGATAAGTTTTCGCCATTTCCTCAATATTTGCTAATGCGGCGTCTTCATGCAGATATACACCGTAACTATTAAAACTATTCCAGCCCATTGGCGGAGTGGAGACAAGATCGGATATTTGCCTTTTTGATGTTTTACAATCACTGGCATAACCCAACCCAGACATTGAAGAAAAGGTTAAAAAAGTACCCGATATTTTCAGAAAATCTCTTCTGCGTAAATTTAATGACATAAATTAAGTATCCGACATTTAAAAGAAAAAATTTCTTAAACAATTAATTATTCAATATTTATAAAAGAATACTTGTTTGTTTCATATCAAAGATAATTTTTTCCCCTGTCAGGTTTAACGACTGACAGGGGAAACGAGGAGTCAATCATTTTTTAATACAAATGGGACTATTATTACTTCATCAGCATCATCTTTTTCATTTGTTTGAATTCACCGGATTGAAGCTGATAGAAATAAATTCCAGATGGAATATTTTTAGCATCGAAAGTAAAACGATACGTGCCGACAGCCATTTCTCTGTCAACAAGCATTTCGACTAACTGACCAAGAACATTATACACGGATAATGTTGTGTATCCCGGTTTTGCCAGGTTGAACACAATCTCTGTGGACGGATTGAACGGATTCGGATAGTTTTGCGACAATTCAAAGGAAACCGGTACTTCATTATCCTGTTTCTCTACGGCGGTTTCCAATTCTCCCAGTATCCATTTTATTCCTGTGTCGATCAGTTTGTAGCCGTCATCAGTGATATAATTATTAGCCTTTGCGTAAATACCAACGGCCGCTACTCTGTTCTCGGATACCAGTGTAGGATCAATGGCGAGGCCAAGATCATCCCAGAGCGCTGTACCGGCTTCAACACCGAATACAACCGACAACGTTGGATCGTTCATCCACACAGCAATTGGAATATAATCGACTTCCGGCATGCAATAGGTTAACAAACCCCAATTGGCATCATCTGTTCCATTCACAATATCAACTTCGTCGCCAAACGCAAATCCTGCAGACAGGGGATGATTCGCTTCATCGACAACAATAACTTTTCCTACTTGATTTATCGAGTCACTGGCAGTACCCCAGAAACCTTCCGCCGAGCACCAGCCGGAAACACCCGGTTGACCGGAAAATAATTCAGTGTAAAACATGGGGATTGGCGCCGATTTGTAAAAATTTTCAGGAGCGCTTGAAAGCCGCCATGTACTTGCAGATTCACTTATAAAGGCAAAATCATACTGTTTGAGATCATCAATACTGAATGCTCCGGTCATTGCGCTATCATCATCAACGATCCTGGCCACATTATAGGTTTTTCTTAAATGCGCAATTAATACCGAATCCACAGCCGCGCCGGGATCCGATCCGCTGCCGATAAATACACAGGTTTTCATGTCGGTTTGGGGCGCATCGGAAATTGTAAAATCAGTAACCTCGACAAAACCATCGGCGCCGCCCCATGGCAGACCAAAAGACATTTTAACTGTACGGTAATTTATTTCATCC
>JAFGSB010000039.1 GCA_016934825.1 Candidatus Zhuqueibacterota bacterium
ATATCGGAATTTGTAATTTTGTCAAGGTCTTCCTCGGCATCATCGTATAATTTTTTTAACATAACTATGGCCAATTCGATTTTATTTTGAAAAAACTTGTAAAAAGTCATTTTGCTGACCCGGGCCTTTTTACAAATTTCTTCAATCGTGACCCTCCTGATTCCATATTTAAAAAATAATTCCTTTGCAGTAATTAGTATTTGCTGATATTTGACATTATTTTGTAAATCTGTAATTTCCACGTACAAAAATCTCCTAAATATACAATTTTAGTATTTTTTACATATTTCGTATACGAAGTTACATATTGTAAGTTTCAAAATCAAGATATTTTTTTAAATTTTAAAAATCCAGGTCGGCCTGCAAAATTTTATGACATTTTATTAATCTGGCTAAGTTTATATAATTTTTATTTGTCAATAAATATATACCCGGCACCGCGGACACTTTTTATATATACCGGCTTGACCGGATAGGGTTCAAAATACTTTCGTAACCGGACGATAAAATTATCGATAGTTCTTGTTTCAAATTCCCCGGGTTTAACATTCCAAACATTTTCAAGCAATTCCTGCCGCGATACAATCTTCCCTTTACGATTGATCAAATATCGCATAATCAACGCTTCCTGGGGTGTCAGTCGGAATTCTTTTCTGCCGGAACGGCAGGACAAATTTTCAAAATTAATGACATTATCCCCAAAGCTGTATTCCGGTTGATTCGCTGTAATCTCCTGGTACCACCTTTTGCGTTTCAACATCCCTTTTACGCGCAATAACAATTCATCAAGATGAAAGGGCTTGGTCAGATAATCGTCGGCGCCGATTTCCAGCCCTTCTATACGGTCTTTGGCCGATGTTCTGGCAGTCAACATCAGAATGGGCATTTGCGGAGATTTCTCTCTTATCCTTCTGGCGACCTCAAAACCATCAAAATAAGGAATCATTATATCGAGGATAATTAAATCAAATTCCTCCCTGTTGAAATACTCAATCGCCTTTTTGCCGTCCTCCGCCCTAACGACCTTGTATTGCTCCTGTACCAGGTTATATTCCAACCCGATGGCCAAAGTTTCCTCATCCTCGACCAGTAATATTTTACTACCGGCATAATTATACATTTTATTCATCGGATTCCTTTGGAGGCTGTTTCCGGGTAATTTTCAATAATTTTTCGATATATCTTTTTTTTGATGTTTGATAAATGGGTAGCTCAATTCTGAACGTTGTCCCTTTATTCTTCCCTTTACTCATTACAGAAATCTGACCGCCATGGTTTCTAATGATCTCTTTCGCCCAATACAAACCTAATCCGGTACCCTTCACGCTGGGTATACTCTCATTATAGATGCGATAAAACTTTTCAAACACTTTTTTTTGCTCCACCGATGAAATACCGATCCCCTGATCCGAAAACTCTAATACAAAATTTTTTACCGAGCAAAATAACCTGACTGTAATTTGTACCGATCCTGCACTATACTTGACCGCGTTATCTACCAGATTATTGATCACGATTTTATACGCGTCCCTGTCGACAACACATTCGCAGGAAGCTTTACCTTTGATTATGATAGCATTCCCGGGTAATTTATATTGTTTTACGGCTTCATTTACCAGTTCATGAATAAGTGTATCCGCCATGTATACTGAAAAACTATGCGCTATCTTTTTTTGTTCAAGTCCGGGGATCTCCAGAATAGAATTAATCAGGTTATTGAGACGACTGGTATCTTTCAGCATTAATTCAATAAAATCCTGTTGTTTTGGGCGCGGGATTTCATTTTTTTTCATGGTTTCAAGATATAACTGAATGGATGCCAGCGGTGATTTGAGTTCATGTGTGACATTAGCAATAAAATTATCATACAACCCGGTCATTTTCATTTGTATGGTCAAATGTCTGAATAAAAGAATCATACCTACCGAAACCGCGACAAGCAGTACAAGCCCGCCTACAAGTGTACCAATATTTTTACTTTCCGAAATAAGCTGGGGCGATAGTTTTTCCCCCACCTGGCTGAATATGATATAATTGGTAACATACCAGTAAATCCACAATCCGAGCAGCGATAACCACGCCAGTTGCGCAATGACAAATATCAAAATTTGGAAAAAAAATGATTGTCTTCTTTTCATAAACACTTATAGTTTTTACAGTACTTTTACAATACTTTAAATCATTGTTTTATAAATTAAAACCGAAATACTAAATGAATATATAAAGTTTTTGTATTCAAATAAAGTAAAAATTAAAACATCAGTTTTCGGATATACATGGGAGATAAAGTATGAAAATTTTATTGGTCTATCCCGAAACGCCGGCCACATTTTGGAGCTTTCGGAATGCATTAAAATTCATTGCCAAAAAATCGGCTGAACCGCCTCTTGGTTTACTGACTGTTGCGGCAATGTTACCCGCAAACTGGCAAAAAAAACTGGTCGATATGAACGTCTCCCGTCTTAAGGACAAACACATTCTTTGGGCGGACTATGTTTTCCTGAGCGGTATGAATATCCAGCAAAAATCCTTTAATGAGGTCGTCGAACGCTGCAACCATCTGGGTGTCAAAGTTGTTGCCGGAGGTCCTATGGTCACAACTGAAGATTATAAAAAATTCCACGGCGTGGATACTTTTATTTTAAATGAAGCAGAGATTACACTGCCACAATTTTTAAACGATCTTCAAAACGGGAATCCAAAACATATTTACAGCACCGATAAATTCCCGGATATATCACAGACACCCGTCCCCATGTGGAAATTGCTTGAACGGCATAAATATGCCAATATGAGCATGCAGTATTCCAGAGGCTGTCCCTTTAACTGTGATTTCTGCAATATTACCCTGCTTAACGGACACCGCCCACGCACAAAAAGCAAACAACAGTTTATTGCCGAACTGGACTCCCTTTATCAACTGGGCTGGCGCGGGACCGTATTCATCGTGGATGATAATTTTATCGGTCATAAAAAAAAGCTTAAAGCCGAATTACTGCCTGCGTTAGTCGAGTGGTCAAAAACAAAAAACTATCCGTTTAACTTTACCGCCGAAGTATCCATTAACCTGGCCGATGATAAAGAACTGGCACAGCTTATGGTCAGCGCCGGATTTGACCACGTATTCATCGGCATAGAAACGCCAAATGATGAAAGTCTGGCCGAA
This sequence comes from Candidatus Zhuqueibacterota bacterium, assembly GCA_016934825.1. Lineage (GTDB taxonomy): Bacteria > Zhuqueibacterota > Zhuqueibacteria > Residuimicrobiales > Krinioviventaceae > Fontivivens. The sequence goes on from JAFGSB010000039.1 coordinate 3,167, forward strand.
TGCGGCAAATCCCAGAACCTGAACCGGGACATGGTCAGCATGGTAAAATATTTACACCGTATCGGGCTGAGGGTGTCGGGCGGTTTCATAGTCGGTTTTGACAACGATCCCCCATCTATTTTTGACAAACAAATCAATTTTATCCGCAACAGCGGTATTGTGACCGCGATGGTCGGCATTTTAAACGCCCCCTCGGGAACCCGGTTGTACAACCGGATGAAAAAGGAAAACCGCCTGCTGGGTATGATGAGCGGTGACAATATGGACGGTTCCACAAATTTCGTTCCAAAAATGCATCCCCAGATATTGACGGAGGGATATAAAAAAATACTGAAAACAATCTATTCGCCAAAAGAATATTATTACCGCGTGAAAACCCTGATCCGGGAATATCAACCGTTGCGGGGCGAGGCGACAAAACTCACTTTTTCGGATATCGGGGCACTTTTCAAATCAATCTGGGTGCTCGGAATTCTGGAAAAAGGCAAGAGATATTACTGGAAGCTGTTTTTATACAGTTTACTCCGCTACCCGCAAAAGTTCTCCCTTGCCATAACCATGGCGATTTACGGTTTTCACTTTCGGCGGGTGGTACAGGAAATATAAAAATATTCGTATTATAATAAACCAAAGTAAAATCCCCTGAGGGGCCGAAAAACGAATATAATTATTGAATCCATATTCAACATTTATGTTCGTTTTACGGCCCCATTTCAGATACTGTGCTGTACAGGTCGAATTATCTCCCAAAAGGCAAATAATTTTACCATCTGACATCATCGTTGTTTCGGACCGCGGTTTCCGGCAATGGAAAATCATCGGTAAAGACATACATTTTTTGGGTTTCCTCAATTGTAATATTGTCTTCATTGACACTGCCGTCCTGACTGGTCAGGCCGTCAAGCGAAAGACCCAAATGTTTGGCTAAAAACGGGTAAACGGCCTGCCGTTTTGAGTACCCGTAATCATGGCCCTCGTCCGGGAAATGTGTATATTCCACATTATCCTCCGCCCCGAACATACGGTAAATGTTTTGGATATAAGGGAATTCGACCTGCGGCACATTTTTGGTCCAGTCTTCCCCGTCCGATAAAAGTTTTAACGGTCTTGGCGCCGCACAGGCGGCAATTTCCACATTGTTGGTTTCGTGGGTCGCACTTTTGTGGATGGGCAAACCGCTTTCGCACACGCAGCCGCCAAAGAAATGCGCCGAGACCATCACCACCGGCACGGATACTGCGATCCGGTCGTCAACGGCGGTCAGCAGAAAAGTCTGCGTGCCGCCTCCGGACGCGCCGGTCACGGCAATACGTTTGCCATCAACATCATTCAGGGTCAGGAGAAAATCCACGGCGCGGATACTGTTCCAGAGCTGCAATTTCAGAGCTTGCGGGTGTTTGTGTATCCAGCCGAATTCCCCCATTTGCCCGTAACCGACCATGTCGTAGGCGAAAACAACCGCGCCCATACGGGCAAAAGTCGCGCAGCGTTTCTGCATATCGGGACGGTAGCGGCCGTAATCCTCCGGTTTGTTCCAGTGGCCGTGCGGACACAGAATACCTGCAAACGGGCCTGTCCCTTCCGCCGGTCGATACAGACTGCCGGTCACGTATACTCCGGGCAGACTTTCGAACGCGACGTTCTCGACCGTATAGCCGTCATAGGTCCGTTTGTCGCGTATGATGGGATTCAAGTCGGTCTTTTTCGGCAGAGGATCAAGACCGGCGCCTTTTAAAATACCCCCGCGGATCTTTTTCACGCGTTTTTGCCAATCCTTTTTTGTTTTATAATTTTTACCGTACTCGTCAAGTTTGGCCTTGCCTTCCGCTTCCGTGTAATAATCCCCCTGGCACAGCATGGCGGTTTCGTCAACAGGTTGCGGCTGGTCTTTACAACTAAAGCAAAAAGTTAATGCAAAAAATAAAATTAACAGTATTTCCGATACCAAAAGATGTGCTTTTTCATTTTTCATAAAAATTGCCCTTTCCTCTTATTTGATAACTGTTTACCGATGGTTTGAATTTTTGCACAATTTTTAAAATCAAAAAAAACAATTTAAAATGCACTTAATCAGTCTTTTGCAGCTTTATCCGCCGCAGTGCGCCGGTGGTTTTCCAGGTGGCTATACCGAACGGCCGCGACGGCCGCACTTCGGATCGTACGGACAGTTTGTGTTCGCCCAAATCGAAATCCACAACACTGACGTTATTGATATAGGCTTCGATCTTTGTTTCCGTCACCCGTAAAAGGATACGGTACCATTCGTCTTCTCTGAACCTTTTCATTTTGCCGGTAAAATTTTCCGAGGCGTCCAGGCCGTCTATGCTGCTGAGACCGACAACCGTACCGCCCCAGCCGCCGACGATCAGCGAACAGAACTCGTCCTTAACCGGAAAGGTCATGCCGCAGAAAAAGTCATATCCGTCCACGCGTTTCGCTTCGAGGGTGACCTCGTAATCCGTCTTCGGGAAATCTTCAAGCCTCCTGATGCCGGTGCACTTTGCTCCCTTTTCCAGTACAATGGCGCTGTCGGACACGAACACCCTGCCGTGCCCGTCAAAGTCCGTAACTTCCCAGCCGTCCAGGGAGGCGCCGTTAAACAGGTTTTCCCCGGAATCATTATTTCCCGGTCTGACGAATTTTATACCCCACAACAACAGCACACAGAAAATTAAGATACCTGATGGTTTTAAAAATGGTATTTTATGAACAAACGACATATTCACGCCCGATTAGTGGATTAAAAAATTACATTATTTTTAATATTGATAATATTTTCTTTTTATGCAACAATTTTAATAATCGGGACAGCAGTGGAAACGGCAACATCTCTGATTGTTCCGTGCATGTATTACATACAATTACACCCCGGGGAAAACAATACTGACTCTCTATTTAAGAATTAACATTTACGGGCAATTTCACTAAATATCAAAATAAATCATTAACGGTACTAAAAAAAAGCCCGGTTTTGCCGGGCTTTTTATATTTTATGCGGACGCCAGGTATTCTTTTATACTCTCGGCTATGGTCTGCCAGGTCCATTTGCGTTTTTCATCATCGGTTTCCAGCATGGTTATGCGAAAACCGTTCCGTGTACAGCAAAACCCGGTCAGCGGCACAACACAGATGCCTTTCGCGCCGAGCAAATAATAGACAAACCGTTTGTCCGGGGCCACGTCCCGGACTTTATCTTCAATGAATTTTTTGATTTTTACATTGTCAATAATCAGCGTTTGCTCGTTGTTCAGCACATTCTGTTCAAACAAAACGGACATATAAAAGGCTCCCTGCGGCCGTGTGACATAAATGCCGTCCACCTGAGAAAAAATATCAAAGGCTTCGTTTACGCGGTATTCAAACATTTTTTTGCGTTTTTCAAGATGCTCTATATAACGCGAATCACCGATTACCAGCGGTATGGAATACTGCGGCAGACTCGTTGAACAAACTTCCAGCATTTTGGCGCTGATCAAACTTTTTATGTACATTTGAAAATCGGGGTATTTATTCTGATTAAACACCTCGATCCAGCCGCATCGCGAACCGGGCCAGGGGAATTCCTTGGAAATGCCGCGCAAGGCGATACCCGGCACCTCGCCGATCACCTCGCTCAGGTGTGCGGATTTGGCGCCGTTATATATAATATGCGCGTAAATCTCGTCGCACATGACAAACAACCGGTAACGCCGCGCAATGTCCACCATTTTGGCCAGAAATTCCTTCGGATAGACCGAACCGGTCGGGTTGTCCGGGTTAATAATCAGCATACCGGCGATGGAATCATTGTATTTGACCTTGTTCTCCAGGTCTTCCAGGTCGGGCATCCAGTTTTTGACCGGGTCCAGTTCATAGGTCAGGTGCTCATAACCGGAGTGTGCCGCCTCTGCCGACGAATGCGTAGAATATGCGGGCGACGGGCCGATCACCCGCGCTTCGCGTTTTAAAAAACCAAACACCTTGGCCACGGCGTCGCCAAGTCCGTTAAAAAATACAATATCGTCCATGGTCACCCTGCAGCCGCCGCGTTCATTAACTTTATCCGCCAGGAATTTACGGGTTTCGGGTACACCGCGGGTGGCAACATAGCCGTATGACTTGTCTTTGCCGACCAGTTCCGTAATGATATCCTTAATCCAGTCCGGCAGCTTTTCTCCCTTTTGGATCGGGTCGCCGATATTTTCCCACACAATTTCCAGACCCATGTCCTTTAACTGCATGCCGACATCGACGATCTCGCGAATCTCGTAGGTTAGCTGACCCGAACCCTCGTGTACAATGTTTCTACGCATTTTGTGGTCCTTTTTGAGTTATATTTTACTATTAGTTTTACAAATTTCGTACCGGAAATTATAATCTGAATACGTTATTTTTTTCGCAATAACATGAACAAACAGTATTAAATTAAATATTGACTTAATAAAATTAAGTTGGTATAATATAATACTGGTGAACGATTTTTAAACCCCGCACTTTCAGTTTTTAGAAGTAAAAGATTATTTATAATTAACGGTGAAAATAGAAAAAATTTAGCCGTTTTAAGAACTATTTTTTTAATATAGCTTTTCGCTTATTTCAATATAGGATATTTATCCAAAAAAAATATTAAAACTTTCAAATTTATAAAAAAAAACCTCCGGCTACGAGGTCGGAGGTAAGAATAACCTGCGTGAGACAATTCTCCTTATTGTGGGAAAGTTCACGCAAGATCAGGTTTACTTTTTAATATAAAATATTTCATTTGAGAATGCAAGTAAAATATTAAAATATTTAATATTTAGGAGGGATAATATTATGAGCCGTGTACTTGGTTTGGATTTGGGTTCAAATTCTATCGGTTGGGCATTGATCGATGAGCAAAAAGAACAAATAATTGATTCGGGAGTGCGCGTTTTTCAGGAGGGTATAAACCGCAATACAAGCGGAAGCGAGGTATCAAAAAATAAAGACAGGCGTGACGCGCGCGGCGCTCGCCGGCAAAATTTCCGCTACAAAATGCGCAGGGATACGCTGGTCAATTCATTAAAAAAAATCGGATTGTATCCTGAAAATAAAGACGATTTACAGGAATTTTTTGAAATCGATCCTTATGAGGTCAGAAAAAACGGGTTAACGGAAAAGCTTTCATTACATGAGTTTGGAAGGGCCTTGTATCACATCAGTCAACGGCGTGGTTTCAAATCCAACCGGAAAACCGCCTCGAAAGAAGACGGCGCTATCTTTAAAGGAAATGATAATACCACCGGCATCGACAGCGCCAGGGAGCAGATGAATAAACAGAGCTGTTTGACTATCGGGGAATACCTGGCATCAATTGACACAGGAAAAGAACGGCGGCGCAACCGTTATACCTTACGCGACTGGTATGAACAGGAATTCGAAAAGCTCTGGGAAAAACAACAGTCATTTTACCCTGATTTATTAACAGAAAAAGAAAAACAACATTTTTTCAAAGTCATATTTTTTCAGAGGAAACTACGCAGTCAAAAACATACCGTTGGTTATTGTACCTTTGAAAAGAAAAAACGCTGCGCCCCGAAAAGTTCGCCGGTTTTTCAATATTTCCGTATTCTCGAACAGATCAACCGAATACGTATAATAACGGATGACAGAATCAACGAACCGCTGACGCAGGAAGAAAGGGGAATCCTTATTAACAAATTGAATATTGTCAAGGACCTGGATTTTAAAAAGCTGAAAAAACTGCTCAAACTCCCTGAGGACACGATCATTAATTTAGATCTGGATAAATTACTGGGAAACAATACATATTATGAAATCCAGAAAATATTCGGGAAACCGCGTTTTGCGAAAATGACTGATGATGAAAAATTCAATATCTGGCACACATTGCACTTTTCCAACGACGACGAATGGCTTTGCAAATATGCCCGTAAAAATTGGTCACTGAACGATGAAGAAATTAAAAAACTGATGAGAAACGGCATCGAGAACAAACCAAACGACGGCTATGCCCGGCTGTCCAGCAAGGCTTTGAAGAAATTTATTCCCTATCTGGAAGAAGGACTGCGTTACGATGAAGCCGCCAGAGAGGCCGGCTATCATCACAGCCAGGTAAACAATAACCATGAATTATTTGATTTTTTACAGGACCCGCCGAATATTCGCAATCCCATCGTACAACAGGCGCTTTTTCAACTGAAAAAAGTGATCAACGCGTTAATACAGGAATATGGAAAACCGGACATGGTCCGCGTAGAACTGGCGCGGGAATTGAAATTGCCGAAAGACAGGCGGGAAAAGATCAGGATCGAAAACAAACAGCGGCAGACAGAAGCCGAAAAAATCCGCGAATTATTAAAACAGGAAATGAATTTTATCAAACCCGAACGCGACGATGTCATCAAATACCTGCTGTGGCAGGAATGCAATAAACGTGATCCTTATTCCGGGAAATTTATTAGCCTGGCAGAGTTGTACTCGCCCGAATACGAGATCGAACATATCATACCCTACAGCCGCAGCCTGGACGACAGTTACGCCAACAAAACATTGTGCCGCAGGGACTATAATAAAGAAAAAGGCAACAAAACGCCTTTCGAGGCTTTCGGCCACAAGCCGGAGTTTGAATTTATGGTCCGGCGCGTAAAGGATTTTAATATCAGCGGCAGGAACGGCAAACTGGCAAAATTTCAGCTTGAAAAAGTGGACGAAAAACTGTCCGAAGAATTCTTTCACCGGCAGTTAAACGATACGGCGTACATATCCAGAGCGGCCGCCGCCTACCTGAAAACGGTTTTTCCCAAAGTTCATATTGTTAAAGGCGGGGCCACGGCCAAACTGCGTTATTTTTGGGGACTGAACAGCATCCTGTCCGGTGATATCGAGGTAAAAACCCGCGACGACCACCGCCACCATGCCGTGGACGCGCTGGTTGTGGCCAATATTAATCAGCCGATGTTACATGAACTCAGCGTATGTAACAAATATAATATAAATGTCGACTTTGCAAACGACAACAGCTTTCCCATGCCCTGGAAAAATTTTCACCAGCAGGCGGAAAAATCGGTCAATAATATTCTGGTTTCCTTTTTTCAGCGCAACCGGGCGCGCGGCAAACTGCATGAAGAAACCAATTACGGGGAAATAATTGACCCGGAAACCGGCAAAAAAACTTATGTCGTACGCAAACCCGTCCAAGCATTAACCGGCAAAATGATCAGGGACATCGTTAACAGGGAAACCAGACAGGTCATACTGGACCGCCTGCGGGAAAAAGGCGCGGACATTACGGGAAAAAAACTGAACATCCCCAAAGAAACATTTGCCGAACCGTTGTTTCATCCGAAAACCGGCCACCCGATCAAGTCCGTAAGGGTCAAAGTGCCGTCTACCAACATGATCCGACTATACGAGGACCGCAATTTATTCGTCGAACCCGGCAAGAACCATCATATTGAAATATTTGCCAGCGCGGACAAGAAGCAAAAAACGGGTTATGTCGTTACTCTTTATGAAGCGGTGCAGCGTAAAAAACAGGGATTGCCGGTAATAAATAAAACACCGCTTGACAAAAAATACCCGCATTTTGTCATGTCGTTGGCGATTAACGACATGTTCCTGCACGACATGGAAGAAAAAGATGTGGACTGGGATCAGCCTGATATAACCAAACTTTCACCTAATTTATACCGGGTGCAAAAAATGGATGTAAATAAAAATATCGCATTAAGATATCATACTATTACACTAAGCGATCAATCTGACCCGGGTGCATTAAGAAAAATACCCAACACGCTATTCGGAATTAAGGTAAAAATCGATCCGCTTGGAAGAATAGGCCCCTGTTATGATTAGACGGACCCTGTATTTCGGCAACCCGGCCCGGTTAAGGGTAAAGGATTTACAACTGCGCATTTTACGCGAGGGAAAAGAAGAAAAAACCGTGCCCATCGAGGACATCGGTTTTATCATTCTGGACCATTTTGCCATTACCGTTTCCCAGTATACTTTGACCGAATTACTGCGGCAGAACGTTTTGGTTTATGTTACGGACGAAACCCACATGCCGGCCGGTTTATTCATGCCGATGGCGGGCAACCAGGAACAGACCGCTTCTTTCCGGGCCCAGTTTGCCGCGTCGAAACCGGTTTTTAAACGCCTGTGGCAGCAAACCATACAAGCAAAAATTCGCAACCAGGCCGCCCTGCTGGACCGGGTCGGCGTGACCGGCCATCCCCTGCGCAGTATTTTTATGCAGGTGCAGTCGGACGACGCCTCCAACCAGGAAGCGGCCGCCGCCAAAGTTTACTGGCAACTGCTGTTCGATCCCGTTCACTTTTGACGGCGCCGCTTCGGCAAACCGCCGAACAACCTGTTGAATTACGGTTACGCCATACTGCGGGGCGTCATCGCCCGGGCGTTGTGCGGCACCGGCCTGCTGCCGATGCTGGGCATCCATCACCGCAACCGCTATAATCCGTTTCCGTTAGCGGACGATATTATGGAGCCGTACCGGCCCTTTGTGGACGAACTGGTCTGGTATCTTGCGCGCGACGAACTCGATATCACGACTTTGACACCGGACCTGAAACAGAAAATGCTGGACATCCCGGCGACAGGCGTCAAAATGGGCGGAGAGGTCAAACCGCTGCATTTGGCGGCGGCAAGAACGGCGTCGTCCCTGAAAAAATGTTTTCTGCAAACGAATAAAAAAATAATATACCCGACATTTTAATACATGAAACTAAATCCCTGGCGAATTATGTGGCTTGTGGTCTTTTTTGACCTGCCCACTAAAACCAAAACCGACAGGAAGAATTATACCCGCTTCCGTAAATACCTGCTCAAGGACGGCTTTACGCAGATGCAGTATTCCGTTTATTTGCGGCACTGCGCCAGCATGGAGAACGCCGAGATTCACAGCAAACGGGTAAGATCTTCTTTGCCGCCCAAAGGACAGGTCAGTATTATGAGGATAACGGACAAACAGTTCGGAATGATCCAGACATTCGAGCAAAGGAAAAAGATCCCGCCGCCGGCGGGGGGCCAGCAACTGGAAATGTTCTGAAAAACGGGGGTTTTTTGTCCGAAATCGACACATTCGGGGCCGTTTCCGGCCCCAAAAATGTCTGTAAAACTCCCCAAAACAGGGGGTTACAGCGGACGTAATTCTTTAAACCTGATCTTGCCAACCAACCACAACAAACATTGGATTGTTATCCCACCATTCATAAATTCTTTAAACCTGATCTTGCCAACCAACCACAACCGCGGAAGTTATTGAATGCCGGGAAATAGTAATTCTTTAAACCTGATCTTGCCAACCAACCACAACACATTTATAAGTGTTGTTGCCGGGTATACAAATTCTTTAAACCTGATCTTGCCAACCAACCACAACGAAAGGTCGCGGCTTCCGGTTATTTGTCCGAATTCTTTAAACCTGATCTTGCCAACCAACCACAACCTATTCTTATATGTCTAATTGTGGCAGTGAAATTCTTTAAACCTGATCTTGCCAACCAACCACAACCGCTGTATGCCGATTGTCGTTGTTATCTATAATTCTTTAAACCTGATCTTGCCAACCAACCACAACACAAACCCATGCTTTCCCGCCCACATTACTAATTCTTTAAA
>JAFGSB010000040.1 GCA_016934825.1 Candidatus Zhuqueibacterota bacterium
AAGGTATTGATAATCTTACTCCAGAAGAAAAATTAATTCAATATTTTTTTCCCGATGTATTGTAAACAACGCTTGCTTTTCTTACATGATAATATATAAAGTTATGCCTGTCTTGTCCGATTGTCTACCGGAACTGAGTAAATTTAACAATTGATAAAATTATCATAATATTAAAAAAAAACAAGATAAATATAATGCCTGCTTGATTAATATTTTATTTATCATTAATTTACAAATAACAATATAAACCCCGATATTTGATATTAATGATTAAAACAGGATAAATAATTGAAAAAACCGGTTATATTTTTTTTATTATTGTTGTGCTTAAACTGTCAACACGATAACAAAACCGAGCAAATATCATCCGAGCAACTTGAAACCGGACTTGAAGTTTACACAACTTTTTTAAGTCTGATGTATATGGATACGTTATCGGTACAAAATTCAAACGATTTGCTGGATTCCGCTTTAACGATGCATAATATGAAAAAAGAAGACTTTATTAACGTCATTGAGTATTTTAAAAAGCATCCGGACAATTTTAACAAAGCGCTTACCCAAATTAATGAACATCTGAATGAGATGACCGACAGTTCCTCAAAGTGAATAGAGATTATTTTTTTTAATATAATCGATTACATTATCGGTAACCATATATCGAATCGATTTATTATTCTTCACCCTGTCCCGAATATCCGATGAAGATATCTCCATCAGGGGGATTGGCATTTCATAACTTTTGTTCCGGTAGCCGGAATTGAAATTATCCAAATCAAAGGAAGGTCTGCCAACTACTATGAGCTGACATAATTCCATAATATGTTCCGGTTCTTTCCATTTATGAAAATCCTGAAAATTGTCCGCGCCGATAATTAAATACAAATCCGACGGATCAATTTTATTACGTTGAATTAACATTTCCAGGGTTTGAACAGTATAAGAAGTACCGCCCCTTTTAATTTCCATGTCCGAATACCTGAATTTGGGATTACCGGCAATGGCCAAACGGATCATTTTCAGACGGTGATGAGCATCAGACATATTTAAATGATTTTTATGCGGAGGTACTGCGCACGGCATGAAAATCAATTCATTTAGATGAAAAGTCTCACATGCAATTTCAGCAATAATTAAATGTGCAATATGTATCGGATCAAATGTACCCCCATACAGTCCAAGTTTCAATTAACCCCATTCTCCGTTACTTGTTTGTTACATTATTTTTCTTTTTATCCAGTTCAAAAACAATTGATTCGAGTTTTTTCCTTACCTTGCCGATCAGGTCATGTTTCGGATATTTTTTGATAAACATATTAAAAGCATCCTCGGCATCGGTCAGATTATCAAGTTTGCGATAGCACTCCCCCATCCAGAATTGTGCGTAAGGGGCATACTCTGAATCATAATAATTTTCCAGAACCTTTGAAAAATAAATTATCGCAGCATTATAATAAGACATTTTACGGTACTGTTCGGCCGCATCATAGGTTTTCTTTGCCAGTTTATTTTGAGCCTCGTTCAGTTTCTTTTCAACCTCGGAAACAAGAGAACTTGAATAATAATCTTCTAAAAACTCCTGAAATTCTTTAATTGCCTTCAACGTATATTCCTGGTCTAATGAGGCCTTTGGAGACAATTCAAAATAACTTAAACCCAGTTTGTACTTGGCATCATCCACATATTCGGAACCGGGATAAACTTTTATCAAGCGTTCGTATTCGCTGGCTGCAATAATATATTCTTTCATAAAAAAATGGCATTCCGCTAGATAATATTGTGCCTTATCGGCATAGGTATTACCGCTATAACTCAACGTAATAATCCTGAATTGTGTCCTGGCGTCAAAATAGTCCCGTTTTTCAAACATTTTAATGGCAAGATTTAAACGCTCTTCCACCGGGATATCGGATCTGATTTTTTGACGTCCGCAAGATAAAATAAGGAAAAACAATAACAAAATGATTAAGAGTCGTTTTGAAAAACAATATCCTGGAATGTTCATGAATTCTACCTATTAATTACTTCTGAATGAATAGAAAATATAAATTATACTACCGGTTATTAAAGTGACCAGCAAGGGCTCCAGTAATTCGGACACCAGACTCTTTGACCGCTCTCCGACAGTAAAAGGCAAATTTTTATTCTCAATGTGATTAATGTTATTTACATTTATAGTGTCTGAATAAGATTCGTTTATCACAGTGGATAGTAATATCCGGTTATCCGGATCAAGAATCTTAATATAAAATTCAATGTTTACTTTTCTGTTTTGCTTATTTTCCGGTAAAACAGACATTGCTGAATAGTGAACATTATTTATGACAGATCGATATTCAACGTAAAAATTTTTTTCATTTTTCAGGATCGTTGAATCGCCTAATAGTATCAATGTGGAAAAACCCGCGCGTTCGGCCGATTTTACGAACTGTTCTTCAATAAGCCAATCTATCGTTTTGTTTTTATTTATATTATTAAAATATAAGGGCAAGGAATCCAATACGGCAACTTTTTGAAATGCGTTTGAGAATCCTTTATAATATAAATTCTTAAATATATCCAGATTAGTATCGACTACCACATCTTCTGCAAGTACGGAAGTGCATATACCAATAAATATTAATATAATGATTTGTAATTTAACTTTCAATACAATCTACAAATTTTAACGGTTAACTACCGACAGGGTTCCTAAAATCTTAATAAAAATGTCAAATAATGCTGATAATATAAATTATTTTCCACCTTTTTTACTTGTAAACCATAGTTAAACGCAAAATTATGAGAACTAAAAGAATCATCCGTTGAATGAAACGAATTATTATCTATTAAACCAAGACCAACGGAATAAACATCAATTTCAGTATCCTGTTCCCGGTAAAAACCGGCCCGAAAAGCCGTAAATCCGGCGGGCACGAATTCGGTCCCAACATGAATTTCTCTGGTGATTTTGGCGTTGTCTTCCGATACATTATATGAATCTAATGAAAAAGACAGAAAACGAAAAGGTTTTATCAGGATACCCACATTTATTGTTTCATCTATTATTCTGTTTTGTAAAAACATTAAATCGGCAACATTGGAAGGAATATCAAAATAAGCCACACCAACAGATATATAAGAATTGGGCTGAATATTTATACCATAAGAGGAACCATATTGCCGTTTAAGAGAATCGTTATGTATTGATGTGAATAAAAAACCGGAAGCGCCGATGGAAATTTGTTCCGCCAGACGCAGTTTTACGGCCAGTATGTCATAATTCCAATCCAGGATCCCTTTACTGGAAATAACATTATTTTTTTCCACTTTATCCGGGACCTCTTGCCGGGGTAATTCTTCGGACAATAACAGAACCGCAGAAAAAGCGGGCCGGGATAGCGCAAATCCTTTTGTTAAAAGTCCTGCGACATTGATCCAGTCAACACTGTCATATTTTTTTTCGACGCTCAGATCGCCTGCATCATTAATCAGAGAAGCCGGCGCGACAGGATTCAGGAAAAATGCAAATTTCGTGGACCGGGGATAACGGAACAAATCCAACGATGCCGGATTATAAAATGCGCTTGAAAGTCCGTCGGAAACCGCAAAAAAGGCTCCTCCCATCGCTTTTGACCTGGCCCGGAGCGAATTCGTCATATGATATGTATTCGAAACCGGATATACAAATTGAATACCCGAAAAAAATATAAAAAATATTACAATCCCTAAAATATAAATATAATTTATTTTCACATTAATCCTGTTGTCAAAATATATTTTATCACAAATATCCGGGAAAGAACAGCCGGATGTTATCTTAATTATTATCGCTTTTTCAGTAATAAAGTAGATAATATACATATTACTGTTGTTATTAAAGAAACTAATGCAAATATGTTACCAAATTTCATGTAAAAAGTTTCATTCTTTCTTAACGGTACATCATCTATGATCGATGCTTCTTTAAAAATAGGAGTCGATTTCCGTACATGCCCGACAGCATCAATAAAACAGGAAATGCCGGTATTGGCGCAACGGGCGATGGCAACCCGGTTTTCAATAGCCCGAAATACGGCAATTTGGGTATGCTGAAAGGGCGCCGATGTTTTCCCAAACCATGCATCGTTTGTAATAATGATTAAAAAATCAACTCCTTTTTGAGTCAGCTTTCGAATGTGGTTCGGGAAAACTGACTCGTAACATATTGGAACTGCAAATTTATAAGTAAAACCATAGTTTTTCTTTTCATATAAAGATTTCGTCCTAAAAGAAAATATGTGATAATCTTCTCCCTTTGAATAATCCCCGATACCAAGGGCCATATCGTACAATAAATTTTTTAAAACATTAAAAGGAAAATAATTTTTGTACGGCACCCGTTCGGAAAAAGGAACAAGAATCATTTTCGCATATCGTTGAATATAATAAAGATTTGGCTCAAAACCAAGTGCGGAATTATAATACAAATAGCTTCCGTCATCCAGGTATTCAAAATCAACCGAACCGGTTAATAACGCGGTTTTCGTTGAATCAACAAAATTACGTATTCGTTCGAGATAGACTTGTTCATAGCGAAGATAGAACGGGGTTGCTGTTTCGGGCCATACCAATAGATCCGGCTCTTTGTTAATAGCATTTTGGGACAAATTTTCATAAACATGAAAATTTTTTTCATACAGGTCGTTTTGCCATTTTTCAAAGGGATCAATATTCCCTTGCAGTAAAGCGATTTTAATTTTTTTCTGACTTTGTTGTTGAGAATTCAACACATACTGCCCGTGTAAAAACGGGATCAGAAAAAGGCCCAGCAGAGTAAAAAATAAACCACGTCTGCTCAGAATGTCGGACCATTTGCGCCACAGAAGAAATATCAGGACATTCAGCAAAACCACCCAGAAACTAACGCCGTATATCGATGTATATTCAGCAAATTGAATAAAAGTAAGATAATATGATTGCGTATATCCAATATAATTCCAGGGAAAAGCGGTTTCACCTATGGATTGAATATATTCTATACACGTCCATAAAAATGGCAGAATGATATACGCCCTGATACCCAAATTTCTGATTAAAAACGTATGCAGTAATGCATATAATCCGATATAAAGTGGTAAAATAAGCAATGCGCCGAACAGACCTGGAACAGTAACCCAGCCAATCCAGAAGAGGGTGGCAATGTCGATAAATAATCCGGTTAAGTACCCCCAGCGGAAAGCGTCAAATCCGTGTTTATTTTCCAAAAGTAAAAAAAATGGGATCAAAGCCACATATGCCAAAAAACCGGTTTTGAAAGGCGGGAAAGAAAATGCTAACAGGAGACTTGTAGATAATCCAAGCGTTAATTTTCTCTTCATTTAGGACCCTATGCCCGGATGAATAAATCTATTTTGCATGTTTAAAATATTCAGGTACAAGTATATGGATTTTATCATTTAATTTTTAAAACCTAATTTACAATTGAAAGTGGTTAATGATTAAAGCGAAAAAGAATGTAGAATAAAAGAACGGATATTTCCACGCAGATATAATAAATTAATTTTAATATCAACAGGTAAACATGTACAGCATAATAATCGATATCATTTGATTAAAAGCGAAAATTCAATTACCTGATAAAAAAATATATATTTGCGATCAAGAATTTGTATCTGACAAGGTTTTTTTATTGTTCCGAACATGATTCAACCGATCTAAAAAGGCCTGAAGTAAAAAAGCCGACGCGATCTGATCAATTCGATCACGATTCTTTGACGGTGATTTATTTTTCGCAATCAAAGATTTTTCAGCACTAACAGTGGTCCATCTTTCATCCCAGCTAAAAACGGATACATGTGTTTTTTGGGCCAAAATGTTCATAAAATTTTGAACATCTTTGGCAACATTTCCAATAGTTCCATTCATATTAATCGGCAAGCCAATAACAATAGCAATGATTTCATGCTTTTTAACGATATCCAGAATTTCATTAATACTTTTTTGTACACTCGAATTTTTCAATGTGCACAAAGGCGATGATAATATTTGAAAAGGATCGCTCATTGCAAGGCCGATACGTATTTGGCCATAATCAACACTTAAAATTCGGCCGGACGGCAGATCATTTAATAAAGAATTTGAAATCAAAATTAACCACGATTAAGCGTAATATAAATTTCCTTTAATCATCCAGTTTACTTAAAGGTGTTTTTAATGTTTCCTTTAATAATTTACCGGCTTTGAAATGAGTTTTTCGACGGGCGGGCACATAAATAATTTCGCCGGTTTTTGGATTTCTGGCCTTTGGTTTTGGTTTTGTTTTCTTGACCTCAAAAACACCAAAATCACGAATTTCAATGCGGACTTCCGGATTCGCTTCAGTCATAAATTCACGAAGGGCTTGAAACACACCATCAACGACTTTTTCTGTTAAATAAATTTTTTCGCCAACGATTTTAGCAGTTCTTTTAGATACATCTTTTTTTGTGATTGTGTTTTTTGTATTTTGCGCTGTCATTGACTTGACTCCTTAGTTTTTGTGAATTTTAAAAAAAATTTTTCTTCGGCAATAATAAAGTGCTTGATATCTATTTTATTCATTAAAACGGTTTACGGATATTACGCCATCAATCTTGTTTATTTTTGTTACGACCCTTTTTAAATGATCCAGGTCATATACCTCAATACTTAAAATACATGTTACAAGGGAATCTTCAGCCGTCATTTTTATACTGTTAATATTACAATCGGCTTTTGTTATGGTATCGGACAAATTTGGTAAAAGATTATTTTTTCTTTCACCCAGGATGTATAATCCGGCAAGAAACCGATTGCTGTTATCAACATCCCAGGATACTTCCACAATACGTTCCGGTTCCTGCATGAGTTTATATAAATTTCGACAATCATTTGTATGAACAACAATACCTTTACCTTTTGTTACAATGCCGGTTATCGGTTCACCCGGCACGGGATTACAGCATTTTCCAAAAGAAATCATAACATTATCGATACCGGCAACCCGAATTCCCCGGCTCGATTTTCTGGCTTTTTCAATGAGTCTCGAAAAAACATTATGTTCCGTCTTGTCTTTTTCGTCTTCCGGCAATATGCGGCGAAGAACGGACTCAATTTTTATATCTCCACGGCCGATAGATGCCAACATTTCTTTTTCATCTTTTGCTTTCATTTTTTTGGCAAGATCGGCCATATCTATATTTTTTAATTTGATTGAAAACTTGTTCAAAGCTTTTGTGAGCATTTCCTCGCCCAAAGAAATACTGCTCTCAAATTTCGAATCACGCAGCCATTTTTTAATTTTGCTTCTGGCTTTACTTGATATGACAAATTTCAGCCAATCTTCGTTGGGCCGCTGATTTGCGGACGTGATGATTTCAACCGTATCGCCGTTTTTCAATTCATAACTGAGCGGTACAATTCTACCGTTCACTTTCGCGGCAAGACAATGCAGGCCCACATCCGTATGCACGGTAAAAGCAAAATCGACTGTGGTTGAATGCAATGGCAACCGGTGCAAATCTCCTTTTGGTGTAAATGCAAAAACTTCATCCTGAAAGAGATTAATCTTTAAATGTTCCATAAAAGAAGATTTATCGGGTTCCTGGTCATCAAAATCAAGAACCTGCCGCAGCCATACAAGATGTTTATCAAAATCATCATCCCGCATTTTGCCTTCTTTATATCGCCAATGGGCGGCAATCCCCTCTTCAGCCGTTCTATGCATTAACTCTGTACGTATTTGAATTTCGAATTTTCTTCCTTCCGGTCCCATAACAGTTGTATGGATAGATTGGTACCCGTTGGATTTGGGAGTCGCAATATAATCCTTAAACCGTTCATGAAGAGGATTATATAAAGAATGAACAATACCCAGCGCATGATAACATTCTTCCAATTTTTCCACAATTATTCTGATAGCCAGCAGATCATAAATCTCTTCAAAGGGTACGCCGCGTTTATTTATTTTATTATAAATGCTGTTAAAATCTTTCGCCCTGCCTTCAAATCGCGCATGAATTTGCGCCTCGGCCAGCGCCTTTCTTATGGGTTTGGTAAGACGCCGGATCGCGTTTTCGCGTTCGTCTTTGGTTGATTGAATTCGCTTCGCTAAATCCTGATAAATTTCCGATTCCAGGGTTTTCAACGCCAGGTCTTCCAGTTCAGATTTAATTCTGGCCAATCCCAAACGATGCGCTAGGGGCGCATATACTTCACGCGTCTCAAGAGCTATTCGTTTTTGTTTATCTTTGGGCAAAACATCAATGGTTCGCATATTATGTAATCTGTCGGCAAATTTAATCAGAATGACACGAATATCTTTGACCATAGAAAGCAGCATCTTTCGAAAATTCTCCGCTTGCTGCGTTTCAAAACCCAACAGTTTCAGTTCGGATATTTTGGTGACTCCGTCAACAAGTTGGGCGATATTGTTACCAAATTCCCGTCTCAGGTCTTTTATATCAATGTTGGTATCTTCTACCACATCATGTAAAATTCCGCCGGCAATTGTTTCATAATCCATTTTCAGGCCGGTCAGAATTTTAGCGACTTCAAGCGGGTGTTCAAAATAAGGGGAACCCGATACCCTTAATTGATTGATATGTGCATCATAACTGAAATTAAAGGCTTTTCGTAACAGAGCCAAATCAGCGGTAGAGTCATACCGTTTTATTCTCTGTAATAAACCTTCGAATACTTTGTGATAATCATTTTCAATATTTACACTATGCACACAACACCTATTACATTAAAACGGGTCTGTAGGTATAGTTGGTATTTCCATAGTATGTTGTACATCTTTATCAGCAAAACGAACATAGTCATTTAAAAAGACCAGTTCAACCGTACCTGTTGGTCCATTACGTTGTTTTGCCACGATGACTTCCGCGAGATTTTCGAGTTCAGGTTCAACAGTTCCATATGCGGCAGGCCGATAGATAAACATAACAACATCGGCATCCTGCTCAATGGCGCCGGATTCACGTAAATCGGATAACAGCGGGCGTCTTTCCCCGCCCCGTGATTCAACGGCACGGGACAACTGCGATAAGGCCAATACGGGTATATCCAATTCTTTGGCCAAATTTTTTAACGCCTGGGATATCATGGCAATTTCAATCTGGCGGCTTTCGACGCGGCCAACACCTCTTAATAACTGCAAATAATCCACTATCAGCAGATTAATATCCTGTTCAACTTTGAGTCGCCGGGCCTTGGAGCGCAATTCCATAATATTTAATCCGGGTGTGTCGTCAATATAAATCGGTTCTTCCGCCAGCTTTCCTGCAACCCGGCTGAGATTCTGCCATTGATTTTCCGGCAACTGGCCGTTCCTGACCATATGTGAGTTCACCCTGGCCTCGGAACATAACATACGTAATACCAGTTGATACGACGCCATTTCCAGGCTGAATATACCGACCACATAACCTTTACCGGCGGCGAACCTGGCAACATTTAATGCCAGCGCCGTTTTCCCCATTGACGGTCGTGCCGCAAGTATGATCAAATCCGAATTTTGCATACCGGAAAGTTTATCATCCAGTTGGCTGAATCCGGTAGGAATGCCTGTAATTCCGCCTTCCATATTATGGAAATTTTCAATTTTTTCCCATGTATCGTGCATGACCGGTCCGATATGAGAAAAATTTTTCTTGTTCTTATTTGACGATAACGAAAATATCTTTTGCTCGGCTTTATCGATTATATTCACCGCTTCATCACCGGCGGTATACGATTCATCCTGAACCTCGTTTGCGACGGTGATTAATTTTCGTAATAATGCTTTATCCTGGACAATTTTACAATAATACTCTATATTCGCAGCCGATGGAATTCTTTCAACAAGTTCGGTTAAATAATAGTGTCCGCCAACAGCTTCCAGTTGATTTCTTTTTTCGAGTTCATTTGAAACAGTTAATATATCTACAGGTTCACTTTTTTCATATATTGAAAAACCGGCAGCAAAAATTTTACGATGAGCGTCTTTATAAAAACTGGACTCGTCCAATTTTTCCATTACGGTCCCGGTTGCCTGCGTATCGATCATCATGCCTCCGATTACAGCCATTTCGGCTTCAATTGCCTGGGGAGGCATTCGGGTTATACTGCTTTCGTTCATTTTAAATCAACTATATAATTATACATTGTTCAAATTATATTTATTATATTCATGTTTTAATAATTTGATATCTTCCCAGGTTGCTCTTTTTAATTCCGGATTGTTTATTAAAGTTTCCGGGTGATATGTTACGAGTAACCTGTAATCTTTATAATTCATAAACCTGCCTCGTAAAGAGCCTATCTCCTGATCATTTTTCAAGAGAATCCGGGCAGATGTTGTTCCAAGACACAATATAAAAGCCGGTCCGACCAGTTCAATTTGTTTTTCTATATTATTCAGGGTTTGTTCGGCATGATTTTTTTCAATTTTATTTGACGGATCGGATTTTCGAACAGAACAAACCAGAACATCCTTTCGATTTAAATTAATCGATTTTAATATTTTTTCCAAAAGTATTCCGGTTTCATTACCAAAAAAAGAATCTAAAGGTTCATCACCTGTACGGGATGTTTCCGCAACAAGCGCCAACAAAGCTTCGGGATTGCCTTCACAGAACAAATATTCATTCCGAATCAACTCATTTTTTTTATCGACTGTAAAAAATAAATCTTTGGAAATTACCGCTTCATCTCCGTAAAGCTCTATCTGCTGGTTAATGAATTCTTTTAATGGTTCTTCAGCCGTATTAATCATATCAAAAGCCTGTTTATCCGTTTTGCATAAGGTTAAATACTTTATCCAAAATTCGATCTGCGACCCGATATTTACTCAATAACGGATATCTTTCCATGTTACCTTTATTGTCTAAAACAGTTACACGATTCGTATCATTCCGAAATCCGGCGCCCGGACGGGCAGGATTGTTAATCACAATAAAATCGCAATTTTTCCGGCGAAGTTTATCAAGTGAATAGTCATACTCATTCTCCGTTTCGACAGAAAAACCAACTTGGATTCTGTTACCCTTATTTTGCCCGGCTTTGGCCAGTATATCGTTATTCATAATCAAAGCAAGAGATTTCGGGTTATCCTGTTTTTTGAGTTTATTGGGGGAATATTCGGCAGGCCTGTAATCGCTCACGGCAGCAGCCATGATCAATACATCTGTGCCTTCAAGCCGTTTTAAAACCTGCTGTTCCATTTCAAAAGCCGTTCTGATATGGACCAGTTCCACACCGCTGAAAGTTCTTAAATTTACCGGTCCGGAAACCAGCACAACCTCCGCGCCGCGTATTTTTGCCTGTTCCGCCAGGGCAAAACCCATTTTACCGGATGATAGATTTGTCAGATACCTGACCGGGTCCAAAGGTTCCTCTGTCGGACCGGCGGTTATTAATAATTTTTTGCCGGAAAAATCGTTTTTCCCGAATAACCGCAGTTTTACAGCGTCGAATATGGTTTCAATATCGGCAAGGCGACCATAACCGACTTCACCGCAGGCCAATTCACCGATACCCGGTTCGACAAAGTAATAGCCATGTTCCTGTAATTTTTTCTGATTTTCCCGGTATATACTGTTCGCAAACATAGCCTTGTTCATGGCGGGACAAAAGATAACCGGAACATTAGCAGCCATAATAGTCGTCGTTAATGCATTATCCGCAATACCCGAAGCAATTTTACCAATCGTGTTCAGCGTTGCAGGGCAAATGACCATAACATCCGACCACCGCGCCCATTCGATATGGGCTGTTTGTTTACTGGAGGTTTCCGGGAATAGACCCGTTAACACATCGTTTTCAGACAATGTTTCAAACGTCAACGGAGACACAAATTTTGTCGCCGCATCGGTCATAACAACGCGAACCTGGGCGCCGGCCTTTTTAAACTGACGAACCAATTCGGCAGTTTTATAAACGGCAATTCCGCCCGTGATTCCTATTAATATTTTTTTTCCAAAGAACATTAATATAATCTTTATTCCGGTTCTTCAACATCTACTCTTTCCAGTTTACCCTCCATCAACTCATTCAGCGCAATGGTTGTTGGTTTGGGTAATTTCAGATATTGTCTTTCAATAATATCAGCATTAACGCCCTCGTCATCAAATTCCTCGGTCTGGGAAATCGCTTCGGCCTCATTATCAAGTATTCGTTTTTGCAGTTCATTTATCTGTCTGGCGCGTTTTGCAATCAGGATAATCGCTTCATAAATATTACTTGCGTGTTTTTCAATTTCTTCCAAAGGTAAAGTTTCTGCCATTTAATTCCTCCAAAATGACTTGTTTATTTAAAAGATATTCTTTCTATTATTATTTGTTTTGTTTTATGGATCGTATCACTAATGTTTTTGTTAATAACTATTTTATCAAATTGTTCTCCCAGCCTCATCTCTTCGGGTACCCGCATTAGTCTTTGATTAATTTGGTCCTGTGTCTCGGTAGACCTGTTCCTTAATCTTTCCTCAAGACTTTTTAAATCGGGCGGTTTTAAAAAAATCAACAAAGAGCTGTCAGGGAAATGTTTTTTTACAGAAAATGCGCCGTATACATCCAGGTCCATGAGCACAATATTACCCTTATTTAACCAGTCCTGAAGCGGTTTTTTCGGAGTACCATAATAATATCCGTGAATCTGTTCATATTCGAGCAATTCGTTATTTAAAATTTTTTCCTGAAAATCATTTTTCTTTACAAACCAATAATCTTTGCCGTTTATTTCTCCATTTCTTTTTTTTCGGGTTGTCATGGATATGGAATATACAAATTTGTATTTTTTATCCTTTAAAAGTTCCTTAATTATTGTCGTTTTGCCACCACCGGAGGGCGATGATATAACAACAATTAAACCTTTATCAATATTCACGGGCAATAAATTTTATTTTAAATTTCATTCGATATTTTGTACTTGTTCGCGAATTTTTTCAATTTCATCTTTTAACAAAATCACAAGGTGAGAGACCTGCGCAAGCGATGTCTTGGAGCCGATTGTATTTGCTTCACGGTTCATTTCCTGCAGTAAATAATTCAATTTTCGACCCTGTGATGTTTCATCCTCCATTATTTCAAGAAATAATTTATTATGACTGTGAAATCGCACACATTCTTCGGTAATATCAATTTTATCCGCGATCAAAGATAATTCCAGTTCCAGTCGGCCTTTTTCAAGCATTTCATCCGGTATCAATTTTCTTACCCGGTTACGCAGTTTATCAAGTTCTTCGACCGGGGCGTTTTGTGATAATTTTTCAATCTCTGAGAGTAAATTTTCCAAATGATGAATACGGTTTACAAAATCCTTGTATAATTCCTGTCCCTCAGCATCTCTCATTTTATTTAATTCCACGAGGGCTGTTTCAATCGCTTTTTTCGCACAGAGCCAGGTATGTTCATCCACTGTCGGATCAATATCAATGGCTAAAATATCCGGCAGACTCAATAAATGATTGATATCCATTTCACCCTTAACTCCCAAATCCTTAAGTTCGTGTGAAATTCGCATATAGGCATTTATCAAACCTTTATTCAGAAGTAAATCCTGGTATTTGTCCGTATCACTGGTAATACCGATCCATATATTGACCCGACCGCGTTTGATGTACTGGGACACCATTTCCCGGATCTGTTGTTCATAATTAACCAAAGTTCGGGGGGTTTTCTGAACCAGGTCAAGGAACCGATTATTAACGGATCTGATCTCGACCGTTATCTCAAGATCACCCAGAGATTCAACTCCCCGTCCATATCCCGTCATACTGGTTATCATTTTACATTACCTGTGACATAAAAATGAACTCTCTTAAAACCATATTTTAGCAGGAGTTATAAAATTAATAAATTTTTTAATTATAGTCAAATGATTTTTTTACATTTACAGTAATTTCTTTTTTCTAACATTAAAAACGGCTTCAAATCTATTCAATTTGAAGCCGTCAATTAAAAAAATTTTTTCAAGTACAGATTATTTTCTGAAAAATTTCTCTTCCTCAAGTCTCAGGCGTAATGAAATTCGATGCGTTGTATCCAGTTCATCATGACTGAGAAAAGCATAATCGAGATCCAGACGGGGAAGTTTTATGCCCGCACCGGCAGTCAAAGAACCGATATCATCACGGCCCACCCGTAAGGCAACGACATTCCGCACCAGTAATTCCGCTCCAACACGGGGATCAGCACTCATGGGCCCGATATTCATCTGGGCTGAATATTTTCGTCCTTCAAAACGCAGATCCGTATCCGCGGCCAATAATAAATTACTTTTTATAAAAGCGATATGGATCGGATAGGCAAGCCCCATTTTAAAAGTCGGTGAAATCAATTCTTTTGTACCCGTATCCCAGGCTAAAATTGTTGTGGTTATATCCTGAAAATTAGCTCCCAGCATTAATTTTCCTGCAGGATTCCACAGGACACCGACATCAAATCCAATTCCCCATGCCGAATTATCTCCGACACCTTTACGGATGAATTTAACATTCGCACCGTAAGAAAATCTGTCGGATCGTTTTTTCGCATAACTGAGATAAACGGCATACTCGGCATCGGACACATAACGGTCAACATACGGCCGGTTATATTCACTTAATTCGGCATTTTGATTCTGCAAAACAGGAATGGGAATGTCGTCGACCGCCAGCCGTATCATATTCAGGGCGAGACTCTCTGTAGAGCGGAAAGGCAATGCAAATCCGGCATAATCATAATTGACCACGCCGCCGAATCGCCGAGAATGCATTGCCGTGATTTCAGGATAGTTAATAGCGGTCAAACCTGCAGGATTCCAGTAACCAAAAGTAGCATCTCCACCAACAGCCACATGCGCGCCGCCCATCCCAAGGGCTTTGGCGCCAACGCCGGTGTTTAAAAACTCGCCGGCATATTTGGCGATTTCAATTCCAAAACCGTGTACTGTGGTTAAAAACAAGATTAAAAAGATGAATATGACTTTATTTAAATTCACTATAAATCTCCATTTTGTCCGTACCTGATTTCGTACCGGTCACAAAAAAATTATTTATTTAATAATTGTTTCAACTGATCGAGTTTGTTTAAGGCTTCCAAAGGAGTCAGTTCATCTGGATTGATATTTTGTAATTCTTTGCGTAACGATTTTTCCATTTCGGCAAACAAACTCAATTGTTTTATCTTTTGTTTCGGCTCCTCGTGATGTCTGGCAATTTTGGGTTCATTTGAATGATTCAAACTTTCCGATTCCAGATTTTGTAAAACTTCTTTGGCCCGGTTTATCACAACACCAGGTAATCCTGCCAATTGTGCAACATGTATGCCGTAACTGTGATCACAGCCGCCCGTTATGATTTTCCGTAAAAAAACAATGTGATCGCCCCACTCTTTCACGGCGACATTATAGTTTTTTACACGCGGAAGTACAAGTTCGAGTTCCGTTAATTCATGAAAATGTGTGGCAAATACGGTTTTTGCCGCAACCCGGTCAGTGTTATGTATATATTCAACCACCGACCAGGCCAGGGACAATCCGTCAAATGTGCTTGTCCCCCTGCCGATCTCATCGAGCAATACAAGGCTGTCGGGGGTCGCATTATTTAAAATATTTGCGGTTTCATTCATTTCCGTTAAAAAAGTGCTTTCCCCGGCGGCAAGATTGTCCGAAGCGCCGACCCGGGTAAAAACCCGATCCACGAGACCGATTTGCGCTTTTGACGCCGGAACAAACCCCCCCATTTGCGCCATAATAACGATAAGACCGATTTGCCGCAAATAGGTCGATTTCCCGGCCATGTTCGGGCCGGTAATAATTAAAATTTGTTCTGTTTTATTGTCTATTTTTATATCATTACAGACAAATTGTTCGCCCGGCGGCAGTAATTTTTCAACAACGGGATGCCGTCCATCCGTAATGATGATCCTGTCGGTTTCGTTCATCTGCGGTTTGCCATATTCATTATCAACTGCGACCTGGGCCAGGTTTGTTATACAATCCAGTTGCGCCAGACTGCGGGCGTTATTCTGCAGCGGCACGGTATAATCCAGTATAAACAGGCGTAATTCATTAAACAGCCGATATTCAATTGAAGCCATTTTTTCTTCGGCACCAAGTATTTTTTCTTCATATTCCTTCAATTCCTGGGTAATAAATCTCTCGGCGTTTACAAGCGTCTGTTTACGAATATAATACGAGGGAACTTTGGACAGGTTGGCCTTGGTGACTTCAATATAATATCCAAATACTTTATTAAAATTTACTTTTAACGACGAAATACCGGTGTTTTCCCTTTCCTGCGCCTGCAATCTGGCAATCCAGTCCTTGCCGGAATAAGCGATGTCGCGTAATTTATCTAATTCTTCGTCATAGCCGCGGCGGATAATACCGCCGTCGGTAATCGAAAGCGGCGGATTATCGATTATGGCTTTTTGGATCCTGTCCGCTACATCGTTTAGTTCATTCAGATATTCGAAAATCTGCTGCAAATATGCGGTCTTTTCGGAGATAAACAATTGCTTTACTTCATGTACTACTTTAAGTGAAATGAGTATTGCCAGTGCGTCGCGGGCATTTGCGCGTCCCGTTGCAAACTTTGCTAAAAGTCGTTCCAGGTCGCCGGAACTGGACAATTTATCGCGTATTTTAGATCGCACATCTGTTTTATTGACCATAACCTCAACGGCGTCAAGACGCCGGTTGATTTCCTGTAACTTTTTCAACGGAAATAAAAGCCAGTTGACAAGCATTCTACCGCCCATCGGTGTTCGGGTTTTATCCAGAATGGATAACAACGTGCCCCGTTTCCCGGTCAATGTCATTGAAGAAATCAATTCCAGATTACGGCGGGTTGTGCTGTCGATAATTAAATTTTCCGTATCCGAGCTTCGAAACAGACGGTTAATATGCACCAGTTTTTCGGACTGGTTTTCTTTTAAATAGGCTAAAACGGCGCCGGCGGCGGAAATTCCGGCGTCGAAATTATCAACACCAAAGCCTTTCAGCGTCAAAGTGGAAAAATGGTCCGTAATGGCCTGATATGAGTAATCGTAGTTGAATGTCCAGTCATCCCGGTGAGTAATGGTGACATTGGATGAACTATCCAGAACATCTTTGAGCAGGGTAATTTGGGACTCGCTGACAAGTATCTCAGCGGGATTAAAAGTGAGAATTTTCTCATTGATGAGGGAAACCGGGACTTCTGTCAGTTGAAATTCGCCGGTGGATACATCAACAACGGCAAAACCGCATATTTCTTTATCAAAAAACACGCTTGCCAGGTAATTGTTTCTTTTGGTTTCCAGTAAATCATCGGTAATGGCGGTTCCGGGAGATACGATTTCAATGACTTTTCTTTTAACAATGGTTTTAGCCAGTTTGGGATCTTCTACCTGTTCACAAATGGCCACCCGAAGACCGGCCTTGATCAATTTGGTCAAATAATTATCCAGCGCGTGATGAGGGAAACCGGCAAGCGGGACATCCGCGGCTTTGCCGTGCGCCCTGGAAGTCAGCGTTATTCCCAGCACCTCGGCGCCTGTTTTGGCGTCTTCAAAGAACATTTCATAAAAATCACCCATCCGGAACAACAATAAATCGTCCGGGTGATTATTTTTAATCTTTAAATATTGCTCCATTAAAGGAGTTTTAGCTTCTTTACCACTCACTGGAAAATATCTGGTTAGGTTAACATTTTTTGTTCAATCTTGAATTTGCGATCCCCCAGTGCAATTTGGTCCTGAGTATTTCGAAAAAATCACGCTCGCCGATCGACACCCATTTCAGCGTAAAATCCGCTTTTTTGATCTCTATTTTTTCATTCGGGTTAATCGTCATAATACTTTGACCGTCAAGATTAATCTGCGCCGCGCCCTGACCCAGCTTTAATGATACCTCTAAAAGGCTGTTTTCAGACAGGACTATCGGCCGGACGGTAAGCGAATGCGGACAAATAGGCGTCACAATAAAGGCGTTCATGGTCGGCATCAATAACGGCCCTCCCGCCGATAAAGAATAAGCCGTAGAACCGGTGGGTGTAGCGACGATCAGGCCATCACTACGATATGTATTTAAAAAGGTGTTATTGACAAACACATCAATTAAAATCAACCGCGGACCGATACCCTTATCAATTACCATATCATTCAACGCCGAAAAAGAATATTCACCGTCGGTTTTTTTGATCCTGACATCCAGCAGCATCCTTTCGATGACCGTATATTTTCCCTCCAGAAGATCATCGATGGTTTGTTTCAACTCGTCCGTGACAACTTCGGCGAGGAATCCCAGGCCACCGGAATTAACACCCAAAATTGGCACACCGGAATGACCAACTTTGTTTGCCGTGGATAGTATTGTCCCGTCACCGCCAAAGGCAACAACAATATCCGACACCTGCCCAATCTGTTTTAAAGTGGCAAGCTGGTCCTGACTGTCGAGATGTAAAAATTCTTTTAATTCCCGGGCATAAACAAATTGAATTTTTTTCAAACACAGGTATTCAACAAACTCTTTGATTACATCGCGTACCTGCGGTTTATTGATATTTCCGACAATGCCGATTTTCATATAATATTATTGTTTATTAATTTTGATGAGATTCATTTTTTCAAGATGTTCATATGTTTTGCTGTTCCTGATCCGGTGTACGATACCCTCGGCATCCAGTCCTATTTGATTCAATAATAACTCTTTTTCTCCCTGTTCGATAAATGAATCCGGCAGACCGCAGCGAATTAATTCGACCGAGAAAATATTGCGGTCGGCAAAATATTCAGCGACTTCGCTTCCCAGCCCCCCTTTTATGGTTCCTTCTTCCAGGGTTAATACCAGTTTGAATTTCGAAGCGACCCGGGTCAGCATTTCCGTATCAATGGGTTTTATAAATCTTGCATTAATGACCTCAACGGATAATTTATCCCGTATTGCCAGGGTATCAGCGGCCTCCAGGGCCCGATAGGTCATGTTTCCGGCTGCAATTATGGCCAAGTCGGCGCCGGAACGTAAAACCTTGCTGATGCCGATTGGAAGGGTTTGGTATGTTTTCGAGAGTTGAACGCCTTCTCCGAACCCTCTCGGATAACGTATGGCGATCGGCCCCCTATATTGAACAGCCGTCCACAGCATATGGCGTAATTCCTCTTCGTCCATGGGGGCCATGATAACCAGACCGGGAATTGTTCGCAAATAGGCCAGATCAAAGACACCGTGATGAGTCGGCCCGTCATCCCCGACAAGTCCGGCCCGGTCCAGGGCAAAAATGACGGGTAAATTTTGCAGGGTCACATCGTGAATGATCTGGTCGAACCCTCTTTGTAAAAAACTGGAATAGATGGCAACAACCGGTTTATATCCCTGCACGGCCATTCCGGCGGCAAAAGTAACGGCGTGGGCTTCGGCAATTCCGACGTCAAAAAAACGGGACGGGAATTTTTGCGAAAATTCACTCAGTCCCGTACCCAGCGCCATGGCTCCGGTTATCGCGACGATTTTTTCATTTTTTTCGGCCAGTTCGACAATCGTTTTACCGAAGATACTGGTAAAAGTCGGTATTTCCGATTTTTTAATTATATTCCCGGTTTCAAGATCAAATTTACCCAGGCCGTGAAATACGGAAGCATTTTTTTCCGCAGGTTCGTAACCCTTGCCTTTTTTGGTTAAAACATGTATAACGATCGGTCCGTGCAGTCTTTGCACCTCCCGAAACAACCGGATCAGGCCGGCGATGTTATGCCCGTCAACAGGTCCGAAATAACGAAATCCCATTCTTTCGAATAGCAATCCGGGGATAACAAACGATTTTAACGCATCCTGAATTCGTTTCACGCCGCGCCGTATATGGGAACCGGCTGTGGAAAGTTTTCCGGTCAGGTCCCAGATATCACTTTTTATTCTGTTATACAGCGGATTAGATATAATATTTGTCAGGTATTTAGAAATGGCGCCCACATTGGGGGAAATCGACATACTGTTATCATTAACCACGACAATCAAATCACTGTTGGAACCGCCGGCATTATTCAGCCCTTCAAAAGAGAGACCGCCCGTTAAAGCGCCATCCCCGACTACGGCAATCACTTTATAATTGTCACCGGCAAGGTCTCTGGCGCAGGCCATACCATAGGCGGATGAAATGGCGGTGCTGGCGTGCCCCACACCAAAAGCATCATATTCACTTTCCAAAATTTTGGGAAAACCGCTGATTCCGTTGTACTGGCGAATCGTATCAAATTTATCACGCCTGCCGGTAATGATTTTGTGGGCATAAGCCTGGTGCCCGACATCCCAGATTATTTTGTCGCGCGGGGTATCAAAAAGATGATGTAAAACCAGGGTAAGTTCCACAACTCCAAGAGAAGGGGCCAAATGACCGCCCGTTTTCGATACGGTTTTTATAATATATTCGCGTATTTCCCGGCTTAATTGTGATAATTGGGGAATATCAAAATTTTTAATATCGTGAGGCGAATTGACTTTGGGTAATAATGGTTCCATCTTTAAACCGATTTATTCTTCAATTTCAGTTTCAAGTTTAAAATGATTATTTTCCTTTGTTAAAATGTGCAACTTATTTTCGGCTTTTTCAAGTTTTTCTTCACAAAAAAGAAATAATTTATTGCCTTCTTCAAACAATTCAATCGTTTCTTCCAGGGTTTGTGAGCCCTGTTCCAGTATATTGGCAATTTCTTCAAGCCGGTTCATTGCTTCTTCAAAAGATATTTCTGCCATGAATAATTTTCCGGTTTTAATGTGCAATAAGACAAAGATTAATTTTTAAATATTTTAGTGATCCTGCTTTCAGCGCCGCCTTTATAAAATTGTAAAACAACATCATTATTTAATTCCAGTTCCTCAGAACTTTTGATAAGTTTTTTATCGGTTAACCGGCGGCAAATACTATAGCCCCTGTTCAATACTGATTCGGGACTGAGATCCGTAAGCCTGTGATGGATTTGATTCAAATGTTGTTTTTCAAATGAAACCTTGTGCAAAACGGCAATGGAGCTCAAATGCACCAATTCATCAAGCCGCTGGCGGTATTGATAAACATAATCCAGGGGGCGTCTGAATCCATAACCGGTTCGTATGTTATTTAACTGCTCTCTATATGCCGCCATACCGTCCATTGTATTTTTTTTACATGTATAATACAACGATTGCAGAACATTTTTTATATCACTCATATCGGGCACCACCAGTTCAGCCGCTGCCGATGGCGTCGGCGCCCGCAAATCGGCAACAAAATCGCATATGGTAAAATCAATTTCATGTCCGACAGCCGAGACAACCGGAATTTCGGAGCGAAAAACCGCCCTGGCGACAATTTCTTCATTAAATGCCCACAAATCTTCAAGCGAGCCTCCGCCCCGCCCGACAATCAGCACATCAACTTTTTTATATTCATTAAATTCGTCAATTGCACTGGCAATATCCTGGGCCGCTCCTTCTCCCTGAACTTTTGCCGGCCTTAATATCAATTTTACCGCCGGAAAACGCCGGTTAATCACATTCTTGATATCCCGAATGGCAGCACCGGTCGGTGATGTTACAATACCGACGGTTTCAGGAAATTGAGGAAGAGTTTTTTTATATTGATGATCAAAAAGACCCTCCGAGTTTAAACGGGCCTTTAACTGTTCAAAGGCGATCTGTAACTCTCCGATACCCGAGGGCATCATTTTATAAATGTCAATCTGATAGGTACCGCGTTTTTCATAAACACGGATCGCACCGTAAACATTGACCTTCATACCGTCGGTAGGGGTAAAATACATCGCCATATTCCGGCTTTTCCACATCACACAACTGATTTGCGAATTGACATCCTTGAGGGAAAAATACATGTGGCCTGATGAATGATGCGTAAAATTTGAGATTTCCCCCTGCACCCATACAGAAGGAATACTGGTTTCCAAAAGTTCCTTGATTTCCAAATTAATTTCGGAAACGGAATAAATATTATCACGTTCTAATTGATCAAATAAATCCATAAAAATTTGTCACGGGAAACAGTAACACAAATGCCAATCTTGAAAGATATTTATTTAAAAAAGTATAACCGATTTTAATATGGTTTTATTCACAAAGATGACCGGTTATAATTTTCAAAACATTGTTTTCCCCAATAAAAATTTTAAAAAGAACAGATAGTGATAACCGGTCACAATACAAGTATATAAGAATAAATGAAAAAAACAAGGTATAAACTTAAAAGGGCCAAGAACTAAATCTCAGCCCAAAACTCAAAAAATTACTTTTTCTTTTTATGTCTATCTTTTCGTAATCTTTTTTTGCGTTTATGAGTAGCTATCTTATGCCGTTTTCTTTTTTTACCGCTTGGCAAGTTGATCACCTCCAATCCAGATATTATCCTTTTTTATTTTTATTTAAAAATTCTTTTAAATCTTTAGAAGGCCGAAAAGTGGCTGTGAAATGTTCCGGTACATCTACGGGCTCGTTGGTAAAAGGATTACGGGCTTTTCTGGCTTTTCGTAGAACGGGTATAAAATTACCAAAACCCCTTAATTCCACGCGCTCGCCGTTTTTTAATGCAAATTTGATCGTTGCCAATAATCCATCTACAACAGCCTGAGTTTCCACCTTGGTTAAACCGGTTCCTTCCGCAATGATGTTAACAATATCGGCTTTTTTCATAAAATAACCTAATGCACATTCCGGTCATGACAGGTAAACCGGAACAGTGGTCAAAATTTCATTATATATTTTGCTTGCGGCCACAGACTGAAATGTTTACTGATCAGCGTTTCGGTATCTTCAGTAATTATATCGAACAAAGTGACTTTTCTTAAACGATCACGTAAAATTCGCGGTTCGCCGGTGATCCCTCCCAATTTAGCGGCCAAATGGATGGCATCATCATAGGTACCCAGGGTATCGATCAGGGACAGCCCTAACGCCTGTTCGCCGGTATATACCCTGCCGTCCGCTACTTCACGGACCTTTTCTTCCGGGAGATTTCGTTCTTTTGAAACCACCTGAACAAATTGTTTATACCCGTTATCTATCCAGCCCTGCAGATACTCATATTCGTCGGACCTCATATTCCTGTACGGAGAACCGGTGTCCTTAAACCTGCCGCTTTTTATGATTGTGAAACTGACGCCTATTTTATCGAGCAGCCTGCTGAAATTCGGAATTTCGGCTATGACGCCGATACTGCCGGTGGTTGTTCCGGGATTCGCCATGATCATCTGGCTGCCCAGAGCAACGTAATATCCACCTGATGCGGCGACACTGCCCATTGACGCGACGACCGGTTTGCCGCCGTCGCGGACACGTTTAACATGTTCGTAAATTTCCTGTGACGCCGCTATACCGCCGCCGGGACTATTAATCCTGAATACGATGGATTTGACACTGGCGTCTTTTTGATATTTCTTAAACTGTTGTACAATTTTATCTGAAGATGTAATAATGCCGTTCAATTCTATAATGGCCACCCTGGAGCCACCGGGCGAAATAGTCATTTCCCCGGAACTGCCCAATCCCATTATAATCAGTATCAAGAAAAATGTAAAAATGGCCAAGAAACCAAATATAAAACCCCCTATTATCCAGTCTTGTTTTTTTGCCATAATTAAAAAATTCCTTTGCTGCTAACTGCAAAAAAAAAGAACACAAATGGTCCTTATATTGAAAAATATAAAAAATAAAGTATATAATAGATATATTTTAAGTAAAAAGCAAGTTAAAAATCTTATAAACAATGAACTACAGGGATTTATTCATGCCCGGGACATTACAATTTTATGTATATATTTCTCAATTTGTTGGCACATATTTCGATATCATAGTGCTGTGACGCTTTGAAAATATTATTTTCGGATATTGTTTGCCGTAAAGTATAATTATTGAGTAAATTAATAATATATTTTGTCAATGCTCTCACATCACCGGGCGGTATTAAAAAACCGTTTGTTTGGTCGCTGATTAAATCCGGAATACCGCCGACATTGGTCGCTATAACCGGCAACCCGGCCGCAAAAGCCTCCAGGATTGAAATCGGCATCCCCTCCGCATAAGAGGGTAATACAAAACACCAGGATTTTTTCAACAAATCGATCTTTTCCTGTCCGTACACCGGACCGGTTATGCCAACGCTGTTTTCCAGATCATATTGACGTAACAAGCTTTTCAGGCGTTCCAGGTCACACGGCCCGGCTAAAATAAAATTGACCTGAAATTCTTTATCCCGTATATGTTTTGCGGCAAGTATTAAATCTTCTATTCCCTTTCTTTGGGACAACTCACCCAAAAACAGCACTGAAGGAATTTCGGTTTTATTAAATTGTTTGTCCTGATAAGGCAACAGGTTTATGCCGTTGGCGACAACTCTAATTTTATTTTTATCCACCAGCTTTTCAAAGAAACGAGACCACGATTCCGACAGGGCGATAATAATACTGCATTCGGATAGAATCCATCGTATGATCTTTTGCAGGGTTGGACCGCTCTCCTGATAAAATGTATCGAACATGGCCCCGTGCATATGTAAAACCACCGGTCTTCGAAATAATCTGGCGGACAGGATATAAACCGTTTTTTCCCAAAACGAAGTATACGAGGCGGTATGAATATGAACTATATCAACATGCCGGAATAACAGAACAAACTGGTATTTCATAAAATAGTAAATGGAATACAAATAACTGACAAAAATTGTCAGGAAACGGCGCTGAAACGATGCGGCATAACCGGTTTTATAATTATATTTGGATTTTATGATAACCGGTTTCGAATTATCCAAAAACAAAATCTTACAATACCGGTGTATTTTAGAGTTTAATAATTCGCGTAAAAAATTTTCCATCCCCCCTGTCGGCGGCGACAATGGACCCACCATTAAAATTTTCGGCATTTTGTGTTGCATAGAAACACGGTATATGATTATTCAAGATTCATAATATTTTATATTCTTTTCATGCGTCTGGTATTGCTTTTCCGCGGACGTTTTGTATAAATAAAAGCCAGAATCCAGATTATCAGCCACAACGCGGCAAGCACCCACCAGCGGTTAACGGCAAGTACCGCCACATTAATAAAGTACAATACATGTAAAAACCAGTCCGGCGCTTTATTGCCGGCCTTTTTTTGTATGTTCATACCGGTTAAGGCCAAAACTCTGCCGATAAGCATAAGAGGTGTATAAATAAATAAAAATATTTTCAAAATGAGAGTTTTAATAAATAATGTGGAAATAATGATAACCGTTATCACAATATCCAGCAAAACATTTTTAAACCACTTCATAAATCCATCCTCGCTAAAATCTAATCTTCATACCCGTCGGGATTATCAGACTGCCATCTCCAGGAATCGGCGCACATATCATGTAAACCTTTGGCGGCGGACCAGCCCAATTCCTGTTTCGCTTTACCCGGGTCCGCATAACAGGATGCCGCATCTCCCGGCCTGCGGTCCACAATTTTATAGGGGATTTGAATCCCGGACGCTTTTTCAAACGTATGTATCACATCAAGCACGCTGTACCCCCGGCCGGTGCCCAGGTTATAGGCGACAACACCCGGGTTCTCTTTTAATTTTTGCAGGGCCTTTAAATGTCCGATTGCCAGGTCCACGACATGAATGTAATCCCGTACACCTGTACCGTCATGGGTAGGATAATTATTGCCGAATACGGACAAACTTTCGAGTTTACCGACCGCGACCTGGGTTATATATGGAAACAAATTATTGGGAATACCGTTGGGGTCCTCTCCTATCCTGCCGCTGGTATGGGCGCCGACAGGATTAAAATATCGTAACAAAACAATATTCCACAGAGGATTGGAAGCATATAAATCCCGTAAAATAAGTTCGATCATATACTTTGTGCGGCCGTAAGGATTAGTCGGACCAAACGGAAAGTCTTCTGTTACGGGTACTCTTGCAGGATCACCGTAAACAGTGGCCGATGAACTGAACACCAGGTTAAAAACATTAAATTCAGACATAACAGCACATAAAATCAATGTTGCGGTAATATTATTGTGATAATATCGCAGCGGAATTTGATTCGATTCGCCGACAGCCTTTAACCCGGCAAAATGGATAACACTGTTTATCCGGTTTTCTTTAAATATTCGTCTTACCGCAGTTACATCCAGCAAGTCATTGTGATAGAATTTCAATTTTTTATGCGTCAATTGCTGAACTCTGTTCAGGGATTCCTCTTTGCTGTTGTCCAGGTTATCGATGACAACCACATCATGTCCGGCATTCAGTAATTCCAGACAGGTATGACTGCCGATATAACCCGCGCCTCCGGTCACTAAAATACTCATATCGATTCCTTCTTTTCTGGTAGTAAATGTTTCGGCCAGTTTTCATCCGGCAATGTATAAAAGCTCATTATAGTTTGCCGCACGGGATGAGTAAAACTTAATTTACAGGCGTGCAACGCCAGGGACCGGTTTCCGTATTTAATCCGGGAACCGTATCGGAAATCGCCCAGTATGGGATAGCCCCTGTCCGCAAACTGGACCCTGATCTGGTGATGACGCCCCGTGCCCAAATCGATTTCAACCAGGGAGATATTATTTCGCTTTTTTATCAGCCTGTATGTCAATTCAGCTCTTTGCCCGTTTGTATTGTTGCTTATCGTGCTGGATTGCTCTTTTCGATGAATAAAATCAATAAAATCACCCTGTTTTGGCGGAGTTCCCTGCACCAATGCCCAGTAAATTTTTTTTATATTTCGGTTGCGGAACTGCTCGTTCAGACGCGCCGCGGCTTTGGAGGTGCGTGCAAAAACAATGATGCCGGATACCGGTCTATCAAGCCTGTGAACAAGACCCAGATAGACGTTGCCGGGTTTGTTATATTTATTCTTGATATAGGTTTTTGTAAGATCAAATAATGTAATATCACCGGTTTTATCGCCCTGAATAAGCATGCCGGATGGTTTGCGGACAACGATGATATGATTATCTATGTATATTAAAAAATCCTGTTCAAAATCCATTGTAATTATTTAACGGGAAAAAAGATTATCAAGAATCGAAATTCCATACCTTTCTACAGTGTTAGCAATAACCGAATAAAGAATATAATAAAGTTAAAATATTTTTTTAATATTTACTATTAATTTTTCACACCGGTGTCCGGGCTTTACCGAACACCGGTGTGACAGATAAATCATTTGTTTTGCTTTAAAAAATTGTCAATCGTTTCCCGTCCCGGAGCTGAAGGTTGAGCGCCCAGTTGGGTTACAGATATTGCCGCGGCCGCATTTGCGAATCGAATTGCCCCGGTTAACGGCTGATTACCGGCCATAGCGACCGCCAATGCGCCATTAAAAACATCACCGGCGGCCGTGGTATCCACAGCCTTGACTTTAAAACCCGGAATCGGACCGGTAAATTCAGGTGCAGAAGCATATACGCCGCTTGCCCCCATGGTAATGATCACCATGGGAATCCCTTTTTGATGTAATTTTTCCGCCGCTATTTTTGCCGATGCTGTATCGGTAACCTGGATACCGGTCAGCAGTTCGGCTTCCGATTCGTTAGGCGTCAGAACGTTGATCAGCTTTAACAGATTGTCGGGTAACGGTTGAGCAGGCGCCGGATTAAGTATTACTTTTACCCCATTCTCATGCGCAAGACCGGCAGCCGCCTCAATGGTTTCAACCGGTGTTTCAAGCTGCATTATGACTATATCCGCATTTGCGATGACGCTTTCAGCTTTACCGACATCCGCAGGCGACAAATTCGCATTCGCGCCTGATGCGACAGCAATGCTGTTTTCACCATCATCGGCAACAAAAATTTCCGCCACGCCGGAAGGGGCTGTTTTGTCTTTAATTACATAATCAACATTTATCCCATCATCTTTAAAGCCTTTGATCGCTTCATTACCGAACATATCATCACCCACTCTGGCAACAAAAGTAACATTTCCGCCGGCGCGCGCCGCAGCAACTGCCTGATTCGCTCCCTTTCCTCCTGCCGCGGTTGAAAACGTACCGCCAAGAATCGTCTCCCCCGGTTTGGGAATACGCGGGACTTTGATAATCATATCTGTATTTGAGCTTCCAATGACGACAATATTCATTTTTTCATTCCCTTTCTTGATAATTAAAGTCAAATCTGTTATTAAGCCAATCGTGCATAGATAATTATTCCTAAACCGAAAATAAAAAACAGGAACATTAAGGTAAGTAACAGGTTGGTTCCTTTTGGAGCGTTTTTAAATTCTTTCCAGATAAAAACACCCCAGATTGCGGCAACCATTGTTGCACCCTGTCCGAGACCGTATGAAATCGCAGGACCCGCTTTTTCGGAAGCGATTAAACTGAATAAATTGCCAACGGCCCAGATAGCTCCGCCCAGTATACCAATCCAGTGCAGTTTCATCGTTCCCTGGACAAAATAGTCTTTATACGTCACAGAGTCGCCGCTGATTGGTTTATACATAACAATCGTATTCCATAAAAAGCTGGAAACAAATAAACCGATCGCAAAAATAAAACTGGCCGTATAGGCTGTCATTTTCCCGGTTTCCGGAGTTGTAAAACTTGTTGCCATGGATTTGACGATAAAACCATAGAAAAATCCCATAGCGATTCCGCACAGTACCGAAATCAGCAAACCTTTTGTTACGTCCTTTTTTCCTTCCGACGGTAGTTTGCTGTACGCTACCGCATCCAGAATTATGGCCAGAACAACCAATGCAACCCCCAGAAACAATATTACAGGATTACCTTTGGGCGCCCGGATGTAATTATCAACAACACCAATTACCAGCGCCAGCCCGATACCAACCGGAAAAGCTACAGCCATTCCGGCTATATCGATTGCCGAGACAAGCAGTATATTGGCTAAATTAAATACCACACCGCCGATAAATGCCGATACAAGGGCGGCAGAACTGGCCTGTCCCAGATCGGCAAGAAAGCTACGGCCGCCCACGCCGATGCTTCCCATAGTCAGTCCGGCAAGCAACATCAACAAAACCACACCGATCGAATAATCCCAATAAAAAAGCTGAAAGCGCCATTCTTTACTGGCCAGTTTTTGGGTATTACCCCAGCTTCCCCAGCATAACATCGTGATAAAACACATAAAAACAGCTAAAGCATAAGATTGTACAATAACCATCTTCTACTCCTTTTTTGTTATTTTATGTGATTTAATTTTAATAATATTAGTTTCTTATCAGATTCTGTGTCAAATAACGCTGTAATAATCGATTTAAAAATTCACCCGTGTTGATCGTCATACCGATTTCACAGTTTGGCGCTTTGCTTTCATCAATGACGGTATACCCGCCGTCAATTACTTTGACAAATGCCTTGCGTGTTGTAAACACATCAGGCCATAAAACCATACCAACAGCGACGCAATCGTACAAAGTGGGTGTTTCCCGTCCCCACAAAGTATATAAACCGCAAATGGCGTCGGTTAAAGGCGACTGACGCATCAACAGTTTAAGCCGTTTTTCCGCATCCCATTTAACAAAAGTGGTTACATCGAGACCGGCATAAGTTAATTTCGCGCCGCAGGCTGAAAAAACTTTGGCTGCCTCCTCATCAGCACGTACATTCCATTCCGCGTCTGGGATTGGACCGGTATTGTATCCCATATAAAATGATCCATACATGGAATAAACGTGTTTGGCCAATTTGAGGGCATCCGGGTCTTTTTTTAAGATATCGGCCATATTCGACACAGGCCCGACAGTGATCAGGATCACCTCATCAGGATACTTTTTCAAATTTTCAATGATAAAATCCGCCGCGGAGGTACCGATAGGTTTGTACTTGTCAAAACCTTCACCCCAGTTGAACTGCGCCGAATACTGTGTGTTGGTTTCACGTCCGACAACAACGGGAATATCGTCCCGGCCCGTTTCGTACAACATTCTGCAGGCGATTTGTGCCCGTTTTGGCGTATTACCGTAATCCAAAACTACGCCCAGCACATCAAACTCGGGACTGGAGATGACCAGCGCCAGTGCAAAAGCGTCATCTATGTCATCTCCAAGGTCACAGTCGAATAAAATTTTTTGTTTTTCAGCCGCGAAAACACATTGCCAGAAAAAAAGAAGACTGATTAATACGACAAAACATTTTCTCACTTTTTCTCTCCTCATTTATTTGATTAAAAATTGTTCAATAATGAGCACATACAGATTTTTTTTACCAATGGAACGTTTTAGCTCAGCGGGATCCGGGTTTATTTCATCTTATATTAAGATGCTATTATTACGACATTCTTTGGGATCGTCGAAAGAGATACCGATCATTTTTCCAGCCCAAACCCCTGCAATTCATCCTTCAATTCCAGGGAAAATTCATAACTAAAATTTTGGATTGGCCGGTTTATTTGAATATATTACAATATCGTCTAATTGAATAACCGCCTTGTGCGACGGATTTAAAACTTTTAACCGCACGGCATGCTTACCGATCGGCAATTGATACCGCCAAAAAAGCGGATCCTTTCTAATTGTATAATTAGTCGGCAATTTTGACGTCTCTACAAGTTGACCATCGATAAACATTTCAACATTATATGTTTCATCTTCATCACCTAATTTTTGAATAGAGCCGGTAGTGACAAATCCGATACCTTCAAACTCAAAGGAGGTTTCAGTACTAAACTTTGTATCAAGACCGGTCCGCTTTACGGGATAATGTCCTTCAAAACCGACTTCCAGTTTTACCGCTCTGGGCTGCTGTACAGAAATAGTGACCTCTTTATCGTCAACCCGGCCGCCATTTCTTTCAATAACCTGTAATGCCTGTCGGTAAGACATATCATACGTATCATTCAATGACATGGTCGTATATTTGAAATCAATATCTTCAACTTTATCCAGACCCTGTTTCCAGAAATCGGGAATACGGCTGTAACCCAGCATGGTCCCTAATATTCCGCCCGCGCTTGCGGGATTACAATCGGAATCATCCCCGGCGCGTGTACTGATCGACAGAGTTTTGGCATAATCACTCTCACCGTACAACAGACCCAGTAAAATCCAGGCGGCGTTTATTTTTGCGTCAATATTAAAAGTTGTAAACACACCGTATGGACAACCAATATCTTCACCCCATTTTTGCTGAGTCTTAAACCAGGCGATTTTCCAATCTTCCGGATATTCCTTATGCCAGTTAATCACATCAGTCATACACTGATAAAACCTGCTTTCTTTCGGTATGACTTTTAATGCTTCACTGACAATATAATTCACATCATCGGAGACAAAGGCAAGGGCGTACATAGCGCCGACATAAACACCGCCATACCAGCCGTCGCCGTAATTCATAATATGACCGATCCTGTCGCTTATTTCGGCCGACGTATTAACCATACCCGGGCTCATTAATCCGGAAAAATCGGCTTCGATCTGAAAATCAATATCGTCCGAATGGGGGTTATGCAGCCAATGACCGGATTGGGGCGGCATAATACCGTTCAAAATATTGTATCGTGCGGCTATATTGGCATGCCACAATTTATATTCCGCTTTGGCGAATGCATAAGCAAATTCAGACGCGGGCGCGTCTATTCCCTTTTCTGCAAAAACCTGGACAAACGTCAGGTCCATATAGACATCATCATAAAGACCGGGAACATTGTCGTACCACCACTTTATTATTTTTTCATTCCATTCCAGCGGCTGGTAATCCTGAATAAAAGTACTCTGGTAGCGAAATTCAGTGGGACCGCCAAATGAGCAGCCGATAACCTGGCCGGCCCAGCCGCCTTTGATCTTATCCTGTAAAACTTCTTTGGACATTGTTACGGTTTTTGCATGGACTGAGGAAATAATAAACGTTACATTAAATAAAAGCAAAAGAGACCTGAATAAAATTTTCATAATACCTCCGGTTTGAATTACAACCTTATTATGAGTTTAAATTAAAATTTACCAATACTTTTATCTAATTGTTTATCGATAATCCTTATGCCTTCATAATCCTTCTAACTTGCAGCAAGCTCCCAGGTCAGGGGATACTCCCGGTTGCTGATCGGGCTGAATTTCCCGGTAAAAAAATGATCCCACACTCAGCCGATATATGGGTATTTATCATTGACCAGGGATTCAGTATCCAATTGAAATTCCTTATATTCTCACAAAACAGCGATGGATAATTGTCGGGAAGCCGGGGAATATCGTACTGATCATCCACACCTGGTGATTTGAGACTAATTTTTAACAATTTCGTTTGATATACCGGCAGTTCCTTAAAATCGGAACAACCCCTGATATATTTCCCATCCTGGTCATAGACCTGTATTTTATTACATTCCGACATTATTTCCCCGACAAGAAGATGATTTTTATCGGCTAAAAAAATTGAATTAGTTGATCAAATTTTTTTACCGATAAATTATATTTGCTTTTATATCCGAAACTTGAATACGTGATAAAACCAAGGGCGCCGTTTCCGGGCCAAACCGGTTGCTTGCCAACGAATTTGGGCAGACATTATATAATCCAGCAATCCGAAACAAGGATGATAGTAAATCAATTTATTAGTTGTGGTCCGACCCGTAACTATTAAAAGTCGATATGTCTTCGGTATTCCCGGTTTCGTTTTTTAATTTAACCGATTTCCTTTTAATAAGTTTTGTTGGCAAGATTACACATTTACTTGAAAAACGAATTTTGGATTCTATTTGATTTATTAACAATTTGATGCTTATTTGACCCATTTCCTTGTTTTTTTGAGTTACTGTGGTCATGGGTGTTGCCAGATAATCCGAATAGGGCTGGTCATCAAATGAAATAATGGAAATATCTTCCGGTACTCTTAGACCTTCTTCATAAATTGCCCGTAAAGCGCCCAACGATATCAAGTTACTGACGGAAAAAATAGCGGTGATATTCTTTTCATTTTTTAACAATAATTTCGTTTCCAGATAACCGTTTTGCTCACCAAAACTATCACCGACAATCAGGGCTTCATCAACAGGCAAATGATAATTTAAAAGAGCTTCGCGATAACCCCGGACCCGTTCATTATTAGGTGAAGTATGGGTCAATCCCTGAATACAGGCTATACTTCGATGACCATTATCTATTAAATAACTGATCGCCTCAAAAGCACCTTTATAATTATCGGAGGTAACATACGGAATATCAAGATCCGGGAAATATCGATCGATGATAACTATAGGCATTCCGTTATTGTATATTCTTTTAATATAATTAAAAGTTTGACCAACCGGAGAAATGATCAGGCCGTCAACTTTACGAAGTTCCAACAGCTCAAGAGACTCTTTTTCCAAATCAGTGTCTTCTTCGGTATCACATAAAATAATAGAATAGCCCAGTTTACGCGCTTCCTGTTCTACATTTCTGGCAATACTGGAGAAAAATGGGTTGGAAATATCAGGGATAACCAGCCCGATTGTATTTGTTTTATTCAGCCTCAAACTACGGGCCAAAGGATTTGGAGTGAAATTGAGTTCTTTGGCCGTTTTAAGGATGATTTCCTCTGTTTTTTTACTAATTCTGTATTTCGAGGCTTTACCGTTCAATACCCGGGAAACGGTAGATTCCGAAATTCCAAGCTGATGGGCAATTGTTTTTAAAGTAATATTATTTTTCATTTTCGTATAGTAAAGTTGCACAATTGTTTGTGCTAATTTTAAGTAAAATTTTACACTATGTCAATATATTTATTTGTCGACGCCAGTTTTTAATATTCCGGAGCCTGAATAAACACAGATCAATATAAATATAAAAAACACAATTATTTATAATTTTATCTTATCAGGATATTTTACATATGGTTTTAATACCAGTGAATCCAGCCGAAAACAGATTAATTTACTGGTCAAGAGGCTTTTACCGAATCCACAAAACCTAAATGATATAATTTTAAGGTTGAGCTTGGCTATAAATTTTATTAATTTTATTTTTTGTTTGCTGTTGTCCGGTTTAACGGACGTAAACGGGTTACGATTCTATCAAGGAGTTCATTTTTTTGTCGAATAACAAATCATATATATTTCATGAAGTATTTATTTGGGAACGAATATCACTTTTATCTAAATCACTTATTCTATGTCCTGCTAATTACAGATTTTTGAAAAAAGTACAAACCATTCAAGGAGTATAATTTGCTCCCTTTTATAGATACAACAATT
This sequence comes from Candidatus Zhuqueibacterota bacterium, assembly GCA_016934825.1. Classification (GTDB taxonomy): domain Bacteria; phylum Zhuqueibacterota; class Zhuqueibacteria; order Residuimicrobiales; family Krinioviventaceae; genus Fontivivens. Next base: position 34,071 of record JAFGSB010000040.1, read on the forward strand.
GTAATTATTTACATAGTATTTGTCTTTTATCTCGGTATCAAACATTACGGAAAAAAAGAAGATCAAAGTGCCTCTGATTTTTTACTTGGCGGCAGACGTCTTACTTTACCCGCATTTGTCGCCACATTGGTGACAACGTGGTATGGCGGGATCCTGGGTGTCGGTGAATTTTCATACCGATACGGTATTTCCAACTGGCTGGTTTTTGGTGTGCCTTATTATGTTTCCGCGATTATTTTTGCGTTATTCATTGCCAAAAAGGCCCAACGCCAGTCGCTTTATACTATTCCGCAACAGCTTGACCGCGTCTACGGACGTACTCCCTCCCTGCTCGGCGCGTTTTTTGTCTTTATTTACACCACTCCGGCAGCATACATCCTGATGCTGGGTGTATTGTTACAGTTCTTTTTTAACTGGCCGTTATGGTTGTCCATCATTATCGGCGCCCTGTTCAGTATGATCTATGTTTATGCAGGAGGATTCCGTTCGGTTGTCAAAACGGACATTTTACAATTTGTATTGATGTTTTCCGGTTTTTTGATGATTCTCATCTTTTGTGTGATAAAATTTGGCGGATTACAGTATCTCAAAGAGACGCTACCCGCCCGGCATTTTATCTGGCACGGGGGACAGGGCGCGGGTTATATCATTATGTGGTTCTTTATTGCCCTTTCAACGCTGACCGAACCCGCGTTTTATCAAAGATGTTTTGCCGCAAAAGATGAATCCGTCGTTAAAAAAGGTATTCTGGTATCCGTTATTTTTTGGATATGTTTTGATTTTTTAACCACATTTACAGGATTGTACGCGCGCGCGAGCCTGCCAAACCTTGCCAATCCGGTATCTTCATATCTTGACCTGGCAAATGCCGTACTCCCTCCTGTTTTGCTCGGCTTGTTTTTTACAGGACTAATTGCGACGATCATGTCAACTGTGGACAGTTATTCATTGTTAGCGGCCATGACCATCGGCAGGGATTATCTATGGCGGTTGATTGACAATAAAGATGAAACCAGAATACAATTTTACACCAGAATCGGTTTGATTATTTCTGCCGTGGCAGGAATAATCATTGCCATCTTTGGGCAATCGGTCGTAACAATTTGGAAAGAACTTGGGTCCATCAGCACCCCCGCGTTATTAATACCGGTCATCAGTAGTTTTTCCAAAAAATGGCGGATGCGGCCGCGTAATGCCGGTTTGACAATTGTTATGGGTGCGGCGGTCTCATTTCTGTGGTCGCTGACAAAAACCGTGTTTCCCGGTCAGGGGAATTATTTATTTCAACTTGAGCCCATCTATCCTGGATTGTTGATCACTGTGCTCATCTATTTAGCAGACAAAATATTGCTTTCAAAATCTCCAAAATAAAATAAACATAAAAGTCAGCACCTGACAGCTTTTACCGGTCCCCGGTGAAAGAAAAAAATATAAATTGATTTATTTGAATTGTAATTTTAAACCGGCGCCGGCTTTAATATAATGACCTGCATAAAGTTGCCGGCAGAGTTCCATCTGCTTTTCGCCGGTGCAATGGGTGGGCGCCACCTGTTGAACATTTAGCCTTTTCAGTTTCTCAATAAGCTCAATAACTGATTCCGTACTGTCATGTAATAAATGAAATCCTCCTATTAAAAGTTTTACCGGTACATCCGGAAACGAAACCCGGGCTCTTTTCACAATGTTCAAAACACCAGGGTGCGCACACCCTGTAAGGACAACCAGTCCCTCGTCAGTTTTCAAAACAACAGATTGTTCATTCAGGTATCCTGGTAAATCACCCAGACTGAATAATCCATCCGTTATCTCCACAGGTTCACTAACCAGGACGACCGATTTGGAGATTGATTTTATCATATTGATATCATCCGTTAAGGATGATGCGGGCATGTAAACAATGACATCGGAATTGTGATGGAGAAAATCAATCACACCTCCGACATGATCCCAATGCATATGCGAAATAATTAACCGGGAAAAATCTTTCGGAGCATAACCAAGACGAGCCATATTTGAAAGAAGAATTTTTCCATCGTTTCCGGTGTCGAAGAGACTTTTTTCATTATCTAATTCAATAACACAAGCAAATCCCCATTCAGTTTTTAAGCCGGGATCAAGAGTCGTGTTGTCAAAGACTATTGATATTTTTTTTGTATTTGTCATATTTTAATAAATAAATATAATCATTCACCACATATCGGCGCAAGCTCATTCGACACCGGGGTCATCTTTTATCAGTTATTGATCATATTCCTCTGGTTTTTCATTCTTTTGAGTAATTTCCGCCGTTGCGGCGAACAAAAAAAACAAATAAAAAAGAAAGCGGTTGCCGTTAATACAATTGTTGCGCCGGAAGCAATGTCAAACAGCGCCGAAAATATAAGGCCAATCCAGGAAGAAAAAATACCGATTAAAATCGATAAAAGCATCATACTTTTAAAATTATCAGTCAATTGATAAGCGGCGGCGGCCGGGGTAACGATTAACGCGGAGACAAGCACAATACCCACAGATTTGATTGAAATGACGATTGTCAACGCAATTAATGTCAGCATGAGAAAATTTAAAGCCCGCACCGGAAGCCCGGTTACAGTTGCCATCTCAATATCAAAAGTAATAAACAGGAACTCTTTGAAATAAAATAAAATAATAAATATCACAATTAATGCAAGAGAAATACTTGTCCAGACGTCAAAAGAAGATACCGCGAGTATATTACCAAAGATATAACCGAATACAACCATATTATAACCCTTTAAAAAACCGATCAGTAACACTCCCAGCGCCATCGTCGAAGCAAAAAATATCCCGACGGCGGTATCCTCTTTAACGCGTTTTTTTTCGCTGATAAGCCCGATTCCCCATGCTGTAAATATGCAAAAAACAATCGCCGTAAAAAAAGGATTGATACCGATCAATAAACCGAGAGCAACTCCTCCGAAAGAAGCGTGAGCAATTCCGGCCCCGATAAATGCCATACCGCGTAAAACGACATATACACCGATAACGGCACACAAAACACCTGTAATTGTGGAAACGACAAAGGCGCGCTGCATAAATGTATATTGGAATAATTCAATCAATTTTTTTTCCTTTTAAATGATCGTACTGTTGAGGTTCGGAAACGACAATATGCGGAACCTTGCCGTGATGGAAAAATACGGCTTCACATCCATACATTTTTTCCAGATTTTCTTTATTGAGTACTTTTTCCGGAATTCCGTGAACAACAAGAGTCTGGTTTAAACAGGCAATTTTATTTACATACCTGGATATGACTCCCACGTCATGGGAAACAATAACCAGAGTTATATTCAAACTGGATCGCATTTTGTTCAACCATTCATAAAAGCTGTCTGCTGCTCCCACATCCAGGGCCGCGGTCGGTTCATCAAGGAAAAGTATTTGCGGTTCCAGGGCAAGTGCTCGTGCGATTAAAACACGTTGTCTTTCTCCCCCCGAAATCCTGCCGATCTGCCGGTCCGCCAAATGTACCAGGTTTACAAACTCCAGAGATTTTTTTACAGCATCAAAATCCACGCGTCCGGGTCGCCTGCCCACTCCTATTTTACCGCTTCGACCTAACATTATGACATCCTTAACGGTGATCGGAAAATCAAAATCAACTTGAGAATGTTGCGGAACATAACCAATCAATTCCCTTCTGGCACCCAATTTATCAGGCGGATAACCAAAAATTCTTATATTCCCGGCAATCGGTTTAACAAGACCCAAAAGAGTCCGGATCAACGTTGTTTTCCCGGAACCGTTTGGACCCAGAATTCCCCAAAATTCACCATGGCGTATTTGGAAAGTAATATCCTTTAATACGATCCTGTCCTCAAAGGCAACTGACAACTTTTCCGTGGATATAACAATTTTATTATTATTCATTTGCATATCGCTTTACTCTTTCAGAACACTTGCCATTTGTGCCACATTATACGACATCATGTCCATATATTGAAATAAATTCTGCGAAGCACCAATCGGATCAAGTGGAATGACCCTTATTCCGCTTTCCTGAGCTATGGATTTACTCAGATTATCCGGGAATTGCGCTTCAGCAAAGATCGCATTCACTTTTAATAATTTCACGGTTTCAATAATTTCGGCAATTTCCTGCGGGCCCGGCTGAGAGCCGGGAGATTTTTCTATCACTCCTGCCTGCCGCAAGCCGTATCGATGAGCAAAATATTCCCAGGCCGGATGAAAACAAACAAACTCTTTCCTTTTCCAGGAATTTATCTCGGTATTTAATTTCTGATCCAATTTTTTTAATTCTACAATATAATTTTTAGCGTTCGTTTCATAAATATCACGATTCTCTCTATCAAGTTTGACCAGAGCATCACGAATATTTTCGACCTGCCGGATCGCATTAAGAGGATCAAGCCAGATATGCGGATTCCCGGATTCGGGCGGATGTTTATCATCATGGTGTAATTCCTGAATGATATTAATTCCGGTGGAAGTATCAACAATAATAAAATTTTCCCTTTTAATATTATCCGATACTTTTTCAGCCCAGAATTCCAGTCCAACTCCATTTAATACCAGCAAATGCGAATCGGAAATTTTTTTCATTAATTCAGGAGTTAATTCAAAAGTATGCGGATCAGTACCCGGGGGAACGACGGTAAAGACCTCAGCACGTTCACCGACAACCTGTTGTACGAAATCCGCTATCGGTGTTATGGAAGCAGCTATTCTGATCTGGTTTGAAACAGGCTGTGTTTTTTGTCCGCAATGTGTGAAAAACAGAAAGCTTAAAATAATCAGGAGTAACAATTTACAGATTTTCATTAATATTTTGATTACCCCGTTTGTTTATGGTTTTATTAATAATATTTTATAGATCACTCTATAAATATACTATTTTTAACCGTATTATAGAATAAAAATTTTCAGGCGTTTATCTTTCCGCATTAAAAATTCGATGTACCAAATAAATAACATAATTACGTATTATAACAAAAATTATCTGGAATAAATTCTTAACCTCATATTATTAAACGGACCAAAATGGAAAGCCTTTTATGAATTCGATGGGAATAGATGTTTATGACTGTTTCAAAGAATAAAAAAAAATTTTATTCTATTAATAAATTTATATATTCGGGTAAAAAAATAAAAATACAAATGAAAAAATTATGAAATATCACAAATGGAGGTTATAAAACACTTCCTGTACTGGATTATATGTTTAATTTGTTCTGGCGGTTTAATTACGATATCATCCTTCTTGAAAATGGATCAAAAAAGATTGAATACTAAAATATTAAATTTTGTTAAAAGATTATGGTTTTCAATATCAGCTAAACCGGTAAATTTGATTATAAATAAAATAAATTTTTAAAAGATATTTATTATCGGAAATATTTTAATAACGACTATTGTTTTCATTTCGTGTGAATTATGATAAGTTACATTATTAAGATAAAAAAACCATTAAATAATGAGGAGGCTACTCATGGCAAACTACAAAATCAGCGACATCGAAGGTATTGGACCCAAATATGCTGAAAAATTAAAAGCGGTTGGAGTAAAAAGTGTTAACGCATTACTTGAAAAAGGGGCATCTAAAAAAGGCCGTAAAGAACTGGCGGATAAATCCGGAATAGACGAAACCCTGATTCTTAAATGGGTCAATATGGCGGATTTATACCGTATTAACGGAATCGGCAGCGAATATTCCGAATTACTGGAAAGAGCAGGTGTTGATACCGTTAAGGAACTTAAAAACCGTAATGCCGATAATCTTTACGCCCAAATAGTTAAAGTGAACAAGGAGAAAAAACTGGTTCGTCAGGCGCCGGGTTTAAAGATGATTGACAAATGGATTAAAGAAGCAAAAACATTAGCTCCAAAAGTAACTTATTGATTATTAACGAAAGCAACAGAAATTAGGGCCTGTAATTTGAATAAACAAAATTTTTATCATTACAGGCCCTTTTTTATAACCCGACAGGAGGATAAATATGGGACTTTTTAAATTTATGAAAGATGTGGGCGCCAATTTATTTGGCGGCGGGAAAAAAGAAGCCGAAGAGATCGAAAAATTATTAAAAGCGGAATTGGGATATAAAATCACGGATTTATCCGTCAGTTTTAAGGACGAGGTTGTGACATTATCTGGAAATTGCGACACGCTGGCAACGAAGGAAAAAGCCGTTCTGCTGGCTGGAAACGTCAAGGGCGTCGCCAGTGTCAATGCCGACAATTTATACGCACCGCCGGCAGTTGAAAAAGAAGAAACGGAATTTTACACAATAAAGTCCGGGGACACGCTTTCCAAAATTGCGAAACACTATTACGGTAATGCTATGAAATATCCGGTTATTTTCGAGGCAAACCGGGAAGTGATTAAAGATCCCGACCTGATCTATCCCGGTCAAATTATCAGAATACCCAAATTATAATAATTTACCAAATTATCATTTAAAAGAGGTAAAGATGGCTACTTTTATTGAAGATTTTATGCAAACCCTGGGTCCCGAGGTAAGCAGACAACTTGCTTCAAATTTAGGACTGAATAAAAAAACTGCCTCGCAGGTTATACCCCAGGTCGCGCCGCTAATTTTAGGCGGCCTGAAAAAACAAATGCAGGAACATGGAGGGGAGGCGAGAGTAGATCATATCCTGAATAAATATGGCAGCGCGGATGTCCTGAATAATATTGGCGGTCTGTTTTCCGAAGGCGCCAAAAGCGATAATCCCGATCCGCGGCTGGGCGGTCTGTTGGGCGATTCCGGTATGCAGGCGGCAAATATGATCTCAAAACAATTTAAACTGGATGAAAATATCGCAATGAAGATAATCCCGATGCTGGCGCCAGTGGTGTTGGGCGCGCTCACCCAAAAACGCGACCAGGGCGGAATCGGATCGAGCGGTATTGCCGCATTGCTTGATTCGGACGGCGACGGCAGTATCCTGGATGACGTCGCGGGATTTTTAATGGGCAGTCTTTCGGGCGGCGGATCAAGGAAGGGCGGCGCTTTGGGCGGTTTACTGGGTGGTTTGCTTGGTAAACGCAGATAGTATATTTTTAATTAAAGGGACTTTAAATGACGAATAACATCAGAACATTATTTTTCATGTCCTTATTGACGGTATTATTTGTATGGATTGGAGGCGCTCTGGCGGGGAAACAGGGCGCTTTAATTGCATTTATTGCGGCAGCGGTCATGAATTTCTGGGGTTACTGGTTTAGCGACAAGATGGTACTAAGCCGTTATAAAGCCGCTAAAGTCGGCCCGGAGAATAATCCGCGTCTTTACGGTATCGTATCAACACTCGCCGCAAATGCCAATCTGCCGATGCCAAAAGTATATGTCATCCCGGAAAACACTCCGAACGCGTTCGCGACCGGCAGAGATCCGAAGCATGCCGCCGTTGTAGCCACTGAAGGAATTATCCGGCTTCTTGACGATAATGAACTTGCCGGGGTCATGGCGCATGAACTGACACACGTGAAAAATCGTGATATTTTAACGAGTACAATCGCGGCAACCTTTGCCGGCGCAATCGCCATGATGGCGCAATTCGCCCGGTTTTCCGGCGGTACCAGGACCCGTCAGAATCCGGTTATGTTGATATTTGTCATCATCGGAGCGCCATTGGCGGCGGTGCTCATCAGAATGCTGGTTTCAAGAATACGGGAATATGCGGCCGATGCGGGCGGGGCGAAAATTTCAGGTCAGCCGCTTGCCCTGGCAAACGCTCTGAACAAGCTGCATTATGGTGTACAGAAATATCCTTTAACGAATGGCAATCCCGCCCACTCACACATGTTTATCATTAATCCGTTTTTCGGGGGCATGCAAAAACTCTTTGCCACGCACCCCCCTATTGATGAAAGAATTAAAAGACTGGAGGCGATGGCAAATAGCGGTACAACAATCTAACAAATTTAGTCATTCACATCCGGTTTTGCCAAACATTAATGATTACAAAAGCCTATTTAGAGGAGGGGAAAATTGTAAACTCTATATGATCAAGTGACTGTTTTACACGATTTTTTTTACGAATTCATTCAAATTAACGATCATTTATTAATTGTTCCAATGACTTTGTTTCCACCCTGTGCCACGTTTCAAATATTTCCAGCGTTTTATCCGACAGATAAAAGATTAAAGGTATTTTGTGGTCGATAACAATTTTTGCAACATCATTTGAACGAAAAAAATACTTGGAAGCGGAACGAATGCAATTCCAGGGTACACAAAGATACGGCCACCCTTTTTTATTTGCACTGATAATGATCCCGCTGGTTTCAAAACCAACAGATAATTCACCATTTCTCCTGTTAAATAAAACAGTTCCGACTTTTCCCGTACAATGTCGGAAAAATTCGGACTCGGGGAAAATACCGGTAAATGGAAAGGATACAGCCAATTCGTCCCATTTTGAAAGTTTGCGTCTTAATTTTTTAGAGACAATCCATAACAGGTATATTAACAGAACGACCAGGCTCAGGTACAATATTAACTCATACTTGGTAATAGTCATAGGTTCACCTTTATTGAGTAAGCGATTCCTGCATCAACAGCTATTTAAGCACGTGATAAAGTTCCACCCTCCAAAAGCCAGCCCGGCATCCAGACAAAACTAACCAGTTGAACCTGAATATTGCTTTTAAGAGGCCGTACGATAACTGTATCAAATACTTCCTGCTGAATATCGAATTTATCGGCGCTATCGTTTATTTCCTGCTGAAATTTAGCCTGTAATTCTTCCAGTTCCTGTTTAAGGATTTCCAGGTTATCAGCCGCGCGTGTTACATCGCCGGCTTCTTTTTGAGAGCGGCTGGCGCTTCGCATGGCCGTTCCGGCCCGGCTGATGGTCGTACTGCTGACTTTTTTACGCCCCATAAATGCCCCCAGTATGGTCGCGCCAACTGAAATGGCCGTTTGTAACTTTTGTTGTTTGGATTGCTCCCGTTCACGGGACAGTCTGTCTTCAGCGGTACGGATTTTTCGTTCCAGAGCGGTTGTTTTTACGGCGTATTTTTCCCGCAGTATGTCCGTCCATTCATCGCGTTGTTCCCGGGCAAATTGCGATAATCGAATACGAAAATCCCTTTCGCTTTCTCCCGGATTGGAAAGGCTTTTAAATGTTTCGCTTTTCAATAATTCAACCTTTTGAGACCGGTACAAATAATCTGTAAAATCGTTAGTCCAGCTTTTATAATTTACTGCCTTTGTGGCCGCAGCGGGAATGGGTTCGAAACGCGGCGACTCTTCTTTGGTCTTCAGCAATTTGGATTCAACGATGTCGATCGGTAGCGCTTTTTCCCAATTGACGGGTATCGGCGCATTTTCTATGGGGACCGCGAACCTGACGTTCTCCTGCAAATCAACACCCTTTCGATTATCCGTAAAGTGAACAATGGCGCTTCCATAAAGATATGGCCGGTAATAGAGGGTTGCTCCCTGTGGTTTGAGACTTTTCACAGGTACAAAAAACTGCTGTATATCCGGCGCTAAAATGGGCTGCCCGGATGATTCTTTCACTTTACCGCTTTTTAAATCTTCTCCTGCTGCAACAGGCGCGGTCAATTTTTCTGCTGTAACAAGTTGTTTGATCTGGTTACGGGTTAACGGGCCGCAGAGATAAGACATGGCCCAGCGGGTTTCAAATATTTCAGGACCGTCTTCATGAATATTATGCAGCAGGAATTTACGTTTGCCAAGGCCGGAAATGATCCGCTCCATGTCTTTACGGTTTAAGTCACTTCCAGTAACGCCTTCAAGTCCGTCCAGGACTCTGTCCCGGTCGCGGTCGGTCTGCAGGCGGCCGATAAACCAGGTGCCGGTATTCGACAATCCCTTATAATCCAGATCGACAGGATTCTGGGTTGACAGTACAACACCAAGTCCGAAAGCCCTTGCCTGTTTTAACAGGGTCAACAGCGGCTTTTTAGAGGGCGGATTACCGATAGGCGGCATATAACCGAACAACTCATCAATATACAATATGGCACGCAGACTGGTTGTGCCGGACTGCATGCGCATCCAGCCGAGGAGCTGATTGAGCAATAACGAAACAAAAAACATACGTTCTGTGTCCGACAGGTGCGCGATATAAAATACAGATAATCGGGGTTTTCCCGTATCGGTATAAAGCAAATGATTAATATCCAGGGCCTCCCCTTCCAGCCAGCTCTGAAAAGCGGGTGCGGCAAGTAAATTGTTCAGAGTCATAGCCAGTTCGAACCGTTCTTTGGGCGGGAAAAAAGAATCGAGATCAAATACCCCGATTTTGGTAAACGGCGGGGATTGTACCGACTGGATAAGCGCGGAGAGGTCCATATCCCGTCCCTTTGACCAGAAATAATTAAAAATGGTTGACAGCAAAATATGTTCACGGCTTTTTAAGGGATCCGCATCGATCCCCAACAAACCCAGTATACTTGTTGCCGTATTGGCTATCCGTTCGCCAAATGCATCGGTTTCATCTATGACCTGCTGCGGAGGGGCGGCAAAAGACCTGAGAATGGAAACAGATTGACCCGCAGTGCTGCCGGGAGTAAAGATAGATAATTCGGCTGCATTTTTCAAATTTTGGATTCGTTCGGCACTTTGTCCCCAGTTCTGCAACCCGGTTTTCCATAAATCGGCCTGCTGCGCCGCAAATTCCGTCTCCGATAGATTCTTTTTACGCGCTTCATCTTTACTGATCCAGGGGAGAAATTCCTGCGGCGATAAACCGGGAAAAGTGAGCGCCAGGTTGGTCATATCACCTTTGGGGTCAATAATCAGCACCGGTATACCGTCAATTGCGGCCTCCTCAAGGAGTGAAACACACAAACCGGTTTTACCGCTGCCGGTCATTCCGACGCACACGGCATGGGTGGTCAGATCCTTTGAATCGTAAAGCAGTAAATTCGGTGTGCTCTTGTTCTCTTTCAGATCATAAACACGACCGAGATAAAAAAGACCCAGTTTCTCAAAATCTTCCATGCGATATCTCCTGTTAAAAACTTTATTTCAATATATATCACGGTGTCCGGATTGAAGGGGACAACATAAAAAATATAAAAAAGAATAAAGAATTTAAAAAGGAAATGTTTTTGCTTACATAAATATTTTTGATTCTTCAAAACCCCGGTTGGTGTCCTGGTTTAACCGGACACCGGTGCAAAATCCCATAAAACAACATCCGGTCAATTTATATACTCAGACGGGTCAACTGTTCTATCTGGTAACATAAAGCCGCCCATTAATTTATCCTGTATGGGATATGGAAAACAAGAGTTTTTTGTTAATATAAATTATAGTTGCCAAGCTCATAACTGATTATATCCAGGTAATCACGTAGCAGGCGAGTTATTAAAAATTTGTTTCTGACATTTTCACGGGCATATTTACCCATTTGATGTCCAAGAGCCGGATTTTTCATCAGTTCCACAATTCGGTCAACAAATCCGTCATTATCATCGGGCGCCAGTAAATAACCGCCTTTTTCATCATCTATCTGCAAAGGTATGCCGCCAACACGCGACGCCACAACCGGTTTTTCTTTCCAGAGCGCTTCGGTTACGGTCAATCCGAAACCTTCACGGATTGATTTTTGAATAATAACTGCGGATATCCTCTGTAAAGCATTTACCAAAATATTGTTTTCATGGGTAATAAGAATTATATCCCCGGATGTTATTAAATTATTAGCGCGCTGCTTCACTTTTTCATAAATTTTCATTCCCTCCGGGTCATCCGAAGCCATGCTTCCGCATAAAACCAGCCTGCAGTCAATTTTTTGTTTTACTTTTTTATAAACATCAATAACACCGACAGGATCTTTCCATTTATCAAACCTGGAAATTTGTGTTAAAAGCGGTTTATCAGTCGGTACACCAAACTTTTTCAAATATTTCTTAATCATTGCGTTGTTTAACGGCATGTTTTTGGGAGTTAACGGGTCGATAACAGGTTGTACAATTTTTTGTTCAACCGGTAAATCTTTCTTTACATAAGATTCGTTCGATAAGATTGTCAAATCGTAACGTAAAATATAACCTTTTAAAAAATCCCACAATTCCGTATGAGGATTCGAGAGATCGATATGACATCGCCATATCCAGGGTTGATTTTTTTTATAAAAATCAATCAGGGGCAGTGGTTGCGGATCATGAACAATGACAACATCATAATTTAAATTGGCATAAACCGCAAAATTTTCACTGGCCTGAATGTACAGATTTTTTTTAATCTGCGTTAAATTAATACTGTCACCCTGCAGGGCGTTGTGAAATTTTTTGGTAATATTGAAAAGGTCCGGGTTGCCGTGGATTATTCGCCAGTCTGCGGACAGACCTGCGCTGTTCATCAATGGTGCAAGACTTGATAGAATCTCGGCCACGCCTCCACCCATGAACGTGGAATTAAGATGAATAATTCTTTTATTATATAGTTTACGTATCTTTTTATAGATCTCTGCTAATTTTTTATCACCAATAATTGGCCTGTATTCATCTAACCGTCTCATATTATTTCCTTATAATAAAATTCCCTAAAGTTTCCTTTCACAAAATTATATTTGATATTTGCCAATGATGATAAACCCATTCCGATTTAAAAAAGCATTATCCGGTAATACTTGAAAAAATCTTGAGCACTCCAATCATCACCTGCGGCTAAATTAAACGACAATTTTTCACTTGTTAACGAGTTAAGAGCCGTCCGACTTTTGTTCATGCCGCTGTTTTTGACTCTGGTTATCTTGTTTTCCTCCGATTTTTTGATTTTTACAGGTTGTTATTTTATTTTCTTCAAATCAATTCTTGCAAAGCCTGTGCCACAATATTCTATATTATGCTCAGACATTTTAACTTTTATTTAAAGCTTATTTTAAGCTTTATTGGTTCAAAAAATCCCCGGGAGGGCATATTTTTTTATAAATTGTACTTTTATTCATATTAACATCTTTTATTTATTTCTTCTGAACAAATTTCCTTAACAAATTTCTAACTTGTTCAAAAGATTTTATATTATGCTTAGCCAGAGTTGATTTAAAACCAACGCGAATTGAAAAAGCACTATCCGGCAATACTTTAAATAAATCTTCATCGGTCCAGTCATCGCCTATGGCTAAAACAAATGACCAATTTTCACTCTTTAACCAGTTAAGAGCAGCCCGGCCCTTGTTAATTCCGCTGTTTTTAACTTCAATAATCTTGTTTCCTTCCAATATTTGTAAATCAAGGTTTCCTGTTAAATCCGTCGCTGTGCCGGTTAATTCCCGGGCGCGTAATTCTCCAAGTCCCACATCAGCTTTCCGGTAATGCCATACCAACGAAAATTCCTTTTCCTCGATAAATGACCCCGGCGTTCTTTCGACATAAAGTTCAAGGACCGGATAGATTTCTTTTTTCCAGTCATTTGAAAACGGTTCGATGACATTCCATTGTTTATTCTTTTGCCGAAGCCAGGCCCCGTGTTCGGCGACCAGATTAAAATCCATGTCCCCAAACCATTGATTCATGGTATTTTTGTCTCTGCCGCTGATCAGAACCAATTCATTTTTTTCAGATATAGAAAGTTGATTTAAAAGATTAATCAATTCTCCATCGGGATTTGCATCTTCAGGATTTTTTTTAAACGGCACAAGGGTGCCGTCATAATCAAGAAATATCAAACGCCGTTCAGCTTTGTCATATGTATCCAGTATAAAATCCAATGTTTTTTTATGGATTCGTTTTATGACCATTGTACTTTGCAATTGTTTGGTCTGGTTCAACCGTTCAATAAAATCTTCTCCCCATCTATTAATATTATAACGTTTAAGTTTAGTCTGCATTTCCTTGTTTCTTTTCAATTGTTCATCTTCGGGCATTTCGAGGGCATTTTTGATTGTCCTGATAATATCCCGCTGATTGTTGGGATTAATTAAAAGCGCTTCACCCATCTCACCGGCAGATCCGGCTAATTCACTCAATATTAAAACTCCCCCTGAATCATTTTTATTGGCAATATATTCTTTTGCAACCAGATTCATTCCGTCTCTCAACGGTGTTATCAGAGCAATATCGGCAATACTATATAATGCTGAAATGGTGTTGAAAGAAAAAGAACGGTACATATAAATAATGGGCAGCCAGGCTACCGTTCCATGTTCGCCGTTAATTCTGCCTACATATTCATCCAACTGGTGTTTTAATTTTCTATATGATTCAACTTTTGCACGGGACGGTACGACGACCAGCACCAAACTTATTTTTTCCCGATATTCAGGATAATCATGTAAAAATTGATGAAAAGCATCAAGCCTTTCCAGTAACCCTTTCGAATAATCCAGCCGGTCGATTGACAAAATAATTTTTTGATTGGCCAGTCTTTGTAAATACCTGTTTCTTTCACGAATTACTGCTTGTTTTTTGGGTGCGGATGCAAATTTTTCATAATCAATTCCCATCGGGAAACAATCAACACGGGTTATTCTATCCGCATGATTTATTTGAAACATCTTTGATTCATAACCGGTTATTTGAGTTACAGAGCTTACAAAATGCCTGCCGTAATCGTAGGTATGAAATCCAATTAAATCTGCGCCAAGCAGCCCTTCCAATATTTCTTTACGCCAGGGTAACAGCCGGAATATTTCAAAAGAGGGAAACGGTATATGCAGAAAAAAACCGATTGTGGCATTAGGGGTGCGTTCCCTGATCATTTTTGGCAAAAGCATAAGATGATAATCATGGATCCAGATTATATCGTTTGGTTTTACCTTGTTGGTCAGTTCCTCACAAAATACTTTATTTACTTTTATATAAGCGTCCCATTGTTTCTGATTGTAAATGGAATATTGTGTAAAATAATGAAAAAGGGGCCAGATTGTTCTATTGCTGAATCCCTCATAATATTCATCAATATCCTGTTTCGAAAGAAATACCGGCAGCATATTTTCTGTTTTTAAACTTTTTACAATATGTTTTTTTTCCGCATCATTCACGGGAACAATGCCGGGCCAGCCCATCCACTGGCTGGAATATTTTTTGTATAAAGAACTTAATCCCGTAGCAAGTCCGCCGGCGCTGGGTTTAAATTTCAATTGTTCCTTCTTCTTTATAATATTAATCGGCAGTCTGTTCGATATAATGAAAATTTTTCTTTTGGTCATATTAATCTCTAAATATTCAGGATAAATATCAATGCATTAAAATTCATGACATAACAGCATAATTTACCTGTTAATAAATTATTCCCCCGGGAATTTAGTTACCATAAAATTAAACACATAACATTATTTATTTTATATATTTAACGCACATTCTATACAAAATATTCCGAAAAATTCTCTCTAAAACTGTCCGGATTTATATCACCTCATGAGCTCCCCGTGAAGCGGATGATATATAAATTTTGGCATCTATGTCCGTTGCTTTTTTGTATTGTGATATTAATTGTTCACAAAAAAGATCAACATTATCCTTTTCAACCAGATTTACAGTGCAGCCGCCAAAACCGCCGCCGGTCATGCGGGCGCCCAGTACTCCCGGGATTTTTCGGGCAATGTCCACCATGATATCCAGTTCACGACAACTGACTTGATAATCATCTCGCAAACTGTCATGCGACGCGTTCATCAACTGTCCGAAACGGACGAGATCATGTTTCTGTAAGGCGTCAATTGATTCAATAGTCCGTTCGTCTTCCGAAATCACATGCCGGCATCTTTGACGAACAACAGGCGGCAATTGCTCTTTTACGCGATTAAACTGTTCCAGAGAGACGTCCCGAAGAGCCCTGATATTTTCATAAGAAACGCTCATGATCTTAACGCCGGTTTCGCATTCCGAGCGTCTTTTATTATACTCCGATGAGCCCAGTTCATGTTTGACCATAGTATTACAGATTACTATTCGTACTTTATCGGACGGCAGCGGGACCAGTTTGTACTCCAGGGTTCGGCAGTCCAGAAACAGGGCTTTATCCTGTTCACCATGAACAGATATAAACTGGTCCATGATGCCGCAATTCATACCGACAAACTGGTTTTCCGCGCGCTGGCCCAATTTTGCCAGATGTTTTTTTTCCATACCGGCATTAACCGTACTTAACAATGCCAGCGCGGATGAAATTTCCAGCGCCGCAGAGGAACTCAACCCGGCGCCGACGGGGACATTGCTTTCGATGTAAATATCGGCCCCGGTAAGCTTTATATCCTCCCTTTCAATCATTACCGCTATCCCCACCGTATAATCGGACCAGTGACCACGTTTTACCGTGTTAAAATCGAGATTTGCGTCCGTCAGTTCCTGCATATTTTCCGACCATATAGACAGCAACCGGTCCGTTCGCGGGGCTACAGCCACGGTTGTATAATTTTGTATTGCCATCGGGAATACAAATCCGTCATTATAATCCGTATGTTCCCCGATTAGGTTTACGCGCCCCGGAGCGCGAAAAATACGGGGCTGTCCTTTAAAATGTTTATTGAATTTTATGATTATTTCTGCTCGAGTCATATAGTCCTCAGTTATCCTTTGCGATGAATTCGAATGGCGGGGATTAAAAAAATTAAACCGGCCGCAAGCATGATAATTCCCCACCATAAACTTGGGTTCAAATGCGCCAGTTCTGCCGTATTACTTTCAGGATTAAATATATAATAAATACCGGTCGATGTTATAATCACACCTAAAACGGTCAACATTAAACCGACAAAGAACCAAATGGAAAGAATTTTTGTTTCAGACATTTTTCGCTCCTCAAAAATTTATCTCGTTTACCAGAAAATAACGTTCAAAATAACAAAAACAATAATGGAAATGACGGCCATAAATTCCGGTTTTCTGTAAAAAGGAATATGTTTGGTTTCGGTAATCGGTGTTAATCCTTTCACCAGGCCCACAAGTTCCTCCCGCGGTCTTTTCTGAGTAAAAAAGCTGACCAACACAGTTACCACGGCGCAAATCAGCCATGCCCACCAGGCGCGCCAAAAATTTGCCGACATATCACTGGCTTCTCTGGATAATGTTATAATGTTTGCAGGGATCCATTGCAGTTTTACAGCCAGGAACATCCCGAATGACGAACCCATACCCGCGATGAGCCCCCAGAAGGCCCCGTTTGGCGTAATCCAGATCAGGAACATACCCAGGAGCATTGTTGCGAACAGAGGAGCATTTACCCATGAAAAGATGGCCTGCATATAATCCATAATGGACGGAGCTGATTTTGCCCAATAGGCTGTAATGATACTCAAAAGAATACCGACAACTGTGGCGACCCGGCCCATCCAAACGTAATGGGCATCCGAGGCCTTTTTATTAATTACGGATCGATAAATATCATACGTCCATACGGTGTTAAATGCGCTGATATTTCCGGCCTGACCAGCCATAAAACCGGCCAGTAGAGCTGTAACACCGAGCCCGATCAATCCTTCGGGATAGTATCGAGCGATCAGCATGGGTAACGCGGAGTCATAATTTAATTTACCGCCCTCTTCTAATAGAGCGAAATTGGCATTGGGATCGCGGGCCAGCACCCAGGCAATGAGACCGGCAACGATGACGATAAACGGTAACGCCATTTTAAAGAAGGAGGCGATAATTGGCGTCATCCGCGCCGATCGGACATCTTTTGAGGAAAATGCCCGCTGCACAACGAGAAAGTCGGTTGTCCAGTATCCAAAGGACAACACAAATCCAAGTCCGAGAATGATACCCGGCCAGGTCACTTCCATTCCGTTGTTGGCCGCGTCGGTGGAGGTTGACCATAACGCACCCATTGTATCGGGAATTCGCGCAAAAACTTCCTGCCAGCCGCCTATTTCAATAATACCCAGTATGGACACCAGGAATAAACCGAACCAGATCAGGAAGAACTGCACGATTTCGGTAAATATGGCTGAAAGTAAACCGCCAAGCGTCACATAAATCGCAACTGTAGCGGCCGACACCCACATACTCACATCCCAGTTCCAGCCCAGGAATGTTCTTAATACCAGGGCCATGGCGTAAAGATTAATACCGGACATGAGAAGTGTCATAACGGCAAAAGAGATCGCGTTTAAAACCCTGGTTTTTTCATCAAAACGCAATTTGAGATAACCCGGTATGGAATGAATTTTACTGCTATAATAAAACGGCATCATATATATGGCAAGAAAAAGCATAGCCGGTATCGCGCCGACCCAGTAAAAATGCGCTACAAACATACCGTATTTAAATGTATTACCGGTCATCCCCAAAAGTTCCAGCGCCCCCATATTCGCACTCAAAAATGCCAGACCGGCAACCCAGGAACTGTTACGGCGGCCCGCTAAAAAAAAGTCCTCGCCAGTACCGGAAAAACGTTTTAAATAAAATCCGATACCCAAGATGAAAGCAAAATACAACAGAATAATCATCCAATCAACCCAGGACATGTGCAGAATCATTTGATCCTCCTCAATAAGATTTATTTTATTGCGCCGGATATTATATTTAATTCAAAGCGCATGTATAATATCCATTGACTTGTATTATGATTTTCCAGATGATGGTTACAAGAAATTAAGAAATTGTAAATTTTGAATTTAAGCAAATAAAAAATTAAATATATTATAATAATATTAATTCACATAGTCAAGCAGATTCAGTTAATTCAACGCTCCCCCTGTCGACATTCAATTAAAAAAATTTCACCCGAGTCCTGATAAAACCGGATAACGGTGAAAAAATTCCGATAATAACAATAATTATGTACGGTCGTTTTCAGGATTCATCAGGAAAAATCAAAACTTGCAGGGAAATCTAAAGTCTTGCAAGATGCAGCCTGGCCTTACTGACATATTCGCTCTTGGGAAAATCAAGTAATAGTTTATTAAAATAAAATTTCGCGTTTATTTTATCATTTAATTTATAATAACACCTGCCGATCATCATAATCGAATCATCACTTTTATTAGATTCTCCGAATACCAGCACTTTCTGGAAAGCATCCAGAGCCGTATTATAATCTCTCAGACCAAAATAACATTCTCCTGTCCAATATTGACAATTTACAGCAAATGAGTGCGACGGATATTTTTGCTTTAAATCTGCAAGAATTCTTATCGCATCATTATATTGTTCGGTATAAAAAAGTCGCAAAGCATTATCGTATCTATCGGAAAAAAGATTCAAATCGGATTCCGTCATGCTACTCAGTTCAGAAGCACCCATAGACTCTCTGATATTTTGGCGTTCCGACACGATTTGCATGGAATCAAAATCAGCAGTGGTATTTAACGAATCCTGTACAACCGTGAGATAACTGCTTTGTTGTGAATTTTCGATCTGGACTGCCGTATTTATTCGATTTACATCTCTCTTTTTGTGCCAGAAAAAATAAACGATGACTAAAATAACAAGTAAAAATAAAATAAAGGGGAGAAAAGGAGTTTTTTTCTTTTTGGGAATTTTTAGGTAACTGGACCTTGACGGATTTTTCATTTATTTCACCTGAAATTTTATAAATCAAAAAATAAATTTATAAAGATTTATTGACTTTCATTATGAATTTAGTTGAATTGATGTCAAAATCAAGTAAAAAATCAGTTTACCGGATACATCAATTATTTTGTTTTTATGTTGCAGATTCTAAGGGCCGGTTAAAGTATGGTGATGATCTGTAACACAAGTTCAATAATTAAAATTGATTCGATTACACACTATATCATAATCTTATCGGACACCAAATGATATTACAATGCTCAAACCTGGATTTTATAAAAAATGACATGTACGGACCACACAGACACTGGAGATTATTAATCATTAATATACAAATAGGATAAATAATTTACCTTGCATAGAATTGATTAAAATAATATATTAAAATTCAGTTTATTATTTGATATTATTGTTTTTAATAATTTGCAAAGATAACTGTTCCTCTGTTATTTTACAATATCATATTCTATATAAAAATTGGGAAATACAGACATATACAATTACGGAGACACTTCAGGAATCGAACAATATGATTTTAAAGAAATTCTTCTTTTTCCTCAAAGGTATAATTAAAACCATTTTTCGATTTATTTTTTGGATATTTAAAAAGAAAATATTTATTGGTATTCTGGCAGGAATTGTGTTAACCGTATTATTTAATGTCGGGATCAAGTACTCCTCAAGTGACAAGTTTTGCGAAAGTTGTCATGTCCATCCACATTCGACGCTTTCGTGGAAAAAATCCGGTCATTTTGATAATAAAAGCGGGGTAACCGTCCACTGCATAGAATGTCACCTCCCGCCATCCGGAAATTACAAGTACTATACTGAAAAAGCGCGACTTGGCGCCCAGGATGCATACGGAAAATTGTTTAAAGACATCTCTAAAATAAACTGGGATGAAAAATCCACATTAAATCATGCTGGTTCTTACACTTATGATGAGTCCTGTATTCATTGTCATGAAAACCTGTTTCCTATCGGTTTGTCAAAAAAGGGCGAGGATGCGCATCTTTATTACACAAGAAAAACAGATGAAATATTATGTATAAATTGTCATTTATACACCGGGCATTATTCCGAAAATGCGCGGCAGGAATTTGATTTTGGGCAAAAACCGACCGAAGCAAAAATAATATATAAAAAACCTGCAACAGTGACCGAATTTGAAAATTACACAGAGTACATTCCCAACAGCAGCGTTAAATTCGACATGATAGCCATACCCGGCGGCACCTTTACAATGGGAAGCCCGGATAAGGAACCGTTACGGAATTATGACGAAGGCCCCCAAATCAGAGTCGATATCAGCCCTTTCTGGATGGGCAAGGTCGAAGTGACCTGGGATGAATTTGAAGCGTTTTACGCGCAAACACATGTAGAAGGCCGTACCGATACTCAGATACAACTGGTTTCAACAGATTCCGATGTCGATGCGGTGACCGGGCCGACTCCACCATACGGTAATCCCGGCCAGGGTTTTGGTAAAGGTGATCGTCCGGCCATTACCATGACTCATTATACCGCGGAATTTTATTGTCAATGGCTGTCCGATGTGACCGGCAAAAAATACAGGCTTCCCACAGAAGCGGAATGGGAATACGCCTGCCGCGCGGGAACCGAAGGAGCTTATTTCTTTGACGGCAATCCCAAAAAATTTACCCGTCACTCTTTTTGGAACCGTATGTTTGGACCGGATACAGCAACTATCAATTCCTATATAATCTATAAAGAGAACAGTATGGCAAAAACGCAACCATTTTCAAGCACAAAGCCAAATCCATTCGGTCTTTATAATATGCTGGGAAATGTGAAAGAATTTTGCCGGGACTGGTATGCACCGAATATCTACATGACTTATCACAATCAAGGTTCAATTAAAGATCCTGCCGGACCCGAATCAGGGAAAGAACATGTTATCAGGGGCGGCTCATTTAATAGTGATGCCGCATATGTGAGGAGCGCCGCGAGAGATTACACGCAATATAATAAATGGATGAGAACAGATCCGCAGATGCCCAAGAGTTTATGGTGGTATTCGGATGTTGTTGATGTCGGTTTCCGGGTTGTCTGTGAATATGACGGTGAGGAATAACTTTATTATATTTAATAAATCTTAAATCAAGATAAAAGGAGATCACCCATGAAGCAACAAAAAAATGATTATTCCAGAAGAAATTTTCTGGGCACTGTTGCGGCTGCCGGCGCTGTTATGGTGGCATGCAACGGCAACAAAATTAACACGTCCAATATGCCGTCATTCCTGGACCAGGCCCCGGACGGCAAAGAATTGAAAGCGGGACTGATCGGCTGCGGCGGCCGTGGAACCGGCGCGGCGTTAAATTTTTTAGACGCAGGCCCAAATCTGAAAATCGTTGCCCTTGCAGATGTGTTCAACGACAGATTACAAAGCTGTAAAGAAAGACTCGCCGAAAGAGCCAACAATGAAGTTCCCGAAGAAAATTGTTTTATCGGTTTCGACGCATATCAAAAACTTGTTGCTCTCAGCGAATTGGATATTGTATTGATCGCGACTCCACCCCACTTCCGGCCGGCGCAGTTTGAAGCCGCCGTTAACGCCAAAAAACACATATTTATGGAAAAACCGGTCGCGGTCGATCCGCCGGGCGCGCGGTCAATTATGGCCAATGCCAAAAAGGCTGAACAGTTGGGTCT
>JAFGSB010000041.1 GCA_016934825.1 Candidatus Zhuqueibacterota bacterium
AACAATTTAATTTCTACATACAAGTTAAATAATGATCTCATATCTAAAACTTTAATAAAAGAATATATTAAAAGTATCGTGTCCGGGTTTAACCGGACACTGGTGTCATAAAATTCGTTTTATCGGATTTACGGTTCTTAATTATACAAATTTATTGATTTTAAATTGAAATGCAAGAATAATACAAATGCATTAAATGCAAAACAAAAAAAAAGCCCCGTATTATTAAATAGCGGGGCAATATCATAAATGTTATATCTACTTATTTATTTTGTAATTCTTCGGCTTTTTTAAAACATTCCTCACCCTTTTCCTTGTTACCGATTTGAATATAAGCAATACCGAGATTATTCCATATATTCACACTGTCGCCTTTGATAGCAATCGCTTTTTCCAGGTAAGGAATTGATTGATTATAAAAAGAGACCAACTTGTCTTTTTCATCCGGGGTTACTTCTTGTCCATTATTTTCTTTTTCAACTAATACTTTGCGCAGATTATCAGCCATGCTCAGAAAAGCATTTCCGACATTAACGTTTGCGTCAAAATCATCCGGTTTTGAGCTGATAACTTTACCGAATAATTCTATGGCTTTTTCATATTCTCCGTTTAAATAATGGAGTCTTGCAAGATTAAACAAAAGATCAGCATCATCAGGATTCATGGCAAGTGCCTTCTCGTAAGTTTCACGCGCCAGTTGTTTTTCTCCCAAAAAATCATATGCAAGAGCCAGGTTAGCAATGGGATCCGTATTGGTCGGATCAAGTTCCAGCGCTTTGTTTTCCAGTTCGACAACTTTATTATATTCTTTAGAATCAAAATACAAAGCAGCAAGAGCCTGAATTACTTCAACATTTTCCGGCTCGATTTCCAGGGCTTTTTGGTACATACTCTTGGCTTCATCGAACTGTTGCTTTTGTGTTAATGCAATTGCCAGGTTACGATAGGCTCCAATTTTCTGGGAATCTATCAAAATACAAGTTTGAAATTTTTCAATAGCACCGTCTAAATCTTTACCATTGATTCTGTTTACTCCTGAATTAAAAGTGGTAACCCAATATTTTTCACGTGTACTTTTTATTTGTTGATCAAATTGTGGCGAAAGTTCCAGGGATTTTTTGAACATCTGATTCATCCCGTCCCAGTTGCCCTGATTGGCATATCCTTCTCCAAGTAAATAATGAGCTTCGACGTCATTAGGATATAATTTAATTGCGTTTTCCAATTGTTCAATAGCTTTTTCCCAGTTGTCTTGCTGAATATATACCTTCGCTGAAGTTACTTCTTTTGTTTGACATGCCATAATAGAAAGTATTCCAACAAGTAACATAATTACTGCCACATAACGGATTTTCATTACAATCTCCTCAAATTTTCTTCAAAAAAAACAAATTTCGAATAATATACAATAATTATCATTTTTAATCAAGTTTTATTTTTTGCCAGCCTGGCAATGTTTTCAAAAAAAGGTGGTTTAATAATTCCTTTCTCCGTAACAATTGAATGTATTAAATAATGTGGTGTTATATCAAAGGCAGGGTTATATACTTTTACATCTTCTGGAGCGACAAGTTTTGAGCCGCATCGGATGACTTCTTCGGCAGCCCTTTCTTCAATGGGAATATCACGACCGCTTTCAAGTGTAAAATCAAATGTGGACAAAGGGGCGGCGACAATAATGGGGATATTATGATGCCGTGCCAGTACGGCCAATCCATAGGTACCGATTTTATTGGCGACATCTCCATTCCGAACGATACGATCGGCGCCAACAATAATCATATTAATCATTGATTGCTGCATCAGAAATGCTGCAGTATTATCACATACCAGGGTCACATCGATCCCGTCTTCCAATAATTCAAAGGTTGTTAACCTGGCGCCCTGCAACAGGGGCCGGGTTTCATCCGCATAAACTTTGATCTTTTTACCCGCTTCAACCCCTGCGCGAATAATCCCCAGGGCAGTTCCGTAATCACCGGTAGCCAGTGAACCCGCATTACAATGGGTCAAAATATTTGCGCGATTGGGTAAAAGTTCCGCCCCGAGTTTTCCGATGGTTTTACATGTTTTAATATCATCACTTAATATCTTTTCCGCCTCTTTTAACAGGGCGGATTTAATTTCCCGGATTGACTTGTTTAAATTGCCGGACAGGCAATTTCTCATCCTCTCAAGCGCCCAGAACAAATTCTTGGCCGTCGGGCGCGTTGCTTTTAATTCATCAATGGCTTTGTTCGCCTTTCCGAGAAATCCGGGCCGGTCAGATTCACCGGCATTCCAAATGGATAAAACAACACCAAACGCGGCGGCAATGCCGATTACCGGGGCGCCTCGTAAATTCATATTTTTAATCGCATTGACTATACCGTGATGATCGGAAATCTCCAGCAACACCAATTCTTCCGGCAACTGGGACTGATCCAAAATTCTTACTTTACCGTTTACCCATTCAATGGTTTTAATATCTTCCATATATTCCGGACATTCTCCTTGCTTTATTTCCCGTAACTTCTTCTCTCAACAATTCTCTATAATATCAACTATTTTCCTGGACGCGCCTGTGTTTGACAGAATAAAATCCCGTGCCTTTTCTCCGATCGCTTGAATTGATTGCGGATTTGTAAACATCATGTTTAGAAATTGATCCACATTCTTTTCAAATTCGATAACTTTGCCGCCGCCGTACTGTAATAATAATTGTGGCTCGATGGAAATCGTGTTCCGCGGCCCAAAAAGTACTGCACATCCATGGGCGGCAGGTTCAAGTACATTATGCACTCCCGGCCCGAATCCGCCTCCCACATATGCCAATTCACCGAGTGAATATAAATTGGCTAACAGGCCGATACCATCAATTAATAAAATCCTGAAAGACCACTTGAAAATTTTGTCAAGTTCGGAATACCGTATACTTTTAATATTCCGTTTATCAAAAAATCCTTCAATTTGTATTAAATGTTCTTCAGTTGGTTCATGAGGTGCGATAATCACCGTGAATTCCGGAAATCTATCTATTGCTTCGGTTATTGCGGGCAATAATATTTTTTCATCCGATGGCCATGTACTTCCGGCAACGAATGTGTTCCGGCGATTAAAATAACCTCTTTTTATTAAAAATTCAATCTTTTGATTATTCTGACTTCTTTGAAGAACCCTGTCATATCTTGTGTCACCAAGCACCTGAATGCGTTCCGCCTCAGGATATACCATTTGATATCGTCTGGAACTTTCCTCCGATACGGTAAGTATTCTTGTAAAAGTTCCGATCACACTGCGAATGGGTACCCTGAATATTTGATATAATGTTTTCCTTTTATCTGTAATACTGGCATCTATTAATAAAGATGTGATATTTTTCTTTTTCAGATACCAATGAAAATTAGGCCAGATATCATGACGTACGGTAATCGCAATATCGGGTTGGATAATATCAATGAATTTCTTTACATGCCAATAGGTATCAACGGGTATATACGTAACGAAAATATTTTTATCCTGAATATGAATATTTTCATAGGCAGAAGGTGAAAATATTGATAGAATAATTTGTACAACCGGCATTCTCGATCTTATTTCATCAATTACAGGTTTGGCCTGTTCAAATTCACCCAATGAAGAGATGTGGATCCAAATCTTTCGATTGTTATTTGAACCATTAGCAATATGTTTTTCTAATTTTTCAAATAATCCTTTTCGACCCGTTATACCACGTCTGATTTTATGATGAAACAATCCTGCAAAATGTACAAGAACAAAAAAAAGCGGGATAAAAAGAACATTATATACGAAAAAAAATATTTTTGACATTATGTGTGTGCGGTTTCGTTCTGACTTTTGGATCATCAACGGAGAGATTTGTATATTTTTAATGATTCATAATCAGAGCCTATGATCAGGGTGATATCAGAATCGTTCTCATCATTTTTTATAGGATAAACAAGCTCATCGGAGATACCGATTATTTCTCTGAATTTATCGATATCTTTTTTATCCCGGCGCTCTCTGTTTATAATAACAGTATTTTCGTAATCCCAGGTCGGGGCGTTTCCGACTTCAACAACATCATATCTTTGCCGTTGCAGGTATTCTGAAAATTCATTGGCTATCCCGCTAACGCCGCAGCCGTTCAATACTTGGACCCTGACAGGATTGATAATCGGCGTAGTCGAAATAATATCAGGAACTTGTTGAGGTGTAACAATTTTATGAATAAACGAAGAAATCAGCACCGCATTAATAACCACCAACCCCCAGATGACCAATAGATTGACTTTTTGTTTTATCGTTGCAAAAGCAGACTTATTTTTAGTGGTTGATCTTTTGTAGACAGGGCTTTTTACTTTGATTTTTTTCTTTTTCGTGACTCTCCTGTTCAATCTACTTTCCTTTATTGATATTGGGTAATGGGAAACCGGTTATTATATTGTATTCTGTATCTTAGTATCGGCGAAAGCGGTCATTATAATACCAGGAATTATATCCATAAGGATTTTGACTATATTCGACTTCCAATACCGTATTTTCGGTCGGTTTGTATCTGAACTGAGCGCCTGAAATAAAAGGTCCGCTTTTTAGGAACGGGGCGTCATTAGAACCCGCAAAGGGCTGGTGCGCCATACCCCATTGAAAGCTCAATGTCATCGGCAGTTTAAAATGATATGTCATGGTATTTAAATAAACACCCTGCGATATTCCCTGGCCTCCCATCGACATATAGCTCATTGTGTAGGATTGAGAAATATCCAGGCGGGAAGGATCCAGACCCAATATACCCAGGGCGCTTTTTCCCGCATTTACCGGTGTCCTTAATGCTGTGGAAATATCCACCGGGCCGGTATCTGATTTATATTGTCCAAACACCAAACAGGGCATTAATATCAGCAATAATATTTGTATTCTCGTCTTCATATCATCTACCCTTATTAATATAGTTAAATTATATAACACAAATTAAAAAAAATTGTAATAATGTCAATAAATATTTTATTGTTTTATATAGACCAGAGTTAAAAATTTTTTTTATTATATATTTATTAATTTGTTGTCTATCAACCTGGTCTTGCCGATATAAACAGCAACCGCGATCAGAATATTTCTCTCTACATTATGCACTACTTTCAGATTTATAGCGTCGACAATGTCCACATAATCTATACGGGCTCTTTTTGCTTTATTGATTATACCGGTCATTTCATCGATCAATACCTGTCTGTTTCGTTCACCCTGATTAATCATGTCCTCCGCCGACTGTAAAGCCCGGTATAGGGCCGTCGCGTCCTGTCTTTCTTCGGCCGATAGATATTTATTCCTTGAACTCATTGCCAGCCCGTCATGTTCCCGGATTATCGGCCCGATGATGATATCGATATCAAAATTCAGATCATCAACCATTTTTTTGATGACTATTGCCTGCTGGGCGTCTTTTTGTCCGAATACCGCGATATGCGGTTTGACGATGTTGAATAACTTGCCGACAATGGTCGTAACGCCCTGAAAATGCCAGGGACGTGAAGCGCCGCACAAACCGGCTGTCAGTTCTTTTACGTTAACAACAGTTTGCGGGTTGCTCATGTACATTTCAATATCATCGGGAACGAACAGAATATTCGTTCCGCTTTGGTACGCCAGTTTTTTGTCCCGCTCAAGGTCGCGCGGGTACTCATCCAGGTCCTCATTCGGACCGAACTGGGTTGGATTGACATAAATACTGGTAACAACGACATCGGCTTTTTGCCTGGCGATTTTAATCAGACTCGTATGTCCATCATGTAAATAACCCATTGTGGGTACAAGTCCGATCCGCTTTCCTTCCGTGCGCATTTTATCCGCAAGCGCCTGCATTTCACTGATTCGGGTGACGATCATTTTACTCTCTTAAAAACTTTCTTCCTGGGACGGAAATTGACCGTTTTTAACATCCAGTGAGTATTTTTGACAGGCCTCCCTTACTTTTCCGGCAAGTTCCGCATAACGGCGAACAAATTTCGGTTTAAACTGTTCGAACAGGCCCAGCATATCATAAATAACCAGTATTTGCCCGTCACAGTCCGGCCCGGCGCCGATGCCGATTGTCGGTATGCTTAATTCCTCACTGACTTTTTTCGCCAGACCGCCGGGTATTTTTTCCAGTACAATCGAAAAAGCCCCTGCATCCTGAAGCGCTTTGGCGTCATTCAACAATTGCTGAGCACCCTGTTCGGTTTTCGCCTGTACTTTATAACCGCCAAATCTTTTAACGGACTGCGGCGTGAGTCCCAAATGTCCCATAACCGGCATCCCGGATTTCACAAGCCGGCGGACGGTCTCGGCGACCTCCTCGCCGCCTTCCAGTTTGACCGCGTCGACTGCGGTTTCTTTAAAAAATCGTCCGGCGTTTTTGATTGTTTCTTCGACGCTGACCTGAAACGACAAAAAGGGCATATCGCCGACAAGCAGTGCTCTTTCCACACCGCGGCTAACGGCATTGCAGTGATATATCGCTTCGTCCATAGTATAGGGTAACGTTGTGGGATGACCCGCAAAAACCATCGAGCCCGAGTCGCCGACCAGTATCAGATCGAGTCCCGCCTGGTCCAGCAATGCGGCAAATATAAAATCATACGCCGTCAGCGCGGCAATTTTTTCATGCTTTTGTTTTTTTCCGACAATATCGGGTACCGATAATTTCTTTTGTGCAACAGAATTTTTTTTCATTTTATATCGAATTATTATTAAATGATTGTTTTATCTGAAAGGAAACTCGAACGGTTTTCTTCAAATAACGGGCAGGCCGGATAATCAGTTTTTTGTTAAAAATGACTTGATATTGTAAATCTGTTCAAACTTCCAAGCACGCCGTATGATGTATAGGAATAGTCTATCTTGATTTGTTTCCATAAAAAACCCAGTCCGATTGCCGCGCCGGCAAAGGTATCGTCGGATGCGTCCACATGCATTTTCCGGCCGATAAAATCGTACCCGAGCCGCAGCAGGACATAATCCGAAAGTGTAAATTCACCGCCAATAGCGGCCTGCCAAGCTTCATCACTATATTTGTAGGCGTTCGCACTTAATAACAGAGGCAAATGGGCCAGCTTTTTGGAAAAACCCGCCCGCAAACACAAAGGCAGATCATCCTTTGTCTCAACAAAGGCTGATGTTGCGGTACCCAGGTTATAAATCCCGGCGGCAAAGGTCAACTCGTGTTTCGGCATAACATACATAACACCCGCGTCAAGCGCCACGGCATCCGCGGAATAGTTTTCAATCGATGCGCGTATATATTTCCCGGTTGCGCCGATGTACAGGTTTTCCGCCGCGGTGATTGCGTATGACGCGTTCAGGGAAATACTGTTTGCGCCGAATGTACCCATTTCCTGGCCGTACTGGTCCATCTTGTCGAATTGACCGTAATCCTTGTACAGCACGCTGAATCCGAAATTACCCAAACCCATTCGCGGGTGAACATAACCGATAAAACCGGAGTTAAAATCGAGCAGATCGTTCAAATAGGTAAAACTGGCCGTTCTTTTACCGATAACGGCAATACTGGCGGGATTATAATATAAAGAATTGACATCGCCGGGAACGGCGACAAAAGCCCCGGCCATCCCTGCCGGCCTGGCGCCGACCTGCGTCCTTAAAAATTGAAATCCCGTTGTCGATGGCGAGTACGCATGCGTTGTGATTGAAAAAACCAGGAGTATAACAGCAACTATTCTGTATATTTTCATATTTTAAAACCCGTTTGAATATCCGTTCATAAAAAAGAGCCACCTGTCGGAATCGAACCGACGACCTGCTCATTACGAGTGAGCCGCTCTACCATCTGAGCTAAGGTGGCTTGAACAAAAATTTAGCTATTTATAGTGTGATAATCAAGAAAAATATCACACCCGGTTCATATAAAATGCTCTGTTCTATTCAGCAGGGTCCGCGGTAACGTTTTTCATCATTTCATAAGCGTACAAACCGATAAACAAAGCAATCGCGCCAACCAGAATAGCTATAAAAGTCACTGCGCCGACCGTGACAAGCAGCTCCACGTATTTGTTTTTATTCTCTCTATGACGATATGTGTCATAAAAAATATCGTAAAACAATTTGCCGATATATAAAATAAACAGCAAAATACCCGCCATCATCCGCGGAAAACTCATCCGGCTCTGCATGCTGTAGGTAATGGGCCAGATCAACCAGACTACCAGGCCCCATTTTGCCACTTCTTTTATATAATAAAAAACTTTGGAATCTTTTTTTTGTTCCACCTTTTTACCCTTTATTCTAACCAGAATGCGTTTTCGATGTGTTTTATCTGCTGTGTCGTATTAAAAAAAATTATGGCGACCACATCAAACCGGCAGTCCACGTTTTCAATATTGTTTAATTGTAAATACGACTCTGCGGCCATACCGATCTTTTGCTGTTTTTTCACATCCACCCATGTTTCCGGCTCCCCGAAATCCTTCTGCCTGCCCGCCTTGACTTCCACAAAAACCAGGATTTCGCCCGTTTTCGCGATTATATCAACCTCACCCTCACGGGTGTGGTAATTCCGCTCCAGTATCTCGTATCCTTTTGCGGACAAATACCCGGCGGCTTCGTCTTCGCCTTTTTTCCCTGTCCGGGCGCGGTTATTCGAGGCTGTCATAATAGTCCAGCAATACTTTGGGTTTAAACGACCTCCGGTGAATGGGACAAACGCCGTGTTCCCGTATGGCCTGTATATGATTATACGTGGGATAGCCCTTATGTTTCGCAAAATCGTACAACGGATACAATTTGTCGTATTCTACCATCATTTCATCCCGGGTAACTTTGGCTATTATTGATGCGGCGGCAATGGACATGGACAGCGAATCGCCCTTCACCAGACAGCGGGTTTGTTTATTTATTTTCGGATCCCGGTTGCCGTCGATCAGCAAATAATCCGGCGGCTTTTTTAAAGATTCAACCGCCAGCCGCATGGCCTTGAATGTCGCGCCCAGGATGTTCAGTTCGTCGATCTCCTCATGGAACACGATACCGATGCCGACATCGAGCGCCTTGTGCTCGATGACAGCTTTGACGGTTAAACGCTGCCGCGGGGACAGCTTTTTCGAGTCGTTTATGCCGTTTATGTATTTTTGCCCGGCCGGAAAAACCACCGCGGCGGCCACCACAGGTCCTGCTAAAGGCCCGCGCCCGGCTTCATCAACACCGGCGACGTGTGTAAAATCCTGTTCCCAGAGTTCGGTTTCGATACTCAGCACATCCGTTTCCTTTGATTTGAAAGAAATATTATGTGTCATTCCCGCGAAGGAAGGAAACCATTGTTTTTCATATACTTATTCCACATTATAATGGATGCCCGTTTGCACGGGCATGACAATCTATATGAGTATTTTACAATTAAATCTGTGATGATGCTTTTTTATCTTCCTTTGCGTTCTTTGCGCCCTTGCGTTTTAACAATAGGACAAAACCGGCAAAAGGTGAAAATGGCATATATTCATTTACAAAGTAAAATAATTAAAGGATTTACCAAAATCAATGTTAATTACATGACCTCCGGGAGATAAGAATTGGAGTGCTGTCCCTTTATGGACAGCCGCGAGTCGAGGGCCTCGCAGGAAATATGAGGACATCCTGTCCAATTATTAGCCACAGATTGATACCGATCAAACAGAAATTTTATCCGCGTTTATCCGCGTCCATCCGCGGTTTATACGCGCTCGCCCTGGATCGGAGATCCGCCTTTGGCGGAAATTTTTCCAGGGCAGACAATAGATCGGAGCATATGCCCCCCTCAATCCTGATACAAAAAATCTTTATTTATTTTGTTTTCTTTGCATCCTTTGCACCCTCGCGTTTCCCTCACCTCCACCTCTCCACCACTCTCCCGTCGGTGAAAAACACCACCGCGCCGTTGTCGTCGGTGCGGATGACATCTATCCCCTGACCCCGCATGTCCTTTAGCAGGGACGTGTCCGGCAGGCCGAAGCGGTTGAACCGGCCGACGGACACCACCGCATAATCCGGGTAAACCCGCTCCCGGAAAGCGGCGGAGTTTGCCGTGGAACTGCCGTGGTGTCCCAACTTCAGCACGTCCGCTTTTAACAGGCGGTTGTAACACATCATTTCCTCTTCCGCGCCCTGTTCCGCGTCCCCCGGCAGCAAAAACGACCTGCGCCCGTAGATCAGCTTGAATACCACCGAGGTATTGTTGAGAAAATCCGACTCGTTCCGTTTTTTGTTTATATATTCATCATCAGGATGCAGGATCAGTATGGCCGTGTTGGCAAAACCGGACAGGGTATCGCCGCTTTCCACAAATTGCTGTTTGATGTGATAGAGCATTGCCAGGCTGTCCACCGCGGTCTCAAGCGGCGAATGCGTGTTCACCTTTGAGCGGACGATGCGGCCGACTTTTACATGCCCGAGCAAATACGGCGCGCCGCCGATATGGTCGGAATGCGGATGCGAAATCAGCAGCACGTCGATCTTTTTGATGTTGTTCCGCTGCAGATAGGGCGCGATGACCTGCCGGCCCCTGTCGGAATATTCGTTCCGCTCCCCGGCGTCCACTAACAGGATTTTCTTGTCCGGGAACTCGAACAGTATGGAATCGCCCTGTCCGACGTCGAAAAAGGTCACTTTCAGTCCCGGTTTATGACCCAAAAACGAGGACCAGACGATCACATTCAATATCATCAGCAAAAATAACAGTGCGCTTTTCCTGGCTTTCCTCTCCCGCCAGACCAGAAATATAATAATAACCGTAAAATACAATACAATGAACATCACCGAAAGCCGCGGGACAACAAAATAGGAAAACGGAACCTTTTCCGCGAATTGGACCAGGTCAATCAACCCGGACAACAGCAAACTAACCGTATTCAGAAAAATGCCGCCAAGCGGCATATACAAAACCGCGAAAATAACCGCGACAAATCCCAGTCCGACGATCAAACCCGCGGCCGGTACGACCAGCAGGTTGATAAAGACCGAGACAACGGAAATCCGGCCGAAATAATACGCCGTCAGGGGCAGAGTGGCAATTTGCGCGGACAGGGATACCAGAAACAGTTGTAGAATAAATATCCTGAAATCATGCCCCTTTTCATACCAGCTGCTGAAAATATTTCCGCATATTGCGTGCAGTTTTTGGTAGATCAGCACGATACCCAGCACGGCGGTAAAGCTCAACTGGAAACCAGGCTGGAACAGTTCCAGCGGATTGACAAGCAGAATGACCAGCGCGGCGATGGACAGCGTATTGAAAACGCTGTTGCGCCGCTGAATGGCCACACCCAGCAGGTATATGCCCGCCATCACCGAAGCGCGCACCACCGGCGCGTTGCCGCCGGTCAATGCCGCATAAAACACAAGTCCGGCGATGGTGAACAACGCCTGTAAACCCCGCGGCAGGCCAAGACTTTTGCATATATACATCAGACCGAACAAAATAAACCCGACATGCAGTCCCGATATCGCCAGAATATGCACGATGCCGACGTTGGCGAATTTCTGCCGCAGTTCATCATCGATGTCCTCCCGGGCGCCGACCAGCAGTCCCTTAAGCAGCGCCGCCTGCTGTCCTTTCATTCGGGTGTCGATCAGCCTGGTGATAAAATCACGGACGGGATACACGGTTGTCTGTAATAAACCCTGTCCCTCTCCGCTGTTCAAAATCACAATATTGTTTTGTGATTGAATATTCAGCATCGCGAAAATACCTTTGGAGGCCAGGTAGCGGCGGTAATTGAATTCGCCGGGATTCCTCTCCCCGGCCGGACTCCGCAAAAATCCCCGCGCCGCGATCCGGTCGCCGTAGCTGAACTGTCCCAGCGTATCGTAAACAGAACAAAGCACCCTGCCGGTGACCGCGAACGGTTCATAATCCACCCACACCGTATCGACATCAATAGTCATAGTCTGCCGGTTTTGCCGCCTGACCGGCGGACTCTTGATCACGCCTTCCACGGCAATACTTTCGGACAGGTCGTTATATATCGCAATATCGGTTTTTGCGGGACGACTTTTGGATTGAATGAATAAAACACCCAGAACAAAAAACACCGAAACCAACAGGTACAATGGTAAATATTTACGAACGGGTTTATAAAATAAAAAAAACACCCCCGTCGGTAAAAAAATGATCAACAGATACAGCAGGTTTACCCCGGCTGGCAGGTACGAACCGGTCAATAATCCCAGAACATAAGGAAATAACAGCTTGAGCGCGGGTGCATATTTGAGTTTACGCATTCAATAATTTAATTCAGGTTTTTTTACCTTTTGGTAAACAATTGATGCAGCTGGTTCACTTTTTGTTTCAGAATTTCTATCGTTTCCGTATTTTCGATGATAAAATCAGCCTGTTGTAACTTTTCCTCCTGTGACAACTGGGATTCGGTCATCCGAACGGCCTGCTCCCGGTCTATCCCGTGACGCGTGCACAATCTGTTTATGCGCACCGAAAGCGGTGCGCCGACGGTAATAACATAATTCAGTTCACTGTCCAGTTTCAGTTCGAAAATCAACGCGGCGTCAAGAATAATATAGGGCAAAATATATTTATCATTCCGCGCCCGTAAAATTAACTGCCTGACACGGTTAATCATGAACGGGTGGACAATGCGGTTGAGTTTTATCAGTTCCTTTTTATCGGCAAAAACAATCCCGCCCATTTTGCGTCGGTCCAGTTCCCCGGTCGCCAAAAAAACGCCGTCCCCGAACTCCCGGCGTATATTCCTCCTGATGAGGGGCATATTGTCCACAACCCAGCGTCCGGCTTCATCCACATCGATCACCGGTGCGCCTAATTCTTCGAACATGCCTGATACGGTGCTTTTGCCGCAACCCGGGCTGCCCGTTACACCCACAACTAATTTGGTCATGAATCAAACCTCATCTTATAATTGCAAGCTTGCCAAAAACCCGCTCTTCGCCGTTTGTGACCTGGTAAATATATATACCCGACGCGACCGGATTTCCATCTTTGTCCCGCAGGTCCCAATCGACCCCGCCGTCGCCGTTCATCTCGCTGATCGTGCGCACAGGAAGACCCATCTCCGTCATGATACGGATTTCCGCGGTTTTGGTGAGATTGGCAAATGTGATCTTTTCTTCCCCGAATCCGGGATGATACGGGTTCGGGAATGTCATCACCTGCGACAGGTCGTTTTTAGAGAATATCAGTTGTAAATAATCGCCTCGTCCCGGTTGAATGGCTACACCCGATTGGCTTTCTACATTTTTCACCTTGACATAATAACTGTTACCCAGTGCGCCGAACACTTTATCTGTATCCAGTTCAAGGAGCACCCTTTCACGGCTGCCGGAGACAAAACCGGCCGAACGGACCGATATATTTTCACCCAGATCATAATTTCCGGTATTTTGTATACTTGTTTCCGACAAGGCTTCGCTGAAGATCAGTTCCAGGCTGTTACGGCCTTTTAACAGCCCGTCCACCAGGTAAGGGACGCTCGGCGCAAATTCAACATAAAATTCGGCCTTGTTTTTGATCGTGTCCAGGGGAGTATTGTCAAGGTCGGCCAGATCAAAACAACTCACCTCGTAAAGGCCCTCTTCCGGGAAAACTGCGCCCAGAGTCAGCAGCGCCTGGCTGCCGGAAGCGTCCACCGCGGCGGAGGTCGGTCGGCCGATATCATGGTCCAGAAGATAATTCGATACGTTTTTCGCGCTCTGATTCAACGGTTCGCTGAAATAAAGCCGCACGGCCGCAGGGGATTCCATCACCGCTTTTTGCAGATACGGTCTCGCTCCCGGACGGGCAAATATAATTTCAGAACGCCCACCGGTCTGGGGTGTTTTCTCATGATCCACGGCTTCAACGGCATACCAGTATCCGGCCCCGGAGACAACATTCTTATCAAGATAAAAAGCGGAGGAACTTATCACATAAGGCGTCAGCAAAAGTTTATCCGTTCCCCGGAATATATGATACATATCTGCGCCTTCCACTTCTCGCCAACTCAAAAACACACGAGACTCATCAAGCGGGACCGCAGAGAGACCCACGGGTGTTGCCGGACCGGTTCCGCTCCCGGTTCCTTCGAATGACATTGTGAGATCGTTATTGCCGATCCAGAACTCGTTTTTGCCGTTGTTGTCCGCGTCGGTTATAACGGCCGCATTGCTCATCGCCGTTTTATAATAATATTTGATCTCATACTCATTCTGGTTTGTGTAATCCAACACATACAAATCCGGGAATACGGTTAAAACGATCTCGTCGCTGCCGTCTTTGTCGATATCCCCGGACGACACGCCGCTCGGGAAATCCTTGGTTGATTCATAACCGAAAAATATCCATTCCGCCCGCGATTCAAAATGATTATCTCCATCTGCATCATAGATCCGGTACAGCCAGTGCCGGGCGTCGTAATAATGTTCCGTGTTCAAATTAGGATCGGAGTGACATCCGGCAAAAAATTCAGGGTTCCCGTCCCCGTCAAAATCACCGGCATTGATAAAGTCGATGCTGTCCAGCAGGGGCAGAGAATCCTGCCACGTATTTTGAAACGTATTATTGCCGGTATTCTCATAAATATACAGGTCACCGTCGCTGTCTCCCAGCAGTATTTCCGTCCGGCCGTCACCGTCAAAATCGGCTATTTCGCAGTGCGGGACGCCGTTTATATTTTCTCCCCCGGTTGGATTGGGGAACGCCGCTGTAAAAGCAAAATTGCCGGTTCCGTTATCCTCCCACACCTCAAATCGGTCTGTATCCTCTGATGTGCCGGAATTCACTACCCTCATAATCACTTCGTACGATCCGTCCCTGTCCAGGTCGGCCAGCCGGCTGGCCCAGTACTGGTTGTTGCCGTCGCCTTCCCAGGTTTTTACCAAATCGGATGGAAACATCCCTGCGGACGGACTCTTGAGTAAATAACTTGAGAATCCGAATCCGCACAGCAATTCCGGGATACCGTCGCCGTCCGTATCCAAAAGGTCGCGGGGAATGATATTCCTATCGGTCGAGAACACCTGACTCATTGCGGAACCATCAAACTCGTAAAGACCGATATTGCCGATAGCGTTGTTTTGTTCTTCCGATAAAATCAGTTCCGGCAGGCCGTTATTGTTATAGTCAAAAGTTTTATTCAGTAAATATCCGGCGGGCATGGACATGGAAACGGGACTGAAATTGGTTACATTCAAAGGAGCGCCACTCAGATTTACCCTGTAAAAGTTGCCGTCGTTATCATCCTCGGTTACAAGCCCGGAACCGTTTTTAGCCTGTAATTTTATATCCAGCAGGCCTTCCGCTTCCTGCTGCGTCAGTACGTATCGCAGTTCGTTAGTCCTGAACGCCAGCACGGCCTCCTGAAATTTTTTCTGCGAACCGGCCGGCCGATAAAATACGGAACCCTCACACAAATCATCCGTCTCGAACCGGATCAGTACGGCATGCCGGTCGCCGGTTATCATCGGCAGGAATTCAACGGAAGAAATTTCGGGCGGCGTGTTATCCAAAAACACGCGAACAAAATCGGCCGAGGATGTACCGTCCCTGTTTTCAATCCGCAGCCGGATTGTATAGGCGCCCTCTTCCGCCGGTAAAGTGTCCCAGGTGCCGAGCAGGCCGTCGATTACCCGCAGATTGTCCTGACTGCCGATTTCAATCCATGTGTCGGGATTGTCTCCCGCGCCGTAAGTTAACGAATAACTCTCCAGCGCCGGACTCCAGGCGGAGCCGTAGATATCCAGGCTCGTTCCGCCGATACCCTGGTCGAGCAGGGGCAACGTGATCCTGACAATCGTATGCACCGGTGCGGACAATAATTTATATACATTCAGGCGTCCCGCGCCATAATAACTGTCGATACCTTTCTCGCCCAGGTCGTCGACGGCGCCCTTGATTAATCCTTTCACAACCCCGGCCGACAGGTCCGCTTCACGTGACAGTAATAACGCCGTCGCTGCAGAAACATACGGCGCGGAAAAAGAGGTGCCGCTCATCGGGCTGTATTTATTTTCCAGATCGGTGGTGAGGATGTTCACGCCCGGAGCAACCAGGTCGATCCCCGGTCCGTAATTTGAAAATCCTGCCAGATTATCGTTCTCGTCGGTGGCGCCGACTGAAATGGTCCCTTCAAATTCGGAAGGATAGTGTATTCGGTCCGTGGACGAATTCCCGGCAGAGGCGACCATCACAACATCCCGGGAGGCGGCGTAACGGATGACATCATCCAGCAAACGGGTGACAAATACATCGCCCCAGCTCATATTGATCACCCGGGCGCCGTTATGAACGGCATATAATATCGCCGAGGCGACATCGTCCTCCTCGCCGTTACCGCCGGTCGTAAACGCCCTCAGGTTCATGATCCGGCAGCCGGAAGCCAGGCCCGCGATTCCGGTTTGATTATCGGTCACCGCCGCAATAATCCCGGCAACGCCGGTTCCGTGGCCCCGTTCATCCATGGGATCGTTGTCCCTGTCCAGGTAATCACCGCCGTCCGGGTAATTGGGCGCGTCGGTAAAATCCCAGCCACGGATATCATCCGTAAACCCGTTCGCGTCATCATCGATGCCGTTAAAATCTTCCGGATCGACCAGGCCGTTGCCGTTGATATCTTCGCCGGAATTCAGCCACATATTCCCGGCGAGGTCGGCATGTTCATAATCGACCCCCGTATCGATAACGGCAACCGGTATATCCGCCGAGCCCCGTTCCACATCCCAGGCGGCAAACGCATCTACCTTTGACAGGGCATATTGCTCGTTCACTCTCGGGTCATTGGGAATATAATGCAGTTTAAAAGTATGGTTCGGCTGCGCGGCAACAACCTCGGGCAGGTCCCGGAACTTTTCGATAATAGCTTGACCGTCGCTGTCGCCGGGGAATTCGCATTTGACCCATACGTTGAGTTCTTTAAACTCATGCACATCCGAAAAATTCTCAAACACGGGTTTTACTTTCCGCACATCGTATGTATTCAGGATCTGATCGACTCGGGAAAAACCGGTCCGGTTAACATTCTTTTTATACAGATTCCCGGGAGAGTTTTGCAGTTTAACCAGGATCACGTTATCTCCGGCAAATCCGGCGCCGGTCATAAATAACAGAAAAATATAAATCAGGTTTTTCATTCTATCACTAAAAAAAATGAACTGTATTACCAATTAAGACTTTTGCGAAACAGCGGCAAATAATAATCTCGGCAATGTCGACAATAATAATAAAAAATAAATCAAAGCCGTATAGACCCTGTCAAAAAAAGTTAAGTCATATTTATGAAAAAAATCCACAAATGAACGGTGCGAAGAAACGATCATATCGGACCGCTGTTGGTAGACGCTGGCACCCTTTAAGTGACAGGCAAAAGTGTCCGCGCAGAAATAGATGGAACAGTTGTTCCTGACTGCCCTGTAACACCAGTCGACATCGCTGAAAAACATCGGAAAGCGTGTATCAAACAAACCGACTTTTGAGAAAACTTCTTTTGTGGTCAGCAGAAACGCGCCCTGCGGCTGATCGACAAAACGCGATTCCCGATGGGTAAAATCCGCCATTTTCCAATTGTTGAATACGGCGCTTTGACTGAACAACTTTGTCAAACCGGTCATTTCGAATATAACATCCTTTTTTTGGGGGAACCGGCGGCATGACTTTTGTATTTGACCGTCGGGATACCGTAACTGAGGGGCCGCCGCTCCGATCTTTTTGTCGCGGAACAGGTTCAGTAATACCGACAGCGTATCGGACTGTAGAAAAACATCGGGATTAAGTAACAAAATATAATCGCCCTGAGATTGTCGTAATCCCTGGTTGACCGCGTATGTAAAACCGGCATTTTTGTTGTTTAATATCACGTTTAGCCCGGAAAATTCAAATTCCGCGGACAACTCTTTGCGGTTTAAATATTCTGCCGTTCCGTCGGTACTGTGATTATCGATAATCAAGACCTGGGCCGGGTTTCCGTGCAATGCCCGCGACAGGCTGCGGAGACAATCCACGATAAAACCAATATTATTAAAAGTAACGATAATGACTGTAATGCGATAGGAATCAAACCCGTTATTTTTCGTACTCATATCTTTACTTGATAAAAAATAAGGCCGTTAAATTATTATTTATCAAACGACCTTATTTTAATTTCAAACCTGTAAAAAAAGCCTAATTATTTGTTTCATCCAACTTTTTTTTCAAATATTCCAGCTTGGTTTTAT
The DNA here is from genome assembly GCA_016934825.1 of Candidatus Zhuqueibacterota bacterium. GTDB lineage: Bacteria > Zhuqueibacterota > Zhuqueibacteria > Residuimicrobiales > Krinioviventaceae > Fontivivens. The sequence goes on from JAFGSB010000041.1 coordinate 18,169, forward strand.
AATATTCATTGTCAGGTTGTTTTTCCTGCAACAATTCAAATACATTAATGGCTTTTGCATATTGACCCTGTGCCGCATAAATCTCGCCCAAGGTCGGTGTTACAAACTTGTCCTTGGGAGAGGTACTTGGTTCCGGTTCGGTTCTTACCGCTTGTGACTCCTTTTTTTCAACTTCCGGCTGTTCGGGTGTCAAATCCGGAAATTCCGTTTCCTCCGGTTCCGGCTGTTGAGATTCTTTTTGTTCTGCCGTTGCAGCCGCAGTATCTTCTAAAATATCATCATATATAGCTTTATGTGCCTCCGGTTCTTCCTCCTCATCCGATTCACCCAAACCGGCTAAAAACTGGCCCAATTTTTCCTCTTCCTCATCAAAATCTTTCTGATCATAATCCTGCATATGCACAACGCCGGTTTCCAGGTCCTCACCGGATTCATCTTCCTCAAATGCTAAAAAACCTTCGGGAATTTCCGGTTCTTCTGTAGATTGCTCGGTCAATTCGTCCTCCCGCTGTATGGATATTCTCTCCGCTTCATCCGCTCCGTTTATAATCATGTCCTCAGGAGTAAGATCCGGAATATTTTCTTTTTCACTTTCATCTTCATACTGCGACATGATCTCATCGGAGACGTCATCCATTTCTTCTTCAGGTATACTGAAAATATCATCGTTTGTCTCTTCATCTGCAATAGGAATTTCCGGTTTTTCCTCCTGTTGTTCCAACTGGCTGCGGGTCTCCATTTCTTTTCTTTCATCTTCGTCCATACCCGGACTGAAAATTCCATCCAATATATTCGAATATCTTTCTTTTTGTTCCTGATATTTTTCCGGTGAAAAATCCGGTTCTTTTGCTGCCTTTGTAAATGTATCGAGATCGATTTCATCTGCCGGTTCGTTATCTTCCTCTACAACTTCGTTTGTACCGGGGAACCCGGAAATTTCGGCGTCCTCGTCCGCTTCTATGGTATCAATTTCTGCCCCGGCAGATTCATCCTGTTCTATTGTCGTGCCGCTGTCACCGGCGAAACCAAAAACCGATTCATCTTCCTCACCCAGGGAAAATGCATCCGATCCCATATCGCTTTTTTGTTCTTGTTTTGTATCTGCAATTGTATCATACTGTTCTTCCTGATCATACTCATCGGACTCACCGGCCCGGCTTTGTTCATCGACAAAGGATTCAAATGAGGTATCGCCCTCAGGTTCAAACAAAGCGTCAACGGTTTCATCCGATAATCCGCTTTCAATGGCTTTTTCCTGTTCATCCGGCTCGTATGAATCGGTTACGTCCTCTTCAAAATTACCAGCGAACAGAGATTCGATCTCCTCATCTGTTTCCTGAGTGTTAAGATCGGATTTGAATAAATTCTCAATAGAATTGTCATTTATCTCCAGTTCGGATTCAGTTTCTGACGCTGACATCCCGGGAGTATCATGCTCTTGTTTCCCGGTTTGAGTATCCGGGCTTACTGACCGAACGTGCGTTTCAAGAGGATCAATTTGATGTATTTTTCTGATACTTGATTCCGCGGTTTTACTCCACCCCAATTGCGCCATTAATTCGGCAAACATCTTGTGGGCCAATAAATATTTCGGATCGATGGAAAGTACTTTTTTTAATTGTTTTTCCGCATGTTCAAATTCTTCTTTTTGGAAAAAACATTTTGCTAGGATTAAGTAACCCGTGGAATAATTGGGGTGAAATTCCAGCCCCCTGTCACATATTTGAATGGCCTGATCGACATTATTATTTTTTAAATAATTTTCAGCCAATCGTGCAAAAAGTATGGAATTGGGATTATCACCCATACGTCTTTGCAGCCATTTTATTTCATCTGTATTGTTCTTCATTACATTAAGCTCCCCTTAATATACAGGGCTAATCATGTGTATCGCTTTATATTTGACAAATTTAATTTACAATTTACTGATTAATTTTACAACATATTTAACAATATTATGATAAATTCCCGCAAATTTTTACCAACCGGAAACCGTTTTATTTAAAATCTCTTCACTAATTTTTTCTATCGCTTCGCTGACTGCATCGAGACGGCCGTCAGCGCCCGCTGACGGATCATATGTTCCAAATTGTGTCAATCTTTCATCCCACATGGTTTGTCGTTTCACCTGGTCGGTACACTTGACTTTTACAGTTAAATATATTTTTAAATCCTGCACCTCTTCCTGACGGGTAAATGCGCCGGCGCGGTCATCAATACGAATGATCGAACCCTCCAGTACCACATCAGCCCCGCTTCTGTCCGCAATTTTTAATGATCCGTCTCTGTTAAATTCTTCTATAACCATATCCGTCAATTCTTCGGATATGCCGAATTCAGCGGTTCTATTGTCAAACAGGGGGACGGCGACTGTTTTCAAATGCGACGGCAGCGAACCCGAAAAAGAATAAAAACCGCATTCTAAGAACAAAAGACAAATTGCACATAATGTGCCAAAAACACATACATTTTTTTGATTTTTACAGGTCCTCATTCCTCAGCCCGTATTGATTAATTTTCCGATATAATGTTCTTTCACTCAATCCCAATATCTTTGCGGCTTTTCTTTTATTGCCGCCGGTTTTGTTCAGGGTGGTTTTGATCATCTCTTTTTCCATATCGGCAACAGATTTTTCAGATTCCGAACCGTTACTATTCTCCTGCATATGGAAATATTCATTCGGCAGTTCTTCCCGCCACGCGCCGAGGCGGTAGCGGCTTGACGTACCGGATAAAATTAACTCGCGCAATTGCGCGATCTCACTTTTGATCTCAAGCAGTACCCGGATTAAAAATTCCCGTTCAACATCATCCTTTGGCTTTTGTAGCGGAACCGGTAAACGTTTATCCATTGGTTCATGAAATTTAATGTACTTTTCCAGGGTATGTTCGTTAATCCGTTTACCCCGCTCAAGCACGATCATCTTTTCCACTAAATTTTTCAATTCACGAATATTTCCCGGCCAGTGATATTCCTGCATCAGGAACAACGCATCATCGGTAAAACCTTCAAATTCAATCAAATTTTCCCGGCTAAAATCCTTTGCAAACCTGGGGACCAAAACACGAATATCCTCACGGCGTTCTCGCAGACTCGGTACGGGGACATGAAGCGCGTTCAACCGGTAATATAAATCCTCGCGGAAATTTCCATTTTTTACTTCTTTCTCAAGGTCCCTGTTCGTTGCCGCAATAAAACGTATATCCACTTTGTGAAGCTGCGAGCCTCCAACCCTTAAAAATTCCCTTTCTTCCAGTACCCTTAATAGTTTAACTTGAATTGATGTCGGAAGTTCACCAATTTCATCCAAAAAAATACTGCCCGTATCGGCCAGTTCAAAATATCCCTTTCTCGGACCAATCGCGCCCGTGAAAGATCCTTTTTCATGGCCGAACAATTCCGATTCCAGGATACCTTCCGGTATTGCCCCGCAATTTACCGTGATCAGCGGGGCGTGACTTCTTTTACTCAGCATATGTACCGCTTTGGCCACAAGTTCCTTGCCGGTCCCGCTTTCACCCGTAATCAAAACGGATATATCGGTGGTCGCGATCTGCTCAATCGTTTCGATCAACTGCCGAACCCGATCGGAATTACCAAGAATTCCCACCTTCTGCTGTATTTCACGCCAGGTTTCGTAACGGGAATAATCTTCTACTATAACGTTCCGGGATTCAGACACGTTTTTTCTCCAGGTTTTTATCGTTATTGTAGTTCATATTTTTTGAAATAATCTATCGTTTCTTCAAGTCCTTTTTCCAGGGTGTATGAAGGTTTCCAACCCAGTTCTTTTTCTGCTTTTTTATACGAAATCACGCTTCGGAATTGTTCTCCATCCTTTGCCGGGCCATGTTTTGCTTCAATTTGACTATTTGCCGCCTTGCGCAAACTGTCATATAATGTATTGACGGTTGTTTCCCGGGAGGTCCCGATATTGAATATATTAGATTCTTTTTGCTGCAAGGACAACAAACTACCCTTTACCACATCCTTTACATAGACAAAATCGCGTGTCTGCTCACCTGAACCGTTTATGACCGGCTGATGATTCTCCAGTATCATTTTGGTAAAAATGGCCACAACACCCGCTTCGCCAAACGGATTTTGCCTTGGGCCGTACACATTTGCGTATCTTAATGCGGTATATTTTATTCCATAATTCAACGCGTAAAAAAACAAATATTTCTCACCCACAAGCTTTGTAATGCCGTAGGGACTGTAAGGCTGGAGTTTATGTTCTTCATCAGCGGGGAAATAATCCTGCTCTCCGTATATAGCACCACCGGAAGAAGAAAATATGACTTTTTTCACTCCATATTTAACAGCATTTTGCAGAATATTAATAAAACCGATTACATTGTTCCTGGCGTCAAAAATAGGGTCTTCCACGGATCTGCGCACATCCATTTGGGCCGCCTGGTGATTGACCACATCAAATGAATGACGCTGAAAAACCTCCTCAACTTCGGCATCCTGAATATTGGCGCATATAAATTCTGCGCCGCGGTTAACATTCTGTATTCTTCCCGTTGAAAGGTCATCAATGATTACAACATCATGCCCCGCGTCAATATAAGCGTCAACGATATGTGAGCCTATAAATCCCGCGCCTCCGGTTACGAGTATTTTCATTCTGATCTCCTCCAATTTGCAAGTGCCCGTGCAGCAATATCTTTACGGTAATATGCGCCGTCAAAGGCAATTTTCCCGACCGCCCTGTAAACGGTATCGACGGCGCTTTTTATATCCGTCCCCATCGCGGTCACACCTAAAACCCGGCCGCCCGATGTAACAATCCTGTCGTCATCCCATTTTGTGCCGGCATGAAAAACAATGACATCTTCTTCGATTCTGCCATCCAGTCCGAATATTTGTTTTCCTTTTTCATATTTTTCGGGATACCCGCCCGAAGCGATTACCACGCAAACAGCCGCACCGGATTCATTTTCCCAGACAAAATCCTTCAAAGTTCCGTCTCTGGACGCCATCATGGCTTCGAGCAGATCGCTTTTTGCCAGGGGTAAAACCGCCTGAGTTTCCGGATCGCCGAAACGGCAGTTATACTCCAATACTTTCGGCCCCTCGGATGTCATCATCAGCCCGGCATACAAAACACCCTTATAGGGACGTCCTTCCAGTGCCAGCCCCTTTATTGTGGGCTCCATTATTTCTTTTTTTATCCGCTCCATCATCGCCTGACTGATGTGCGGAGTGGGTGCGTATGCGCCCATGCCGCCCGTATTTGGGCCTTCATCATTGTCAAAAATTCTTTTGTGGTCCTGTGACGGCACCAGGTAAACCAGGGTTTCACCGTCGGCTATGGCCAGAACAGAAACCTCGTAACCGGTCAGGCATTCTTCGATAATCACTTTACGTCCGGCCGCGCCGAATGCGTTTTTTTTCATGATGAGATCAAGCGCTTCATAGGCCTTTTCCCTATCATTACAAACGATCGCACCCTTGCCTGCCGCGAGCCCGTCCGCCTTGACGACAATAGGTATATCGGCATTTTTTAAAAATTTTTTAGCTTGTTCATAGTCTACAAACTCACGGTACCCGGCTGTCGGAATATCATATTTATTCATAATATATTTGGCAAACGCCTTGCTCCCCTCCAATTCGGCTGCTTTTTTGCTCGGGCCGAATATCGGCATGCCGTTTTTTTCAAATTCATCAACTACCCCGTTTACAAGCGGAACCTCGGGACCCACAACGGTATAATTTATGTTTTCCTTAACGGCGTACTTTAATAACCCGTCAAAATCCGTTACCGGGATATCTTCACATACCGCGTCCCGGGATATGCCCGCATTGCCCGGCGCGCAATAAACTTTTGTCACCAGTTTACTTTGTTTTAATTTCCATACCAGCGCGTGTTCACGTCCTCCTCCGCCTATGACCAATACATTCATTTTTTTCCCTTTATCATTTTTCTTCTTCCGGAATTCATTCACCGGTTTTATATTGTGCCGGCTGCCGGTGTTTAAATCCTTGATGAATTTTTCCTGTTAAACTTTTTCCTGTCCCGGCTCTTTTGAGGATACTTGTACTTGACCGGAACGACAGTATTATTTTCGTTCAATATTTCAATCCTGTCACGATACTCCGCCGCTTTTTCAAATTCCATTTCCGCCGCCGCTTCGAACATCTTTTGCTCAAGCTGCTGTAAAAATTCTATTTTATCATCGGAAGACAGTTTTTTCCATTCTTCAATATAGTCATCTTCCCTGCCGGCACCGGCTTTCCCGCCGTACGTCTCGGCTTTGGCATCGGCCACACGGGTCGCGCCGAGCACCGCGTCAACGGACTTGAGGATCGTCTGCGGGGTAATATTATGCTCACGGTTATATTCCGCCTGCAGCTTACGGCGCCGGTTGGTTTCATCGATGGCCCTCTGCATGGAATCCGTTATCCTGTCGGCGTAAAAGATTACCTTACCAGCGGCGTTTCTTGCCGCACGCCCCGCCGTTTGAATCAACGAGCGCTCGGAACGTAAAAAGCCCTCTTTGTCGGCGTCCAGAATGGCCACCAGGGATACCTCCGGGAGGTCCAGGCCCTCGCGCAGCAGGTTGATGCCGACCAGCACATCAAATTCACCAAGGCGCAGGTCTCGCAGCAGTACCACACGATCGAGCGCGTCGATCTCGGAATGTAAATACCGTACCCGGATACCCACTCCGGCAAGATAATCGGTCAGGTCCTCGGACATTCTTTTTGTCAGCGTTGTGACCAGAACCCGCTCACCTTTTTCCGCCCTTTCATTGATCTGGTTGACCAGGTCATCGATCTGTGCTTTGATTGGCCGCACTTCTATCTCGGGATCCATTAACCCGGTCGGTCTGATGATCTGCTCGACGATGATCCCGCCCGATTTTTCAAGTTCATAATCGGCCGGAGTGGCGGAAACAAAAATACACTTTTGGACTATTTCCTCAAATTCCCTGAAATTCAGCGGTCTGTTATCCAGCGCCGACGGAAGCCGGAAACCATATTCGACAAGATTTTCCTTGCGTGATCTGTCGCCATGATACATGGCCTGCAATTGGGGTATGGTCACATGTGATTCGTCTATGATTATTAAGAAATCATCAGGGAAATAATCAATTAACGTATAGGGCCTTTCACCGGGTTGTCTGCCGGTCAGATGACGTGAATAATTTTCAATACCGGAACAATAGCCGATCTCCTGCATCATTTCCAGGTCATAATTGGTCCGTGATTCAAGACGCTGCGCCTCGACAAGTTTGTTTTCCCGTCGCAGTTTCTCCAGTTGTTCCTGCAGTTCGGTTTCGATGTTTTTTACCGCATCCTGCAGACGAGTATATGACGTGACAAAATGTTTTGCGGGATATATGGCCACGCTGGGCAGCCGGTTTTTCATTTCTCCGGTCACAATATCAACAACCGATATCTGTTCGATTTCATCGCCGAACATTTCAATCCGTATGGCCTCTTTTTCATAAGCCGGGATCAGTTCGACGACATCGCCGCGAACACGAAATGTGCCCCGTTCGAACGATATGTCGTTGCGCGTATAATGAATTTCGATCAGCTTTTGTAATATTTTATTTCTGTCGATTCTCTGGCCCTTGTTCAGAAAAAGCAACATTTCCTTCCAGTCTTCGGGTGTTCCCAATCCGTAAATACAGGATACGGAAGCGACAATAATTACGTCCTGCCGGGACAGCAGCGAACTGGTCGCTTTTAGTCTCAGCCTGTCGATTTCGTCATTTATTGAGGTATCTTTTTCAATATAAGTGTCTGTAGAAGCGACATAGGCTTCGGGCTGGTAATAATCATAATAACTGATAAAATATTCAACCGCGTTTTCCGGGAAAAATCCCTGAAACTCGCCATATAATTGTGCGGCGAGTGTTTTATTATGCGATATAACGAGTGTCGGCCGGCTGTATTCGGCTATTACATTGGCCATGGTATATGTTTTCCCGCTGCCCGTAATTCCAAGTAATGTTTGAAATTTGGTCCCGTTTTTCAACTCCCGGCCGAGCTGCTCGACGGCCTGGGGCTGGTCGCCTTCCAGTTTGAAATCGGATACAAGCTTAAATACGCTCATAAATAGTCAATTTTGTTTATTTCGTATTAAAAAATGATTAAAACTATGCCGACAATATACTACAGATATGACAAATTGTCAAGCATGAAAAAGGTGTGACATGGTTAAATGTCCGCATAAATACTTTACACAAACAAAGTCGATTAAATTTAATATATAAAAAAATTCCCTAATTTCCCCGGGAAAAATCAAATACCCGGATTTTTTTATTCTACCGGCAGTTTATATATTTCATTCGAACCGGTTGGATGTATTTCGCACGTAAAAAGAATGAAAAAAATAAAAAAGTGTTGTATGCTAATCAGCAAAATATTATATTTTTTTATTTACACCCTCTAAAAAATATCTCTTTTCTTGTATATAAACAGCAATAATTTATTGGCACATTCATTGCTAATAGCTATATAATATCTTGAAATTTTTTAAATCGATGAGCTATAAACATTTCGTCATTTTTAAGCACTTCCTAAGTATAGAATTATAATATATATATAACCCAGTATAATTATGCGCTTTGATCACAGATTTTTCTTCCTGATTCATTCATTTATCCTTTTTACTTTTTTCCCACTACAGAACCTTTTTCCCCGGGATGAAGGACAAACAAGGGCGCTCTGGATAACACGCTGGGATTATCAAACCCCCTCGGATCTGCAAAAAATAATCACAAACGCCAAAGAATTTCATTTTAATGTTTTACTTTTCCAGGTACGCGGTAATGCAACGGTATCCTATCCGTCAAAAATTGAACCCTGGTCGGCGGAATTTGAATTTCAGAATCCGGGGTGGGACCCGCTGCGGATTGCGATAGACCTTGCTCACGCCCAGGGTATTGAATGTCATGCCTGGATAAATGTTTTCCCGGGCTGGAGGGGACAGGAACTCCCGGCCCCGGCGCAGCAGCTTTACAATACACACCGCGACTGGTTTATGATGGATGAATACGGAAATTCCCAGCAATTAAACAGTCATTATGTCTGGCTGTCCCCGACACATCCGGAGGTACAGGAATATCTACTCAAAGTATGCGCCGAAATTTACCGGAATTACGACATTGACGGTCTGCATCTGGATTATATTCGTTTCCCTGGCACCGGTTATTCTTACGACCCTCTTTCGCTGAGATTATTCAAAGTCCAAACCGGTTTCTCACCTGCTGAACAACCGTTTTCCTGGAGCAACTGGAGGCGCGAAGCGATCAACTCCTTTATCAGCACTTTATACAACGCGTTGAAAAATCATAATCCGGATATAATTTTGAGCGCTTCCGTAGTAGGCGATTATTACCGGGGCAGCCGGGTGCTGTTGCAGGACAGTCATGGCTGGTTGGCGCGGGGTATTATTGATGTCATTTATCCCATGATCTATACAACCGATAATGTTCTCTACAAACGTGAACTTTTGGAGCACCTTTATAACGCGCATAACCGGCATGTTTACCCGGGAATAAAATGTGAGAATTCCGACCAGCTTAAATCACAACTGGTGCTGGCCTCCGAATTGGAATGTCCCGGTGTTGCCGTTTTTTCTTACAGCCTGCTTTTCCCGAACCATTTTCCGGATTATTCCCTGACCAGCGCCATTTCATCCGTATGGGGCAATACAGAAAATACATCTGCGCTTCCCTGGAAAAAATATGTGGGCGATTCGCAGGGGCCAACAATCACCGAAGTAAAAACGGTGCCCGCAAATCTGAGAACGAATAATCAATTCAAAATCGCGGCCCATATTATCGACCCGTCCGGCGTTTATGATGACAATACCGGCTCGGAGGGTAAGGGGATATATCTGATTTACGATAAAAACTGGCCCCCGGCAGACGGAATTGAAATTAAAATGAGCCCGGTTAAAAATTCCAAAGACTGGTACATAACCGACAAACCCATTCCCCCCCAAAATATCGGTTTGAACTATCGGTGCCGAATTTTCGCCTGGGATAACTTTTTTGTATCATCCGAGCATCCGAAAAGAAATTTGGGATATAGTGATATCTGGTCATTTTCAATTCTGCTGCCCGGAGAAAACTTTATCTCCGCGGGACAGTTTGGCCCCGTACTCTGGCAGCCTTCCGATATTCTTGTGGACGCCGATTCAAAAATTTGGGTCGGCTGCGCACTTAAATATCCGCTTGTTGTTGTTCTGCCAAATGGATACGAGTCCGACTTATCACCCATCACAAAAGGACGCGATGAAAAAGGTGAAGAACTGTTTCTGAACGCCGTTTCAAGCCTGGCGCTCTCACCGTTGGGCTTTATCTGCGCCGTTGATCCGCAGAATCCGTATCTCATTTACCGTTTCGACGAAAAAACCGGCAAATCCCTTAACGGAATAAAAATAAATTTTCCCGCCGGTGCAATAGACTGCGACGGAAACGGAAACATATTTATAATGGAAAGAAGTTCGACCCGCTGGCATATACTCGATAAAAACGGCAAAGAGTATAAAGGCGGGCCCTTTGGAGGAGGTCATATCGGCAATGATATAGCCGTGCTTGATGACGGCGTCTCGGTATTTATCAGCAATAAAAGCACAAACAGTATTCAACTCTGGCACGGCGCCATAGCTGGTAACAGTGCGAGATTCTGGCGCGGTACGGATCCCCCGGCTGTTGACGTCGGTCTTGGGCAAATCCAGATCCACAAATCGGATTATGTTCATATATCACACAGTCGACGCGGAATTATCACCATATTTGACCGCACCGGATATCCGGTCGAACATCTGGCCGGCGGCGATCCGCCGCTAAATGCGCCCAAAAATATCGGTATAAATCAGAATAATGATACCCTTTATGTTATGGAATCATCCGGCGTCGGACCGACGAGGCTGATAAAATGGGTGAAAAAAAACAATAAAGAAGAAAAGTAATAAGGGTAACTTTAAATCAGCGGGTCATTAATATGGAACAGGGTAAATTTTGTAAGGCCAGTTCAAGGTTATGAGGGAACAGCCTGTCCCACAGATCGAGCTTGCTTCTGGGACCATGCAAAATAAACAAATCGGCTTTTATTTCGCGCGTAAAATCCAGGGTAACGGAACGTGATTTCTCATACAAACACCGGGTATTATAAGCAATACCGGAAAAATCAAATTGCGACAAAAACTTTTTGAGCTGATAATCCTCTTTTTTATAAATATCCTTTATTTTTTGCGTATTATTGAACATCCCCTTTTTATCTTCCAGTTCCGGTTCACGGAATGTATGTGTAAAATACAGGTCCTTGGTGCCGACTTCCATACCGATATCGATCGCGACCTTAACCGCAAGCGAAGCTACCTGATCATATTCAACCGCGCAATGGATCTTTTGTATGGGCTGGGGTTTGACCTGCGGATCGGTCATTAATAAAACAGAGCACGGCGCGTTCCGCGCAATGGTCCTCGCAACCGATCCGATATAGTATTTTAAAAATCCCTCTTTTTTCAAAGCCCCGGCTACAATCAGATCAGCATTATATTCATTGGCAACATCGATCAATACGTCTGCCGGATGCCCGTTCCTCACAAAACAGATGGGCGGATGATCCCGAAAATCCGACCGATCTATCGCCTCCTCGAGTTTACTGCGTTCGGACGGGGTTTCTTCGCCGACATGAATGATGATCGGCCATGTGCCCAGCAGTTTCAATAAACGATACGATTCATTTAACACAGCCGTTAGACGGGGTGAAAAAGCCGCGGCAACAACCGCTTTTTTAAAAACAGGCTCGCTGTATTCGCTTTGTATTTTATTGCTCTTCATTCACTTTTCTTATGAGATGTACAAATACCGGGTTGCCGATTATTCATTTAATTCAGAACAAATTTCAATTTAATAACATAAATAAAGATGATGGAAAAATCAAGTTATAAAAAATAAATTTTTGAGGTTATATACATACTCTTTCAATATACAAATAAAACATATTATGAAATATTTTCAAAAAAATTTTAATACCGGTTCATTTAATTCAAATTTGAAAGGGGTATTAACTTCATAATTTATAAAAATATAAATCAGTATACCTGCCCGTTACTGAAAATGTTTGGCGTTGCTACCGGAGATAGCCGGACACAAATGTCAAAGGAATTAGAGTTATAAATATTTTTATATAATATGGTCTGATAGTTGCCGTCTTTATAATGAATATTTGAAAAAATTTTTTCGGCCCTAAATATATTTGCTTTAATTTATTACCAAACAATAACTTGCAGCAATTTCAAAGTTGAAATTATTTGTCGTAAACTGTGGCAAATATGGGTCAGTATCGAAGACATTGTTGCATATATTTAAAAGTATAAAATTCAGGAAATAAAATTATAGTAAAATCAGGTTTTATATTATTTAAAATAAATGGAATCATATTTTATGGCCGCCAACAGTAACATTATCACAAAAAATTCTAAAATAGCATGGATGAACAATTTCAACGACTTGTACCGCACGCTATTTGAAAACGCAAACGACGCCATTTTCATCGAATCGGAAAAAGAAGAAATTATTAAAGTAAATAAAAAGGCATGTGAGCTGACCGGCTATAGCATTGAAGAACTGATCGGGAAAAAAACCTGGGATTTAAAATCAAAAGAACGAAAAAATGATCCGTGCCAGCAAATATATTCCACTCCTGATAAATTCAATAACTATAAATTTGAAAGCGAAATTGAACGGTCCGACGGTACTATTATACCGGTGGAAATTACAATCGCATCGATAAAGCATGAAGAGAAAGTACTATTTGTCTCAATTGTCCGGAATATTACGGAAAGAAAACAATATGAAAAAATACTGCTGCAAAATGAAGAAAAATACAGAACCATATTCAATACAACCGGTTCAGCAACCCTGATAATCGATGCCGATAACACGATACTATTGGTTAATGCGGAATTCGAAAAGCTTTCCGGATATAAAAAAAGACAAATTGAAAACATAAAAAAATGGCAGGAATTCATTACACCTGTCGATTTAAAAAGATACAAAAAATATTACATTAACAGATTTAAACAGACACCCCGCTCTCACCGGAATTTTGAATTCAAGTTTGTTGATAAAAAAGAAAATTTTAAAGACGTTTGCCTCACTGCGGAAATCATTCCGGGAACCACACGGACCGTCATTTCCCTGTTGAATATTACCAGTGGTAAACAAACGGAAAAAGCACTCAAAGAAAAAGAAGAACACTTTAAAGCGGTCGTTGATTCCGATCATACCGGTATATTGTTGTATAATTCCGAAAATATAATCACTTTTGTGAATAATGCGGTTACCAACTCGTTGAACTTGAAAAATGAAGACCTGGTCGGGAAAAAACTAACAGACCTTATCTTTCTCAATGCAAAAGACGAACCGGGTACGTTTGACCTTTTAAACAGCGATGAACTGGTATTGAAAAATAAATATGGATCACTCAAATATTTTATCTTTTCCACATCTCAATTACGTAAACGCAAGGGCAAACTCAAAGAGACCATGCTCATCCTGACTGAGATTACGGAACGCAAACAGGTGGAAAAAACTCTTGCAATCGAGCAAACGCTAATAAATTCCCTGATAGATAACGTGCCCGATACAATATACTTTAAAGATAAAAAAGGGCATTTTATAAAAATTAATAAAGCGCAAACCAAAGTACTGGGCTTAAATAGACCGGAAGATGCAATCGGAAAAACAGACTTTGATTTTTTCACCCGTGAACACGCGTCGGATGCTTTTAACGATGAACAAAAAATAATCGAAAACGGCAAACCACTAATTGGGAAAATTGAAAAAATCAGGCATGCCAACGGCGAATTCCGATGGGTTTCGGCTACCAAAATCCCCCTGGTCATTAATGGAGAAACCGTCGGTATCGTCGGTATTTCCAGGGACATAACCGAACTCACCGAAATGAGTAATGAACTGAAACAAAAAAACAAACAACTTGATATAGCCCTGGCAAAAGCGGAAAGCGCGACCCTCGCAAAATCCAATTTCCTTGCCAACATGAGTCATGAAATTCGCACGCCGATGAACGGTGTGATCGGCATGACGAACTTGCTCCTGGAAACGGAACTCAGTAAAGAGCAACAGGAATACCTTGAGACTATTCGAAACGGCGGCAACGCGCTGCTGGTACTGATTAATGATATTCTTGACTTTTCAAAAATCGAATCGGGAAAATTGGAACTTGAAAATCAGGAATTCGACTTAAGAGACAGGATTGAAGAATCCCTGGATTTGCAGGCCGCAAACGCCACTCCAAAAGGTATTGAACTGGCATATCTGATAGATGACAACACGCCAACCACGATGATTGGCGATGTAACGAGGTTAGGGCAGATATTGAACAATTTATTAAGCAACGCCGTAAAATTCACCAAAGAAGGAGAAGTCATCATTTACATCTCTGCCAGGGAAATTTCATCAAGATATTATGAATATAAATTTGCCATTAAAGATACAGGAATAGGTATTCCAAAAGACCGAATGGACCGTCTGTTCAAGTCTTTCAGTCAGGTTGACATGTCGACAACACGAAAATATGGCGGTACAGGTTTGGGCCTGGCGATCAGCAAACGTCTGTGTGAATTGATGAAAGGTAATATGTGGGTTGAAAGTCAGGAAAATGTTGGTTCAACCTTTTATTTTACTATTCAGACGAACACTGCGCCTCCAAGACCAAAGATCATTATCCGCAGTACCAACTCTATATTAAAAGACAAACGGGTTCTGATTGTTGATGATAATGGAACCAACAGGCGAATATTAACCCTTTTAACTCAAAGTTGGAAAATGCTTTCCATGGAAGCGGCATCCGCTGTTGAAGCCTTAAATCTGATAAACAAAGGAACCCCTTTTGACGTTGCCATACTGGATATGCAAATGCCCGAAATGGACGGATTAGAGTTGGCAAAAGAAATTCGTAAAATTCCGGCTACAAAACTTCTGCCACTGATTATGTTGTCTTCCATTGGCTGGCAGGAAAAATATTTTCAAAAATCCGGCCTTAACTTTGCGGGGATTATGACAAAACCTGTAAAACATAATATGCTTTACAATACATTGATTTCTATATTTAAAGGCAAAACCGATAACATTGATTACAATGTTAATCGTAAGAACAGCATTGATCCGCAAATGGCAAAATGGCTGCCGCTGAAAATATTGGTTGCAGAAGACAATGTCATTAATCAGAAATTGATATTACGATTGTTAAAAAAGATGGGTTACGATGCCGATATCGTCAGTAACGGTATCGAAGTCCTCATTGCGTTGGAAAGGAAAATATATAATGTGATTTTGATGGATGTACAAATGCCGGAAATGGACGGGCTGGAAACTACCCGGATAATTTGCAAAAAGATCGACCGCGATAAGCGGCCGCAGATCATCGCGATGACGGCAAATGCCATGCAGGGGGATAAAGAAAAATGTATTGAGGCAGGCATGAACGATTATATTAGTAAACCGATAAATGTTAACGAACTTTTAAAAGTCTTATTTAAATGTAAAATTTCAGTTAATTGATCTAATAAAGATGTATTTTTTAGGAGTGAAAAATGCAAACAGTGGACATTATCAACAACGAAGAGCTATTTGCACGGGTGGCCGGTGATGAGGAACTGCTTCATGAAATAGTAGAACTATTTATGGAGGATCATCAAAATCATCTTTTTAATATTAAAAATGCTCTTAACAAAAAAGATGCCGCGCAACTCGTCAGGGCAGCACATACATTAAAAGGAGCCGTAGCTACGTTTGCCGCCAAAAGCGCAACCCAGGCGGCTTTAAAACTTGAACTTATGGGCAGAAGCAGGAACTTTAACGGCAGTAGTGAAGCATACATGTCTCTTGAAAAAGAGATAGAATTATTAAAACAGGCATTGACAAGTTTCTGTTCAACACCGAACCATTAAAATAACTTTTGGTGAACAGTTGGTTTGTGTATCACCCGGTAATGAATTATTGAATTACAATTGAATATTTTCAGCATAGATGTCCGTTTTCCGGACACCATATAATGAACAGTTTTCATAAATCCGGGGGAAAACCATACAATTTATTTGACCTGCCTCATCACGGATTCGGATTGTTTTAATTAAAATGTATTATTACATACACAGGTGCCCGGTCAACGGACACCGCCCGCTAATCAGATTTTCAAGTTCAATAAAATCAATTAATATAATTATCAAAATTCAATTTTTACATAAAATCAAATAATGAAAATATGAAAACTTAAATATAATAGTAGAATACCGTGTCCGGGTTTAACCGGACACGGCTGTATTACATATTCAATTCAATAATATTAATTTTCTGCTTCATCCTGCTCTTCGGATACCTGCCGGGTAAAATGTTTGTAAAGTATATATGCAACAAAAAATGAAATTGCAAAAATAAAAGCCGGAATTATGTAACCCAAAACAGGAGATCCGATTCGGGTGGTCGTTTGTGCAAAAAAAGCGGTCATATCTTATATCTCCTGTTTTTTAATTCCTGTTTCATTCTTTTTTTTATTCTTTTTATAATAAATCCAGGCAAAAATCAGTCCGGCCAGCGAAAATAAATAGGAAATCGACATACCGATTACAACAGACAGTCCGTTCTCCATAATTACTCCTCCCACCTTTGTATTTTTTCAAGGTTCTTTAAATATTCCCTTTGTTTCTTTTCATATCCTTCGGATACGGATTTCAATTTGGGATCAATAATGTAAAACATAATAAAAGTCAACACAATGCCGATGCCCAGCAAAATAAATCCCAGTGGTAATAAGAACAGCGACATTGCAAGTCCAAGGGTTATCAACACATAACTGAATGGCGAGATAATAATGGCATACCAGTCTTCTTTGGTCCATTCATCCGCCTCATCAGATGTCCAGTTTCTTTTTATTAATGGCATTTTAACCTCCTATTGATCTTGTTCTGCCGCTTTACGGTCGAACTCGTGCAAAGCTTTTAACAAGCCGCGCCGTTCGGCTTCCCTTTTTACCGGTCCCCAAAAACCGATGGGGCGTGTCTGTACGTACAACTTGACCAGTCGGTCCATATCATCCGGTTTTGTTAACAGTGTTACAGGAACATAAATAACAGCGACCAAAATGATCAACAACCAGAATTGCTGGTAATCCGGCAGTTCAGGTATAATGCCAAAGGCGGGGAGAATCCAGACAACCAGCCAGCAAATACCCAGGTTAGCGATCCAGGCGGACAGGTATCCCCATGCATTGAACCGCCACCAGATAACCTGCAGGATATTCGGCAGCCAGGTACCCGCTACCATCAGCCATAAAGCAAAAAATAACCAGTCAATCACATTTTTGCCGATCATCAATCCAAAAAAGAATGAACCCAGCAGCACAACCACTGTCATAAGTCGTCCAAACCAGACTACTTCTTTTTCAGTGGCTTTTGGTTTTAAATAGTGATGATAAAGGTCCCGGGTGGCATACATTGAACCCAAATTTAAAACACCGGCAACAGTGGATATGTGAATCGCAAGGATCGCGGCAAAAAAGAATCCGACCATACCGACCGGAAAATATTTAAAACCGATGATGAACCAGGCTAACTGGGATTCCTCTGCGGTAAAATTACCCTTTGATATAACAAAAAGGGCGAGTACGGCAAGCGCCCAGATAGAGTTCCTTACCAGTACAACCGCGGTCCCCCACCAGATACTATAGGAAGCATCCCTGACGTTTCTTGCGGATTGAATACGCTGCGCCTCAACAAACCAATCAAAATGTGTAGCCATGCCGAATCCGCCCAAAAATGGAACGGCGATCATGGTGATCATCCAGAGTAACGGGTAATCGCCCGAAATAAAACCCGAACTGCGGAAGGGATTGAGCATTTCTTCCTGACCCATCTGCTTCAACGAGGCGACAATTTCTGCGGGGCCGCCTGCTGCGATTGCAGCCCAAATTGACACCAGAACAATAACGATCAACATGGTAATACCCTGCTGCACATCCGCAATAATCACTCCCCAGTAACCGGACGCAATAACGTATAAACAGCATAATGTTGAAAAAATGACCAGGCCATACCACAGAGGCCAATGAAACACATAATTACACACATTACCCATCGCTATACCGACCCAGCCCGCAATGAACATGGTCATCGCGACCTGCCAACCGGCAATCCAGCCGCGAAGCATTTCACTTCCCAGACCGCTGAATCTTAAGGTTTGCCATTCGGCCTGCGTCCCGGCAAGCGAACGCCGGAATATCCGGGTGGATACCCATGCGCTGATCGCGCACCAGCCCGCAAACAATGAATACCACATACCATATAAACCCTTTTGATAAACCAGCCCGGAAAACCACATGGGCGTATCGGTCGCGGTATGGGTCGCAAAATTTGATGTCGCCGGTAACCACCAGGGGAGTCCCCGTCCGGCCAGGAAAAAATCGGAACCCGACCGTTTTCCCAGTTTGTAAAATATGGCGCCACAACCAATCATTAAAATCAGGTAGGCAATTGTCCAAAAGTAATCCAACCAGGCAAAATGAACCATTCTTCAGTCTCCTTTCAGTTACGAACTCTAAATTGGATACCTAAAATAAAACCGTTATTTATTTTATTTAATTTTTATCCAGCATATGTAACGCGAATGCGTATGCGCCTAAACTTACAGATCTGCTTGTGCCAAGTCTGCTTATACCGACGCCCACTCTTTTAAGCGGGTCATAAAGTATTTTTTCACCCGTAACCGGGACTTTAATTTCTTTCACATCTCCCCTTATAAATGCCGCTTTGTCATTTATATCTTCCAGATTGAAGGCTTTTGATTCCATTCGATTTATATGTTCGCCGTCATATGTTTCCATAAAACCGTTCATTTCGCTGATAACGGCGGGTAAAAATAATTCGCATGCACCCGCCAAACCGCCGCCGATCACAACAAGTCCGTCAATCAAAGCAGTCGCGCTTGCCAGTGCATCTCCCACTATTTCGCCAAACTCCCGGAATGCATCTATGGCGGAATTTTTATTTCCGGGTAATTTACCAAGTCCAATCGTGTAAATATCTATTGGCTCCGGGACTTTTTTAATATCCATGCCGGATTTTTTTGCATATGATCGCTTAATACCTCGTATACTGGCCCCTTCTTCGGCAAATGAATGCGTGTTTATTTTGTTACGTAGGGTCCATATTTCGGCTCCGGCGGCGTTGTCGCCGATAAATAACTCACCGTTACGGACTATTCCCGCGCCAAACCCTGTTCCAAGGGTCACGCCGAATAGATTATGATAACGTTTCGGACTGCCGGCAATTTCCAGTTCCTCGTTTATATATGGCAGCAAACCGTCGATAGCCTCCCCATATACAAACAGATCCCCGTCATTATTTATATATACCGGGATATTAAAAACACTTTTTAACATGGGGCCTAACGCGATCCCGCCGCGAAAACAGGGCAGGTTTCCAAGGTCCCCTATAATACCATTCGGATAATCAGCGGGACCGGGAAAGGCGAAACTGATCGCCACAGGTTCCCCCCTTATATCTTTTTTCACTTTATTAAAACCGTCAATAATTGTTGAGATGCAGGCATTCAGATCATTCGCATTGGATGGCAGAATAATCTGACCTGAAATTTCCTCATTCCCCTGTATGGCCGAAAACACAAAATTGGTACCGCCCGCATCCAGTGTCATCACAATTCTTTTATCAGCATCATACTCCATGGATATCACTTTCTTCAGTTATGGCCGCATCTGCTTTGTACAAGGCCATAGAGAAACAAATCACCCCGGAATTTTTGTCCGATTTTTTTACAGACTCTATTAATGAAAAGATCGGAGGTTTAAACCGTCACACCAAATATTGGGAAAACTGGAATTATCTTGAATTTCATTGTTGTAAAAACACCAAACATTTTAAAATAAATTAAAAATCTGATTATTACAAGGATATTTTCTAAAAAAATTATTTTAAAAAATCCTGTCGTACCGGCGTAAAAGTATCAAAAATCAGGGCATCCGTATCGCCAATCACCACGACACCATGCGGTACATTGGGCGGCACCAGGTAGCCTTCACCGGCCTTTAAAATTTTTTCGTAATTTTCGACGGTAACTTTTAATGCGCCCTGAAGGATGTAACCGGATTGTTCATGGGGATGCCGATGGATCGGCGCTGCCGCACCGGCTTTTATTTCTACCAGCACATGCATAATATTCCCCATCCATATTTGTTTACGCCGAATGTTTTCATCCACAACAATCCACTCCAGTTTTTCCCAGTTAAAAAATGGATTCCTTAAGTTTTTCATCGTACTGCCCGTTTTTGATTATTTTATTTTGCTTCAGTTGCTTTACGTAATTCCATCGTCCGATTGTAAAATTCGTCCGGCTGCATTTCTTTTATATAAACAAGGCCATGACATGCCCGTAATCTGGGATGAGTGCTTTGATAAAAAAACTCGCGTCCCAGGCAGGTTTTAATATCAAGGTACTGGTCCACCATTATTTTTCTCGCCAGCCTCGAAAATGGCCCGTCCAGCTCATAACTGGGAAAAGACGCGTTGCGCTGCGAACCGAAACATTTGTCAAATGCGTTTTCCAGAACAGCCAGGGAATTCAGGGAAACAGGTACCATGATATCCGCTTCGGAAGCGTTAAAACGGTACCAGACATTTCTATATCCCCATATTTTTATATCTTTGCGGCCGGTTTTTTCCTGGTATATCTTTAACGCCTCGCTAATGATCTGCAATACCTTGTAATGGGTATCCGGGCCGCTCGCTTCCGGGTCCAATGCGACCGTAATGGTGGTCGGTTTTACTTTTTCCAGCAATTCCAGAACCGGCGGGACGTCCCGCTCAACGCTGGGTTCTTCCGTGAATATATCGCCTTTATAGAATCCCAGGCGTAAATGAAATACATTTTTATTACTGAATCCCAGGTAACCCCACAACAGGTCCGCTTCCCATTCCCTGATCATACCCTTAAACTGCTGAATATAGGGAAGATCTTTTTTACCGGGATATTGTGTTTCAAAATACATAATGAGTTCGCGGACCCTGTTTTTGAGCTGTTTGGGACTGGTTTCCTCGAATAAAAACATTAAATTCCGTAAGAGTCTTCTGGCTTCCCCGTCTTCCTGCATGGTCCTCCTGTGCGCGGCCACACCGTCCAGGTATCGATACACATCCCGGTTTCTGGCGATCTCATCCGAAGGATCAAAATACCCGGTATCCATGAATTGTTGATAAGCGGGCGTATCCAGATGCTTTAATAGAATATTCAATAACTCATGGACGTAGGCGTTCGTTACGGCGTTAAAGCCGCTCGTCATATACGCAAAATGATGAATATTTAACGGCGTTCGGGTAAGATGCATAATATAAGCCCAATATCCCAGCATGATATCATCGTGATGCGGGGCCGTATGTAAAAATCGTTCGTTTTCAATCTGCGCCAGTCCCCGTTCTATTTTAGCTTTCAGCGAATCCCGGCTGGTTTGGATCATTTCAGGTATTGTATAAGTTCCCGCTTTCGCAATAGACCGCGCGGAACGGGTGCTATCAAAATCAGCCGCTTTTAAATCCTGAATACTTTTATTCTGCCTGACGGCCAAATCGATAATGATCTTTTCAATTGTCTGCCGGGGAAGGGAATCGTTTTTTTTCAGGTCCTCACATTGCCGTTCAGTTAATAACAGGGCCGCCCCTTTGGTCAAATAAAAACGACTGTTTTTCAGTTTCTGTAAAACTGTTGCCGGGTAAAGATTGGATATTTCACTTTCCACCGCTTCCTGAATCACTTTTGCCTTGGATTCGCCGGCTGCGATGATTATTGCAACCGTATCGGGATTTTGGGTAATTGTTGACAGCCCGATGGTAATCACCAGCCTGTTTCGGGCAATTTCAATGCCGCCCAGGTCGACTGCTGCTGCGGCCTGGGTTTCATAATTTGTCGCCGTTAACCGTGTCGTTGAATAATGGTCCGAGCCGTGCACATTAAAACCGATATGGCCGTCCGGGCCGATACCGCCGATAAAAAAACCGATCCCCCCCATATCCCGGATGCGTGTTTCGTATTCCGTACAATACTGGTCGACGCGTTCAATAACGGATTTTTGCAGACGCTCAAGGCTGTTGCGCTCAAAACGTGTACGCAAACTCAAATCCACAATGTTATCCGGGAAAATTTCTTTTATCAATGAATTCTCCGGGACGCCGGTGGTCCAGGCGTTTATTAACAGCGCTTTTTTTATATCAAGTCCCAGTGAATCAATATAGAATTTTTTTATATAATAAGAAAAACTGTTGCTATGGGTCGGATTGATCGGGTAAAACTCGTCAATCTGAACAAATCGCAGTAAATCCATCCTGGGGGTGATCTTTGTATCCAGACCGAATTCTTCAAGTTCGGCCGCGACTGCTTCTTTACCCCAGTTTTGAATATAGTGTTTGACCCATTTAATAAAATGTTCCGGGGTTCTCCCGGTAGGCAGTGAAATAACTCCCTCAGGGTTGTATTGCACCCATTCTAAAAAACGCATGGCGGTCAGTTTCCCAAGCGCGGGGAAATTGTCCACCTCTATGACGGCAATTTTTTCGGTTGGCTGATACATAAACTGACGACCGCTCTTTTTTAACGCGGTTTGTTCAACTTTGGATTCCGGTAAAGTCATAAAATTTTCCATTATAGATTATCGGGTTAACAGATCAACCGAAAGTCATCCGATTGATTTGAACATTAATTGTTTATTAAAACCAGGACTTACCTGACGCTTGCAAAAAAATAAATATTCCCTACCCTGTTTCCGGTTTATGAACGGCGGGGGCCGTATAACTGAATTTTCTGCCAAAACCGCACAAATATATTAAAAATACCAATCCGAAAACAGCCGCAAACAATAACGTTTTTGTAAAACCGTACAGGGGGATAAAAAAACCGCTGATCACTATGGACCCGCATGCGCCGCCGATCAGGTCCGCTGCATAAACGGTACCGGCCCTGTGTCTGCCTTTAATCCGACAATATGAAACACAGACAAGCGGGAAAATACCGCCCGTTAAAGCGCCGGCGCAAAACAATAAAATAAAAAATAATAAAAATGAACGCGAAACAAGCACAAATTGTAATAACGGTGTTAAAAACAGCAGCAATAAAATCAATAGCGTTAAAAACAAAACAAGTACAAACCTGTTGGATATTTTTTCAAGTTTATGATTTATGATCAAACTCATCAAAGCCATACCCGTCATAAACACACTTAGGGCCAGTCCGATCCATTCATAAATATAACCAAAAATTATCTGGAAAAAAAGCAGCAATAATACATTCATGGTAATACTGGCAAAGCCAAAATAGGCCGTTAAACCGGGTATAAAGAATAAAAAAACCGTTTTTTTATCATGAAGAATAAAAGAAAAAATAACAAAGCATATTAATATTATTATCGGAAAAATCAATGTAAATTTGTAATCCAGCCGGGATATTTGCACAAACAGCCCGCTATGGCCGCGAACAAGTTTGTTCCACAGAACAAAATCATAATAATAGGAAACCGGCGCAAAATCACGATTGACCCGGTTCACATCGGCACTCTCCAGCGTCTCCTGGATAAAATTCAACCTTTCCGGGAAATAGTATTGCCAGAACATGTGCGAATAAAAATAATCGCATTGTACCCCGCTGCTGATGAATCTTTCAGCCAGCAATTGTGTATTAGTAGTGAGACCATTATTTTCTATCGACGCGAAATAAATGGCCGCGTCTCCCGGAATAACGACCACATCATTAAACTGTTGTCTTAATTGCGAATAAAGTCCGGCGTTGAGCTGTAAAAGTTCAGGGCCAAAATAATTTTCAGCCGAGGGGAAACCGCAAACCGTAAAAATGCCGCCCCGTTTTAATTTGCTTTTGGCCAGTCTGAAAAATTCCCCGGTAAAATACCTGTTGTTGGACGCTGTTGCCGGTCTGCCGACATTGACGATGATGATATCAAATTTTTTTTGACTTGCGGATAAAAAATAACGGCCGTCCGTAAATACCATTTTCAAATTGGATTTACGGAATAAATTCAGATAGACGCTATCCTGATGTGATAAACACAATTCACAGGCTTCCCTGTCAAGTTCGACATAAACAATATCGCTGTTTTCATACTTTGCCAGTTCCCCGGCCAGTCCCCCCAGTCCGCCGCCCAAAAGTAAAATATCCCGCGGCCCGGGATGCTGGGTCATGACCAGCGAAGCAAGTTCCTGCGAACCGACCGGGTCCGGAACTATAGTTTGCTTTACGCCGTTGACATATAAACTTTTCTCGCCCCCCCAGTCGACAAGGGCCAGTTCCCCAAATTTCGACTGCCGCCAGTCGATCAATTGCATTTGTTTATCGAACGATTGCCAGTATTGCCGCAGCAGAACAGTTTGGATTTTTTTTGACAGCGGGGAAAACAGCACCAGTAATAAAACGACAGCGATGAATATTTTCCACAATGCTTTTTCAACAAGAAAAAGGAAAAACAATAACATGGCGACCAGCAATAGCAGGACTTCCATGTTGCTTAAAAAAGAAAAAGCCGCGAGGCTGACTACAAATCCGGCAAAAGCGCTGCCGAATGCTTCAAATATATAAATCCTTGAAGCGGGATCGCCCCGCAAGTGATGACCGGCGCCGGCTCTCCCGGCAAGAAAGGAAAACTGGAATCCGATCAGCAAACACGGACCAAGCAAAACCAAAAAGGCGAATAAGGTCAATTCGATAAACGAAACATACTCTCCGTAAGGTATATCAAAAAGGACCCTTACATATTTGATCGCGATAACGGCCAAAATACTGGTCAGAAAAAGTAAAAACTGTAAAAAGGAAAATATTGTGATCTTTTGAAAACAGGATTTTCGGATCAGAACTGTGCCCAGCCAGCTTCCCGATGCCACCCAGAATAACCAGACGGACAATAAAATTCCTATACATAATTCATTTCCGTAAAATACGGCCATGAATTCCCGCATCAGGATAATTTGTATCGTAATGGAGGCGATACCCAGACATAACGCGTAAATATGAAGAGAAAATCTGGAAAACATACCCGCCCGTAATTTAAATTTGACCGGTTTCTTGAAAATAAAAATGATTTTTATCATTATCAAACCATTTTTGCACCGGACCCCATAAAATGTTCCCGTGGCCTCCCCTGTTCGGCAAAAATCTAAAAAAAAAGCCCGTCGAAAAAAAAACGGGCTTAATTAATACAAGGTATATGAAAGTTATAATTCCTTTTTGCCGCAATCCTTGTTTTTCAAAAAATCTTCAAAAGATACTTCCTTTTCCCAGCATCGGGCATCAATATAATTCAATATATTTATGAAATTTTCCGGGGGTACATATCCCGGAACAAGCGTAATAACATCGCCGTTGGAATCCAGAAAAGCAAGCGAGGGAAATCCGGTTACGCCAAACGCCCGGGTTAATTGCGGGTTACTATAAGTTTCATTTCTATAATTGACTTTGGACCCTGCATCTTCAGCGTCCAGTTTTATGGTTACAAATCTTTCCTGCAGTTTTTGGGCTACCTGCTTATCCTGAAAAGTCTTTTGATCCATCACCTTGCACCAGTGACACCAGTCTGCGTAGAAATCGATCAGAATCATTTTATTTTCTTTATCCGCCTTTTCCAGGCCTTCATTAAAAGAGTGCCATTTATTATCGGCGGCAAAGTTGACGGAAGCGAAAACCAAAAGTGTAACAAGTATCAATCCCTGAAAAATGTAATTTTTATTTATTTGTTGTCTCATAATAATCTCCACAAAATTAATAATTTTTGTAAATAATCATAATTGTTAATTAGATGCATGAAATCGTAAAAAGTTCAAAAAAAATTTAAGAAAAATACAATATAAGCCTTTAAAAAATTTAGATATACAACAAATTTTACTTGCTAAAAATTCCGTTTCATATTATATTAAATTGTTGTTCTCATGTGTTAAAAATATATATAAAAACCATAAATATCAAATCAATACATATAAATTCATCAAATCAGGCATATTATGCGTAAAAAAAATTATTTTTTGTCTCTTTTCTTGTTGACCGCTGTACTATTTTCCTGCGCGCCGGTTCCTCAAACAAGAGACATATCCGATTATCGACAGGAATTAATTGAATTATCGGCTAAAATCAAAGCAGATCCCAGGGATTCGGAAGCCTTCCGGGATTTGGGGATTATTTGTATCAACACGGAAAAATATCGTCAGGCGGAAGTCTTTCTGTCAAAATCATATAACTTTGATCCCGGGGATAATAAAACAATGTTTTATTACGGGTTAAGCCTTGAATTCAATCAAAAGGACGATGAGGCGTTTAAGGTATTTCGCCGCTTTCAGGAGATCTCCAGGTTATCTCCATATCGAAAATTAATGGAAAGTCATTACAATATTCTGAACCGTAAAGTTGCCAGAACGGAAGTCAGGCAGTTGATGCAGGCCGAAAAAGACATTGCGCCGGAAAAACTCTCACCCAATCTTGTTGCCATATTTCCGTTAAAGTACCGGGGACAGAACCTCGAATATGAAAACCTTGGAATCGGTTTGGGAGAAATGATGATCACCGACCTCAGCCAGGTACCGGGTCTCAACATTGTTGAACGGATCCGGTTAAATACATTAATGCAAGAGGTCGCACTGGGACAATCGGGACTGGTTAAAGAAGGGACTTCACCGCAATACGGTAAACTGCTGGGCGCCGGAAGAGTCATCACAGGTTATTATGATATTTTTGAAAATAAAAATTTAAGAATGAACATGGAATATTGGGATTACATAAACCAAAAACCGCCGCTCAATGCCAACAGTTCAAACACTCTTGAAAATCTGTTCTTGATGGAAAAAAGAATGGTGCTCGGAATTGTCTCCACAATGGGTATTGAGCTCACACCGGAACAAAAAAAGGAAATCTTATATATTCCGACCAAAAACATACATGCGTTTATTGCCTATTGTAACGGCATGGAAAGGCAGGATGCCGGACAGATCGAGCAGGCTACCCAATTCTTTCAACAGGCCCTGCAGCTTGATCCCAAATTCGAACAGAGTAAAGAAAAATTAATGGAAAATGAAACCACCGTTTTGATGGAAAGTTCAAACCGGAAAAAAATTCTGGCTTCGGTTGACAATATTGGAGGCGGTTCCGGTACGACACCCGGATCAACCGAAAATTCGGGCGCGCAGGACAAGATCAATAACAGGCTGCAGTCCCTGTCGAATAATATCGGTTCCCAGTTTATACCGGGGCAGGAAACACGGAAAACCACCGAAGAAACGGTGTCGTCCGGGGCGAATGTGGGTTTGGAAGTAAATCCCAATCTGCCTCTGCCGCCGACAACTCTGGATGTGCTGCCGGATCCGCCAAAACCGCCGGTGCGATAGAATAATACGTTTATTATCGGGATATTGTGATAAAGGAAATAATATGAGAAAAATATCAGGTCATTTTATATTATTAAAAGTCTTAAAATTGCTTCTTTTTATACTTTTTATCGGCATACTAAATGTCGGCGCCGGTTTTGCGCAGGTCCTGTGGCAGCAGACAAACGGTCCAGCCGGGGGAAACGTACCCAGCCTGGCCATTAATAATACCTCCGGCGCGCTATTCGCAGGCTGTGAAGCAGGGGTTTTTCGTTCCGAAAATAACGGGGATACCTGGACGTCCGTCAGCGCCGGTTTACCCGCGACCACGGTTCTCAATATTGCCGTCAATTCAAGCGGACATATCTTTGCCGGTAGTTATATGAGCTCGCTTTACAGGTCAATGGATAACGGGGCAACATGGGAACTCAAAAACACCGGACTGCCGCCGGATTTTGATATAAATGCTTTGGTCATAAACCCGGCCGGGATCATTGTCGTCGCCTCCTTTAACGGTATTTACCGTTCCACGGATAACGGGGAAAACTGGACTATGGCTATAACACCTACGGGGGGACCGGCCGAAGGTATGGATGTTCTATACGTCACCCCAAACGGAAACGTTATGGGCGGAAATTATAACGGCGTCTTTGAAGCCGCCAATAACGGCGATAGCTGGAGCTTAATCCATCAAATCGGTTCCGTATATGCCATGGGGGTCAATTCTGCCGGGGACATATTTACCGGTTCATATAACGGCGTACAGCGATTATTATTCGGCCAGCAAACCTGGGAATATGTAAATACGGGCCTTCCGACAACCGTCGATATTAAACGGATCTCGATTAACAGCTCCGGCGTATTGTTCGCCGGAACTTATGACGGTCTTTACCGGTCCACCGATAACGGTAATAACTGGACATCGGTAAATACCGGACTGACATCGACCAATGTGAACGCAATTATATTCAACTCAACCGGCGCAACTTTTACGGCAACATCAGGCGGCGTCTTTAGTTCGGCCGATAACGGCAATAACTGGACGCGTAAAATAAACGGGCTGGTCAATTCGACGGTCAGAGTACTCAATGTCGGCCAAAACGGTAATTTTTATGCCGGCACCTCCTCCGGATTATTCAGATCAACGGATACCGGATCAACCTGGAACGAAATCCCGACGCTTGCGGGTAAAAGCGTTAAATATATTATATTCAATACGGCAGGCAATGCTTTTGCCGGAACGGAATTTTCAGGCGTTTATCGTTCCCTGGATAACGGGGTGACCTGGGCACTGGCGAATACCGGACTGACCAGCCTGGAGATCAGGGCTATGACCATAAATGCGACCGGTCAGCTTTTTGTCGCAACCTATACCGGTTTGTTCAGGTCCACCGATAACGGCGCCAACTGGACCAATATTAATAATACACTGTCCGAACCGTCTTCCCTGGTTGTCGACAGTGACGGTGATATGTTTGCCGCGACATACAACGGCATCTATCGCTCGGTCGATAACGGCGTCACATGGAACATTGCCAACGCCAATATGAGCAGTGTAAATTTTCTTAAAATCAGACCGGACGGCTATATATTTGCCTGTACATCTATGGGAATATCTGTTTCCGACAACAAAGGGGTGACCTGGATTGACAAAAATAACGGGCTCACCGATACGCAAATCCAGACTTTATACATCAGCAGAAAGGGCCATCTGTTCGCCGGTACCCGTATCGGCGGTCTGTTCCGGTCTACCGATTTAGGCGACAACTGGATTGCCGCAAATAACGGGCTGTCGAATCCCAGTGTGCATGCTTTGGTTATGAATAACGCCGGTGATTTTCTTGCCGGAACTATGGGCAGCGGCGTTTTCAGCAGTCAGTATGATAACAGTATTCATTCGGTTTCCCCGACTGCCATCGATTACGGCAATGTTCGGACGAATACGACCCGGACCGATTCCGTTGTTGTGACCAATACGGGTTATCAAATTTTAAATGTCAGCCTGTTTAACATGAGCGGCCCCAACGCGGCAAATTTTGTCGTGATGACAGCGCCGTTCCAATTATCACCCGGAGAGTCACGGGCGGTACAAATAGATTTCACGCCGGGAAGCAGATCGACACATACCGCGTCGCTGGACATTGTGACGAGCGGCGGAACTTCCACCGTATCCCTTACCGGAACCGGCATTGCCCCGGTAATGTCCCTTTTAATGACAACTTTTGATATCGGACTTGTGAGAAGCAATACAACACAACAAATCGACTCGTTATATCTCATCGCCAATGACGGCGACGATTCGCTTTTGGTTACATCGGCTGGTTTCACAGGTACCGACGCGGTCAACTTTGCCGTAACGGACCATATAAACAAGACCGCGCCGGGAGAAGACGGCTGGTTCTCTTTCTCATTTACTCCGGACCGGACAGGGCCTTTTACCGCCCAACTTTCAATTCAAAGCGACGGCGGTTCCGGTGATGTCACAATAACAGGTACAGGAACCGCCCCGGTATTGGAGGTGACGCCCCTATCGATTGACTTCGCCGATGTAGCGATTGGAGCGTCAGCCCTAGATACAATTCTGGTCAAAAATACCGGTACCGACATCCTGAACGTGAGTTTAATTTCCGTTGGCGGTACAGATGCCGCATACTTTACACTAAATACGACGCCGTTCACTCTGGGCCCCGGTGACAGCACGGAATTGCAGGTTTCGTTCACACCGGAAAGCCAGGGAACCTTTTATGCGGAGGTTTTAATTGAAAGCGACGACGTCAACGCGATCGTCGAACTGTTTGGGACCGGCGCTCAACCCGTATTGTCATCGGATCAGGGAACGATCGATTTCGGTGAGTCGCAGGTCGGAGCTTTCCGCGACAGAATACTGGGCGTGACAAATACCGGCGACGGTTCACTGATCATCAGCGACGTCTCCATAACCGGACCGTATGCCGAAGAATTTTATGTTCTCGAAAATACAACCAATCTGCAGCCGCTGGCTTCGCTAGCAAGACTTGATCTGACCGTTAATTTTTTACCGACAAGTATTGGTGAAAAGTACGCTTACCTTATATTTACCAGTAATTCCACAACCAGCCCGGATACGATTTTTCTGACCGGGACCGGCGCTCAAACGTATACCGTTGATGTCCAGCACGACTCTGCCGTCGGGGGAAGTCCGTTGACCATCGCATTTACGTTTTCGGATATACCGACCACAAGCAGACAAATCATGTATTACAGAAACGCCGGTCAAATTGATTATCAATCGACGAACTTGCAGGGCTCGGGCCCAACTTTTACCGGCGTAATACCCGGCACATACGTCAATCTCCGTGGAATCGAGTATTATATCCTCATGACGGTTGACGGTGTCGATTACACCTATCCGCCCTCAGATCCGCAATACAATCCGCTGACGGCGCGGGTCTTTTATAAACAATACAAACCGCCGATCACTTTAACGCCCATGAAGTACAAAATGATATCGGTTCCCGGTGAAGCGCCGGATGAAGACGCGGAAACCGTCCTTGCCGATGATTACGGACCATACGATAAACGATATTGGCGGTTAAGTTATTATTATCCGACGGCAACTTCAGATTATATCGAATACCCCTTTATGTCGGATTTTGAATACCAGTATGGCATGGCGTTCTGGTTGATCACGCGTTCCGGCACGCTGTTCGATGTTGATAATTTGTATTCAATGCCCTCCGATGACTCGTTATATGTCACGTTCCGCCCCGGCTGGAACCAGGTCGGATGTCCCTTTGCGTTTCCGGTATCGATATACGATATGGTCTCTAACGGCGAACTCGATTATCCGGTATATTATGATAATTCCATTAATGATTACAGGTACCAGATAGAAATTCTGCAGCCGTGGGAAGGTTATTTCGTCTATAACCGGGAAACGGTTCCGGTGACGATTGCCATACCGCCGGTGGAAGCCCACGGGACTCTGCCGAAAAGCAAAACCCCTTTTACCATTCAGAATTCATCGGAATATGTTTTGCAGCTCTCGGCACGAATCCCCGATACAGACTATCAGGATTCGCAAAATTATCTCGGTATGCTGTCCGAGTCCAGTGAGGACCTGGATGGGCACGATTTCTACGAAGCCCCGCCGATTGGCGATTATATTCAGCTTTCCGTTTTTGACGACGAAAACAGGTTCGCCGGAAACTTTAAACCGGCTTCCGCCGACGGTCAGAAATGGGACCTGTTGCTGAACTCATCTTTTAACGTGAAGAAAAATATACGGGTCTCCCTGACTGAAAAGGGTACTCTCGGCGATAGTCTGAACCTGTATATCCTTGATAAAGATTACAACGCCGTTATCCCGGTCAAAGACGGGGGATTTGAAATAGACCTAAATGCAGGGTCGGCACGACACCTCGCTGTGATTATCGGTACCGGCAGTTATGCGCAAAACAACAGCAACGGGATACCCCTTGTTCCCTATGCTTTCAACCTCGAACAGAACTATCCCAATCCTTTCAACCCGGAAACGACCATTCAGTACCAGTTAGCAAGACAAAATCACGTCAAACTGGAAATTTTCAATACGCTCGGACACAAGATCAGGACGCTGGTCGACGGTGTGCAAAACACGGGTGAGCATAGAGTGGTCTGGGACGGCTTGAACGACGCCGCTTACCGTGTGGCGGGAGGCCTTTACTTTTACCGCCTTTCCTCGAACGATTTGAATTCAACTAAAAAAATGATACTAATACGATAAACCGAAAAAAAATGGACAGAATATGAGTACGATAAAAAAAATATGTGTATTATTATTGCTTTTTAATATAGCCAGGGCGGATGACATATTTATCATTTCGCAAAACCGTTTTATCAGTTTCTTCCCGGTGGCGCAGTACTGGTCAAACGATAACGGCGCGTCCTTTTCGGAGGTATCGCTTCCGGTGTCAGCATATGTGCCGGTCAATCAGTCTTTGGGTATTAATTTCAGAACGAATCAGGCGACGGTAAGCGGGGACGGCGTGACCACACTGGCCGGATTCACCGATTCCCAGATCGGGTTTTCCTATTATATGAGGTCTCTCGGGGCCGTATTCAACCTGGGATTAAATATTCCAAGCGGTAAAAAAGAACTGACACTCGATGAATATTCAACATCATATCTCATCAGTTTTAACCATTTTAATTTATATTCGCCTAATTTCGGGCAGGGATTGAATGTTTCACCGGGATTAAACTGGGCGCATCAATTAAGCGAAAAGTTTGTGATCGGTCTTGCGGCGTCGTACCAGTATAAAGGCGAATTCAAACCGGTCGATTTTATCACGGAAGCCTATAAACCCGGCGATGAGATCATTTTAAACGCCGGTCTTGATTTTACCATCAACGAAACCAGCACACTGTCGGCGGATTTTATCTATACGAATTATTTTAGTGATAAAATAGAAGGCGAGGATGTTTTCGCGTCAGGGGATAAATTTGTAGGTTATCTGCACTATCAAAATAACATGGGATTCAACCACTTGTCCATTATTGCGCGGTTCAGGAGTAAAGCGAAAAACAGCATACCGGTGCTGGGGGAACTGGTTGAGGAAGTCGAAAAGTCTTCCCCGGATCAGTATGAATTGTACGGCAGATATCGATTGAGAACGAATAATCAAACTTATCTGACCTTTACCGGAGAGATACGTATTTACGATGAAACCATGGTTTACAGCGGCGTGTACCTGTTAGGCGCGGGACTTTTACCGCAATACAAACTGTCACAGGTAATGACTTTGAACGGACAAATAAAATATCTGCGCGGCTCATACTCCACCGGTCAAAACCTGACCGGTTACGAAGTTGGCGTGGGACTGCAATATAATTTTTAAGCTACCCCGTTACTCCTGAATTCTATATATTTACGGATCAAAAACGGAATGATCCCGATATCCGGTGCGTGTTGGCAAGATCATGGGAAATAAACGCGTAATCGACGGCATAACCCCGGAATGAAAAACCGGCCCCGGCGGAAAAATTTTCCATATAATACCCGCCACGCACCGATAACAGATCAAAAAACGTTATTTCGCCGCCCGCCCGGATATCATCGTAGAACCCGAATTCTTTGTCAAATGTTAATGTTACCCTTGTCCTGATAAAAGGCATATAATGCGAGGCGGCCGCACCTGTTTGCCAGATTGTCTGTACAAGGTCATGATGCTGCGATTCGGTATTCCACGTTATACTGGTGCGGGAAAGATCATGGGCGGTTACGCCGATACCGAACCATGAATTGGCCTGCCCCTTTGTATATTTATCACTGACGAGCCGCAGCATAAAACCGGCATCCAGACCCTGTCCGGTGCCGGAATATGAATCCAGGTTATGCAGGATGTATTTCCCGGATATGCCGATATAAAATTCCAGTGGTATCCGGTATTGATTGATGCCAAAGTTGAACAACAGGTCAAAATAATCGGCGCGGCTGATTGTAAACATAAAAGCGTTTTCGTTATTACCGAAAAAACCTTCCGGTTCGCCGGTTGAACGGAACTTTGGATTGGTCAACCGTTCGAGCCGTGTACCCTGCAGTTCGCCATAGCGGGGGATGTCGTCCTCGCCATGCCTGATCCAGCTTAATCCGATCGACATATTGCGGTTCAGGCCCATGGAAAAATTCGCCGTATTGAACTGGGCCAGACCGTCGAACATGGGCACATGATCGACATGAATGACCATTTTTTTCACACTGGCAAGCCCCGCCGGGTTCCAGTAAAATGAGGTCGCGTCATCCGCCAGGGCCGTAAAAGCGCCTCCCATGGCCAAAGCGCGCGCGCCCACACCGATACGCAAAAAATCCGCGGCGTATTCGCCCGCCTTAACACCCGGCGCGACGATCAATATATATAACAGCGCACAGACCAGGTATTTTACCGGAAAACTTTTTATATTTACAATACTCATCATACTTTATTATTTTAA
Source organism: Candidatus Zhuqueibacterota bacterium (assembly GCA_016934825.1). GTDB lineage: Bacteria > Zhuqueibacterota > Zhuqueibacteria > Residuimicrobiales > Krinioviventaceae > Fontivivens. The sequence goes on from JAFGSB010000041.1 coordinate 52,533, forward strand.
CCTGGCCATCTTTTCTATCCGTTCGATCTTTTTATCACCCTTTTTCGCGGTGAATTTCAAATAGTACACGCCGTTGGCGACTTGATTACCGTAACTGTCCAGCCCGTCCCAGTCCTGTTCCATATAACCCGCAATATCAAAATATTCAAAACTCCGGATCAACCTGCCCGAAACGGTATAAATATTCAGCGATACGTCATCCGCCGCATCGGTCAATGTAAACGCGATGATCGTTTCATCCGCAAACGGATTCGGATGGTTGGCAATGGTGGTTAACGCAAATTCGCCGGTGACCGAAAAAGAAACCTCCCCTACTCCGATGTTGCCGTTAATATCCTGCGCTTCAACTTTGATCCGGTGTTCCCCGGCCGGCAGTTCAGGAGAATAGGTGGCGGTGACCTGTCCTTTTGTGTTGTCGGCTTGAAAAAGCCGGATCAGCTCTTTGTCCACGTCAAGATCGTTCAGGCTGATCCTGATCGGGGACATGCCGGTATCAAAACCACTCGAATCCTCCGCGACAATCGTAAATGCCGGATTCGGGCTGATAATGTCACCTTCGGCAAAATGCTGACCCTCAATACCGATTTTAATAACCGGCGGGACCACATCATCGCTGGCCATCAGGCCGAATATTCTGCTTTCGACGGGCAGTTCCGCCGAAACAAACCGTTCCTGCCTGTTGATTGTGCTTTCAATGCCCTGCCACGTATTTGTTGCCGTATCCCAGACAAATATCTTCAGAGCGTTTTGATCCAGATAAAATGTTGTCAGCGAATCATTTTTATCAAAAAAGGCATAAACCGTTACCGGTTTATTGATGATAATTGACGAATCGGCGAAACTGAACTGAAAAGCGCTCCACGACGTATCACCGGCCGGATGTATAAAGATCAGATCGGCCAAAACAGCGGTATTTTTATAAATTTCATCGTATTCCCGGGTCAGTTCAACGGAGGTATTTTTATTGATACCTCCGGCCGGGATCTTGATGGAAAAAGGATCGTTTTCATAGTATATCTCTCCGGCCGTTCCCTGTGTGATCGTTGCAACCTGTAATTTTTTTGTGGTCCGGTTGTTAAGCTCGTTCTGTTCGTCAACCTGGTCTTTATCATCCGTACGAAATATAATATCATGCTCGCCGGGCCGGCTGTTGGGCCATATAAACGCGACGTCCGTTTCGGACGACGCCCCCAAACCGGAGACATATAAAGAAGGAGAAATTTTCATGACATCGCTGGTATCCGGGGCCTCATAAACGCTGACCTCGAACGGGCCGCTGTCGGTAAATCCCTTGTTTTTAATGACGGCCGAGATAAAAGTCTGATTTTCTCCGTACACTTTAATGGATTCCTGTTCAATAGTAAGGTCCGGCCTGTAGCCGATCTGTAAATTTTTAACCTCGCTGACATTGACCAGTTGATTATTCACCAGCGCGGCTACCTGATATGTAATATCAATTCCCTCCGGTTTTTGTAATGTGATCCCTGTCTTCCAGAAACCGGCCGTCTGTTCGCGCAGGCCAAGGTAGTTCCATGTGGCCCCGTCTTCAGACCAGCGGATCATTAACGAATCCACCTGTCCTATGGTTGCCGTCAGGTCTCCCCGGTTCACACTCACAACAAAATAAAAAGGGACCATATGCGTGGGATATTCCGGCTGTGTGTATAAACCGGAAATATATGGCTTATCAACGCTGAACAATACAGCGCTTGCGCCTTCGGTATTGCCGTTTTTGAAATAAGCCCTGACGACGCCTTTTCCGCCCTTATCCCCCCAGGAACGCCGTGTCTGCTGATTCAGGCTAAACAGGTTCACGCTGAATGCGCCGTTCTGCATACTCACATCCTTACTGACGATCAGGGAATCAAAATCATTATGGGCGGATATGATCAACGAACCGTCATTAAATCCCGCCACACTCCCCGTCACGAAAAGCTGATTGTTCTCGATCAGCGTATTGGAGGACAACTGCAGCCGGATATTGTCTTCCGGCAAAACGATCCGCAGTGCCGGATCGCCCAGTAAATTATAACTTTTAACGTGGTCCCAGAAACCTCTTGTTTTTCTGATCATTTCCAGCTTGCCCATGGTCGAAATTTCCCCCATGGAACGCCGGTTTTGTGCAAAGATCACATCGAATATCGCGTTGTTCAGGTATGTATCGCCCTGCAGGAACGCCCTGCCCGATGAACCGAAACTGCCCACGATTCCCTTGTCCGGCGCGGACAGCAGTTCCTCCGCCAGCGAGGGACTCTCGGGATTATCAAAATGGCCGATAAAACATGTCAGGCTGAACATCATCGGGTATTTCTGCTTGTTGGTCAACCTTTGAATATCTTCGATCTGGAACAATTCAGCGTCGGAAAAAACGCCCCCGCCGCCATGACCGACAAAATTGACGATTGTCTGTCCCGCATTAAAAAATCCGGCCACATCCTCGGTACTGCCGAAATAACGCGACGTATCCAGCGTGGATACCCTGTTGGCCAGAATTCGTTCGGGTACATGGTCCTGTACCAGCGCCCTGGTGCTTTCTTCAAAATATTCGTCCACTCCGGTCAACATGAGTATATTGCGCCGCCATTCTCCGGCCGTGGTTTCGGATTCATGTTCAATGGTCTTGTTGACCATGATTTCAGCCTGCTCCGGCGTATTGACCGGCAACCGCCCGATAAATATATCCGGCAGATCGTCATCACCGTTAACACAGGCAAAATAGTTATCACTGGAACTCATTCCCCATGTATTGGTATACTCCATCATGGTCGGAACAAATGAGGCAAGTTTTTCCTGTCGGGCAACCTGCTTGTCCAGTTTATGTGTGATGTCTCCGAATAACAGAATATACAAAGGCGCGGGCTTTTGCCACTTGCTATAGGCGTATTGAAGGAACCGTTTGATGGCCCGCGGATCATAAATTCCATAACTGAAATCGTCGAACACCTGCTGGATATCCACCAGCTTACTGCGCAGGCCGCGTGAGGTTCTGAAATCGACCAGTCTTTGCGCCTCTTCCATAAAATCCGGGTGGGTGATCAGGATGTAATCGGCGCCGTTATTCAGATTTTTAAGGTTGGATGTCTCCGCCGGTATAATATTTTTTACTCTTTTCAATTTATCTTTCCCGGCGATGGTAAATGCTGCCGGTAAAAAAGAATGATTCATAAAAATAAAATCATAACCGGCCGGTGTCCTAATTTGCTTGACATCGATAATCCTGTTGCCCGTATTGGTGAAAACATAAACCTCCGGAGAGGTAAAACCGGACATCCGGATAAACTCCTTTCCGGGATTTTGATCGATAAATGTTAATGTATCGTTACGGGCCTGAAGCCTTTTCCGGAATTCTATTTCCAGCCAGTTCAAATAGATTCTGTCAACTTCCGCACCCGGGAGATCGCCCGGAATATTCAGGGACAAAATATTCTCCGGCGCGTTCGCCGTAAAATCGATATAGCCCGTATCAAAAATATAGGGCGTCTGGTTGTCCCACGTCGCTTCGCCTATTATTTCTTCATTAAATTTGATCAAAACATGATGGTCCGGCGTGACCACCGGATGGGTTAGCCCCTGCATTCCGGCTTTTACCCTGAAACTGCCCTCCTGGATCAACCCCTGATCCGGTATGGAGAACCGGCATTCCTGTCCCTCTCCCATCAACTGCCATAACCAGTGGTCGGCGCTCTCATCCGGCATGGAAACCAACCGGTCGTATAACAGGTCCTTTTCCATGTGGATTACCGCCGGTTTATAGGACAATGTATCGACTGCTCCGGCATCCGGGGCGCCGCTTATCTCGGCGTAACGCGCTCCCGTACCGCTACCCCATGTCAACCAGTAGACATTCGTTTCGGAAAACAATGAAAAATATGTGCTGTCGCCGGTATTATGTTTTCCCGTAAAAATGATACGGTCTTTAGCATCGAACGAACCGTCGGCTTCGCCCTCCACCACGATGGGAACAGTTCTGCCCTTATTATATAGCGTCAGGGTGGGTATGGTAATGGTATTCAGTTCGGCTCCCGCTTTGGCCAATTCCTCGCCGCTGACGGTATAAATACCATCCTGCTCGACAAGTATCTTGTAACGATAAGGGGCGGTTTCCGCTATTTTGTTCAATGGTGCCGGCGCGTTTTCCGATATGACGGAACGCCACATTTTACTTTCTTTATAATTGGCGACAAGTGACCGGTAATACGGTTCAAATTCAGTCTCGGCATTGACCGTTTTGACTGTGCTTAACGCTTTGGCCGCGGACGATTTCCCCCCTCCGGAAAAATCAACCGATAAACGCAGGGAACGGACGATTTGCGTCATCCCGGAATCAAAAAAGTACCGGACCGGGTGCAGCTCGATCTGGAGTATTCTCTGGTCCCGAAAAAATCCGGTCACGCCCTTTTCCACAATATTGCCGGGGAACACCTGTAGGGATAACGGCCTTTCGGTATACGGTTCGGCCGGAGATGCGTCGTTTGCGACTGATTTTACGGCTGTAATCTCTCCCAGGTCCCGGGTCACGGAATTTTCGCTTAACACGGTCAGGCGCGGTTCGCCGTAAGGCGGGATCCCTAGAACAATACTTGTCACGGGTACCCGGGGCAGATTCTCCCTGTCCGTATAGGAGCACCCCGGAAAGGAAATTTCACTGCTCCAGGACGGACCTGTTTTTTTTTGGATTACAATTACGGAATCAAATCTTATATCACAAACAAGCCTGTTGTTATTGCTTTCAAGGATATGAAGAGAATACCCCGATTCTTCCGCTTTGGAATTTATAAACAGAATAAATATTATAACTATTGAAAAAACATACTTAAAAATTCTAACCATCCAAAAATCTCTGTAAGACAACCTGTTTAATTTTGGTTACTTGTTCCAGTCACTTTTATCACCGGATTTTTGTTCCTGATTATAATTAGATAGCAATTCTAATACCAAATCGGACAATTTATGAGAATAATATTTCACCCTGGATAATAATTCTTTTTCCTCGTCATCCAGTTTATCATCTATCTCCTCTACTAAGATGGAAAGATATCCAAGCAGACCATGAGATATCGATCGGATTTCATGGCTCAGCTTGCGTTTTTGCTCATCATCCGGTTTCAATGTGCCGCCGGGTACTCTTTTGTCGTATCCAAAATCTTCCACTGCCTACTCCTTGGCTTTCCGTGATGAGTTCGATATTTTTTCCATTCTGTTGAAAACATAACCGGTATTTGATTTGAAAATGAAAAATAATTCGTTTTTGCATTTATAAAAAACTTCTTTTAACCTGAATAACGTACTGGCTGCCATCATAATCAAGAAGACATCCAGGGGCAGCCGGAATCTGACCTTGGAAATAAAAAACGCGTGTAACAGGGTAAAAAACAGTATATAATAAATCCATAACATAATCTGTTTTCGTCTTTCCGGGGTTGTAAAAACAAATCCCGTCAGGGCCAGTAAAAATACCGGCCCGAAACTCAAAATACTTGACCAGTATAAAAACAGGTGTTGTTGTCCGTAACCGCCCGTTGTGGGGGACGGCGTCCACCGCCAGAATCCAAGTCCTTTCTGAATTGTAAGTAAAATGAATTTACCGGGATGATTGACAATAAAATTTTTGGCCTCATCAATATATATTTTTTCCGCGTTTGTTTCCGATCCGGCAAGATCGATTTTCCGCTCAAGAAAATTACTCATTTTTATGCTGCTCCCGGTATTCGCCGTCGACAATGGGTTGTTCCCAAGCCATAAATTTCTGCCCATGTTCGTTGTCAGGACCGGAGTATCCAATTTAACATAATTTCTGATCATCCACGGGGTAATAGTCAATAAAACGGTTACCGCAAACAGGACGGCATAAATTAACCTTTTCCGGGAATCCTTCATAAATACATAAACCAGCCAGGCGACAACCGCAACAACAAATGTTATGGCGGAAGGTTTTGTCAATACGGCCAGACCCATAATAAAACCGCCCGCGCATACCATACCCAACCTGTATTCCATAACCGCTTTATGCAGGACCCATGTCGCCAGCAGGATCAAACCGGTCAATAAAGTCGCCGCCAGTATCGTTCCGGGCATATAAATATAATACGGGTAAATCGCTGTAACAAAAGCTGCTGTTTTTCCTGTTTTCCGGTCGAATATCTCCCTGCCAAGCATATAAACCAGCCAGATGATCAGTGTGCCGAGATAAACCTGTACCAAACGAATACCAAACGGGTCGCGAAAACCGGCGAATCTCAACACGGACAAAAATACCGGGTAACCGGCAGCCCTGAAGGCGGTCGGTGTTCCGTCCGTGTTCACAAATCCTTCGCCCGCGGTAATTTTTTCGGACAATGCCATATAATCGGCCTCGTCCTCCCAGGAGATATTGTCGTCCAATGTCATCACCCAGAAAAAACGCAGGGCAAAACCCAGACAGAGAATAAAAACGAGCGACAAATTCGCTCTATGTAATATTTTATTATTCACCGTACCTGAAAATCCCTTCACTAACCGTTCCCGCATAGATAACCGGATTATCACTTCCGGCAATCCCTAATGTTTTCATTTGTTTTGTGGTCAATCCGTCATTAAATTCGGCCCATTTTTCTCCGCCGTCAACACTGAGCATTACGCCCAGGTTCAATGTTGCGGCCCATACCTTTTGGGGATTAGACGGGTCCACCGCGCTGTGTACCACTTTAAAATCGCTCAAATCTTCGGGGTACTGCGTCCATTTCTCACCGTTGTTGATCGTTTTATATATATCAACCGAACCGGTGCTCAAAAATATTGTGGATGGCTGTACCGGATCAAAGGCGAAATTATTTGCGGCCAGAATACCGGAGGAACTGTTCTTATCGCCATATATTCCGTTGTTGATGTCCTGCCAGTTGTTACCGTTGTCGATGCTTTTAAAATTCCCCCTGTATTCCACACCGATAAAAATTTCCCTGGGATTTTCGGGATTGGCGGCAACGGACAGCACATTGCCATCGGGATATGACTTTTCCCAATTTTCACCCTGATCGGCACTTTTGTACAGACCATTTCTCGTCCCTGCCCACAAAAATCCGTTGCCGCCGTACGTGATATCATATATTCTCGGGTCCTGCCCGCTCTTCCATATATATTCCCAGGTTTGTCCGCCGTTTGCGGTTTTGAACACGCCGCTCCCCCAGGTGCCGCAAAACACCAGATTGCCGTTTGCCGGGTTCACCGCAAGACATTTGGTGTCATATGAAGTCAGACCGGTATTCGCCTGCGTCCAGTTCCCGCCGCTGTTAACCGTTTTGAAAACGCCGTGCAATGTACCAGCATATAAAGTCCCCGCCGAACCTTTGACCGGCGCTATGCACTGTATCGTCAGACTTGTTAACCCATTATTTACCGGGACCCATTTTTTGGTTTTTTCCGCTTCCGTAGGATTCTTCCCGGCGCACATGACAAATAAAGTAACGGATAATAAAATAAAATTAATTTTCAAAGCTTTGTATTTCATTTTTCTCTCTATTATTGACAAGATATAGACAATTACATCATATCATTTCCTGCAGGTAACAACCGGGTTTACAATCCGTTGAGTGGCCTGCTTTTCATCGCTTGTTATTCTTCTCTTTGCGGAAAAAATCCTTTCCAAAACTTTAACTGCGGATAATTCATGCGCAGTTTTTTTTTGCTTTTTTAAAAACAGATATTGATACGCGTCTTTCAGTGATTTATTCGTGTGGTTCCAGCACAACTTGTTCCGAACCCGTTGTTGCCCGTAAACTCCCATTTTTGCCCGGCGTCCGGGATTGTCAAGCAATTCGACAATTCCCTCGCCAAACCGGGCCGTATCGTTCGGTTCGATATACAGCGCCGCGTTCTGTGCGGAATATTTTGTTTCGACAAGATTATAGCAGACGATGGGTTTGGCAAAAACCATGTATTCCAGTACCTTGTTCATTGTGGAATAATTGGACCATTCCGTTAGCGGATCGGGATCAACGCAGACGTCGGCGGTTGAAAGATACGCGCACAGTTTTTCATCCGGCAGTCTGCCGGTAAAATGAACAAAGTCGGACAAGCCCATCTCTTCGCTTTTCCTTTTGAATGCCGGCTGCGCCGGACCGCCGCCGATCAGGGTAAACTGCACGTCATCCCGGCCCAGTTTGTTGTGGATATATTTTACCGACTCTAACAAATAATCCACACCGTCCTGCGGGCACATCTCGCCAAGATAACATACCAGGTATCTGCGGTTACTTTTAAGACTCTCGTCAACAGGGACCGGTTTCAGACGTTTCAAGTCCGGGCCGGTCCGGAGCACAAATACATCATCCGAATTTTTATGGGCTCTTTTTACGCTAATTTTTTTGTAAGACTCGTTTGTCGTCAACACAATATCAGCGGTGCGTAAACTCAACCTTTCCAGAAATAACAGTCCCCTGTATAATAATCCTCCCATTTTGTTATATTTCACCAGGTACATTTCCGGAGCAAGATCGTGATGATCGAATATAAATTTTTTACCGATTAATTTATATAAAAGTCCCAACAGAAAAAAAGTGTCCGGCGGATTACAGGACTGCACAATATCAAATCCCTCCCTCAGCAGAACTTTAACAGATAATAGAGCGGTAACAAGCCAGGCATAGGTAAATTCGAAAAAATAACTCAATACCCCATCGGCTTCAACCGGCATTTTATAACGATAAACAGCAATATCGTCGATTCTTTCAAAACTTTCCGGGTACTCTTTGGATTTGGGGCATATTATGGAAACGTGATGGCCGCAATCCCGCAGTGTTTGCGCCTCGAGCCAGACCCGCCGGTCAAATGGCACCGGTAAATTTTGCACGATAATAAGTACTTTACCAGCAGATGCCTTCATAATCGACCTCGTCTTTATTAAAATCACCCGACTTGTTCAATATGGATAAATCCAGGATCTTTTTCCCTTCGGGCATTTTTTTCAACGCTATTTCATAATCCTGCACCCGGTTGCCGATCACAATCATATCACTTTCCGCAATGACCTGCTCCACGGAATCACACAACAGGTTCCCGATTTGAGGTATGGTCTTTTCAATGAATTCCCTGTTGGAACCGACCAATTTTGACAATTCCACGTTTCTGTCATATATTTTTATATTAAAATTGTCCGCCAGCAGATAATTTGCCAGGCTGACATAGGGACTCTCGCGCAGGTCGTCCGTATCGCTTTTAAAACTCAAACCAAGGAACCCGATATTCTTTTTACCGCTTTTCCAAATCAACCGATACGCGTATAATATATGTTCCTCGTTGCTTTTTAATACGGACTTTAACAGGGGCAATTCCACATTCTTCTCCCCGGCTTTGCAGGTCATTGCCCGTAAATCCTTGGGTAAACATGAACCGCCGAACGCAAAACCGGGCTGCAAGTACAGCGGCGATATATTCAGCTTTTTGTCGCGAAGGAAAATATCAAAAACCGCCCGGGTATCCACATTCAGTTCCCTGCACAGTCGTCCGATCTCATTGCCAAATGTAACCTTTACGGCATGGAACGCGTTATCCACATATTTAATTAATGAAGCCTCTTCAAAACCCGTGAATATAATATTTTCGTCTATTGCTTTATAAAGTTGTTCCATCACATTTTTCGATTTTGTGTCCCCGGCGGCAACAACCGTTTTCGGCGGATGATAAAAATCATACACCCCGGAGCCTTCACGGAGAAATTCGGGATTCAACACAAAGCCGAAATCCATGCCGGCCCTTTTCCCCGAATTCAACTCCAGCGCCGGAAAAATAATGTTCTTTGCGAAACCAGGTAATATCGTACTGCGGATCACGATTGTCACAAATTCCTGTTTATCTCTGAGGGCGTCGCCAATATCTCCGCACACACGTTCAATCTGTTTATAATCTATGTCGCCAAAACCGTTATCCGGGGTTCCCACACAGACCAGGATCACTTCGGAAAAACCGACGGCCTGTCCGGTATTCTGTGTTGTTTTGAGCCTGCCGTTATTCACCTGCTCTTTTATTATGTCGTCCAGTTCTTTTTCCACGATGGGTGAAATTCCATTCTCGATTAATTTCACCTTTTTATAACTGATATCGACGCCCAATACCTGGTGTCCCAGTTGCGCAAGGCATGCTGCGGAAACACAGCCTGTATATCCAAGTCCGAATACTCCGATTTTCATACCGCCTGCCTTTCAAAAGTACCACTCGAAATATTCACTTTTGATACCACGGATTTGAATTTTCCTCTTCCGCCCCTGGGAATATCGGACATTCGTTCTATTTCAAACAGCATTTTTTCACCCAGTCTTTTCTGCAGGTTGTTCAGGATCTTTTTACCGTCCTGTTCCCGGTAAGATTTATCCGGCACGATGCGAAGGACGATATGTTCACGGTCGGGTTGATAGAGCTGGGCCTGTATGACATTTGATATCCCCTTGAAAATATGGTCCAGCCGGCCGATCAGTTTGCCGCTTGGAGTAACGATATAATCGTCCATCCGGCCGATGATCTTTTCCACAACCGGATAATTACGGCAGCAGGGACAAAAAACGGGATTTTCCGGTGTCTTGATGATATCGCCTGTTCGGTAACGAATGAGCGGCATAGCGAAATTTGTTAGGGATGTGCCGATGATCTCATAATAATCACCGTTATCATTGTCACAGTTTAACAGTTCGACATAACCGTATTCGGGAATGATATGATACTGTCCGTATTCGCAGGTGTGAATGGCGGCGACGCGTTCGGCCATCCCGTAATAATCTATCGCACGACAGGCAAAAACATATTCTATGACCTGTTTCTGGGAGGTCAACAGCGTTTCCGATGAGGTGAACACGGCCTTTAACGGGATTCTGATATTCTTTTCCAGCATCAATTTTGCCAGTGCATAAAGTGACGACGGGTACCCGTCAATCGCGACCGGGTTAAAACGTTTTAACGCTTTAACATACATTTCTACAGTATTTTCGGAAATATGATACGAAGACATAACAAGCCTGTTTTCAGCGGAGCTGTAAGTCCAGTACTGCTCCTTGTCAATTTTACTGTCCGCGATCAACTCCCCCTTAAGGGTAGCAATCCGCTCCCAGGGTTGGATCCCCCCCCAGGCGTATTGACGCATGATCAGCGCATGTTCAAATCCGACATTGTGCAGGTTCCGGTAAAGAGTTATCGGTTTTCCGGTTGTTCCGCTGCTGTTGCATCGGTATAAAACGGGGATGAACTTTGTTTTGGCGACCATATCTTTATGGTTTAGGCGTATATCCTCTTTTTCCAGGATCGGAATCCGGTTAATGTCCTTTAAAGAACGGATATCCTCCGGTTTTACGCCGTTTTGATCAAACAATCTGCGATAATAGGGAACATGATAATAAGCGTAATGAATCATATTGCGTAATTTTTTAAACTGATATTGCCGCAATTTGTTTTCCGGCCACCATTGCGATTTCATCAGAAACCTGCGGTATCTGCCATAGGGACTTAAAACACGTTTGACCATAGTATGCCTTATTCCGTTTAATGTCGTGCCTAAATTGATATTTTTCCAGTCGCTGCTTTTCATAACGCTTTTTTTGCTAAAAAAACTGATTGTGTCCCACAAATGGAACAAAATTTAAAATGTCAGTATCATATCTTATGGATATGTGGCATTCAGTAAACAATAATTTCAATATCGCAATTTGCGCCGGCATTTTTTATACACCTATAAATGTTTTAAATACAATATTTTAATTGATATCTTTTCGTTAATTGTTTCCATTTTCTGCTTACAAAAAGTCAAAAGTTATGCCAACAACAGAAAATATAAAACATTATTCATTACTACAAACTTTATCTGAACTCAGGGCCTATTTTAGGGAAAAAATTTCTCTCTTTAGCGGCGCAGACAAATGTTTCACGAATGATTCGAAATTGTTTGAAAATTTTTGTACCGGATTTACAAAATTTATGAATCGTGAATCAGGGATTATTTTCAAATTCGAAAAGATTCATCCGGCAATACACTTTATTGAAATTCCGGCTAACAAGAGCGTAACCGAAATTTTTTGAATTTGAAATTTAATGTTCTTGACATTCAGGTTTACTCTGGTTATTTTTTCCTAAAAAACAATCACAGGAAATCATGACGAATTTTACAAAGGTATCCGTTATAATGCCGGTATATAACAGGCGGCATTTAATTATGCGGGCCGTCAATTCGGTGCTGGCGCAGACTATCCGGTCCTGGGAGTTATTAATTATGGATGACGGCAGCACGGACGGACTCGAGAACCTCATTCTACCGCTGATACCGGGAAATCCTCAATGGCGTTACTGCAAACATACCCGCCGGGGTGTGGCGGCAACCAGAAACCTGGGACTGCAGGCCGCCGCGGGCGAATATATCACTTTTCTGGATTCAGATGATGAATACAAACCCGATCACCTGACAAAACGTCTTGATTATATGTCCTCTCATCCGGATGTCGACATCATACATGGCGGTGTGGAACTGCTCGGACCTCCCGAATCGTTTTATGTGCAGGATGCCTTAAACCCGGACCGGAAGATTCATCTCTCCGAGTGCTGTATCGGCGCGACATTTTTTGGCAAAAAGCAGGCATTCCTCAAAAGCGGCGGCTTTAAGCTCCTGCCCTATTCCGCCGAATCGGAATTCCTGCCGCGGGTTTCGGCTATATTTCATGTCGAAAAAGTCGATTTTCCGACGTATATTTATCACACCGGTTTACCGGACAGCATTTGTACAATTGTTAAAACCAAAAACAAGAATTCGGAACACTAAAATGACAAATTTTTCACAAAAAGATTTCGGAGAACAAATTCTTCGCCCCGCATGGATCGAGATAAACCTGAATGCGGTGGCCGAAAACGTCCGGCATATTAAAAAATATCTTGGGAAAACCCGGCTGTTGGCCGTAGTCAAAGCGGACGGCTACGGGCTTGGCGCCGTTGAAACGGTGGAGGTGATTTCCGAAAACGGAGCCGACTGCCTTGGTGTGGTCATGCTGGATGAGGCCGTCGAATTACGCCGCGCCGGTATCAAGACGCCCGTTCTCAACATGGGAACGATCCTGCCGTCGCAGGCCCAATACGTCATCGAATACGATCTTGAACAAATCGTTTTCCGCCCGGAAATGGCCCGGTTGTTGTCACAGCAGGCCAAAAACAAAAACCGCAGCGCAAAGATTCACATCAAGATAGACACGGGTATGAGCCGGTACGGGGTGCATTATTCTGAGGCGATCGATACGATCATAAAAATCGCGTCCATGCCCAACCTGAAAATCGTCGGCGCCATGACGCACTTTCCCCGTTCGGACGCGCTGGACAAAAGCTTCGCGCTGCTGCAAATTGTTAGGATGAAAAAAATCCGTAAGGAGCTTGAAAGCCGTGGAATACAAATTCCTGTATGGCATCTGGCAAACAGCGGCGCGACACTGGACCTGCCGGACTCTTTTTTCGATATGGTGCGTGTCGGACTGATGAATTACGGCTATTTTCCCTCGGAAGAGGTCAGAAGGCCGTTTCCGCTCAAACCGGCCATGAGTGTCAGGGCGCAGATCGTGAATATAAAACACATCAAACGCGGCGACACGGTCGGCTATGGCCGCCGTTTTATTGCGGAAAAGGATGAAATCATTGCCATACTGCCGATGGGTTACGCCGACGGTTACAGCCGCAAGTTGAGCCGGATCGGCGAGGTGCTCATCAGGGGGCGCAGGGTTCCCATCATTGGCGGTCTGTGTATGGATGCGTTTTTCCTGAAAATAACGGATTTCCCGGATATACAGGAAGGCGATACCGCCACTCTCATGGGGATTGACGGCGGGGAAGAAATTTCCCCGCACGACATCGCCGGCTTAACAGGGTCCGTCTCTTACGAAGTGATCTCAAATTTCGGCAAAAGAATGCCCAGGGTTTATATTCGGGACAATAAAATTATAAAAATTAAAAATTATCAGCTCGGTAGTCTTGAAATTTAAAGGAGAATTTTAGACATGCGCAGGATTCGTTCAGTCCAGTTCCTGGTTGTCCTTTTTTTTATGATCCGGTATGTTCACGCCCAGGGCGGTTTTTCCATGTACAACGGCCGCAACCATCCCGAACTGAAATGGCAGGTGATCGAAACCGAGCACATAAAAATAATTTATCATCAGCGTCTCGAAAACACGGCCAGGGAAGCGGCGGCCGTTGCCGAAGCCTGTTATGGGCCCATTACCCGCAATCTCGAATTTACCCCAAAGGGTAAAATTCCGATTTACATTTCCGACCAGGATGATATCACCAACGGTTTTGATGTGGCGGACAAATACATTGCCGTCTGGGTTAATGTGAATGATTACATCGACTGGACGACCGGGCGGGACAAGTGGCTCAGGACGGTCATCGGTCATGAAATGGTGCATTACATTCACATGTCCGCGATTAAAACATGGCTGGGACTTATGGGCATAGGATTTAGCGGCACACCGGTCTGGTTCATCGAGGGCCTCGCCCAGTATGAATCGGAAACCTGGAACGTCCACCGCGGCGATCTGCTGCTGCGCTCCGCCGTCATCGAGGATGAAATGAACTACAAAAGCGGCAAATGGATCACCAACGGACGCCTGATGTACGCGACCGGCAACTCTATGGTGCGTTATATGGCGGACCGGTACGGCGACAGCACGGTCGTCAAATTACTGCATGACCGGAGAAAATTTCTGGGCATCCCCTATTACAGTTTCGGCGGCGCGTTTTCTCAAGTTTTTCCGCAAACAAATTACGCGGATTTTTACCGTGAATGGCGCAGACATATCAATATTTATTACAATACATATTACGGTCAAAAAGAGGACATATACGATTACGCGAAAAAAATCAAATTGCCGCTTATTTATACAAATGGTGTACAGATATCACCCGACAAACAATGGATCGCCGCCGTGGGGATTTCGGACCTGGACGAACCCATGAGCAAGCTGTGTCTGGTGAAAAACGATTCGACAAAAAACTTAAAGGTCCTGGAACATTACGGCGTAAATCCGCATATTTCCTTTTCCCCGGACAATAAACATATCGCCTATTCCAAAGTCGGGCGCGGACGGCACGGTTCCCTGCTGTCTGAATTGTATGTGTCTGATTTACAGGGGCATAAAAAGCGGTTAACAACAGACCACGGGGCCACGGAGCCGGACTGGTCCCCCGATGGTTCGCGGCTGGTTTGCGTAATTGAAAAAAACGGCACATCCAACCTGTATACTTTATTTCCCGACGGTTCCGGGTTAACATCCCTGACAAAACTTTCCGGTGATGTGCAGCTCAAATCACCGCGCTGGTCGCCGGATGGGAAACATATCGCCGTCACCCTGAACGACGAACGCGCTAACCGCGAGATTGCCCTGATCGACGTTCAAACCGGGAAGTTGCGTTATTTTACGACAGACCTGTCCGACAACCGCACGCCGGTCTGGTCGACGGACGGGACCCATATCGCCTATACGAGCTATCAAACCGGGACGCCGGATATATTTATCAAAACGATTAATCCCGGCGACGATCCGCCCGTGCAGGTCACGGATTCGCCGGCGGGGCTGTACGGCGCGGCATGGGACGGGGACAGCCTGGTATGTGTTCTGACCGACTCGCGCCGGAAAACAGATGTGGTTAAAATCGCGGCCGACCGAGCGGTGTTGCCTGCCGTACTGAACATCAAACCCCTCTATACCTCCTGGCTCACCCATGAACCTCCCGGAGGTCTTCCGCCGCTGCAGCCGGGTCTGAAACAACCGTTATCGATCCAAAAACATTACCGCTATTCCGCCGTGAAAAACCTTCAGCACTATCTGACCGTTCCCATTCCCGGCCGGATAGAGGATCACTGGGGAACATATTTTTTGACCGTCTGGGCCGAACCGCTGGGAAAACACAGCCTGACCGGCCTGGGCTTTCTGGATTTTCAGCAGCCCGGGAAAAGCAGGTATTTACTTATGTATATGAATAACACTTTAGCGCCGTCAATCACCGCGACTGTTTTCCGCCTTCCCGGCCAGGGACAGATCATCGACGACAAGGTACTGATCGAGGAAAGTAAAGGAGGAGCCGTCACGATGTTTCTCCCGTTCAATTTCGGTGATAATCTTTATTCAAATCATAACCTGTTTTTGACGGGTTCATGGGTAAGAAACGATCCGTATAATGTTGAAGAATTTAAAAACTCCACCATACCTGTTGAGAGCCGTACTGTCGGGGTATTCAGTCTGTCCTATACCTGGAAGAACCAGCGCCCGAATTATAACATTGCCATCCATCCCAAACAGGGGATGGGCCTGCTGCTTGAAGCCGATTGTTCCGACCGCAAATGGAACAGCGACCTCACGTTTCAAAAATACACTGCTGACGCTTTTATCAATATCACCCTGCCGGTTTTGGGTGATGTGCTCTACCTGCGCGGCAAGGTCCAGGGCGCCAACGGCAGACTGCTGTCCCAGGATTTTATCGGCTTTGACAAATACGATCAGCCGGATTTCGGTATGGGCATGAAATTCTCGGACCGGGAACGCCTGCGGGGGATCAGCCGCTACATGTCCGGCGACCGGCTGTGGATGACAACCGCCGAATACCGGATTGACCTGATCGAAAATTTAGGCTGGCAGGCGGCCGGCATTACCCTGGAACGTGTTACCCTGGCCGGATTCACGGATATCGGCTCCGTATGGTACAATAACCTGGATTCGTTTACCGGCGCACCGGTGTTTAAAACTTACGGCGTAGAGATCAAGAACGCGGTGAACCTGGGCGGATTTATCTTCGCGCATGAGTTCGGCTGGGCATGGTTATGGAACAAAAATGCGGACCCGGAGATGTATTACCGTATCCGGGCCGTCGCGCCGTTTTGATTTTTGGATTTAAAAAACTTAATAAATAACTGGTCAAAAATTTTAGTTTGATTAAAGCATACGGAGGAGTAAATGTCCGGTATAAAACGAGTAGGCGTACTCACCGGCGGCGGCGATTGTCCCGGTCTGAACGCCGTGATCCGCGCCGTCACCAAATCCCTGATTACCCGTTACAATATCGACGTCATCGGCATCGAAGACGGCTTTGACGGCCTGATCGAAAACCGAACCCGGCCGCTGCATTATGATGACGTTTCCGGCATCCTGCAGACCGGCGGCACCATTCTGGGCACTTCCAATAAAGCCAATCCGTTCAAACATCCGTATATTCGGGACGGTAAAACTGTTTGTATTGACTGTTCCGACAAGGTTATCCGCAACGTCAATGATCTTGAACTGGACATCCTGGTCTGCATCGGCGGCGACGGGACTATGGGCATCGCCAAAAAACTGATCGACAGGGGTATAAATATCATCGGCGTTCCGAAGACGATTGACAATGATCTGTACGGCACGGACATCACTTTTGGCTACGATACCGCCGTGTCCATCGCAGCCGAGGCCGTTGACCGCATCCACACCACCGCGCAGTCGCATCACCGGGTGATGCTGGTGGAGATCATGGGCCGTTACGCCGGCTGGTTGACGCTGGGCGCGGGGATTGCCGGCGGCGCGGACATTATTCTCATCCCGGAAATCGACTATGATCTGGATGCTATTTGCAAGGTGGTTGAAAAGCGCAGCAAAAAGGGCCGCCGGTTCAGCATCATCGCCGTGGCCGAAGGCGCCAAGGAAAAAGGCGGCGAATTGACCATCAGCCGCTATATTAAGGACAGCCCCGATAAATTCCGGCTGGGCGGTATCTCCGTCAACCTCGGCAACGAGATCGAGGACCGCACCGGTCTGGAGACCCGCGCGACCATACTGGGGCATTTACAGCGCGGCGGCACCCCGACAGCCTATGACCGCATCCTGTCGACCCGTTACGGCGTCGGCGCCGCGGACCTGATCGGCAAAGGGATATTAAATCATATGGTTGCCCTGCAGGGCAACAAAATCGTTTCCGTGCCCATCGAACAGATCGGCGGCAAAACCCGCACCGTCCCCCTGCATGACGAGCTTATCAACGCCGCCCTCGAAGTCGGCACCAGTTTGGGGGTGGAGGAGATATAAATCTGCAGGTCGGGCGTGTCGCCCGGCAGAAGAACACATGCGGTAATCTCGTAGGTCGGGCCTGTTGCCCGGCAAAAAAGCGAACGAGTCTGTCATTTCGACCGCAGGGAGAAATCTTTTTATTTTTTTTATATAATTCTCTATTTCGGGTTCAAGATTTCTCGTCGCTTCGCTCATCGAAATGAAAGAGTTACGACGACGCCCCGGGGTGTATCATTCAGGTAATCTCGTAGGTCGGGCGTGTCGCCCAACAAAAAAACATATGCGGTAATCTCGTAGGTCGGGCCTGTGGCCCGGCAGCAAAATTGTAATATTTTATTAATTATAACAACACCAACACATAATAATCCAAAATATTATGTCAGATTATATACGATCAAAAATTAAAGGCGGCACCTATTTTTTCACCGTTGTCACATTCAATCGAACGCCGATTTTCAACGATGCATTCGCACGAAAATGGTTGAGAACCGCATTCCAAAAAATTCAACAAAAGCGCCCCTTTAAAATAATCGCTATTTGTCTAATGCCGGAACACCTCCATTGTATATGGCAATTGCCCAAAGAGGACTGTGATTATTCAACACGATGGAAAGGCATTAAAGGATTGTTCACAAAATATTTTTTATTAAATGGCGGGAAACAGGGTTATAGAAATAAATCCAGAATTGAAAAACGGGAAGCAGCCGTATGGCAGCACAGATATTGGGAACATACTATTATTGATGAAAAAGACCTGGTAAATCACATAGATTATATTCATTTTAACCCGGTAAAACATGGTTATACCAATACCCCGGGTGAATGGCCCTGGACAAGTTTTCATAAATTCATACAAATGGGTTATTATGAAAATTTTTGGGGAATGAATGAACCTCAAAACATTAAAAATATGAAAACGGGAGACGATTAATAATATTCAGCCCGCATATAATTGATACCCATTAAAACAAATAATCGCCGGGCCGTAGGCCGTAGGCCCGATTACAGGTTTTCCATTCGTGATCCGTAGTAATGCCGGGCCGCAGGCCTGACCTGTATGTTGTCCAATTCCAATCAGTCTCAGATTACTCGTCGCTTCGCCCTCATATGACAGAGTGAAAACGACGCCCCGGGGTTTATCATTAAGAAATTGTTAAGCTTTTGATATGCTCATAATCCGGATTAAAAATACCCCGGGGCGTGGATTGCATGTACCGCAAGGGTTCATATCCTTGAGGTATTAAAGAACTCTACATGCGCCCCAAGTGCAACTTGGGTCGCAGATGAAAGCAATTCATCCCGTAAATCAATCTTCCGCCAAACAATAAATAATTGTAAAGGCAACATATTGCCGGGCCGCAGGCCCGACTTACAAGTTTTCCATCCCTGCCCATTCGTCATCCGTGGGCGAAATTATACCCCCTGGCTAAAATCAACTCTCTGATTCCGGTTTGTCCCCATAGGCTTTTATAATTCTGTTGATCATCTCGGTGGTGGACATCCCCTCCACACCCGGCAGTAACGCTATATCGCCGCCATAGCTTTCCACAAGCCGCCGCTCCTCCTGGTTGATCGTATCGATATCATAATCGCCGCCTTTGACATATATATCCGGCCGCAGTTCGTTAATCATATTCAGCGGCGATACATCGTCAAATACAACCACATAATCCACGCAGGACAGCGCCGAGATCAGTTTGGCGCGCTGGTTTTCATCTATAACAGGTCTGAGGGGGCCTTTATTCTTTTGTACGGAAGCATCACTGTTCAACCCGACGATCAGCACATCACCCAGAGATTTCGCTTTTTCCAGGTAAATGACATGTCCCGCGTGTAAAATATCATAACAGCCGTTGGTCCAGATAATCTTTCTTCCGCTCACTTTTTCCTGTGTTACAATGTCCCTTAACTGATCGATATTGACATGCTTTTCCGCTTGCATTCTCATTGAAGACCGGATTTGCGCGTCGAGTACATCTTTTTGTCCGATTTTGGGATACCCCTTATGACACACCGCCAGAGCCGCTAATTTATTGGCGAACTCTGCCACAGATACCGGCTGCCAGCCCGCCAGTAATCCGGCGGTCACGGCGGTGACAACCGCTTCTCCGGCCCCGGTTTTATCTGTGAACAGGCAGGGCGTTGCCGGAACATGAATTGAATCGTGATTATCGGCAAATACACTGATCCCCTCCCCGCCAAGCGTGATAAATACCATTTCACACTTTAAATAGGAACGTAATTGTTTGCCGAGCTTGTCGAAATTATCTTTTTTGCCGTGAAAAACGTTCCAGGCTTCATGTAAATTAGGTGTAACCGCGGTAAATTTCTTAAAATAGTGAGTATGTTTTTTTGAATCGCCAACAAGTAACGTTTTATTTTTTCTGGCTATTTTCTGCACGGCCTCGACAAGGGAACGCCTGATCACACTTTTATCGCTGTCTATAAATACAACCGCATCGGCTGCTGAAATTGACTGTTCGACATATCCAAAAATTTTTTCATATTTTTCTTCGCTTAACGGCAGGGGCTCGGCAGTGGACATTCGTAAAATTTCCCGTTCATTATAACGGCTCCCGGCCACATTAATACGGGTATAATTATTGGTTGTAAAATCCGGATCGATGAGCACGCCCTGCACGTCGATTCCTTCCCGTTCCAGAATTTTCAAAATTTCATGTCCGGACGGATCATCGCCGATCACCGAAACGAATTTGACATTCATACCCATTCTGCGCATCAGGATGGCGGCGTAACCCGCTGCTCCGGGGACAACTGTTTTACCGTGTTTTTGAACTACGGGAATGGGGCTCAAATCGGATAATCCGGCCATCTCCCCATGTACCGTTTCATTCAAAAATACATCCCCGATCAATATGACAGTTTTACCGGTAATTGTTTCAAACAGAGATTTTAACTGTTTCATGCGCCTTCCTTCCTGATGTGCCCGACAAGTTTCGTTTGTTACCTGTAGCGTTTAGACAATACCTCAAATTTCAAAGTAATTTAAAGAGATTTTTAATTAACTGCAATTTTTTTTCCAGATACCACAAAATTACCGGGTTGAATACTAAACTTCAATTTATTATATTCATAACACCAGTGTCCGGTTAAACCCGGACACGAAACTCATAACATATTTATATTATTAACTTTTTCGGATAAAACATCATTAATTGATTTGTGTGGGAGAAAATAAATTTTTATAATTATTTATC
>JAFGSB010000042.1 GCA_016934825.1 Candidatus Zhuqueibacterota bacterium
TGTTTTTTGTATGCAATAATCTTCTTTTTATAATTTTATTGCCCTGGAGGATTTTTTTACTTGACTTTTTACCTTTAATATGTGTCAGCCGATTCACGTCTCACCTCTGCCTTTTCACATCTCACTGTCTTAATCCCGCCGTGTTAATCAGGGCATTTCAACTGTCTGAACCACAGATTAAAGGGATTAACCAGATTCCGCAGATGTTCTCAATAAACAATGTCAATCAGGTCTTTTCCGATTTGGTATAGGCGTTTTGTTTCTCACGTCTAACGTTTGACTTTTCACGTCAGACGTTTGACTCCTTTCCAAGTTAAACTTGGGAGGAGATGTACCTGATTTAAGATAACCAAATCGCTTCATGCCCCGCACATTCTTCGCAGGCCGTCGGTTGTGTTCAACAAACGGGTGCGCAGCACGGATGCGGCCCTGTCCGTATTCAGGGAGACGTCCGCAGGTCTCGGCGCGGCGGGACTGTCGTCGTGCATGGAACCCGGCCGCAACAGACTTTCGTCGTACCCGACGGCGGCGCAAAGCTGTTTTCCGAATGTGTACCTGTCGATCCGGTTTGCCCCGCCAAGGTGGATGACGCCAGTGTAATCGTTTTCCGCCAGTTCCAGCAGGGCTTCCGCCAGGTTGTCCGCCAGAACCGGCGTTCTGAACTGGTCCGTATATAAGGAAACGGGTGATCCGGTTTTTAAACGGTTCTCGATCCACATTGAAAAAGATGAGCCGCCGGTCGCGGGCCGGCCGTAAATCAACGCCGCCCGGGCAATGACATAATTTTTACAGTCCCTCGCAAGCGCTTCTTCGGCCCGGACTTTGGTGCGGCCGTACACGGAAAGGGGCGAAACCGGGTCCGTTTCCC
Source organism: Candidatus Zhuqueibacterota bacterium (assembly GCA_016934825.1). GTDB lineage: Bacteria > Zhuqueibacterota > Zhuqueibacteria > Residuimicrobiales > Krinioviventaceae > Fontivivens. Next base: position 869 of record JAFGSB010000042.1, read on the forward strand.
GGTAATTCCCCTTTTCCCCGTCAAATACCATATCGCTGGAAATAAAGATCAACCGGCTGTTCAGATCGTTGGCGGCGGAGACCAGGTATTCGACGCTTTTTACATTGATCTCGTCCGCCGTCGCCGGATTTTTTTCACACTCGTCCAGGTTGCTGCTAGCCGCGCAGTGGATCATCACATCCGGCCGGAAAGTATTCAGGGCATCGCGCACCTGTTCTGAATCAGTGAGATCGAACCGTATCCGGTCCCCTCCCCTGTTTTCGGGTTTATGGCGATAATAACCGGCCAGGACCCGCCATTTTATCACGGCCTGTCTGTAAACATGTCCGCCCAATAATCCGCCCGCGCCGGTGATGAATATCTTTTTCATAAGAATCCGTCGTTTCTGTTACAAACTTGATTTGGGCCGCCGCTGGCCGTACTCGACCGCGCAGGGCGCGTTTTTGGTAACGATCCGCTCAAGTTTCGTGCACCACAGGGCGGCAAAGGTGCGGCAGCTATTCGAACCGTCCATGTGCTCCTGTTTGGGAAATTCAGCGAATTCACATTTTAGATCACAGAATTTGATACGGGATGATGTCACCCCGGCATTATTGTTCTTTTCCGGCATAACTGCTTTCCAAATGTTTAAATTGACTGACCGATTACCCGTTATATTCGGTCAAATCGATTATTAGTCATAACAATAAAAGGCATCCTTTATTTCATGTAAACGGAATTAAAATTCCGGGTAAAAATCTGTGTAATATAAAAAAAAGACTTGACTTTTGAAACAAAATTATTAAATTAACGTAAACATGTTTGAAATACAAACATGTTTATAAATACTAAAATCACATAACCGGATTTTCTATGGTAACGCATCTCACAAGCAAACTGGATAAAATATTTCACGACCGGGTCAGGCTGGGCGTCATGTCCATACTGTTGGCGTCGGAGCAGGAAATCACGTTTACCGATCTGGTCGGAAAGCTGGAACTCACCCGCGGAAATTTAAGCGTGCACATGAAAGTTCTGGAGCAGAACGGTTTTGTCAAATCGAAAAAGGAATTTAAAAACAACAAACCGCGCACCACTTTTCAGATCACTAAAAAAGGCAAAGCGGCCTTTGAAGAATATTTAAAATTACTGGAACAGATCGTGAAAAATATTAACAAGTAACTCTAAATTGGAGAAATCATGGACCAGGAAGAAGCGCTAAAACAAATCAAACAAATACGCCAGATGATGACCAAAGCTTCGGAACGCATTTTATTCTCCCCCTGGCAGTGGATCGAATGGGGAATACTGATCGTCGTTGGTTGTATTGTCAATATCCTGTTTTTAACCGGGCAACACCAGATACTTTTTCTCTGGATCGCCATATTTATTTTAGGCGGGGCCCTGGAAACGGTCATCTGGATGAAAAAGGCGCAAAGCGAAGGCGTCGAGCCTTTCAATCCGTTTCTGATGAAAATGTGGGGCATTGCCGGAAGTATCATTTTGATCGGTGTTATTTTCTCTTTTGTTTTTTATCAAATCAACCAGGTGTTATACATACCGGGCCTGTGGCTGATAATCATGGGAGTGGCGTTGTATTCCATATCAATTCTGGGCGCCCGAATGGAATTATTTTTTTACGGGATAATTTGTCTGGTCAGCGGGATACTAGCCGTATCGCCGCTGTTGGATTATTCGTTGTACATTTTAATGGTGAGTTTTGGTTTTGGCGGCATATTTTTCGGCATATATATGCAAATCAGGGAAAAACAGATAAAATCAAACCGGGAGTGAATCATGTATAAATTGTTATCAATAATAATTACAATAATACTTTTTGCGGGTATAACAAACGGGCAGGACCTGAGCGCCGACGACATCATCAACAGGGTCAATGATCTGATGAACCAGCAGTCCTCAAAAGCCGTAATGACCATGACGATCACAACATCGTCCGGTCAAAAGCGCACGTTTGAATACCTGACCTACAGCAAAGACCGGGGCGAAAAAAATTTAATGATCTATTTGGCGCCGAACAGGGTCAAAGGTCAAAAGATGCTGATGCTGAATAACGCCGATGATATTTGGGCGTACTTTGTCCGCACCAAACGGGTCAGGAAACTGGCCACGCACGCCAAAAAACAAAAACTGGAAGGCAGCGATTTTTCTTACGAGGACATGGGCGGCTCCAATTCGTTTATTACCGATTTCAACGCCAAAAAGACGGGGACCGAAAGCAAAAAAGGTCATGAATGCTACAAACTGGAACTCAGTAAAAAACCGGGGTCCGGTTCGGCGTATTCAAAACTGGTCATGTGGGTGATCAAGGAAAACTTTGTCCCCGTTTACATTGATTATTATAATGAGGATAATCCGGACCGGGTTGAGAAATCCCTGGTACAGAAGGAAATTAAAGAAATTGACGGAATCCCGACCGGCACGAAAATCATTATGACCAGTAAAAATGATAATACCAACACGGTTATGGAAATTAAGAAAATCGAGTATAACATCCCGATAGCCGACGAACTGTTTACCGAAAGGGGTCTTCGAAAATGAAAATGTGTAAACTATTTATAATTTTTATATTTGCCCCCTTGCTTGTTTTTGCGGGAAACCTGGAATGGGGCGGTTTCTTTGAGCCCCAATATATGGGCCTAAAAATCAGGGATAATGTTTACAATCTCATGTCAAACAAACTACGGGTCGACCTGGGAAAGGATTTATCCGACCGGGTTTCGTTCGGCGCAAATTTCGATTATATCACCTATCATGGTAAAACCGAATGGAACATACTGGATTTTTTGCCGTACCGGATTGCCGACGGGGTGCCGGAAATTTTCAGGCCTTATTACAAATTCAACTTTGGCGACATGGTGCAAAATGTCGGGCCGATGTTCGCCGCCCGGCCGGACCGTATATTTCTGGACAATGCGTATATCCGTCTTGCTTTTAAAAGACTTGACCTGACTGTGGGCAAACAGCAGCTCTCAATGGGTACGGGCTACACCTGGAATCCCACCGACCTGTTTAACACCAAAGACGTGCTCGACCCGACTTATGAACAGCCGGGACATAATGCCATTCGTTTTGATATACCGCTTGGCGATCGTTTCGGTATTGTGTCATACCTTGCGCCGGGCGAGGAATGGAAAAACACGGCAAAAATGCTCAAATTCAAAGGACGCGTCGGTCATTTTGATTTTTCCGTCACCGGCATACAACGCTACTGGAGTTATACGGATTATATCCGGTTTGAACCGGCCGGCGTTTATAACCGAACATTGATCGGAGGCGATTTTGCCGGCGAACTGTTCGGCCTCGGCATCTGGAGCGAAGGCGGGTATAACTTTATGGAGCACAAAGAGGGTTTCGAACCCGAACAGGTCAAGGATCACTGGGAACTGGTGTTCGGCTCGGATTACACATTTCAATCCGGTATGTATATTATGGGTGAATATTATTTTAATTCAATGGCGCAGTCGGAACAGGATAACTATACGCTGAACAACTGGATGTGGATGCTCTCGTCGGAGATGAAGACAATAAGCAGGCGGCAGGTATTCGGACTTGTTCAGTATCCGCTCACCGATTTGATCACAATAGGATCGTATGCCGTTTACAGTATCGGCGACCAATCCGCCGCGCTCGTGCCGATGATCCTGTACAGTTTATTTGAAGATGTTGAATTGACCCTGTTCGGAAATATTTATACGGGAACCGAGGGCAGCGCTTATGCCGGGAATATGGGCAACGGTGGTCTGGCCCGTTTGCGGGTTTATTTTTAATAGCGAGGGAAAAAATGAAAAAACATGTCCACATATTGGGCGGATACGGCAACACGGGGAAACTGATTGCCGGTTTGTTATTGCAGGAAACAGATGTTCACATCACCCTGTCCGGCAGAAATATAAAAAAGGCGCGGGACATGGCCGCCGAACTGAACGACAAATTCCAGGGCATGCGTGTTACGGCAAAAAGCGCGGACGCGGCGGACCTGAACAGTCTAAAGGACGCTTTTACCGGGGCGGATTTGGCCGTCATCGCATCGAGCACCCTCGATTTTGTTGAAAATGTGGTGCGGGCGGCCGTTGAAACAAAAACAGATTACCTGGACACCCAGTTGTCAACACCGCACAAACACGACATATTAAAATCATATCTTCCCGGGATCAAAGAATCCGGTTTGACATTTATCACGGATGGCGGTTTTCATCCCGGCGTTCCAGCCGCCCTTGTTCGTTACGCGGCAGAACAATTCGACAAACTGGACACCGCCAACGTTTTCAGCGCCGTTAAAATAAACTGGAAAGCATTTTCATTTTCGGAATCGACCGTTATGGAAATGGTCGAAGAATTCAAAAACTTTAAAACGATTGTACTGAAAAACGGACAATGGACCAAAACCAAATGGAGCGAATATAAAAAGTTCGATTTCGGACAACCGGTGGGTAAAACCGGTTGTTATCCCATGTTTCTTGAAGAATTGCGTGAACTGCCGGAGTTGCTGCCGGAACTCAGGGAAACCGGATTTTTTATCAGCGGTTTCAACTGGTTTGTGGATTATATCGCGACCCCCGTAACCTTTGCGGGATTATCCGTATTGCCGCAAAAACATTACCCGATCCTTGGTAAATTTTTCAAATGGGGACTGCAAACTTTCAGTAAACCACCGTATATCACAAAATTGGTCCTGAATGCCGGGGGATTAAAGGATGACAAAAATAAAACCCTTACCGTGCAACTGTCGCATTCAAACGGATACTTTTTAACCGCCGTTCCGGTTGCGGCGTGTCTGAAACAATATTTATCCGGAGCTGTCAGAAATCCCGGCGTGTGGTTTCAGGCCAATATTGTCAAGCCCGAACTTTTTTTAAAAGACATAAACAGAATGGGTATAAAATTAAATATAAAGACAAACGAAAACCAAAAGGCTTAAAAATGAGAGAGAAATTACTCAATTCACTGGCAAAACTTCATACAAACCACCCCTGGCGGATGATCCTTATCGTTATTGTTATGACCGTAATATTTGCCGGATTGGCGGAACAGATATCCGTTACCATGCGTTGGTCCGATCTGCTGCCTTCCAAGGATATCAGAACGCTGCAATTTAACAAGATTCTGGAAGAATTTACAACCGCGACAAGCGCCATTGTGGTCGTTCAGGGTGAGGAAAACGAAATAAAAAAGTTTGCTGAAGCCGTCGCTCCCCGGATCAGGGCCATTGTCGATACCACAAAAAACAGTCAACTCGACACCGACATCGCTGAATTGAAATCAAAACTGGAAAAGGAAAATGATCCTGCTCAAAAAACATTGATTGAACAGCAAATCCGGGAGAAAAAGGGCCAAATAAACAAAAAACTTGTCCAGCGCATTGATTATACTCTCGACACAGATTTTCTCAAAAATCATGCCTTGTTGTTAATCAAGGAAGACGATCTGAAAAATATGCAAGAGGTTTTTACAAATCCTAATCTTGTGGAATTGACAACCAACCTGAACAACAGCATGGAAAAGGAATATGTCGGAAAGGAAGAGTCCATCAGCAACAGGCAGAAAGAAGACCAGGCGGTGATGTTCCTTGACGGCATCAAAGACCTGGTTCAGTTATTACAACAGTACGGCAGCGCCGAAAATATTCCGGAGGATAAAGCCAGACAGATGGTCGATAAATTCCTGTACGGCGAACAATACATACTGTCCTATGACCGCCAGGCGCTGGTGATGAATGTGATACCGAATTTCAGCGTAATGGACATCGATGAGATTATGGTCTGTACCCGTCTGCTGCAGGGCATTGTTGATGATGAATTGAAAAATTTCCCGACAATTTCCGCCGGACTCACGGGTATGGTCCCCTTGTCCCATGATGAAATGTACTATTCCGAAAAAAGCCTGGGTATTACCAGCGTTCTGGCTTTTGTCGCGATCCTTATCATGCTTATATTTGCGTTCAGGATGCTTGTTGCCCCCGTGCTGGCGGGATTGAATCTTATTATCGGGATTATATGGGCCGCCGGCGTCGCGTTTATCACGGTTGGACAGCTTAATATAATGACCTCCATGTTCGCGGTGATATTAATCGGGCTCGGGATCGATTTTTCAATTCATATCATCTCAAGTTTTACGGAAAACAGAGCCGCCGGCAAAGATATATTATTTTCATTACAAACATCCTTTCAGAAAACAGGCAGGGGGATCATTACAGGCGGCTTGACAACGTCAATCGCTTTCCTCGCCCTGATCATCAGCAGTTCAAGAGGGATGAAGGAAATGGGACTGGTTACCGGGGGCGGTTTGCTGGCTATTCTGGTATCCACTTTTCTCTTTTTACCGCCCCTGCTGGTATTGCGGGAAAAAAGACTGGATAAAAAAGTACAAAAGACGCAACGAGGACATAAAACCCGGGACCTGTCATTCCGGTTCATGGGAAAATTGGGGGAAAAACTGGGGAACCGGCCCGTTATGACTTTATTAATCGGCGGCATAATAACGGACATTTTAATTGTTGCCGCTTTTTCAATAACTTTCGATCATAACTATATGAACATGGAGGCAAAGGGCCTGACCTCAATCGCACTGCAGGATACGATACTGGAAAAATTTGATCTTGCTATGGATTACGGTCTGGTATTGACAGACGATATTGAAGATGGAAGAGAAACCGCCAAAAAATATCGTGAAGCCGGGACCGTGGCCATGGTTGATGACATTTCCCAATACTTGCCTTCCCAGGAGGAACAACAAACAAGAATACCCTATATACGGGAAATCAGGCAATCGCTCTCCAAAGCCGAGGTAAAATCCTCCGTCAGCGCGGCTGATTTCGAAAAGCTCATTAATGAACTGAAAAGACTTGAAATGAACGTCATAGAGATTCAGGACATGGCATTTATCGGGGGCCAGGATAAGGTGGATTCAAAGTGTAAAGAGATTGTGGGCGACCCGGCACAGGAAAATCCCGAAAGTAAAATAACAAATCTTATCGAGTTGTTAACACAGAATCGAAAACAGTCGGCCGCACAGCTTTCATTATATCAAAAACAGGCCGCGCCTTATTTTAAATCCAGTGTGCTTAACATGTGCAATACAAATTTACTGACGTTCAATGATCTGCCGGAATCCATCAAAGACAGGTACAGCAATAAAACCAGAGACCAGTTTTTAATAACCGTTTTCCCTAAAGGAAATATATGGACAAACGCCGAATTTCTCAAACGGTTCGCGGATGATCTTGAACAAATAAATAATAAAGCCACCGGTATGCCGCCGGTTTTCAGGGCCCTGATCGAGATCATCGGCAGCGACGGCCGCAAAGCCGTCATGCTGACCCTGGTCCTGATGTTTTTTGTGCTCTGGTATGACTTTGGCAAACCCGGCTACGCGATACTGGCGATGATCCCGTTGGCGATCGGTGTTTTCTGGATGGTGGGTTTAATGAAATTGTTCGGGCTTCAGTTAACGGTAATGAATGTTATGGGACTGCCGCTGATCATCGGAATAGGTATTGACGACGGGGTGCATATTATTCATCGATGGCTCAGTGAGAGTAAAAGTAATCTTTATGTGATATTCGCAAGTACGGGAAAAGCGATATTGCTGACATCACTGACAACCATGCTGGGATTCGGATCGCTCATCTTTTCGGTATGGCGGGGATTCGGGCAATTAGGCAGCGCCATGTTTATTGGCGTCGCGGCCTGTTTTCTGACAACGGTTTTATTGTTATCCGGATTACTGGGTTACAGGGACCGGGTCAAAGCCGATAAAATTATAAAAAAATCATAAGGCAAAAGATCATCTACATATATATTCAAATGCAGGAGCCTGAAAATTTACATGAACAGATAAAAATTAAACTAAATTTTTTTCAATGTTAAAGAGTCAGAGAAGATAACAAAGAACCCGTATATATAATAAATAATAAAATGTTTCCCAATAAAAATCAGGACGGACTAATTAGAAATACATAATTGGTTCACCGATGAATACAAATAATCTGGCTGCGCCGGGACCCAATTAAAACCAATATAAATCACGGAGTTCCGGCGTTGTTTCTTTTAATTCGTCCCTGATATCCCCCAGAAAATCCACAATTACTTCAAGCTTTTCCGCTTTTTTTTCCAGTCTTTCAGCCTTTTTTTCCAATTTTTTAGATTTTTTTTCCATATCCCTTTCAAAATCATCCGATGAGTAATCCGGTGATAATAATCTTAACACATTGGCAACGGCCGTCAGGCCCAGCGTCGCACCTTCCACACCGATTTTTGCGCCCTCTATACCGATTTTTTGGGCTTCTTCGATCAGATCGAATGAAAGTGTATAAAATTCTTCCACCAATTCCTGTTGTCGTTTATTTAAATCTACTTTTTCACCATTGACAATTAATTCATAATTATCGTTAAATTCAACTGTTTCATCCTCATCACATTTATTACTCAATATAATTTTATCGTCATCAATTTCGACATTCACATCGTCCATAAAAAAATGTTTACCATCGCAATGAAAATTCTTGTCATGTTGTTTTTCACATGCGGTAACAAAAGATGAAACATTTAA
>JAFGSB010000012.1 GCA_016934825.1 Candidatus Zhuqueibacterota bacterium
GTTATATGTCTCCTTGTTGTTTTGAGGAGGTTAGAGATGTTGCATAAATAACTTAACTGTGTGTCTATTTTTTCGGGTACACTCCAACTTGGAAAGGTTTTCTAAAAGGTAAAGAAATTGAAGGTTTAAAGGAATTTAAAGATATAGTACAAAAATTATAAACTTACACTTCTCTTACACCAGTTAGTAAATGGTAATCATCTCACCAAAAAAAATATATGGAAAATCACTCTTGTCCAAAACAGGTTTTTATTTTGGACAGCACTTTGATTGAATATTAGCTACATGTAAAAAATGCTAATTTAAATATTGAAGTTAGGCTCATTTTTACATCTTATTTCAATTATTTTTAATTTTATCTTGGACAGCATTTGTCCAAAATGAAAAAAAATAAAATGACAGCCTGGTTTTCGAAAACATAATAAATTACATTTAAGTATTTGTTTTTCAGTTCATCAAAAGTTTATTTTGGACAGTAGTGATAACATATTAAATGTAATCAATAAATTCAATTTATTTTTTAATATAGAACTTTATATAAAAAGTAGTCATAAATATTTCCTAAAAAAATGCAAAATTTAAGATTGTCCATTTTTAATAAACACTTTTTATTGTTTATCATTATTTGTTTCTTATATTATCCTGTTACCACGTGTTTAACCACATTTATGACCATTCATAAAACTATATCATCAAACATTTGAGGCTAATATGAAAACTACAAACAAAAGTATTTATGCGCAACTGATTCTTGTAGCATTCGTATTGCTTATCGGTTGCACACAACAAACGGACGTGCAAACATCCGTGAACGCTGGACTTTACCGCATGGAGACAGGGCTTGAATCGCGCTCCATCTGTTTTGAAAACCCGACCGGCGAAAAAGGCGCCGGAGGCAAAGCGGCCAGTTATCTTGGCGTGGGACGAAAAGGCTTTCCGGCAAAAACCATAGAGGCCGGCGAAACAGTGGTGTTGTGCGACATCGCCGGACCCGGCTGTATCCGCCACATCTGGATGACCGGCGGTTTCAAGGACAATACCGCGGCGCTGCGTGGAATGGTTATACGCGCTTACTGGGACGGACAGGAAACCCCGAGCATCGAATGCCCGCTGGGTGACTTTATGGGATTCGCGCACGCCAAAGTTGTCTCCTATCAGTCCGCAGTGCATTCAGTCGGAAGAAACGCGGCATTGAACCTGTGGCTGCCTATGCCCTTCGACTCACAGGGCAATATCACACTGACCAACGAATGTGAAAAAGGAGTGACGCTGTTTTACCAGATCGATTATACCACCGGCGACAAACATCCCGCGGATTTCGGCCGCCTGCATGCATCCTTCCGGAGGGAAAATCCCACCACCATAAAACAGGATTTCGAAATTCTGCCGAAACGCACCGGCAGGGGACGGTTTATCGGCGCGGTGATCGGTATCCGCACTCTGTCCGGCAACTGGTGGGGCGAAGGCGAGATTAAAATTTACAAAGACGGCGACACCGATTTCCCGACAATATGCGGCACCGGCAGCGAAGATTACGTATGTCTCTCTTACGGCATTCAGGAGACACAGTTTTTGTATCACGGCTGCAGTCTTGACCAAAACGGTTTTATATCCATGTACCGATGGCATTTACACGATCCCATCTACTGGAACGAGGAATGCCGGATGACCATCCAGCAGATCGGCTGGAGCCCGAACCTGCCCGACAATCCCGATGAACATTTGTTCGAACGACGGGACGACTGGTGCGCCACGGCCTTCTGGTACGAACCGGTACCCAGCGCCCCACTGCCCGAATTCCCGGCACTGGAGCAGCGCACCGCGGATTTGTTTCAATAAGATAACAAAATTTGAAAAAAACAATAAAGGTATATCAAAATGGATCCTGGGACAGTTTCAAAAATTCTTTGGCATTTTACTGGTGGCCCCAAAAGAGATGTTAATACAGATAAACAAGAATTAAGTCTAAAACCTGAAAAAGAAGCATATAAAATTCTATGTGAAATTCTTGAATCAAAAACAATTTTTACTAGTCAACAACATGAAGATTTTAGATATTCAGGGGAAATAGAATATTTAAATGATATGACAGTAAATATATTAAATGATTTCAACAAAATTGATAAATTACTGACTGCAAAAGTTTGTTGCTTGGCAGAAATTCCTATTCAACACCTATATTACCATAGTATAAGGTATGGAAAATTTGCAATCGGTTTCCATCGTAATTTTATTTTCAATAATAAATTTAATCCTGTTTTTTACACATTAGACACTAAAACAATAAGCAGAGAAATTGCGACGTTATTTAAAGAAATAAATAACTTTAAAATTGAATGCGATAATATTAAATCACAACTTGAGGAATTGATCAACTTGAATGAACAAAAAATAATCGACAATTTAGTGAGAAGTAATAATAGCAATTTAAAAAAAATTAAAAAACTCCTCATAGGTTTTCAACGAATCATGTCTTTTTTTAAAACATTTTCAGAAAATGAGTTTGATACAATTTATTGTGAAAGAGAATGGCGTTCTTTGTATCCATTAAAATTTAATTATCAAGATATTGCAATGATAATTTTA
>JAFGSB010000043.1 GCA_016934825.1 Candidatus Zhuqueibacterota bacterium
CTCCCCACTTTGCAACATCAATCCGGCACCGGGTCACAGATGAGCCCGGCGGGACATTGAATACTTTTGGACAAGATAAAATCATCAAACAGGATATACTCATCCTTTACCGGCTTGTAACGTTCATCCCTGCCGCCGTAGAATGTTGAAAAGTACATACCGTTGACCAGCAGTTCATCGGCTTTACAGGTTTCATCCCTGAACTCAAAGCCGCGAATATCCGCGACCAGTTTTCCATCGTACCATGCCTGCGCCAGTCCGTTTTTTTGGCCGATATCGTTGACCTTTAACCGCATCATAATATGGTGCCACTTGCCTTTTTCGATTTTTATATTTTCCTCTTCACGATGGGTTTCGCGGGTTTCGGAATCGACACGGGTGATGCCGGGATTTTCCCGGAAATAAAAAACATCACCCCATTCTAACTTTTGGTCCTTGTGATAAATATACAATTTGATCAAATCGTCCGGTCCCCAGTGTACCCGACAACTCCATCCGTCATGACCGTTGGGTTTGTCGCCGCCGGTGTTGGCCTTGCCGCCGACCAGACCGTGTAATTTACCGCCATAACGAAATTCGAGAGAATCCGGAAACATGAGCCAGTAGCTGAAAAACAGTTCCTGCCTGGGCTGAAACGGCTTCCAGTGCCATGACGCACCGGAGGAAAAAAAACGTACTTTACTTTCAGGGTAGCGGACCTGCAGGACTTTATCATGCGGATCATCCGATTGGGCAATACGAACACGCCGGTATGGCCACCATGTACCCCATGACTTGAGCGTTCCAAAATCCCGTTTCACATCAACATGCCCATACCATTGGCCGGCCGTATGATGATCAAAATTGACCCTGGCCAGTATATCAGGATCATCCGATGGATTTCTCATGACCTGATAGCTGCACCCTAAATAAACAATAACACAGAAAAAAAACATCACCAAAATATACATACCGGTGTGATTAAACCGGTTATTCAAAACAGGATGAAAAGACATATTTTCACCTCATTGCTGCTAAAAATGTACTGTAACCGAAGGGTTATACAATTCATAACATTTTAAAAAGCGAAAAAATTGCCGGACCGGCAGTTTAACTAATAAATTATGATTTTGTTGTCATTGTCGAATATAGGAATACCGGTTCCGGGTACATGTAAAAAAATCAATGATAATATTCGGCAATACTTTTCATCAAAACAATTCCGGATTTTTTATTTTTTTCCACCGTATAAAATGTTGCAGCGCCTTCGCACAATACGGTTGTGATTCCGAATTGCGCATGAGGGCCGTGCGTCCAGTATCCCGAATTGGCCATATCCAGTTCTTCCGTTTTGATCGGTTCGACCAGCAGTAATGGATCATTTTTTATGATAATTTCCCTGAATTCGGACAACGTTCCAACCTGCGTGCCGATTTCCGGCCCGGGAATCATGATGGGTTCCACGGCACCCCGCCATGTGTGCATGATCCACAGATCAGTGACCGGATTTTCCGAAGCCATAAGACTTTCCAGGTCCTTCTGACATATATACGCCTCATGGGCCTGTTCCGTCTCGCTTGAACCCAAATAACGGTATGACCGGTTCATATCGACACCCTCTCCGTTTACACGGTACCAGCCGTGCGAAGGCGCGTCCGGGCTCATCATAAAAATAAAATGATTGATGCTGCTTTTCAGATAATCTCTGCCCGCATCGCTCAACAGCCATTCCAGCATACCGACCATGCGCCATTGTGCGTAATGCTCACCCGGATGCTGGTTGCTAAAGTGATGCACCCACTTTTTTGAGGATTCCGTACCCATATCCGTGACTTCAAGTCGGTAAATGTCCCGGCCTTCAATAGACTTGCCGATGATATTTACCTTAACATACGGACTTTTTTCCCATTCCGTAATAAATTGCTGCAAATCTTCATATGCTATGGGCGCCTGGTGGCCGACATAAACCGTATTACCGGTAAATTCCGGGAAAACCATCACGTCGCTGTTACTATTGTTGATATTAACCTGGTATCCCTTCCAGTGAACGGGATGCCAGGTTTTACCGTCACAGGACCAGGAGTAGGAATAATCATTAAAAGGATATTCAGAAGACTGATTAAATTCAACATCAAGCCGGAGAGCATTCCCTTTGGCGTGGTCCTTGATCCGGAACTGCAGCATATTGGGCCAATCGGGATGATTGGGCGCGTGTCCCGGGATCACTTTGAAATGGTTCCGGGCAACCTTGGTTATGGTCGCGCCCTGTGAACCCAAAGGACCGTTAAAATCAAAATCATCTACCGATAATTCAACAGGGGATTGGGATTGGCAAAAAATCAGAAATAAACAGCTACAAAGAAAAACAAACAATAAAAACTGAATTTTTATCCGCATTTTTCTTTCTCCTTGAACGAGTCATATGTAATTTTAAAAAATTTAGATTTAATATGTATCGAACGCAAATTATCAGCGTATCCGTGATCCGGAGACATGAATTATAAAGTTCTTTTGTTCAGAAAGAGCAGAGGAATTTTACGATTTGCAGCAACATTACTGTTTTTTTCTGGACACCGCGATCAACGCAATGCCGACAACGGCCAACCCAATACCCACCGGCACCGGGGAATCCATGAACAGGAAAATTATCGCCGCAAGAACCAGCAAAACAATACCGCCTATAAAACGTGCTTTTTTCATATTTTCTCCCGGCAGGTTGTAGGGTTGAATTCAGGTTTGTTTACTTAATATATAAACAATGATTATATTATACTACCAAAATTTTATAAATTGGTTTAGGATCAGGAGCCCGGCGATCAGCAAAAAAGGAACGGAAATCACATATGGACGGCCGGTATGTTTCGCATAAAGGCGAAACACTCCCAATATTTTATTAACCAGGTCAATTATGGAAGGCAAAGCCCTCCCTGTTTTACCCACCGTGTAGAACCACGGCGTGATCGAGTTTACCAAATTTTGAACCAGGGAATTGGCACAAAAAAAATGTGAAATAACTGAAACCTGAAACTTTATTTATCGTATTTATAAATTACCATAATTATGTTGAAAGAGGATTTTATGGATACAGAAAAATTATTACAATTCCGTTCAAGTCTTGTTTGTCATCGGGACGCCCTGCTGGAATGGTTGAATTCCGGTACAAAGCATCACGATATTCGGTTGGGAAATGCCGAATTACAGGATGTCCTGCAGGTTGTAACCGATATTAAAGACGCGCTGGTACGGATCGATAATGGACATTTCGGCCGATGTATCAAATGTAATGGTGAAGTTGAAACGGAATTCCTGGAAAGTGATTATACCAACCAGGTTTGTCTTGATCATTTTTCGCAACCGCAATTGCGACGTCTTGAGCGGGACCTGGAATTTGCCGCAAAAATCCAGTCGCATTTACTGCCCTGTTGTGTTCCGTCGTTACCGGGAATTGAAATTGCGGCGTATACGGAATCGGCGCAAATCGTCGGCGGGGATTATTATGATTTTTTTTCTTACCCGGATGGTTCTCAGGGTTTTGCAATAGGTGATGTAATGGGCAAAGGGCTTTCCGCAAGCATGCTAATGTCACATTTACAGGCGTCACTGCGTATACTGGGCCCGGAAAACAAAAATTTGCATGAGGTTGCCAACCGCCTGAACGAGTTGTTCCGGTATAATATGAAATTGATCAGTTTTATTTCCCTGATTTTAGCCCGACTCGATATTGAGACCAGTATTTTTTATTATTGTAACGCCGGACATAATCCCCCTTTATGGTGGAACTCTGCAGCTAAAAGAATTAAGAGCTTGTATCCCACAGGCCCGGCCATTGGTCTGGCGAAAAACGCCAATTACCTGACAAATCAAATTCACTATCAACCGGGGGATATATTGATCATGTATACAGACGGTCTGACAGAAGCAGGAAACACAAAAGGGGAAGAATTTGGCATGGAACGTTTTGAAAATTATATGCTCAAACTCAATAAAGCATCAACTGTTCAGGAAATCATTTCCGGTTTAGTAAAAGAAGTCAAAGCATTCGCCGGAAAATTCAACGACGATGTGACGGTGCTGGCCTTCAGGTTTGAATAATTTGAAAAACTGAGTGACTTTCCTTTATGGGCGGCGGGGAGAAAACCACGCATCGCATAATGGAAATGCACGCCAGAGCAAGCTACTCCTTGTTATATAACGAAAAAGTAGTCTTTCTACAACAAGGGGCTGGAGCCCCTTGTTGTAAGCATAACTTAGCAGGTGTCCCGGAACTGCTGGACGACCGGATTCTTTTTTATACCCTACTTTAACACGGCCATTTTTCGTGTCGCTTTAAAGTCGCCCATCGTGATGGAATAGAAGTAAATTCCCGACGCCAGTTTTGAGGCGTCAAATTTCACATTATACCGTCCGGGTTCATGCCGGGATTGAACAAGTGTGTACAATTCACGTCCCAAAAGATCATACACTTTAAGAGTGACAAAACAGGCGGTTTTCACTTCAAAGCGGATATTTGTTTCGGGATTGAACGGATTCGGATAATTCTGATACAAAGCAAAGGACTGCGGCGGTGTAACCAAATCGGGATTTCCCTCAACAGCCAGCGGTTGCGCTGGTATGATATAATCCTCCACTTCCCCGTCGGCAGCGGGTCCGGCGAAATACAATCCGCCGGTACTGTTAAACCTGAAACGGGCGCACAGTTTTTCCACGATGGTTATGGTATCGGGCACATTAAAACTCAGATCATTGTTGCCGCCATGTATTAATTTATCCAAAAATATCTGTTCGCCGGGATCGGTCCAGTCGCCGTCGCCGTTAAAATCAATCCAGGCGTTGATATATCCGTTGTCCGATGCGATGATAGTCAGCGAAGCGGTTTTTCCAAGGATTAACGGGACATCGAACTTTACTCCGTCATCATCATTCACGCCGTTACTATCGTCGCCTTTGGCGTCGGGATTTGGTAAACCGTCGGTTTCAGCATCAATGAGGCTGCCGAGGTAAAGTTTGGGATCAATAGCATGGAAAGCGCCGCTGTTCGCGTACAGCGTCGGATAAGCCGGGTCCGGGGCATCTCCGAAATCAAAATTTGCGCCGTCCGCAATAATCAGCACGCTGTAATCCTCCACCTCGCCGACCGGAGGCATTTTGTCCTGCTGCGGCAGTTCCGTAAAATGCGGGGGGCCGTTCGGGGCAAGCCCGCCCGTATCACTGAACCGGAACCGGGCAAATGTCACACCCAAAGCTGCTGATGCAGGAACCGGAAAGGTCAACTCATTCATTCCGCTCGTCAACTGCCTGTCGATGAAGATTTGTTCATCCGGCACGTTCCAGGTACTGTTGCGGTTAAAATCGATCCAGCCGCTCAGGATACCCGCCGCGGAAGCTTTAATCTTCACTACGGCTGTCTGTCCCGGTATCAGGGGCGCCGGGAAATAAACGCCGTCATCGTCATCGGATCCGTCATAATCGTCGCCGAAACCGCCGGCTTTGGGCTGACCGTCAGGATCGGTGTCCACGGTATCACCCAGGAAAAATCCCCTCATGACGGTATGCAGGGCTCCGTTATTGCCGTGAAAAGTTCCATACGAGGCAAAAGGAATATCCCCAAAGTCAAAGTAATACCGAAAATCCGATACATGTAGTAGGTAATCTTCCGATTCGCCGTCAAGATACGAGCCATGTCCCACCCAGGGTTCCGGAGTCGGCATGCTGGTTATCGAAAACCGGGCCCAGACGTACCCCGGATTGGAACCGATTTCAAACGGGGGCGGATCCAGCTCGGATAACATTCCATAAAACGGAGTTTCGCTGGCCGGAATGAGAAAATTTTGAACAGTGTACTCCCTTGTATGCCAAATACCATCCTGGTCCCAGTCAAACACTGCGTTGAAATAAGAATCCCCGGCATCCCGTTTTATCGCGATATAAAAATCCAGGTTCTCTCCCCAAACAATGGTTTGTTCCGCGCTGCCCAGGGACCGGTTCAGCTCCCCCTCCTCGCCTTCAGGGATAAAGGGCCAGACGGATTCCCAACCGGGAGAACCGATAATTGTATAAGGTATAAGATTCCGGAGACCCGCATCCCGGAGACCGCTTATAATCAATTCATTATTAAATGTCTCATCCGCGTCATAAACCCAGGGTGTTATATAAGACATACCGGCGTTACCGCACCATTCATAATCCACGCAGTCGCCAAAATAACGCTGACCGACCGGATTATGTTTTATGGCCCCGCCCGGTTCCAGATGATTATCAGTGCCGAACCGTCCGATGGTGCCCGCATCGGGATAAGCCAGGGCCTGCTGGGGCGCGTCGCCGAATTCAAAAAATCCATCCAAACTGATTGCCAGCAGACAATCCTCTGTCTCCCCGTCGCTGAAAATCCCTGAACCGTCCCATTCACCCTCGATCGGCTCGTCCGTGATCGTCCACCGCGACCAGAGATAGCCGGTAACGTCTTCCGGCAGAACAAATACGTCGGGATCAAGATCGCTGAGCCTGCCGTAACCGGTAAGACCCTCGCCATGCGGAATATGGAAATTTTGAATGATATGTTCGGGTGTATGAAAAGACGTCAGGCCGTTGTCCCAATCAAATACCCCGCCCCATGAACCGTCCCGGTTCCAGTCTATCAGCACGTTGAGATAGGCGCCATCCTCGGCAGTAACATGATAGACGACATCAAATCTATCATCACCCCAGCTAATGGATTCACCGGGTTGACCCATAACACCGCGGCCCCCGGTAACGCTGTAAGGCCAGTAATACTCCGAACCGGCATCTCCCCTGATCGTATAATTACACGGATCGGTCAGGCCAAGATCTGTATAAATGACAACATCCGCCCGGCGGTCATTTAATCCTTCATCCGTGTCCCAGGGATCGCCGGTGGGAGCGGCCGAGCCGGTATTGCCGTCCGTTTCATAGTCAACTTCATACCCAAGGTACATTTCACCGCGGGTGCCGTGACGAATAAATCCGGCGGGACCGTCATCCTTCAGGGTCGGGAAACTACCGATAACGCCAATATCCGGATAAGCCATTATTCCCTCGGGGGCGTCGCCGTATTCGTAAGGGAAATCCAGCCGGTCAAAAACTTCCACAACGAGGTCTTCCACTTCACCGATTTCAACGGGACCGTCATAACGGTCGAAAATCGTGTCGCTGTAACGAAACCGGGCATAAGTTGTACCCGGATCGGCATTTTCCGGAACGATGATAGGCAATACATTCAGCCCCGGGGTGGTTTGAAAATTTGCAAAACGTTCGCCGGGATCATCCCAGTCGCCGTCCCTGTTAAAATCGAACCATGCATTCAAAATACCGGCGGCGGAGGCGGTCACATTGGCATAAGCCGTATCGCCTTTGATCAACGAACCCTTAATAACGACGCCATCCTCATCATCATTGCCGTCATTATCATCGCCTGCCGCGTTTTCATCCGGTTTGCCGTCGTTATCGCTATCAATTTTGGCGCCCAGATAATACCCGGGATTAACGCTATGCCGGGCGCCGTTATCACTTCTTAAAGTCGGATACGGAAGCGGCGCATCACCCCAGTCGTATGTGACTTCGGGAGTATCCTTCTCTATTTCCACACGGTAATCTTCCACCTCACCGTTTGAGGCTGGTCCGGTAGAGGAAAGTCCCCCCAAAACAGAGAACCGGAAACGGGAAAAAGTGAATCCTATAAATGCGGAGGATGGAACATTAAAATTAAGTGTACTGGTACCCGGAGAAAGATTGGTATCGTTGAATATATGTTCGCCGGCATCGTCCCAGTCGCCGTCTTTGTTAAAATCGATCCAGGCATTCAGTTTTCCCGGCACCGACGCCGTAACAGCGACTTCCGCGGATTTTCCTGCTAAAATTGGGCTGGGAAATGACACGCCGTCCTCATCGTCGGTTCCGTCCTTATCATCACCGGTGGCGTTACTGGTCGGTTGGCCGTCCGTTTCGGGATCGACAAGATTACCGAGATACACTTTCGGATCAATTGTATGATAAGCCCCGTTATTATTATGCAAAGTCGGATATGGCGTATCGGGGGCGTCCCCGTAATCGTAACTCAGCTGGGCAGTGGTTTGTGTGTAAAAAAGGAATAAAAACATCCAAATAATATAAAATACCTGCCAAAGTAATGAAACTTTTGTTAATCCTTTTGATTTCATATCAAGCTCCTTTTAACAAAAATTCTTTAATCTGCCTGATTAATAACACTTTTGTCTAAAGCACCTGGTGAAAATCAGGATAAGGTTATAGTACGGTGAATATAAAACTACATTTATCCCTTTATCTATGTTGCCAAATCTGTGTCAGGGAAACACTTGTTCCTGAAAATCAGTATCATAAACGGACGAAAAGCAATCATTGATTCATCGTCAATTACATTGATTTGGAATTTGGAATCATGTATCAAAATAACAAAATCTTAACTACTTGTCAAGTGACATGTTTAGAAACAAACAAAATTACAAGTATTAACCAAACTTTCTGATTCAACAGGGCCCCTTACAGCTTTCCTAAACTTGAAGACGTATTGTTAAATATTTTTTGTAATTTCCATATCGATAATTACGGTTGTGGTTTAATTCTCTTCAATCACAATAATGTCATTTTTAACCGTGAAATTACATATGAACTCTCACTTTTTATATTTTATTTGTTCAAAATATAGAAGCACTCAATCAGCCCGGTTAATTTACACGCAGATAAGTTTTGTTTCCAGGTATACGTATTTTCCATCCGCGAAATCCGGAGTAAAAATCAGTCAAAGATTTCTTCCCGCAGTCGAAAAGACAGAGGTGGCGGGATTATTTTGTTCTGCGTCATCCGCGGATGACTTTTTCTATCCGCGTTTTTCAGTGTTTATCTGCGGTTGATTAAGCACTGTTACGTCATCGCAGGAACAAGTTAATCCGCACCAGTGGTCGTCTCGATTTAGCCTGTCTCGCTGCGTTCGACAGCCTTACCCGACAACCTGTATTATTCAGCTCTCTTTTCATTATCGTACAGACATGCCACGGGGTGTCGCCTCAATCTGTCATTTCGATAAGCGAAGCGAAGAGAAATCTTGTAATAAATCCACGCCCCGGGGGGTCGTCTAAATGGACTATGCGTATATGAAAAAGTTATATCTCTTTAGGTGATACACCCCGGGGCGTTTTCAAAGAGTAAAGTTTTCTCTCTGCGATCGAAATGACAGAGGCGGCGTTTTTTTGTTCTGCGTCATCCACGGTATCTGCGAGATACTTTTCCCGCGCCGGATTATGTCTCGATACGTCCCGCGCTCCCGTTTCACGGGACGGCGGGACTACTCGACGCCAATTTATCTCGCAAAATTCCTTGACTTTGCAGGTCATAGCAGTTAAATTTAATGTCAGAAAACAGGGATTATCGTTATACACAAATATAAAACGGGAGAAAAACGATGATCAATAATAAAGACATTTCTTCAGCCATGACCATACATCTGGGACAACTTTTTCATCAACTGCCGGACAAACCGGAATTTGTTCCCAATATCCGCCGGGCGCCGAAACGGGCCTCCTCCCTGTCGGACAGCGACATCCGTCTGGCGCTGCGCAACGCCCTGCGTTATATACCGGAAAAATGGCACGAGCAACTGGCCCCGGAATTTATGGACGAACTGCTCACCACCGGACGGATATACGGCTATCGCTTCCGTCCGCCGGGAAAGATCACCGGCAAATCCATCTATGAATACAGCGGCAACTGCACCGAGGGCAAAGCTTTTCAGGTGATGATCGATAACAACCTGAATTTTGACGTGGCGCTGTATCCCTACGAACTGGTCACCTACGGCGAGACCGGCCAGGTGTGCCAGAACTGGATGCAGTATTTACTCATCAAAAAATATCTCGAAGCGCTGACACCCGAACAGACATTGGTCGTGGAATCCGGACACCCTCTGGGCCTGTTCCGTTCTTCGCCGGGCGCGCCGCGGGTCGTCATCACCAACGGGCTGATGGTCGGCCTGTTCGACGATATAGACAATTTCAACCGGGCCGCCGCCCTGGGCGCGGCCAATTACGGACAAATGACGGCCGGGGGCTGGATGTATATCGGCCCGCAGGGCATTGTGCACGGCACCTACAGCACCATCCTCAACGCCGCCCGCCTGAAACTGGGCATCGCCGAAAACGCGGACCTGTCCGGCGTGCTGTTTGTTTCTTCGGGTCTCGGCGGCATGAGCGGCGCGCAGGGTCGCGCCGTGGAGATCGCCAACGGCGTGGCGGTCATCGCCGAAGTGGATCCCTCACGGATTCAAACCCGGCATTCACAGGGCTGGGTCAGTCTGGTAACCGATAGTCCTGAAAAAGCTTTCAAAAACGCAAAACAACATCAGGACAAACGACAGGGCTGCGCCATCGCCTTTCACGGCAACGTAGTCGATTTGCTGGAATACGCGGTAAAGAATAACATCAAAATCGACCTGCTTTCCGACCAGACTTCCTGTCACGCCGTATACGACGGCGGTTATTGTCCCCAGGGTCTGACTTTTGAGGAGCGAACCTCCCTCCTGTTATCCGACAGGGAAACATTAAAAAAACATGTAAATAAAAGTTTAAAAGTTCATTTTGAACATATCAGGAGCCTGACCGACCGGGGCGTGTACTTTTTTGATTACGGCAACAGCTTTTTAAAGGCCGTGTTCGACGCCGGGGTGACGCAGGTGTGCAAAAACGGCAAGGATACCAACGACGGTTTTATTTTCCCTTCCTATGTTGAGGACATCATGGGACCGATGCTGTTCGATTACGGCTACGGGCCGTTCCGCTGGGTTTGCCTGAGCGGCAAAAAAGCGGACCTGGAGAAAACCGACCGGGCCGCCATGTCCTGCATCGATCCGGAACGGCGGTTCCAGGATCGGGACAATTACACCTGGATCCGGGACGCCATGAAAAACAAATTGGTCGTCGGTACACAGGCGCGTATCCTGTACCAGGACGCAAGTGGCCGGAAAAACATCGCCCTGAAATTCAACGAGCTGGTCCGCAACGGCGAGATCGGCCCGGTGATGATCGGCCGCGACCACCACGATACCGGCGGCACGGATTCGCCGTTCCGGGAGACCGCCAATATTAAGGACGGCAGCAATATCATGGCGGACATGGCCGTTCAGTGTTTCGCAGGCAACGCCGCTCGTGGCATGAGCCTTGTTGCCCTGCACAACGGCGGCGGCGTCGGTATCGGCAAGGCGGTCAACGGCGGTTTCGGGCTGGTACTGGACGGCAGTCAACGTGTGGACGAGGTTATCGAAAGGGCCCTCCCCTGGGATGTCATGGGCGGCGTGGCGAGACGCGCCTGGGCACGGAATCCCAATTCCATAACAACCGTCATGGACTATAACAAGCAACAAAAGGATAAGGACCATATTACCCTGCCGTTTCTGGCGGATGATAACCTGATTGAAGAAACAGTGAACAGGGCTTTGAACAGCAATAAAAAATAAATATCCAAAGGAGCAGATCGTGGCACAATTAATCGAATGCGTACCGAATTTCAGCGAAGGCCGTGACATGTCGGTCATCAAACAGATCACCGACAGCATAGAATCCGTCGAAGGCGTAAAATTGTTGAATGTCGATCCGGGCAAATCGACCAACCGCACCGTCGTAACATTTGTCGGACCGCCGAATGAAGTATGTGAGGCGGCGTTTCTGGCGGCGCAAACAGCAACCAAAGTGATTGACATGCGCAAACACAAAGGCGAGCACCCCCGTTTCGGCGCCATAGACGTTTGTCCGCTGATACCCATCTCCGGCATCACTATGGATGAAACGGTCGAATACGCCCGCAAACTGGGGAAACGGATCGGCGGGGAACTGGGTATTCACGTGTACTGTTACGAATACGCCGCCTTTCATGAAAAACGCCGTAACCTGGCTTACTGCCGCGCCGGTGAATATGAAGGGCTTGAAAATAAACTGAAAACAACGGAAGGCAAACCCGATTTCGGTCCGACTACTTTTAATGCCCGATCCGGGGCCGTTGCCGTCGGGGCCCGAGATTTCCTGGTGGCGTATAACGTTAACCTGAATACGACCTCGACACGGCGGGCCAATGCTATTGCATTTGACGTGCGCGAAAAAGGCCGGGTCAAACGTGAGGGCGATCCGTTGACCGGCAAGATTCTCAGGGATGAGAATGGTAACCCGGTAACACTTCCCGGTTCGCTGAAACACGTCAAAGCTATCGGCTGGTACATTGAGGAATTCGGCATCGCGCAGATTTCCATGAACCTGACAAACATCAAAGAGACGCCCGTGCATGTCGCGTTTGATGAGGTGTCTGAAAAGACCGAAGCGCGGGGTATCCGGGTGACCGGTTCCGAACTGGTGGGGCTCATTCCTTTGCAGGCCATGCTGGACGCCGGGAAATATTTCCTGAAAAAGCAGCGGCGTTCCGCCGGGGTATCGGATAAAGAACTGATCAAAATCGCCGTCAAGTCAATGGGACTTGACGATCTGTACCCGTTCAAACCGGAGGAAAAAATCATCGAGTACGCTATCGATAAGGACAATAAGGAGAAAAAACTGCCCGGTCTAAAACTGGCGGATTTCATTTTTCTCACCGCTTCCGAATCGCCCGCTCCGGGCGGCGGTTCCGTGGCCGCCTGTATGGGATCGCTGGGCGCGGCCCTGGGAACCATGGTCGCCAACCTGTCGTCGCATAAACGCGGCTGGGACGAGCGCTGGCAAGAGTTCTCGGACTGGGCCGAAAAAGGCAAAAACTGCTATGACGAACTGCTCCGGCTGATCGACGAAGACACACGGGCGTTCAATAATCTTATGGCGGCTTTTGCAATGCCCAAAACTACTGATAAGGAAAAAACAGAACGACAAAACGCCATTCAGCAGGCGACCCGCTGCGCCATCGATGTTCCTTTCCGGGTGATGACGATCGCGTACAAATCGATGGACATCATCAAAGCCATGGCGGAAACCGGCAACCCCAATTCCGTCTCCGACGCCGGCGTCGCGGCGTTGGCGGCCCGCTCCGCCGTGATGGGCGCTTTCCTGAACGTCAGGATCAACGCCTCCGGACTCGAGGACAAAGCATTCGTAACAGATATATTAAAACGCGGTGAGGAGATTCAAAACAAAGCCATTGAACTGGAAAAAACGATTCTGGAGATCGTGAATGCCAAAATCGGTTAAATACTCAGACTCATTAATTATCAAAAATGCTGCACAAATCGTGTCCCCGAAGCCGGGAATACTGCGCGGCGAAGGATTGAAAGAATTAACCGTTTTACATGACGCGTCAATATATATCAAAGAAAACGTGATCCAGGCCGTCGGTCTGCCGGAGCAGGTAAAAGATCACATCGACGATTCTCCCCGTATCATCGACGCCGCCGGCAAAACAGTCTTGCCGGGATTTGTAGATTCGCACACGCACCTTGTGTTCGGGGGCAGACGGGAGGCCGAGTTTGCCAGGCGCTGCGCCGGCGTTTCCTATGAAGAGATTGCCCGGCAGGGGGGCGGTATTTTGAGTACAGTACGCGCCACCCGGCAGATGAGCGAAGAGCAGCTTATCGAACAGGGTTTATATTATCTGCGTAAAGCCGTCCGGCATGGCACCACGACAATGGAGATCAAAAGCGGTTACGGTCTGAATGAGGAAACCGAGCTCAAAATGCTCAGCGTAATACAGAAATTGAACAAAATCCAGCCGGTGGAACTGACCGCCACCTTTTTGGCCGCACACGCGGTGCCGCCGGATACGACGAAACAACAATATATCGAGCAAATCAAAAGCATGCTGCCAAAAGCGGCCGAACTGGCGGATTACTGCGACGTGTTCTGCGAGTTGGGCTATTTTGACGCGGATGAAACACGGAATATATTAACGATGGCTTTGAAACATGGCCTGAAACCACGTGTACACAGCAACCAGTTCCACAGCATTGGCGGTATTCAGGCCGCTATTGATGTCGGCGCGGTATCGGTCGATCATCTGGAGAACATTACAGATGCCGAGATCGAACTGCTGGCCAAAACGGACATTTGCGCGGCTATGCTGCCGGGGGTGTCGTTGTTTTTGAACATCCCCTACGCGCCGGGACGAAAAATACTGGACGCCGGGTGTATACCCGTGCTGGCAACGGATTTTAACCCCGGAAGCTGTATGACCCTGTCCATGCCGCTGATCCTGACACTCGCCTGCACGCAAATGGGATTTTCCATAGAAGAGGCCGTCTGCGCCGTCACGCAGAACGGCGCTTTCGCGCTCGGCCGGGAAAAACTTGGCTGTTTGGAACCGGGCCGGCAGGCTGATCTGATTATACTGGACACGGATAATTATCAAAACCTGGTGTATTTTTTCGGCGAACAGCATATCGAACAGGTGTTCAAAAAAGGCAGGATCATCTTTGACCGTAACGAGTCGTGGGATGTAAATTTTGATGCGGGAGATTAAAATTATGGCATCATCCAAAAATTCTTCAATAATATATATAAATCACCTGCAGGACATCAACCTAAAGCACATCGCCGCCGCGGCCGACGGGCACGTCAGGTTCGAATTATCGGAGCAGACGCATGAACTGTTGGCTGAGCGACGCAGGCAGGTTGAGGATTACCTGCGCGGACAAAAGTACCCCGCTTACGGATTCAACCGCGGATTCGGACACAATGTCGATCTGGCGGTCGGGGACAAACACCTGTCCGAATTGCAGGAAAACCTGATCATCTCCCACTGCGTCGGCGTCGGTGATCCCGCGCCGGACGAGATCGTACGGACAACCATGCTGCTGCGAGCCCAATCGCTGGCGCGGGGTTACAGCGGTATTCGTCCATGTGTTATCGGGCAGTTGCTGGACATGCTCAATCACGACATTCTGCCGGTGGTACCGGAACTGGGTTCCGTCGGCGCCAGCGGCGACTTGGCGCCCCTCTCCCACATCGCGCTCGGGATGCTCGGCAAGGGCCGGGTGAAATACAAAGGTGTGGAAATGGACGCGGCCGACGCTTTACAACAGGCCGGGATAAAACCGTTAAAACTGCAAATGAAAGAAGGACTGGCGCTGAACAACGGTGTTCAGTATATGACGGCCATCGGGCTGTTTTGCTGCCGGCAGATGCAGGTGCTGCTGAAAACCGCGGCCGTGTTGACCGCCATGACGGCCCAGGTGATGCTGGCGCCGGAAACGCCTTTCCGCAGGGACCTGCACGAGTTACGTCCCCATCCCGGGGCGATCAAGGTTGCGGGCTGGATCTATGAATTGATGAAAGATTCGCCGCTGCGGGAATCGCACCGGGACTATCGCATCGACGGCGAAATCCAGGACCCCTATAACATCCGCTGCGCCGCGCAGATATTGGGAAGCTGCGCCGAACTGATCGACGAGTGCGAAGCGGCGCTGTTACGGGAGGCCAACAGCGTCACCGATAATCCCCTGTTGCTGCCGGCCTCAAAAGAATACGGCTGGAAGCCGGACGATCCATTTTACGGCAAGTATGTGGACATTGTCTCCGGCGGTCAGTTTCACGGCATGCCGGTGGCGGTGCGGATTTACAACCTGTTCCAGGCCATGGGCATCATGGCGGGACTGGTCAACCGGCGCTGCGCCCGTTATGTGGACGCCAACCAGAACAAAGGGCTGGGCCGCGATCTCAAGTGGCCGGACCTGTCCGAAAAGCAGCGGGCCGTCTCCAGCGGCATGATGATGCTGGAGTACACCTCGGCGGCGCTGGCCAATTCCATCTGGGGCGAGGCCATGCCGAACCATTTGTTCAACATTTCCACCAACACGGGACAGGAAGACCATGTCAGTATGGGCGCCGACCCGGCGGTCCGGGTTTTAAAAACCCTGCCGAAAATGGCGCAACTGCTGGCGATCGAACTGGCGTACATCAGTCAGGCCGCCGCCATCCGCAAAAAGCTGCCGCATATTCCATCCAAAGTGCCGGTTTATAAAGAGATAAAGCAAAAACTGGACGGTATACAAAAGGAACTGCAGTCCAGCGAGACCCGCTTTGACCTAGAGATCCAGTTGCTGGAACACTATCCCATTACGCCGGAGCAGCGCCGACTCAACCCGGTGTGCGAAAAAATATTATCACGGGTCGCGGAAATATTCCCGCCGGTCACCAAAGACCGGCCGTTTTCCGATGAATTAGGGGAATTGTCGCGTTTCATCAGCGAGGGGCATATTGTGGAGATGGTGAAGGGGTTGTGAGATTTGATCTTATGATCAAACCCTTTTCCACAACAAAGGGCAGATGCCCATTGTTGTATTCACCCAATCCTGACAAAACGCAATCCTCTGTCATTTTGACCGCAGGGAGAAATCTTTGATTGTTTTGCGTGAACCATTACTATTAAAAGTATTAAGATTTCTCTTCGCTTCGCTCATCGAAATGACAGAGGATTTTGTATTGTTTTGATGTATTGTTATGATTGGGAAAGAAGTTTTTTATTATCGCTGTGGAACCCATCCGTGTGGAACCCATCCGCGTCATTCAGTGTGTTTCGCGGTCGATTTTTTGACCGCTGAACACGCGGAAAAACAGGAATCCGGCCTCTCCCTCTTTCTCCGCGCCTGGCTGAAAGTCTGTCCCGGGAGGAATAAGAATCCCGGCGCGATAAGTTAGGAATCAATCCCCGGCTCTTGAGGTCAGAAAAAAGTACCCCGTCAGCACAAAACCCAGTTCAAAAGCGATATAGCTCAAATCCTGCAAATTTTCATATTGTTTGGCTTTGTCACGATAAAATTCTTTTTGTAAATGATTTCCGGCGCGGGAAGAGTTGTTCAGGGCATCGTTTCTTTCGTTTCGAAAATGCACGCTCAACAGCCCCGAAACCGTGGTCAGTCCTATACTGGCAAACAATAAATTCCTTTTCTTTTTGATTTCTGACATTTTTATTTTTTCTTTTTCTTCTTTGGCCTGAAACCATTCCTGCTGTGGTTCCAGTGTGACCAGTAAAGAAAATTCGTACGCTTTGGTCAGGTCGGTTGTAAGGGAATGGTAACCCTCTTTCTCCATCCTGATTTGTGTGCTGCCGTTCATTGTGATATACAGCGGGGTTTTTCCCAATAGTTCCCCGTTTTTATATACGTTCGTGTCAAACGGTATGGAATTGACAAGGATATTCCTGACAAATGCCGCATTGAATTGATACGTTCTACCCGGAAGCGCCACAAACGTATCCTGGAAATTCGGCTGGTTCCAGGACGGCCAATATGGAGACAACACCGTTATACGATGCGAACCCGTACCGACCAGGAAATTGTGTAACGGGGTCTTGCCGATTTTTTCCCCATCCAGAAAAATATCCAGACTGTCAAATTCGGAAAAGATGTTCACACAGGCAATACTGTCGTTTTCAACAACCGTCCCGCTGTTCAATATGAGCGCTTTCCCGTTGACGGAAAAAATAAAAATAATGAATAGTGTTATCTTGAAATATCTTATCACGAATTTTCCCGACCTATTTACAAAACATGAAAAAAAAATTAATTAATTAACCGTGTATCTTACGGGTTATTTTACTCTTGCGCAAAACAGTAAACCATGTTTCCTTCACTGGCAAAGACCAATTTGTCCCGGACGATAATGGGATGAGTCCGGATTCGTCCGCTTGCTTCAAAGGACCAGAGTTTTTCACCGCTGTTCAGGTCCAGGGCATACATAAAATTATCCAGACTACCAACAAAAACTGTTTTGCCGGTTATAAGCGGCGCCGTGCTGATCACACTGTTGGCTTTGAACGTCCATTTCTCGGTTCCGGTTTGTTTATCCAGGCAGTACACCCTGTGATCGGTAGCGCCAAAAATGACAGAGTGTGCATCTACCGCCGCGGGATGATAGATTTTACCGTTCGCCCTGAAACTCCATTTTTTCGTTCCGTCTTCCAGCCGGATCGCATAAAAATTGGAATTGGTCGAACCGATGTAAACCGTTTTTTCAGAGATCGCTGCCGCCGCGCGAAACGTACCCTGGCTGGAATATTTCCATACAATATGGGGGAAATTATCTATAGCGTAAACGTTACCCATATCGTCGCCGACAACAAATAATCCATTGCAGTAGGCCGGCGTCGTATGACTTTGCGCGTCCAGCTCAATGGACCATACCTCACTGCCGTCTTCAAGAGACATAGAAATCATTTTCCCGCCAGTATCTAATATAAAAGCGTGGTCGTTAACCAATAACGGTTCCTGCAGGATAATTTCTCCTTTTTTCTCCCAGATACTTTTGCCCCTGGTTAAATTATAAAACTCAAACGACGGCTGTCCGATACGACGGACAATAAATAAATTATCTTTATAAATCGCGATGGTTCTTTCCTCGGTTCCTCGAACAGCGATGAATCCTGAACTTTTACCGGTGTCTAAATCGATACCCTCGACATTACCCTTGTAGGTTCCAAACAACACAACGTTTTGTGCAGCAACTAGAGAAGCTCCTATCGCTGAAGACGTTTTATGATCCCATATCAGTTTAAACGGGGGAGTCATATTAACGGGGATATGATTGGTATGCTGCGGATTATGACCGAATTGCGGCCAGTCATATTTATTGACCGGTTCCTCCGGGTATTTTATGGCGATTTTGTGGCACGCAGCAGCCGAAATCAAAAAAAAGATGATCACCCCCAAGAAAATATATTTTAATCGATCCATAAACTCAAAAATCCCAGCCGAAAAAGAATTGTGTAAACCACTTTTTATCAAATTCATAGTTTGAACGATTAAAAAATTTCTCCGGATTATCTATACTAAATTTACGCCCGACATCAATCCGGATAACCATAATTCCCAACCGGAACCGTGTACCAAAGCCCATACTGCCGAGCATATGGTCAAGATCTTTGTCCCAGGCATTCCCCACATCGACAAACAGAGCTCCGCGCAAAGAACTGAAAGCGAGTCCCCCGAACGGAAAATTGACCACAAACTGGTCGATAAACGGGAAGCGCAGTTCGTTGCTCAAAAGAACAAGTTTGGTGCCCCAAACACGCCAGAAGCGGTAACCCCGCAAATCCCAGCTTCCGCCCATAAAAAACGGCGTCGATTCCTTGCCGTAGTTAATTTTCGTCCAGAGACGAACGGCATGAGTGACCGAGGTACTCAGGCGGATGTAACGGCGGTAATCCAGAATGGTTGTTGCAAAATTTACGTTGGAATGTGCAATGTCCGTCGTGTTGCCAAGTGTTATATTAATTCGTTCACCGTCGATAGGGCCGGTTGGTCCCCACAACGAATTGTCCTTGATATAAGTGACAAAATTCGATACCAGCAGCGCCTTTCGTCTGTAATTCTTTACATACCAGTCCTTATCCGAAAACCGGAAATTCAGACTGGCTTCAATGCGTTGAAATTTTGTTAACGGGTAACTGATCGCTCCGAAACCGCCGTATCTTCTTTCCCAGTACCAGAGATCATAATAGTTATAGAAACGGCCCGAGAAATGGTACAATCCCGTAGCAAAATTAGTCCTGTGTGACAGATCAACCCTCGATACGGCAATGTTAAAACTTCCTAAAAATTCGCTTTGTGTTCGCGCCGTATTGTAAAGCAGAAAAAAGTATTGATAATTGCCAAGCATATCCGATACGGCAAGCTGAGCCCCGCCTGACGTCCCAAAAATCGGGTCCTGAGTGATTTGACTCTGTGCGATATCCAGACTGAATTTCGGTTTATATTTTTTCCCGGGACCGCTTTTTTCCCCTAAAAGTCTTTCAAATTCCCATGGTTGCATAGATGAGGCGATTTTATCATTTTCAATCGCAGCATTTTTATCGAATAACTGATTAATGTCCTCCAATAAATGGATCTGAAAGGAAAAATTTTCAAATGCCGAGAACAAAAGCCCGCCGTTGCCGGTCCATTCCGGATCAAAAGCTCCGGTTGTGAAATGGGTTATTTGCTTTAACGTGTAATCGTTATTCTGCAGGGACGTCAACTTGTTATTCAAAAGTTGATCCTTATTTACCCGGAAATCCTTTTCGGCGCTCACGATCATGGGCTGTTTACCGTTAACTTCGAGTATCCAAATATTCGGCGTTTCGCTGCGGTCAGAGGAAAAAGCAAGAAACCGCCCGTCCGTCGACCAGGATGGGGTGTCATCATTATACTCTCCATGAGTCAGGTAAGAAATCCGGCCGGTGTTCAGATCAAACAGAAACAGATTGTAATAACCATTTTCACCGGCTACTCCGCGGTCGGTGCTGAATGCGATCATGTTCCCGTCGGGCGACCAGGCCGGGTCTTTATCATCATAATAATCGTTTGTCAGTCGGGTCAATTTTTGCTGTGTAACATCATAAACGTACAGATCACTTTTACCGCTAAAAGCCAAACCCGAAAAAACGATTTTATTCTCCTTTGGCGACCAGGCAGGTGAAAAAAGAGAAACCAGGTTTTCGAAATTATGTTTTTCGACAATTTGACCTGTTTTTATATCATAAATATACAGCTGGTCCCTTTCACCACTTTTCGAAACAAAAACCAGCCTGCCCGAACTGTTCACATCAATATTGCTGCTCAACAAATGAAAAGATTCAAAATCGGATGTTCGCCCGCCGGCAACCAGGACATGTGATTCGACATCCTCCTCCGCATCCGTTAAAGGTTTTAGATAAATATTTGCATATCCCGTTCGCGTTGAAATGAACACAATATTCTGTTCATTTTCCTTTTCATAATATGCGGGTTTTATATTAAAACCTTTTTTGGTCAACTGGCGGGTGGTCATTCTGACGGATTCATTTTCTTCCAAAAGCGGATAAAACTGTTTTTTCAGTGCATATCCCCACTCTTTATCCATATCTTTATAGTTTTTACCTATGGTCAACCTTAAAACCTCGGAAAATTGTTTGCCCATCCAGAGGTTTTCCATTAACATTAGGAGTTTTTCCTCGCCGTATGTTTCGGCGATATATTTAACCAGGGCCTGACCTTCCTTATACATCAGGAAGGAACCGGAAATCTGATACAACCTGCTGGGGAGAAAAACATAATTATTTAATACCGCATCACGCATAAACATTTCTGTCTGTGAATCCCAATCGATGGACCAGTACTCGGCAATTCCTTCGGTAAACCAGAGCGGCAATCCGGCATGGTTAAATAAACCGTGATCCCGGAAAACCTGGTTGACTTTACTATTGGTAAATACATGGACCAGCTCGTGTTGCAGTACATTTTTAAAATCCGATATCGATCCGTTGGCCGGGATCACCACACGTCCTTTTAAAAATTCGAAAAAGCCGCCCACGTTCTCAGGGAGTAAATATGGTATCGTGTTGCTTTCCTGGAAATGGGCCTGGGTCGAATACAAAATGAGGGGTATTTGTATGTTAATGTTGTGATTAAATTTATTTTCGAGCAGGGTATAGACTTTTTCGGCGTGCGCCGCCCCGATCTCGGCCAGCTCTCTCATCTGCGGATAATAGTAAATATCAAAATGTTCCGTTTTAAGAATATGCCAGTCGAATTTATTATATTGTATTTTATTCTGTCCGAAATAATATTGCGCGTTTGTATCATGCGATACAATAAATAAAAATAAAATACCGAATATATATATAATTTTGCTTTTCATAATATATCTGATTTGAAACGCACCTATTATTATTTAACCACAGAAATCCTTGAATCTATTTCCATAAAAATGAATTTATTATTTACAGTTTTAAATCACAAGAAAAATTCTTTTAGTTTTTTGAATATTTTACCGGGAACGGTGATTTAGCTTTAAATACGATTCTTTAAAATTAAAAAAGAGTAAATCCTGTTGCATAAAAACATGGTCGTAACCTGACGGAAAAAAGATTTCTCTTCGCTTCGGTTTTCGAAATGACAGAGGATGGGACATGGTTCGGGATTCGCTTAGCCGCGTCACCCGAAATGACTGAAAAAAGTTTTCGGTTTTCGGTATTCTCTTTTCCGTCCAACCACTCCTGATACAACGCAAATTCTGTCATTTCGACCGCAGGGAGAAATCTTGTTATGTGGCCCGCAACTATTGCGATTTCAGGATTTCTCGTCGCTATGCGACTCGAAATGACGGTGAGACAGGTAGTTTTCAGTTAGTGTAATATTGGGAATTTTTTTTATCGAGGCAAGGGCTTTTCCATACGTTTCCAGGTAGTCCGCGTTTTTAGGTATTAACAGCCAAACACGCGGAAAAACACGGGACGCGACTCCCGTTTTTTCCCTTTGTCAGGCAGAGATATAGCAATGTGATGTACAAAAATCCGGCGGGGGGAAAATATATTTCATGGTAAATAATCCAGATCAGTCAGGTCCTTTAACCTGCCGCTGGCCCTTTTGTTCTTTTTCAAACATTCCAGATCAATAATGTTAACAGGAACACCATCTATTGAATCGATTATTTTTTTCGCAAAACATTCATCAAAGTCAACCCCGTCAATATGTGATAGAATTTCTATTCGGATCGGCGGGACACCCATGCGGACGATCTTTTTTTGTTCGGTAAATAAATTAACGGATAATTCAGGGACATCAAAACCAAAGATCCGAAGAACATCCACAACTCTTTGGGCGTTCTTTTCATCGGTTGCCACCCACAAATCCAGGTCCACAGTGGCGCGTGGATAACCATGATAACCCACAGCGTATCCCCCGATCAATAAGTATTCAACGTTATTCTCGTTCAGCAATCTCAAAAACTCTTTGAAGTCTTGAGGCAGACTGGTCATAACCATATAAAATTTCCCTCATAATTTCCAATGCCAGTAGTCGTTGCTGTGGTGTTTTCGATAACCAATAGTTCTTATCATTCCCCTCATCGTTTAATTCACCGATAGAAAAAGCGGTCCTGTCTAATTTTTTATTGTGCATATATAAATCCGATTTTAATATAATTCATCTTAACGAAATTTTTAAAAAGGCGCAATAAAAAAATACACTTAAAAATTCAATTCACAATCCTGTAAATCTTGCCACGTTTTTGTTTTTAACCACTGAACACCCGGAAAAAACAGAACCCGGGCTGTAATCCAAAAAAAGACAGCTTGCTGACGCCCCGGGGTGTTCTCAATCCGGATCACGGGCATATGAAAAGGTATAAATCTTCAAATGATACACCCCGGGGTGTGGAAATACCAGGGAGAGCAGGGTTGCTGTATACCGTGCCCGAATCCCGGATTCAGTTATAAAAAAATTCTGTCTTTTTTGTAACTTTTATTGATTCACATCCGTTGTATTAATATATTTTAACCATAAAGAATTCGATTTTATATTAGGAGTGATAGTTTTGTTATCAAGTGTTTAAAAAATTCTGCAAAAGTCTCTGGTGCTTCCAATCCGTCAGACAACAAAAAAGGAATACAAATAAATGGATACGATCGTACTGGAACATGTCACCAAAACA
Organism: Candidatus Zhuqueibacterota bacterium; assembly: GCA_016934825.1. Taxonomy (GTDB): domain Bacteria; phylum Zhuqueibacterota; class Zhuqueibacteria; order Residuimicrobiales; family Krinioviventaceae; genus Fontivivens. The sequence goes on from JAFGSB010000043.1 coordinate 23,358, forward strand.
TTCGGTAAAACAGTCGCCGTAAATGACCTGTCGCTCAAAGTGCCGCAGGGCAGCGTATACGGATTCATCGGTCCGAACGGTTCCGGCAAAACCACAACGCTGCGAATGATCATGAACATTCTGTATCCGGATTCCGGGGAAATAAAAATATTCGGGGACCATAACAAAATCAACACGGACAGGATCGGATATATGCCGGAGGAACGCGGCATTTACACCAGGATGAAAGTGCAGGAAGTGCTGCAGTTTTACGGGGAATTAAAAAGCGGCAGGAATGTCAAAAACGACGTAAAAATGTGGCTCGATAAGCTTGACCTGAGCGAATGGGCCAACAAAAAAGTGGAAACGCTCAGTAAAGGTATGAGCCAGAAAGTGCAGTTCATCGCCACAGTTGTGTCCCGGCCTGAAATTGTAATTCTTGATGAACCGTTCACGGGGTTTGATCCGGTTAACACAGAAGCCATAAAGGATGCTGTTCTGGAATTGCAGGACCAGGGTACCACGGTCATATTCAGCACCCATGACATGAATGTCGCGGAAAAAATGTGCGATTTTATTTTTATGATCTTTAAAGGTAAAAAGGTATTGGACGGTACGCTAAGTTCCATACAGGACAAGTACAGCAACGACACGATACGTATTAAAATCAATGGGGACGGTGATCTGCTGAAAAATCTAAAAGGTGTTGAAAAAGTGAATGATTTCGGGCAGATGCAGGAACTGCGGATGGCGCAGGATTGTAATCCGCAGGAAGTGTTGTCTACAATTATGTCAAGAACCCATGTTTACAGTTTTGATATTGTAAAACCGTCATTGCACGATATATTTATCAGAATTGCGGGCCCGGAAGCAAGGGAGGTGCAGCATGCGTAAAATATTCAAGATCACTTTGCGGGAATACAAGGTTTCCGTCAGGACAAAAGGATTTATAATCGGTCTGGTCCTGGCGCCAATCGTAATGGGTGGCAGCCTGATCGCATTTGCCCTGCTGAAGGACCGGGTTGACACTACGGATAAAAAAATCGTTATTCTGGACCGTTCGGGACAACTGGCAGATGCAATTATTCAAGCGGCGGATTATCATAATCAGAACGAAATATATGACAAGGAAACGGGCAAAAAAATTAGACCCTCCTATTTTTTCGAGGTGGTTGAACCCATGGAAAATGATCTGCCGGGACAACGATTGGGTATCTCGAATCGGATACGGAACGGGGACATTCACGCTTTTGTGGAAATCGGTCCGGAAGTTGTGCACCCCGGCGAGAACCGGGAAGCGTTTCGAATCGGTTATTACGCCCGTAACGCAGCTATGGACGAACTGCGCGGCTGGCTGACCTGGCCGATCAACGATCAACTGCGCAAACTTCGGCTGGCGGACGCGGGTATAGACGAATCGGAAGTAAAAGACCTGTTCGTCTGGATCAATATTGATGGTCTTGGATTGGTTTCCGTTGATGAAATCACCGGCGATATCCAGGATGCCCGACAGGCCAGTGAAATCGAGGCCATCATTGTACCCATAATTATCATGATGCTGATGTTCCTGATGATTATGATGAGTGTCCCTGGCATGCTGCATTCAGTCATGGAGGAAAAAACACAGCGCATCGCCGAGGTTCTGCTGGGTTCGATCAGACCGTTCGAATTTATGATGGGAAAATTGCTGGGCGGCATCGCCGTCTCGCTGACCAGTTCGGCGGTTTATTTCATCGGCGGAATACTGGTCATCAGATACATGGGTTATGAACGCTTTATCCCCTACCATGTGCTGCCGTGGTTTTTTGTATATATGCTTTGCGCCATCATCATGATGGGAGCAATGGCCGCCGCGCTTGGCTCAACGTGCAGCGAACCCAAAGATTCACAAAACCTGACATTTCCGACAATTCTACCAGCTATATTTCCTATGTTTATCTATTTTCCCGTTGTGAAGGAACCCATGGGCAGCTTTGCGACCGTTACGTCGCTGATCCCCACTTTTACACCTTTGCTCATGCTGCTCAGGCAGACGACTCCGGCCGGAATTCCCATATGGCAGCCGATTGCCGGAATGCTGGGGGTACTTGTCTTTACCATATTTTGTGTCTGGGCGGGAGGACGAATTTTCCGTGTGGCTATACTATTACAGGGCACACCGCCAAAATTGTCGAATATTATTCGCTGGGCGTTTAAGGGGTAAGGTGATTTATTATACAGGTATTCGATGACGACCAAAACGATGAGGTATTAACGAATTACCCGCATCAGTTTTAAAAAATATTTTAAACATAAACAGCTTTTATTAGAAATGTCCGAACCAGGGATGGATACGTGGAATATTTTTATAATTCCGTCCCAAAACATTTTATTACGATCCACAACATATTCGGAGATTGAATATATTTTGTATCCAGTTATATTTGTTTAAATGTTTTTCTGCCAAAAAAATACAGAAAAACCACTCTCTTAAAACAACCATTTAACCTGAAACCGGATTTTTCAATACCTCTTATAGACGGGTAATTATTTGTCCTGGTGCTGATTAATATTTTTCTGTCTTTTTCGACCAATGCCAGACTATGTAGCATCAAACGTCCATAGTACCCTTTACCTCTCCAATCCGGATTGGTCCAATAAGGTCCCAATAACATAGCATCGGGCACAAAATCACCGAAACTTTTTTTATAATAATGTTTACATAGCTGAATCCAGCCGAATGCAAACAGTTCTGTTTCATTGTGAATGGTCAATAATTTAACGGCCGGGTGTTTAAATCGATAAAACATCGGATTGATCAAAGGATAGGGCAATATAATTCTTCGAAACGATTTATCAAGTTCACTATACTTTGTAAATACGGTAACTTCCGGATCAATTTGTCCCTCCCCCTGTTTTACGGCATCATATTCATATATAAATACCGTCTTGGATTCATATATGGTTTTCTCTAAAGCTTTTTTTATATATTCTCGAAAAGACATTATAGTCTCCTCAGACAAAAAAATTTAAACCGGCGAAATAGATAATAATATCACTATTCGGTGGGACCATATAATAAGAGACCACATACAAGAAGGATTATTTGTTTGGAATAATTAATATTATAACTAAAATTAAAATCAGACCTTCAGAGAGTAAGATTCACTGAAGGTCTGTATTTTTATATTATTTTTTAAAAATTTTATTAATAATCCGGTCAAAACCCGCGTACTGTCCGCTGTTTGTGACCATAATGACAAACAGCGCCGCCAGTTCAACAAGGTTCTTGTTAACGATCATATAATTGCCTTCCATGGGAATAGAATAGTAATAGCCAACAAAAAGTGGGTTACAAAAGTAATAAAGCAGAATTAACAGCATACCCGCGAGGCTGGCTAAACGTGTGAAACATCCTAACATCAGCCCCAGGCCGATGGCAATTAGCCCCCAGATATTCATCTGGTTCACGATGCTCAAAACATCGGGGCTATTGGCTATCCACCTGAATATGCCTGAAAAAATCCCTCTGGCCTGTAACAGGTATCCGGCAGCGGACCAGTTCGGTTTCATTAATTTCGCGACCCCTTCATATAAAAAATGCCATCCGATCATAACCCGCATAATCGTTAGAGCGATCATCTGTAAGTTGTTATATTTTTGATCTTTCATTTATTTTATATTCCTTTCAATTTTTCCAGGACAAAAGATAATGTGTTATTTTGATCTTTTATACTTCGAATTCATTCGGATCAAAGGTCAGGGTCTTGCGGGCCTCAATGGCCTCATTCACTTTCAGTACCGTGACAGCGGTTTCATATCCAATTTCGGCAGGACAATTTAACTTTTCGGTGCCGCGAATAGAGTTAAAAAAGTTCTCCAGGTGCGGTTTGTGATAGGGATCGAGTAACTGTACCGGGACCTTGTGCTCATCCGGAGAAATGGTTTCGCGGACATCCAGAACAACATCGGGTTCGGAACCCGGCATGATTACCTTGGGGGCAGAAACATAACCTTTACGAACCCATTCGTCCCACGGGGGCGCGGAGGTTTCCCGATAAACCGAACCGCTGTAACCGGCTTCGGATTCGGAGACAACCAGGGTTCCCTGATCGCCCATAAAGTTTTCAAAGTAACCCTGACTGCTGTTGGTTGTCTGGGTTTTGTAATACGCGCGGGCAACCCCGTCTTTGGTCTCATATTCATAGATTGCCATAACGGTATCATACCACTCGTGTGTATTTTGGGGGTAATAATCTGTTCCACCGCTGGCCATAACCGACCGGGGTCTTGTTTCCAGGAACCAATTGTAAATATCTATCTGATGGGAACCCAAATCGACAATGGGTCCGCCGCCAAGGCCTTTATACCAGCGCCAGTTACGAAATTGTTCCATGGATTTGAAGCCATATTCTTTCAGTCGCGCATCCGGGATTGCGTATCTTCCCGGCCATCCGAGGTCCGGCGCCGCGGCCCGGTTCCACTGGCCGTTTACAGTGACTATCCGGCCAAGAATTTTGGCTTCCTGCAAAAGATGTTTATAACAGTGAATATAACGGGGATGACTCCGGCGCTGATGACCGATTTGAAGCAGTTTGCCGGTCTCTCGCGCGGCCAGTACCATTTGTTTTGCACCTTCCAGTGTATTGGACATCTCTTTTTCCGAGTATACATTTATACCTGCTTTCAGACAGTCAACGGCATGCTGAGAGTGCCAGAAATCCGGTGTGGCGATAATCACTGCATCAAGGTCTTTTTCTTTATCCAGCATCTCCCGGTAGTCTTCGTATCCATTGACATCGAATTTATATTTTTTTAACAGGTTAACGGCTCTTCTCTGGTTATACTCTGTCCAGATATCACATACGGCCCGAAATCTCAGGTTCGGTATTTTTAACATGGCGTTAAGCAGAACTTCGCCCTGGGCTCCTACACCTAATAACGCAACATTAAGTTCCGAAAGTTTGGAAGCCGGCGCCGGGGTACCCAGCTTGGCAGCTTTTTGGGCTTTCTGATAATCTGTTTCCTTTTTCAGCGCGTAACCAAAAACACCCAGTACAGGGACCGTTGCCAGGCCCTGCAAAAAATCCCGCCTGTCCAGTTTATTCCCGGTTTTCTTACCGGCAGTCTCCGCTGACTTTTTTTTCTCTTGACTCATTATAAATGCTCCTTATAATATTTTGGTTATATGTAACAGTATTTTCATCATTCGTGAATACGATAAATAATTCAACCTGACTCCACGCCGATTTTTCCAGACAGTACATATTCAATATTCAGGATCACTATTTATATCGCTTAAAAGTTACATTTACTCGGAAGTTCATATAATAAAAAATTTAATTTCTCATTCACTCCTTCTGGACTGTCCTCTTGATAATTTAATTGTATCGGTAGACTAAAATACGTAACTACATGCTATCCTGTTAAATATATGCAGTTATCAGCCCGATTGGCTGATAAAATGAATGGATAGCAAAGCAAACGGTCCGCAGGATATTTCAACCTGTCTAATTCAAAAGAATTAATTCATAAAAAGTAATTAAAGTAATGTTTCATAAATAAAATCATATTGTTATTGAAGATTTTATTGTAATACAAAAAAAGTTTAAAATCAACCTTTTTTCACTAACGGGGCATTTTAAAATGTTTAGAACTCTAACGTTTAAATGTAATCCAACCTCGACAACAGTAAAAAATCTAACGGGATTGGGTTTTATATCATATAAAAATGAATGGATAAAAGCGAACGGAAAGAGAACTTAATAATAAAACCAGATGGTTCGATAATCACCCACTTTTTCACCCCTGGCGGCTATTTCCTCAAGATAATCGTAAATAGGTACGTCCACATAATTGTAAGGCGGTATTGGAGTTATATTTTTTTCCCAGGGATGAAATTCATAAACCCTGGATCCGTCCGGTAATATCATAACCAACCTATGATCCTGGCCGGCCCGGAGATGATTTTTCCCGAGTTTGGGCACATTGAAAACCGGTTCGTCCGTTCGATCCAGACCCGGCAATAAACGCGCTTCCTCCTTCCTCTCCTGTAATATCCTCGCTATGGGAACCATGTAACGGCGTGTTTCCTCTTTACCCTTCATATTAAAAGTATAATACGGATCTACACCGATTGATTTGAGATCGAGACGCAATTTGACCAACTCGAATCGCCTGGAATTCTCAATGGTATAAACAACCTGGTTGTATACACTCATACCCGCTTTTCTTATCTTTTGAACGGCTTCGGTCGCCTCCGGTGTTATTTCATATGAATGTTCAAAGTGAGTTACAATCGCAATTTCACGTTTGGGCGGGTCGTGATATTTACTTAACAAGTTGATCAGGTCATCCGTCCATCGCATGGGCAATACGACGGGTGTACGTGTACCGAAACGAATTCTGTAGATATGTTTTTTGGCCGACAGGTTTTCCAGGAAATATTGCAATTGTTTGTCCTTTAAAACCATTGGATCGCCGCCGGTGATCAAAACATCGCCGATACTTTTATGATCGTCAAACCATGCCAGCGCCTTATTTATACGTTCTTTGGATGCAAGCGCCTTATGATCCAGAACACGATCGATCTCCCAGTTCCGTTGACAATAAACGCATATTTGCGCGCAGGTATTAAAAGGCTTCAGGATGGCAATAACAGGATATCGTCGGGTCACCAGGTCGATAGGCGACGTATCATGTTCGCCCATAAAATCAAACAATTCGTCGCGTTCGGCCCGGTGCTTGGTCATTTTCTCCACAAATTCTTTCGGCGGTAAAACCTGGGCTCGTGTTGCATGATCATAACCAATTGAAACCTGCGTATCCATCAGGCTTAAATAATAGGGTGTGATGCCGAAAGGTATCCGGTTTAACACTGCCTTTTTGATCGATTCCTTGTATTCGTCCGAAAGTTCAATCAGGTCCAACAGCGGTTTTGAATCACGAATAACATTTTGAAGATGCCAGATATAGTTTTCCCAGTCTTCCTGTTTTCCGCCAAAATAGTTTAGTATTTTCACGCGGTTTTCCCGGCGCCAGGTGACAACTTCATCCTCAAGACCGGAGGGATATTTTTTTAAATACTTTTGAACTTTTAAACCCAGATCGTCGAGGGCCTCTGTACGGGCTGATCCGGCCTTTTTACCCTTCATTTTGAGAAAATCGGGTATACCTTTTTCGACATACCGGTTTTCATGGTAAATATTTGATTGTCCAGTAACACCCTGAAACAAATTAATAAACTCAACCAGGAACCCAACGGAAACGTTTTCCAATTGTTCAATCTTTTCTCCCTGCGCCAATTTCCAGAGAATCTCGAGGGCGGAAAATTGAGTGCGCATCTCGTTGACCGGCCCGATAATACTTTTAAAAACCCGGATACATTCGCGTACGGTTGCTTTTTCCAAAATATGCAGGTTATTATCGAGGGCGAAGACGGTTCGTTCGGATTTCTCAAGGTAGGAATAAAGCGCATCACGGGCGGATTCAAGATCCGGTGAGATTTTTAACAGTTTATATATTTCAGGGTTTGCTTTCCACAAGCGCTGAAGGGTTGTTTCATAATCAACTTTAAAACGGGGTTTGAAAAGTGTTGTCTCATCGGTGAATATATCATCAATAATTTTCGTACTGATCCACTTTTGGCGGGTATCTCTGGACTTGTTGACGGATAACAATTCCTTATTATTGTGGCTTTTGGGTTTAGCGCACATAAGTATAATATTTTAATAATACAAACAATTATACATTCCGGTCGTGCAGTCTCAAATAGCGTAGTACTTTACCTATAAGAATTATAATCAACATGGTACAAAGAAGCAAGAAAAATCGTAACAAATTATAAATTTGACAGGGGGATTGAGTTCAAATAGTTGTCATGTAAAATGTACCGTAAACCGCTACAAACCGGATACATGTTCGTGAATATATCTGATGTTAAGGCACCGGTTATTACATCGTTACCTGTCCCGACTGGGAAAACCAATATAAGTTTTATTTCAATTGATTGTGTTGAATATATTAACAGGATCTGAAAAATTGTTAGCTAAAAAACGCGATGTTGGAAGGATATTTTATTTACATGTAACATAAGCGATAACATTATGTTTATACTATAATTTCATCAATCGTCATTAAAAATATTTTTTCCCGGAAAGGTAATAGTTACAAATGTTCTCATTTCAACCCATTGAAATGTAAAAAAATGTAAAATTGTGCTTGACTTTTTGAAAAATTTAACTTATATACTTGTGGAACAAGTTAAAATGTAGGCAACTTGACAGGTTCAACTAAAGATATGAATAAAAAAGAAGATTCATATAATCTGCGAAAAGTGGATCGCCCTCAGAAGCTGAGTGTACAGATAGAAGCTCAATTGAATAACGCAATCCACAAGCAGGTTTTCGGACCGGGAGAATTTCTGCCGAGTGAAAACGAACTGGCCAAGATTTTTGGTGTGAGCAGAAATGTCGCCCGCGAAGCTCTTTTAATGCTTTCGGCAAAAAATTTGATCGAAATTATTAAAGGAAAGGGGGCTTATGTTGTTGAACCTTCAATTAATCATGTATTAGATCCTTTTACCAAACTCGTCGATTTTAAATGTGGTAAAGAGTCCTTAGTACATATTTTAGCTATTCGACAGATAATTGAACCATCGGTTGCAGCTCTGGCAGCACAACACCGCACAGAAAATGACTCGAAAAAACTCGAAAAATGTTTGCAATCGATGGAAACAGCAAAGGGAAATAAAATAGAGTTTAGTCATCACGATATTAATTTTCATAACGTGATATCTCGCTCTTGCTACAATCCTCTGGTACCAATCGTATTGGAACCGATCTTCCATGTCCTTGCGAAATTTCACCCGCCCATCTTTTACAATCCAAATGTGATTGATATCACGCTTGAATATCACACAAAAATTTATGATGCAATTCTGAACCAGCAAAGTGAAAATGCATTTATTGTCATGAAGGAGCACCTCAAACTAACAGAAGAACATAATAGTCAACTTTATGCAATAATAAATAAAGAATCCCATACAGAATAGGGTTTTCTCCATCTCGGGTATATGGGATATGTACTACTCTTGGAAAATTATTCCCAGGCAGTATATATAAGCAAGTCGAAATTGTATTATATGTTTTAAATCATTTATCCATCTTTAATTAATCAAAAGGAGGGCAGGTCTTTCATTAAAAATCATTCATGTAGTAATAGTAACAAAACGTTTAACTATCCTAATTTTAACTAAAAAGGGAGGTAAAACATGAAGAGGTTACCTTTCTACTTGTTTTTTTTACTTTTGATTACGACGGGAGTGGTTTTTGCAGGTATAACAGGAAAGATATCCGGTAAGGTAACAGACGCGGATACAGGCGAACCGCTGCCCGGAGCAAATGTTATTCTCACCGGTACGACACTTGGCGCAGCGACAGACGTGAACGGAAATTACTTTATCATTAATATCCGGCCTGGTACTTATTCTGTAGAGGCCAGTATGATCGGGTATGAAAAAATTGTACAAACGGAAGCTAAAGTGTCTTCCGATCACACGACCACTGTTGATTTTGCATTAAAAATAACCACTTTAGCGGGTGCGGAGGTCACTGTTGTTGCCGAAAGAGAAATAGTTAAAAAGGACGTTTCATCAAGCCAGATCGTATCAGATGTTGAACAGGTTGAAGCTGTACCGATGGTGCGTGATATCGAGCAATACATCAACATGCAGGCCGGAATTGAAAATGATCTCATCAGGGGCGGCGGCCTGGACCAAACCAGCTTTTTGGTTGACGGCCTGGTCGTTGTTGATAACCGGACGAATCAACCAATCATGTCGGTCAATCTCAGCACGATGCAGGAAATTTCCATCATTAAAGGTGGTTTTAATGCCGAATACGGCAATGTCCGTTCCGGTCTCATTAATGTTGTAACCAGGGATCCAGATCCGGACCGGTATCATGGATCACTGGATTTTCGAATATCCCCCGCGCGCCAGAAACATTCCGGAGCATCGGTATTCAATTGGGATAATTTTTATATGCGTCCCTATTTGGACCCCGGAGTTATGTGGGTCGGTACGGCAAATGGGACCTGGAGTGAAGAGAAACAAAAATCGAATCTTGAATTTATGGGCTGGAATGCATATTCCGAAAAACTTTTGGCCGATGACGATCCCAAAAATGACCGCACACCGGAACAATGTCGGGACCTTTTTCTTTGGAATCATCGCGCCGAAGGCAGCGCAGCCCTGGGACAAAAAGAAGGTGAATACGGTACACGACCCGATTGGAATACGGATGTCAGTTTTACAGGCGGTGTTCCGGTCATAGGGGAAAAATTGGGTAATCTTGCTTTTATGGCGTCTCACAAGGAAAACTGGGAAGAATTTGCATTACCAACCAGCCGGGATTATTATAAAGAGAGAAATTCCTCGTTAAAATTAACATCCCGTCTGAGTCCATCCATGAAATTCTCATTGGAAGGCATTTATGGTGAAACCGAAACAGTAGCCAATAGACGGGAAGGCGGGACGGATAACGATTATGTAACCGACGGAATGGATATTCTCAATTCAGGTGCAATGTTCAGCCCCGGCGGTTCGGGACACTATATTGAATACTGGCCCTCGGCGCTGGTTCATTTCGATATATACAGATCCATGGTCGGATTAACCTTTGATCATGTTCTGAGTCCGAAAACATTCTACAATGTACGTATTTCCCAGGTCCATGTCAAAAATTTTGCCGGAGGCTGGGGAGCTGAGGATTACAGGGATACAACAACGGTAAGATACTTTGGCAACACCCCGGTCGATGAAAGACCATATGGTTTCTGGATCGGTACCGGCCAGCCTATCGCACAACAGGACGGTTCATTTTCCAACGCCGATGGCGGCGGTCACAGGGATTATGGAGAGGTGAATTCTATTAATGTAAAATTTGATCTCACCAGCCAGATTGATACCTATAACCAGATTAAAACCGGTATTGATTTTACTTATGATGATATTCATACCCATTTTGAACGAAACCGGTTCGAATCTTCATGGGAGGATTATAAGATCATCTGGGACCATTTCCCCTTTCGGTTGGGAGCTTATATTCAGGACAAGCTGGAGTTTGAGGGCATGATCGCCAATATCGGTTTAAGAATTGATTACAATCAGCCAAATACCAATTGGTACACATTCGATACCTACTCGCAATATTTCTCCAACAGATACAAGGATAAATTGACCTCGGAGGCTCCAACTGAAAAGGCCGAAGGGCATATAAAACTCAGTCCAAGAATTGGTATTTCACATCCGATCTCGGAAAATGTCAAATTATACTTTTCCTACGGTCATTTCTACTCGATGCCGAACACGACCGATATGTATGAAATTTACTGGGGCCGTGCATCCGATCCAATAGTCAGGTTGGGCAATCCTGAAGCCGACCTGCCGAGGACTGTCGCTTATGAATTAGGTGTTGAGTACAACATTGCCAACATGTTCCTGCTGCATTTGGCCGGTTTTTATAAAGACGTTACCAATCAGCTCAACGAGATTACTTATACGAACTATTCCGGAAGTGTCGACTATACAACATATGGTAATAATAATTATGAAGACATTCGCGGATTTGAATTACGGTTGGAAAGAACATTTGGAACGTGGATAACCGGATGGTTGAATTATCATTACCAGGTGAGCACAAACGGATTCCTCGGCAGAAATGCTTACTATGAAGATCCGCGCCTGCAGTTGGTACAGGGTTTGGTTGATCCTAATATCGACAGAGTACAAATAAGGCCGTACGCGAGAGCAAATATCCAGGTACGAACACCATCCACATGGGGCCCGACAGTGGCCAACTTTAAACCTCTTGGCGATGTTATAATCAGCCCTATACTCTTCTGGCATTCCGGTGAATATGAAACATGGAACCCATTATCAAAAACAGGACTTCAAAACAACATTCACTGGAAAGCGATCTGGTCTATCGATTTGAGAATCAGCAAACGGTTAAGATTTGCGGGTACTAATTTTGAATTGTTCGCCGACATTAATAATATTCTGGACAATAAATACATCAATGACAAAGGATTCTTTGACGATCAGGACCGCAGAGATTATCTTGAATCACTCCACCTGCCAATGTACGCGGATAAAGAATTCGACGCCCTTCGTGATGAAGAAAATGGTCTCTATATTGCCGGCGATGACAAACCCGGAGATATAAAAAGCGATGATAAACCGTATATCAACATGCCAAACAAAGAATTCCTGACCTATCGAGATCTCCGCAGTGTATTTTTTGGCATTCGAATAGATTTTTAATAAACATGGGAGAATAGGATTATGAAAAAAACTTTTTTGATTGGAACCATATTCCTGATTATCCTGTTTTTTACCGGCATGCCATTATACGCCGCAGGTGTTTACAAATGGGTCAACGTCGGTAAAATTTGGGCAAAAATATTCGATAACGGCCATCAGAGTGAAACCGAAGGTGGTAACGATGCCGTTAGATATGAATTTGATGGGCACCAGGATGTGAACCGCAGTTTTTCACGATTTTATTTCCGCAACAACGGCACACGGATTGGTGTTAAAAACTGGAAAGATGAAAACGGGACATTATATCCGGTACGGCTTTCAGGAGCACCATTCGGGACTTCTGATGCCGTTCAAATTATGTTTGTAGTACCGGATGAAAACGGAATCACAATTCACAGATATTTCAGATACAGACCACCCAAGATCAGTGTCGACGGTATGGTTTTAAACGATCCTTTCCCGTTTGATGACGGAGACCATGTCGCTCCGGAAAAAATTCCGGGAACGGCTGATATCATGATTGAATCCCGGATCCGCACCTGGATCGGATTAGATGTCCATCAGCGTGTTTTAGGATGGAGCCAGAAAAACCACGACGACTATGCCATCTGGGACCTGGTATTCAAAAATACCGGTAATGTAGATCATGATGATGAGATTGAACTGCCAAATCAAACCCTTGAGGGGTTGTATATTCAGAGAGAAATCGGCTGCCAGCCGGCGAACAGCAGGGATAAAGAGTGGAGCAGCTGGTACGGATGCAGACCCGGCGACTCCCTGCGGATCATGTATAATTACTCGTGCAGGACCCATAACGCGACAATCGATGATTTTGGAGCGCCGCGTGACGATCAAAATTCGCAAAGATTATATGGCCCGGGATACGGCGGCGAAGCGACGCTGTTTGTCAGCGCCGCAAACAATGATATGGTGAACGATGATCCCGCCCAGCCGCAAATGCATACCATTTGGAGCTATCGTCTTTTGTACCTTAAAGAGCATTCACTGAGGCACTCACCGGCGGAATGGGAACTGGCCTACGATGTGATGCAGCGGGGGTTGTGGCCGCAATACGGAGAACCGCTCATGGAAGGCACATATCCGAACACATATCACGAAGTTCCTGCCGATGAAAGAGGCATTAAAACTATTCGGGATTTCCCCGAATGGGGTTCGGCCTGGCACTCGATTGTTTTCAACTCGATCGGCCCCTACAACTTGGCCCCCGGCGATTCGATACGTCTTGTTTATGCTTTGGTCATCGGCACGATTTCCAAACAAAAAGGCTTTGAAATTGCTAAAGCCTGGTACAACGGAACATGCACGTGGGACGGCGCCGATAACCTGCCGCCGCAGTATCAGGCTTTTCCCGAGCTCTACAATGATCAAAATGACTGGGCAAAGGACTGCTGGGTAGCTACCGGCAAAGATTCATTGTTCCGTAACGCCATGGCGGCGCAGTGGGCTCAAAAACAAAATTATGACATTCCGATACCGCCGCCGCCTCCGGATCTTACAGTCACATCTTTACCGGACAGGATCAGGCTCGAGTGGGACGGTACACAATCAGAAACCGCTTCCGATTTAGCCGGATACCGGGTTTATCGCTGTACCGGAACATATCATGATTCTTCATTTTACCAAATATATGAATGCGGTAAAGATGTAAACAGCTATGACGACATTACAGCTGTTCGTGGAACATCTTATTATTATTATGTGGCCGCGTTCGACGACGGCGTTTCAAACAAACCGGATTTTCACGGCAAAGTTGAAGTTCTGGAGAGCGGCAAGTTTTCAAACATGACGACCCAGCCGGCGTTATTGGCCAGACCTCCGGGAAAATCGCTTGACGATATCGTCGTTGTTCCGAATCCATTTAGCCTCGAGGCCAGGGACATTCAATTCCCGGGCGATGTAAATAGAATTATCTTTTACAATATACCCCCTGTGTGCACGATCAGGATTTTTTCCGAAAGCGGCGATCTGGTTAAAACCATTGAACATACATCCGGCTCCGGAGACGCGGCGTGGGGTATTCTGCAAAATGAACAGCAGACGAGTAATACAGGGCAGATTCCTGTCAGCGGTATTTATATCGCAAATATCGAAACGCCCGAGGGCGAAAGTAAAAATGTAAAATTTCTGATAGTAAGATGATCCTGTCAAGCATAAATTGATCCATAAAATGTTTGACTGAAACGGAGGAATAATAAATGAAAAAAATAAATTTAATCTTGATCGTAATATGTATCGGATTCATATGTATGACCCCTCTGTACTCTGCTATCAATAAAACCGCACAGACGGGTCTGCAATTCTTAAAAATTGATATGGGCGCACGCGCCGCTGCGATGGGAGGCAGTTATTTGATGATCGGAGATGACGCCTCGGCTATGTTTTACAATCCTGCCGGAATTGCAAATTTGCAGCACAGGTTCGATTTTTTCGCCACCCAGACAAAATGGATCGCCGACATCAGTTATATCGCCGGCGGTCTGGCTGCAAACATTCAAAATATCGGTACATTTGGTGTCAGCTATGTCGCAGCCGATTATGGCGATGATATCGTCGGTACCCGGTATGATGCAACCACTGAACAGGGATATGTCCTGACCGGGAATCTTGATGTCGGCGCCTATGGGATTGGTTTATCGTACGCCAAAAGCCTGACGAATAAATTCTCCATTGGCGGGCAGGTTAAATATGTCTTCCAACGTTTGGGCGAAAACCTGCTCAGTTCAGGGAAAACTGTTAAAAACGAAGTGTCCGGTGTGGCTTATGATTTCGGTACAATTTTTTACCCAGGTTTTAAAAGTTTTCGTTTTGGTATGGCCATCCGTAACTTTTCACCGGAATTCAAATATGTGGAGGAGGGTTTTGAATTACCGTTAACTTTTATTATCGGCTTTGCCATGGATGTAATGGACTTTATGGGCGAACACCAGAATAATTTACTGATCTCCCTGGACGCCACGCATCCACGGGATTATTCGGAAAGAATCCATTTGGGCGCCGAATACTTATTTATGGATATGATCTCCCTGCGCGGGGGTTACAAGTTTAATTACGATGTGGAAGGTTTAAGCGCGGGAGTCGGACTTCAAAAGGACATCGGTACCATGAAGGTGGATGTTGGTTATTCATACTCCGAATTTGAATATTTCGATGCGGTGAACAGAATATCATTTGGATTCTCCTTTTAAATCCAAATGTTCCGATTCAGTATGGTAACGCTGATAAAGACGGCTTGACCTTATTAAAAAGACCGTCGACTAAAAGTTAAGTAAAACATTTGGAAACAAAAAAAACACAGCTCCCCATTTTATTTAATGGTATTATCCATTTAAAACAAAAATGGGGAGCTGTTAATAACACACCTGAAAACCAATTGAATCTACCTAATTCACCTGATACAAAAACGATATATCCGTTCCAAATTTAACACAGTACCTGAGAGATTATCGCATTAAAATCATCTTTCGACTCTGCCGGTAAGCTTTTGCCTGCATTTTGTATATATATAAACCACCGGATACGGCCCTGCCTGAATTATCCAATCCGTCCCAAACAATAGAGTACGTTCCGGCTGTTTGTTTTGCGTTAACCAGGGTACGCACTTTTTGTCCGGCCACATTATATACCGCAATATCGACATGTTGATACGCCGGCACATAATAAATGATCGTTGTCACGGGATTGAAAGGATTGGGATAATTGGGATACAGCCGGAAAGAATTCATAATTATTGGTTCATTCTCCAATCCGACCACTGCCGGATCGACAATGCGGATATTATCGAACTGAAAACTCACGCCTTCCAGATTACCGTGTTCAGAAACGATTTCAAAACGATCGACGGCGGCCCAATCATAATCGCCAACCGGATTGTACCACCCGTTATCCCAGGAGCCGTGTTCGGTAAACTCATCCAGCGGGATTTGAATGTGATGCCATTTCCAGTTCCAGGCGGCCACCTTTTCATCAATAGTATAACGCATACGCCAGGGATGATCGTCGGGGTCCCCGGTTTTGGTGTCGATAAACCGAATATCGAAACTTGTGCCGGGGGTATCCCCGCGCAGCCAGAAATCAATTGCGTATCCCTGTTTCAGCAGGGTTGTCAGATCTTTGTTCGGTTTGAAATCAAAACCGATGTGCTGGTACTGATCCACACCTGACCAGTGAATGCAATATTTGCCGATAACCGGTCCGTCTTCCGAATAAAAATCGATAATTCCCTGGCTTGCCCAGCTGGATTCACTAATGTTCCGGCCGATATAATCCAGATACATGTCAAATCCCGTAGTGTCGGGTTGCAGGACAAATTCCTTTTGCGGAGGCACTGCCAGTCCCAGCGCTTCCACAAGCGAAATATTCAGATCGTAATCGAACATTTCATTGCTTCCCGCTTCGAACAAACCAAAACCGCCGGTATAATCCCATATTGTCCATGCGATCCCTTTTTCTTCCAGGTAATTGCGCACGATTTCATACCAGTAAACGCGGTCATCATTATTGCTGTTCGGAATGTACACGCCAAATTCGCCGCACAACAGGGGCGCGTTGCGTATATTTTGAAAATCTACGGCAATATCAATCAACTCTTTGACTCGATTGATCGTCCCGTCGTTTTGGTAATATTTCAGACCGCTTTCGATCCAGGTGCCCTTTAATTCCGGGGGACATTCGGGCATACGGGCGGCGTCATAGGGAAAAGGCACACCGGCAAGGGGTTCCATTGACGGATCGGTCCAGCTCGCGCCCTGGTGCGTGAACAAAAACGGATCATAAAAATGAAACGTATAAATCAGATTATCGTCATCGTATAGCGGCATGTACTTGAAATTGTTGTAACTGTTCCATCCCGCAGGTCCGATGATGATCGTATGTTTCTGATCGACAACTCTGATTGCTTCGACAACATTCTGCTGGATCTGGTTCCATTTTGAATCGGAAATACCGTGCGGTTCGTTCAGCACCTCGTAATACAGGTAAGTGGATCGGCCCTTATAATGTTCCGCCATCTGGGTCCATACCGGCACCAGGATATCACCAACATTCGGGTCGGTGTTTTCCGCCGGATCAAACGTATGATTATCAAGGATCAAATGCAATTCCAGTTCCTCCGCGTAATCGACAATCTGATCCAAAAAGTAATAAAACAGGGGATCAACAATATAATCCGGTGCTCCCCCCGTCATAAAATGCAGGTTTATGGGAAGCCGGATCACATCACAACCCAGACTTTTTATATTCTCAAAATCCCGTTTGGTGAATTTGGTGAACTGTATCTGCCGCGGTCCTGAAGTCTGCAGCCAGCCGGTCAGATTGACACCGCGCTTAAATTGCATATCAACGCCACGTACAGTTGAAATCATGACTAAAAATACAATCATCGTTCTTTTCATAGTTCATGACCATAAATATTGGATTAACAGTATGTAACTTATTTTTCTTGTCTTTTATACAAACTTTTCCGTTAATAAAACATGAAATGATTTCGATTTTTTTATCCGCTTTACAAATTCAATCAATTTATAAATAAACTGATCTTATACGTTATTCACTTTGTACCGACCAAGCCGGAGATCGTCCTCAACACACAGGGTTGATGACAAACCATACTCCCCCACCTTTTTCATTATACAAACCGGACTCTATTCCTCAACCCATTTTTTTCGGTACAGGGTCTTTTTAAAAAAAGCACTTGCATCAGGGCCAAGCTGCTTTTCAACCTCATCCAGAAATATAGCTGTCGTTACATTTTGTGTACCGGCAAAACGGGTATGCAGTGTTTTTAAAACTCCATCCAGTTGTTCGGAGCCGTAACGGCTTCGGGCCTCAATAAAAAGCAATGTTGTTTTTTCGTACCGGTTGACATAACGGTCCGGTGAAGAACTTACGGTTTCCGCAATAGCGGTTTCGGTTTCACTTGCCGCGGCATGTTCCCTGTACTCACGTACAAGCAGATCGGCGAATTCCCGGCCGAAACAGGCTTCCGAAAGACGAAAACCGGAATACTCGGCCAGACCTTCATTGATCCAGTCGTCCGGGGTGTTCGTCGGTGCAATGCTCCACCAAAAATGGGCCATCTCATGAGCTGCGCCGTGAAAATCCCTGGCCTGTCCGAATTCCTCCTGCAGTAACGACAGCGCGTATTCCTCCGAAACAACAAACAGGGGAATCCGAGAATAACCCCATCCGCTTCGGGGTGAATAAACATACCGCAAATGTCCCTTTACCCGCGGGGGGCCGTAAAATGTCGTGAATTGGGCCATTCCGCTGATCAGGCTGTCCTTTTTGGCCAAAATATAATCACGGGGTAATTTACTATAATAGATTTCCACATTTGTATTATTTTGATTTTCACTCACCTGCCGCAAATGCGGGGATGCAAGCAGCACGATATCAAAACCGGGTTTGAATGAAACCCAGGCCGTCAGCATACGATTATCATATTGTCTTTTTTGTTGCAGGCGACCATTGGTGATGGTGATAAAGTCCGACGGAAGATCGGCGTTCAGCTCGAACTCGAACAGGGCGCCGCCTTCCAAAATGGGAAACCAGGTGGCATACAGTGCAAGTTCCACCAGGTCGGGATTGACCATGTTCACGCCGGACATAACGTTATTCAGGAATCCGCTGTATTCTATTTGAAGATTATCGTGTTTTAATCCATCCATAACGACCTTTGAGGAGGATTCACGGCGAAAAGGAACTTCCTCCCCGCCGGCTTTTATTCTGTTGATTTGCAGGTCCCCGTCCAGGTAAAAGCAGGAATCCGGCGCCGGCCGGATGTTGACGTTACATTCTATCTTTCCGGAAGATGGTTCAACCCGAACGTCGAGCCGGTAAAACGGTATCTGAATTTTCTTTTTCCCACAGGCTGGTAAAAGCATTATCAATACCGCGATTAACGGCAACCATAAACTCAATTTGTTTTTCTTCATTATTCTTCCACTAAATTAATTTACCCGTTTCCGATTAAATCCGGACACGACACTCAATAATAATTATTATTTAGTTTTCGAAAATGATATGAATATTAATTTGTTAGAAATAAATTGTTAATCATTTATCTTGTTAGCCGTAACAGTTAATAGTGTCCGTCAATCGGACACCGGTAAAATTGATTAATAAATCTAACCAAATATTCCAAAACAGCCGGAATACTTAAAACACCTGCTACAGAACCGGGGGGAAAATTTCTATTTAAAGTTACGTTAAAATCACTTATTACCCGTACAAAAAGGGGCAACCTGCGCCCGGTTAATTTTAATTTCTCTCCACACATTTCCAGTGACATAGGGTTCAGTTTTCAGCCATGAATCAAGCTTTTTCCGGGACGGGAAATCAAAAATCATCATGGAGCCGGACAACCAGCCGCCATCATCATAAATGCCGGCCGCGTATAACAATTTCCCGCTTTCATACATTTTTTGCGCTGATTGCAGATGCGCATCGCGTACGGCCAACCTGCGCTGTAGTGCGCCTTCGTCCTTACCATCATAAGCAATAATTATGAACTGCATTATGGCCTCCTTGTTGTTTTGCTTCTTTTATAAATATTACAAAATTTCATTTTGTTAATCAACGTTAAGGTATCACTCTAAAATTAATTAGCTTTAAATCGAAAACAGTTAAATGGTAATTTAGCCACAATAATGGACACTAAAACTTAAAAATATAGCATAAAGATACAGGTGTTTTGAATTCAATTCGATCCTTTTTGATAAACCACTTGTGCGCCGTATACACGAACAAACCGCCGAAACACAGGATTTGTGTAAATATCAATCCGGCAAAAGAGTGCCGGTATACCATCACCAGCCCATACAGAACGGTAAACAATAACGGGAAAATCAGCAACAGAAATCCGTTTTCGCCGCCGGGGGGGGTTGGACATAGCCCATTCTTTCCGGAAGGCGGTATCGATTCCCCGGTTTCTTAACAGCACAGTGTAGAGCAGATTGAGCCGGAATAGCATATCTTCCATATCATTATACTCCACGGATGAATATGTATGGTATATTAAATAATATACATGAAAATGTAATAAAATCAACCTTTTTCGGATAGCAATATAATACTCACATATGAAATTTAATTGAAAACCGGCCGTACATTTTAAAATTTTCATCACTTTCCGCTTGCATTTTACCGTCGGTATAATTATTATTTAAAGAACGATCCAGCAAATGTGCTCTCGCTTTCACATTTTTCATTATCCCGGTCGGGCATACGTTTTTTTATATTTTTTGACCGATTTGTCCTGCGGTTTTAAACAGGAAAAGTGTATATCCTCCTGATTCATTCCGCAAAATAATGGAAATTTAATTTATCTTTAAATAATATTACACAAAAGGAGTTAAAATGCCGAAAATAGATGACATAAATAAAGTGATGATTATAGGTTCGGGACCGATCATAATCGGTCAGGCGTGCGAATTCGATTATTCTGGAACCCAGGCATGCAAAGCCCTGCGGTCGTTGGGTTATAAAATAATTCTGGTCAATTCCAATCCCGCGACGATCATGACCGATCCCGGAATGGCCGACATCACCTACATTGAGCCGCTCAATATCGATTATCTCGCCAAAATTATTGAAAAGGAACGTCCCGACGCGCTGCTGCCGAACCTGGGCGGTCAAACCGGATTGAATATGTCATCGGAACTGGCAAAACGGGGTATTTTACAAAAATACGGCGTCAAAGTCATCGGCGTGAACATCGACGCCATCGAACGCGGCGAGGACCGCACCGCTTTTAAAAACACCATGACCAAACTCGGCATCGAAACGCCCCGCAGTAAAGCGGTCAATTCGGTAGAGGAAGCGGAAAAAACAGCCGAAGAATTGGGTTACCCGGTTGTCATCCGTCCGGCGTATACCATGGGCGGCACCGGCGGCGGACTGGTTTACAACGTTGAAGAATTACAGACTATTGCCGCGAGGGGACTCTCTGCCAGCCTTGTCAACCAGGTGCTGATCGAAGAATCGGTGCTGGGCTGGGAAGAACTGGAACTGGAAGTTGTTCGCGACGCCAAAAACCAGATCATCACCGTCTGTTTCATCGAAAACGTCGACGCAATGGGAATTCATACCGGCGATTCATACTGTACCGCGCCCATGCTGACCATCGATCCCGTACTGCAAAAACGGCTGCAAAAATATTCTTACGATATTGTTGAGGCCATCGAGGTGATCGGCGGCACCAACATCCAGTTTGCCCACGATCCCAAAACCGGCCGCGTTGTGGTAATAGAAATCAATCCGCGCACCTCGCGGTCGTCCGCGCTGGCATCCAAAGCCACCGGATTCCCGATTGCTTTTGTATCCTCCCTGCTGGCCGGGGGTATGACCATGGACGAAATTCCCTACTGGCGCAAGGGGACACTGGAAAAGTACGAACCGTACGGCGATTATGTTGTCGTCAAATTCGCCCGCTGGGCCTTTGAAAAATTCGAGGGCGTCGAGGACAAACTGGGCACGCAGATGCGCGCCGTTGGCGAAGTGATGAGTATCGGCAAGAATTACAAGGAGGCCCTGCAAAAGGCCATCCGCTCTCTGGAAATCGGCCGCTACGGGCTGGGATTCGCCAAAGATTTTAACCGGAAATCCCTGGACGAATTATATAAAATGCTGAGTACGGCAACAAGCGAACGCCAGTTCATCATGTATGAGGCGTTACGCAAGGGCGCGGACACCCAAAAACTGTATCGGCTGACTCACATCAAACCCTGGTTCATCGAACAGATGCGGGAACTGGTAAAACTGGAAACTGACATCCTGAAATACAAGGGCGGCCTGCCGCCGGACGACCTGCTCATTCGCGCCAAAAAGGACGGCTTTGCCGATAAATACCTTGCCAAACTTTTGAATATTCCGGAAAAGGGTATTCGCGAAAAACGCCTGTCACTGGGAGCGGCGGAGGCGTGGGAGCCCGTACCGGTGAGCGGCGTGGAAAACGCGGACTATTACTATTCGACCTATAACGCGCCAGATAAAGTCAGCGTCAGCGATCAAAAAAAGATCATGGTGCTGGGCGGCGGCCCCAACCGCATCGGCCAGGGCATAGAATTTGACTATTGCTGCGTGCACGCGGCGTTCGCGATCAGGGAATCGGGTTACGAGTCCATTATGATCAACTGCAACCCGGAAACCGTGTCCACGGATTACGACACATCCGACAAATTGTATTTCGAACCATTGACCGTGGAAGATGTGCTGAGCATTTACAACAAGGAAAAACCGGAAGGCGTTATCGTCCAGTTCGGCGGGCAGACGCCGCTGAACATTGCCGCCGAACTGGCCGATAACGGGGTTCACGTATTGGGCACCACGCCGGAAACCATCGACCTGGCCGAGGACCGAGACCGGTTCCGCAAGATCATGCAAAAACTGGGCATCCCGCAACCGGATTCGGGCATGGCCAGCACCCTGCCGGAAGCGCTGGAGATCGCGAAAAAGATCGGCTACCCGTTAATGGTGCGTCCCTCCTACGTTCTGGGCGGCCGGGCCATGATGATTATACTGGACGAAAACATGCTGAAAAAATACATCGAGGCGGCCGTTGACGTGTCCCCGGAACGGCCGATCCTGATCGACAAGTTTTTGGAGAACGCCATCGAAGTCGAAGCCGACGCCATTGCCGACGGCACTGACGCGTTTGTCCCGGCCATCATGGAGCATATCGAATACGCCGGCATCCATTCCGGGGACTCGGCGTGCGTCATCCCGACGGTGGGCATCAGGGAAGAACACCTGAAAACCATTTACCGTTACACCCGGCAGATCGCCACGGAACTGCATGTGGTCGGTTTGATGAACATTCAGTACGCCATCGCCGACGACGTGGTGTATATCCTCGAAGCCAATCCCCGCGCCTCACGGACCGTGCCGCTGGTGTCCAAGGTGTGCAATATCCCCATGGCCAAAATCGCGACGCAGATCATGATGGGTAAAAAACTGGCTGATTTTGGTTTAAAGGACAGGAAATTCAAACATTTTGGCGTTAAGGAAGCGGTGTTCCCGTTCAACATGTTCCCGGAAGTCGACCCGGTGCTGGGGCCGGAGATGCGCTCCACCGGCGAAGTGCTGGGTATGGCGGATTCGTTCGGACTGGCCGTATTCAAATCCCA
Source organism: Candidatus Zhuqueibacterota bacterium (assembly GCA_016934825.1). GTDB lineage: Bacteria > Zhuqueibacterota > Zhuqueibacteria > Residuimicrobiales > Krinioviventaceae > Fontivivens. Next base: position 46,785 of record JAFGSB010000043.1, read on the forward strand.
GGAAGCCGCCGGCGGCGCACTGCCGACAAAAGGCGCGGTGCTGATCACCATTGCAGACCGGGACAAAGACGGCATTTTAGACGCGGCGAAACGGTTCAAAGACCTGGGATTTAAAATCCTGGCGACCACCGGCACGCAAAAGTTCCTGGCGGAAAACGGCATTGAATCGCAGCGTGTGCAAAAGCTGGTCGAGGGCCGGCCGCACATCGCCGACGCCATCAAGAACGGCGAGATACAGTTGATCGTCAATACCCCCAAAGGCAAACTGAGCGAGATGGACGATTCCTACCTGCGCAAGGCGGCGATCAGTTACAAAATACCCTATATCACCACCACCACCGCGGCTCGCGCCGCGGCCATCGGCATCGCCGCGGTGAAAAGCGGCAAAGCCGAAGTCAAATCGCTGCAGGAGTATCATAAAGAGATTGAGTAGGATGTTCGAGAGGGTTTTTCAGGTGCGACGCATTTGAAGTGCGGCGCACATATTTATATACGTGTTCATCTGTGTGGATCAGTGGCTGAAAATTTGTTTTTTTGCCACAGATGAAACACGGATCGAACACGGATTTTCAATTTACGTGCGACTTTTTTAATGAGTCATACATGACCAGCCTTAATTAACATCAGGCTTTTATGATTTCTCGTCGCTGCGCTCCTCGAAATGACAGAGTGGGTGTTGTTAGGATATGGTTTTTCACTACTGCGCTCCATATTTTCCTAAACGAAAGTATCTGTCATTTCGACCGCAGGGAGAAATCCTGGTACAAATCAGCTAACAGATCATTCCATCCCGGATTCATTGATTCAACCAGTTTATTCTTTTTTTCTCTACGCCATTTTTTTAATTGTTTCTCTCTTGCTATGGCATCCCGGATGTCATCATATTCCTCAAAATATACCAATTTATTGACATTATACTTTGCTGTAAATCCATTTGTTATTTTATATTTGTGTTCAAAATATCTGCGTTCAAGACTGTTGGTTACCCCAATATACAGGACCCTGTTATTCCAGTTTGCCATAAAATATACATAATACAATTCTGTTTTGGACATAAGATTTCTTATTACTTTATTCCCGCCCTGCCAAAATACTCAAATCTGTCATTTCGAACGCAGTGAGAAATCTTGAATTGTTTTGTGCGAATGGATATTTTAAAAGGTTTCAAGATTTCTCGTCGCTTCGCTCCTCGAAATGACAGACTATGGGTGGCTGGAACCGCATTTGGCACATTTCGTTCTCAGCTCTCACTACGCGACAAGCTCTGTCATTTCGACCGGAGGGAGAAATCTTTGATTTGATTTGACGCGATACGTAACAATTAAAGGTTAAAAATTTCTCGTCGCTGCGCTCCTCGAAATGACAGAGTATGGTTGTTGGAGCTTGAAATTACAGCTATGTTTGGATATAAAACGAAAATATTCCTGTAATGAAATTACCTGACTAACATAATCTTACGCATATCACTAAAATCCGCAGTGATTAATTTTAAAAAATACACACCACTTGAAACCTGGGTGGAATAATCGTCAAGACCATTCCAGGTCATTTTATAATACCCGGCGACCGTAAACGAGTTCAGCAGAGTTTTCACAACTTTACCGTTTAGATTATATATCAACAATTTCACATCTGTATCTTTCGGGATATTAAATTCGATGGTCGTTTCCGGATTGAACGGATTCGGATAATTTTGCATCAGGGCAAAATCATCGGGTACCGGGTTAACGCCGGAAACAGAAATCGGCCCGTAAAATTCACTATTTCCATTTGTTGATATTTCTTCAATCTTGTACCAATATAAAATATTGTCCTTTACTTTACGGTCATTAAAAGAGTATTCCTGATGGGGTGTGCTGTTGCCCTGTGATGGAATGATTGTTTCGGATATTCTTTCATAACCAATATTTTCATCTGTACTTTTCCAGATGTGAAAACCTTGACAATCAATTTCGCTTTCAGTAGACCATGATATGATAACACCATATTCTTTACTTGAACCAGCACTAAAGTTTGATAACTGTACGGGTAAAGAACCGTCATAATGAGCTTCAGCCACGTCACTTGGCTCCCAGCCAACTTTATATGCTTTTGCTTTGATTGTACAAGGATTGGTAATGTGAATTGGCCCTGTGTAAGGAATGTCACTTTCATCAGGGTCACTTTCATCTATTGTATAATAAATACTTACACCAGGAGTAGTACATTCGATGTAAACATCTTGTGCTGTACTATATGTTCCTGCAGGTGGAACAAACGTTGGTGTAGCAATACTACCAGATTCTTGTAGTTGAAAATAAAACAAACAACTATCTTCAATTGTAGAGGTAACATTGTTTTTTAAATAAGCTATAAGTTTGTACAAACCGGAAATTTTATCATTCAATGAATATTGAATAGGATAAATTGATTCATCAATCAAACCATCAAGGTCATCGTCAATGCCATTACTAATATTACTTTCAGTATTATAAGGTATACTATAATAACTATTCCATTCCTGATATGTTGTTGCTATGTTTCCTAATAGTGGAATAAATACATTAGAAGTATTGCTTTGTACCGTTATATTAACAGTTCTAATATTGTAGTTTTCATTTGTATCAACATTCTTTAATTTTAATTCAATTTGTCCATTGTAATTTGTTGTACCACTATTTGAAACTAATAAAGAAAGTTGTACACTATCTATTGAAGTAACTGAATAACCAAAATCAACATTTGGTGTATAGTAAACAACACCTGCATCACAAAGTTGATATTTAATTCCATAATTTTTTGTGCCATCCCAAGAATATAATAAGCCAAATTTGTGATAACTAGTGTTATGTCAACTGGATAATGTTGGGTAAAATTATTGACTTTTA
>JAFGSB010000044.1 GCA_016934825.1 Candidatus Zhuqueibacterota bacterium
ACAAGCCCGGCGCGATCAAAAGCAAAAAAATCAATCATCCGCAAGGACGGGAGCCCTTGCGGATGACTGTAAAGTTTATTGGAGTGCGTCGCCTTTATGCGACGCGTGTATAAATAATATTTTTGGAGCGAGTCTGTCGACTCGCGGCTGTCCATAAAGGGACAGCACTCCGGGTATTTCGGGTTTCGGAATAATGTGCGACGCGCCCGCGCCGCACATTTTTTACCTAATTGATTACATTGATTTCGATGGGCTCTTGCAGGTTCTTGTAACGTTTTTCGATTTCTTCCCGGGTGATATCATGTCCGTTGATGATCCAGAACCGGTAGTGCGCCCGCAGTGGGTCTTCGGACGTAACCTTGAACGGGAAAAATTCGCCGAACCGGCCGTACTGCCGTTCGGAAAAGTCGCTGTTATCGGGATTACTCACGTCGGAAAAATAAACAACGGTATATTTGTTGTCGCCGATGTTAAATTGCATCGCGTCCCATGGCACATTGGAGAAATCGTCGCCGTTATATTCCTGGTCCTCCGGTATTTGGCTCCATTTGGACGGCCTCAGGAAGCGGGTAGCGCTGTCATGATCCGCAACTTCCTGAACGGCGCGGAATTGCACGCCACCGTGCTGGCGATCGCCGTCGAGCAATACCGGGTCGCGCGGCGTTTCCAGCAGGGTATTAAAATCGATCAATGTCGTGCCGTCCGGTAGTTTAAATGCGAGAATTGTCCGGGTCTCGGTTAAAAACGGTTCTCCGGAGCGGTCGTTCCAGTCGATGTTCAACATATGCCCGCCGAACACGGCGCCGGCCATCCTGCTGATAAACGTTTTATGAATAGTATGTTCGCCCTTATCGGAATACCAGGTGTTGTAAAGACTGTCGTAAACCGTCGTCTCCCTGTAACCGAAAAAGATACCCCGATGGTGCGGATACAAACCGCCGCTGTCGCCTTTTGTAATGAGTTCACCCCCGTCCGGCGAATAAACGTGATGGTACGGTTTCTGGGTGTTCATAATATCCTGCGGATCAAAAGGGGTGTACATATACTTAAAAACAGGTTTTTCTTTATATGTCAGTAATGTAGAAAACCCGGCTTCGTCGGTCCATTGAAAATCCTGTTTGCCGCATTTTTTGCCGATGAACAGGGTGTAATCTTTAACTTCACCGGCTTCAAGTTGACCTGTAATCCACCAGACGCGGGCTATTCCCTTGCCCATATTTTCGATCTGGCCTGGTATTTTTGTTTTACCGTCCGACAAACAGACCGGCGCGGTCGCGTCCACCGCCGGAAGGGATATATCAACAAAAACAGGGGACGGCGTGCGGTCAAAGTTTCCGGCTTTTATTCTTATCTCATATTGACTTTGATACGTGGAACAGGCTGTCACTAAGACAAGACATAGTAGAACAAACAAGCGTTTCATATAGAAAATCCTCTCATTTTATAGCGTTTTGTATAATACCGCCGCCGACAAGTTTATTACCGTCATACAACACCGCCGATTGTCCGGGGGTGACGGAATGCCGGGGTTCGGCAAAAAGGATTGTGAAATTGTGATCATCTGCGGTTTCGATGACTGCCGGGTATCCCGGGTCGTTATAACGAATGTGCGCCGTAACCGGAAGCCCCAGCGGCGGCAGGGCGACCGAGACCCAGTTGGCTTCCGCGGCGGTCAGCCCGCTTGACAGCAGGTCCTCTTTCTCGCCGATGCGGATCCGGTTGTTTTCCGCGTCGATCTCGGCGACGTATACCGGGCGGCCCAGAGCGATCCCCAGACCTTTGCGCTGGCCTATCGTATAAAACGGGTATCCCCTGTGTTGTCCGATCACTTTACCGGACATATCGATGATCTCGCCAGCCGGGATATCTTTTCCCTGCTGCCGCAGATACTCGGTGATAAACCGGTTATAGTCGTCGTCTTCAATAAAACATATTTCCTGGCTTTCATTTTTACCGGCAACCTCCAGCCCCGCTTCCGCTGTCAATTCCCGCACCCGAGGTTTTACCATATTATGGAGGGGAAAAATGGTTTTTGCCAGTTGCGGCTGGCTTAGACTCCACAGCGCATAGGATTGATCTTTTTGTTGATTTTCGGATTTGATCAAACAGTAGCGCTGATTTTCTTTGTTAAAATCAACAGAACAGTAATGCCCCGTGGCGAACATGTCCGCGCCCAGTTCGATCCCTTTTTGCAGGAGCACACCCCACTTGATCCGGGGATTGCAGCGCACGCAGGGATTCGGGGTTCTGCCGGATATATACTCGGAAATAAAATCATTGATAACCGAAGCGGAAAACTCTTTTTTTATCTCGATTACAAAATGTTCGATATTTAATTTTTTACACACCTTACGCGCGTCCGTTACGGCCAGCTCCCCTTTATTACAGACCGAATCGAAATGCAGCATGGTCATGCCGAAAACCTTGTATCCCTGCCGTAACAGCAGCAGTGCCGCCGCTGAACTGTCCACGCCGCCGCTCATCGCCACTGCAACCGTTTTTTGTTCTAAAGATGTACTCATATTTGTAAATTCAAGACATATTATATTTAAAAGTATTATTGATCCGCCCTGTTAAGACTGAAACTAAAAGTTGTTCCTTCATTCACTTCGCTTTTCACAAAGATACGGCTGTCATGGGCTTCGACAATATGTTTGACGATTGCGAGTCCCAGCCCGGTCCCGCCGACGTCTCTTGAACGTTCTTTGTCGACCCGGTAGAATCGTTCAAATATTCTGTTGATGTGCTCTTTCGAGATACCCCTGCCCGTATCACTGACGAATATGGTGATTTGATCCCCATTTTGTTCATAACCCACATTGACCCGTCCTTCCGGGATATTATATTTAATGGCGTTATTGACCAAGTTTAAAATGACCTGTTTTAACCTGTTTTTGTCGCCTATCACAAAAGTATTTTTGTCATTTTTATTTACAAAAGCAAGTATAACATTATTTTCCCGGGCCGTTTCCTTCATATCATCGATTATTTTATTTAACCATTTTGACAGATTAAAATTTCTAAAGATCATTTTCATTTCGCCCGATTCGATCCGGGATATATCGATCAAATCGGTCAGCAGACTGTTTAACCGGGCGGTCTGGCGATAGGCTTTTTTTATGAATTTTTTTTGTTTTTTGGGTTCAACCTTTTTCATTTGTATCAGGGTTTCCAGGTACCCCTGTACGGCAAAGATCGGAGTGCGTAATTCATGGGAGACATTTCCCAAAAACTGGGTGCGCATTTTTTCAAGTTTATGAAGCTGAACAAGGTCATCCCTTAATTTATCGAGCATTTGATTGAGTAAATCGGCCAGTTCGCCGAGTTCATCCTCTTTATTATGTTCAAAATGCGCTTCGAGGTTACCCTTTTTTATCGATTCAGCCACCACGGATAATTTATGAATGGGAAAAGTTAACCGGTTTGCAAAAAAGTAGCTTATAAATGCCACCAAAACAAGGGCAAGAGCGCCTCCGCTGAAAATTTTCCAAAAGACGGCTTTTTGAACATCTTTCACTTTTTTAAGGGGGATAGCCAGACGTATAAAATAAATTTTTTCCAATAAAGGATTCCCGGTTGCGGATTTTCTGTCAAACACTTTGGCTGTGTAGAACATGGGTTTATGGATCGAGGCGCTGTTTCGTTTATCATAGCCGATCTTTTTGGTTAAGGACATTTGTATTTCCGGTCGCGTGTAGTGATTTTCGAGGAACCGCAAGGAATCCCGGGATACATTTGAATCAAAAATGACTATTCCCAGGGAATCGATCAAAGAAATTCGCATCTGTGTCTGCTGAACAAAATTGAATAACAGGTTTTGGCTCAGGTCCGCCAACTCCGTATTTGCCAGTAAATATTCGAGCTCCTCCAGTTGAGTGCTCATTTGTTCCAGTATTTGCGTTTTATAATATTTTTGTATTTCATATGTGGAGATAACACTGGCGGCAACTGTTACAAAAAAAAGGAGAGACAGGTTGAGGAAGATCAGTTTTTTACGAAGAGAAATTTTCATAACGGACTATTTTTCGGCTTTAAAACGATATCCAACCCCTTTTATAGTTTCAATCAGGTCGCTGTTTTCAATCCCCAGTTTTTCACGTATTTTGCGAATGTGAACATCAATCGTTCGGTCTACGACAACAACATTATTGTCCCAAATTTCATCCAGTAAAATTTTTCTGGTAATAACCCGGCCGGGTCTTCTGGATAGATAATAAAGAATATCAAATTCTTTTTTTGTCAGGGCGGTGTCTATTCCACCGACTTTAGCCATATAGCTTGACGGATCAATTTCAAGATTTCCGATCTTTATCTTCTCATCGTCACGCTGCGTGGGCAGTACCGGTTTTTTAAGAACTTTTTTAATCCTGGCAAGGAATTTTCTTATACTAATTGGTTTTACAATGTAATCTTCCGCACCCAGCTCGAGCCCGACAACCTCATCGATTTCACTATCTTTGGCTGTTAGAAAAATGATCGGAATACCTGATGTTTTTGGATTGTTCCGTAATTCACGCAGAACTTCCCAGCCGTCTTTTCCGGGAAGCATAATGTCCAGAATAATAAGATCGGGCAGCTCATTTTTGGCTTTTTCTATGGCCAGATCGCCATCCTGGGCTTTTATGGTTTCATACCCTTCCGCACGAAGGTTGAAATTTAAAAGATCAATAATGTCTTTTTCGTCATCGACGATTAATATTTTTTTCGCCATTATAAAATTTTTCAAGATTTTTTATTGAAAAAAATATGATTGTAATAAATTAAGATGTTTTTTTCATTATGTCAAGGTATAAAGTCTTAACAATTTCTTAACATTAAATTAATATTAGATTAATAATGAATGAATAAATTAAAAACTATAATAGTTATAATGGGTAAATATATCAAGAATGAATAAAAATCCATATAATTATTAATTGAAGATAAGCCAGATTTTTTCAATTGTGCTGATTATAATGTTGTTTCTTATAATTTTAATTAAAACGGTTCATTAATAATATAATCGAACTAGAAAAGAAAAAAGAGAAGACACCATGGAATTATATTTGTTTGCAGTTGTGGTACTTTTTGGTTTAGCTGTTTCTGATCTGGTGGTTGGGGTAAGTAATGATGCTGTGAACTTTTTGAATTCGGCAATCGGTTCAAAGGTTGCGCCCCGCTGGTTCATTATGATTATTGCCAGTCTGGGCATTTTACTGGGTGTAACTTTTTCCAGCGGCATGATGGAAGTTGCCAGAAAAGGCATCTTTCATCCGGAACATTTTATTATGAGCGAATTGATCATTATATTTCTTGCAGTTATGCTAACGGACATCATATTACTGGATTTATTTAATACTTTTGGCTTGCCGACGTCAACAACCGTATCAATTGTTTTCGAATTATTGGGCGCCGCCGTTGCGGTATCGGTAGTTAAAATAATACATGCCGGACAAGATTTTTCCGAATTGATAAATTATATCAATTCCGCAAAAGCGCTGGCCATTATATCCGGTATTCTTCTATCGATAATTGTCGCTTTCAGTTTCGGGGCCATTATACAGTTTTTTACACGCCTGATATTTACATTTGATTTTGAGAATCGGATGAAAAGGTATGGCGGATTATGGGGCGGTTTTGCTTTAACCGCAATCACTTATTTTATATTGATTAAAGGCTCAAGCGGAGCCTCTTTTCTTTCCGACGAAACTTTAAACTGGATACAAACAAACACGGTATTCATTTTGTTCATAAATTTTGTTTTTTTCACTGTTATTTTTCAGACATTATTATTATTCACACGGATCAATATTTTAAAACCAATTGTTATCATAGGTACCGGAGCGCTTGCCATGGCGTTTGCCGCAAACGATCTTGTGAATTTTATTGGTGTACCACTTGCCGGTTTCAAGGCGTTTACAATCGCAAAACAAAGCACCGGGGATCCTCTTTTCGCGACGATGGAAGCTCTGAGGGCAAAAGAAAAAGCAGATACCTGGATGTTGCTGTTAGCCGGATTTGTCATGGTCGTGACACTCTGGCTATCCAAAAAAGCGCGAACCGTAACGCAAACGGAAATCGGCCTCGGCAGGCAGGATGAGGAAGGTGATGAGCGTTTTGAATCTTCGGCCCTTTCGAGAGTAATTGTCAGAATGTCTCTTTCGCTGTCTGAAGGATTCAATAAAATTACACCGATATCATTGAGGAGTAAAATTAACAAACGTTTTGAACAGGTGTCGGGACAGAAAAAAAAGGTAAAAGAAAAATCCGCTTTTGATCTTTTGCGTGCTTCCACAAACCTGGTTGTCGCAAGCACCTTGATATCTTTTGCCACATCATTAAAATTGCCGCTTTCCACAACGTATGTTACTTTTATGGTTGCAATGGGGACTTCATTGTCGGACAGGGCCTGGGGGAGGGACAGCGCTGTTTACAGAATTACCGGTGTTCTCACAGTTATCGGCGGCTGGTTTTTTACCGCATTTATGGCTTTTACTGTCTCTTTAATTTTTGCATTATTAATTTATTATTTCAGATTACCGGCTATTATTTTGCTTCTTTTATTTGCCGTTTATTTTGTCGTCAATACTTTTATCTTACATAAAAAACGGGAACAGGAAATTGAAGCGGAAGAAGTGGAACATGAAGCGGTTGAAACTTCACCCGATGCCGCATTTGAAAAAATTATTTTCAATCTGGATAAATACCTTAAACGAATCGAGGGCAATTATGAAGACACTTTTGCCGGTCTGGCAAAACAAAAACGGGAAAAATTAAAAACGGCCTCAAAAGATGCCAAAAAGATAGAAAAGACCGCGAATAAATTGGTCGGTAAATTATTAAACCTGTTGCACATGCATGGAGCCGAATCCGAAATCGAGATCAGCCCGGAAATACTTAGCGCATTGAAAGAGTCCAGCCGCCGGATGCGCGAGTTGAATAAAATTTGTCTGACCCATGTGGAAAATCACCATACAGGTTTGCTTGAAAATCAATTGAAGGAATTGGATGATTTGAAAAAAATATTCAATAATTTTTTAGAAATGATTGATAAAGCGGTAGTTGAAAAGAACATAAAATTAATTCCGGCAGCTCTGGCCAAAGGGACGGATGTAAAGGACTTTATACGTCATCTAAATAAAACCCAGTTAAAAAGAATCAGGAAGGGTAATGTTAAAACCCGGCAAAGCTTGTTGTATCTCAGTATTCTGTCTAATACAAAGGGTATTACCGACCAATTCATTCAACTGGGTAAGGGACTGGAAGAAACAAAATTATTCAAATAATTTATCGGAAATCAGGTTTTCCGGGGCATTTTATTATATAACATGATATTGAATTGTCTTTTGGTAAAAGTAAGCGGCCCGCTTCTTTTACCAAAGCGTTTTATATCTGCAGAAGAGAGCAATAGTTTACGCAGTGAATCCGCCGGTTTTTCAGGATCAAATTTGCCGGTTAACAGGGTGCAATAGCTTCCGATTAAATTTTCTTCTTTCATGAACGGCAGGGGATCGGAACCGGCGATGACTTTATATCCTTTCTTGATGGCGATTTTCATTAACGACGGGGTGGGCCAGATTGTCGGCCGCATGGTTGTTTCGCTAATCAGCAATGATTCCGGATTGCTGTTTTCAATCACATCACGGACAATTTTTCCGCGGGAAAAGAACCATTTGCCAGGCGCCCAATTCAGGGCCGGTATCCCGCCAAAATCCAGAACACTTTTGATCGTATCGCGGGTGTTTAATGTGCGGTCTTTTTGATTGTATTGTGTTGCAAGCGCGCATATTTCAAGTTTTTCCCGGGTAACAACCTGTCTTCCCGCTATTATATATAAAAGAGGTTTGTCCGTGTGTTTGTTGATAATTATTAATGATTCATTTTCACCTGTCTTTTTGATCACATAGTCATTATTTAAAGTGTATTGCCTGGTGAAAAAATCATAATCCTGCCCTTCGGTCAGGAGCCACACTTTAATGCTTTCATTTTGTAGGTGTTTTACTTTTTCTATTTTCGTGAAATTCGAAATACTATTTTTAATGGCGTTCGTTAAATCAAATTGAGGATAGATATGAACATGGGCGTCACATAAAATCAAATTTTCCTGCATTATTGTCTCCGGGGATTATTAAAAAACAGAAACGGATTATTTTCGTAAGTTTGAACGGTCTGTCGTTTGATGAACAGTTACCTGTTTATTTAAAATGATTATTGTCCCGGTCCGGTTTGAATCCGGCCTTGCTGTCTTTTGCTTTTGTGTTATTAATGTTTTTGGGTACCTTGTCAGATCCTGATATGTATAAATATAATTTATTTAATTATATTGCTTTTGAAACTCATAACAGGTTCGGATGTCCGTCGATCATGTACAATTGATTGAATATGCTAAATTATCGACATAATTACAAATCTTTTTTGTAAAAGGAGGAACTCCGGTGGCCGGTTAACATATATGGTTCAACTAAGAATTAGTTGGTAACAAAAATAACTTAAAATAAAAATGGACATCTATCAACTCATTGGTTATATTAAATTTCG
>JAFGSB010000045.1 GCA_016934825.1 Candidatus Zhuqueibacterota bacterium
TAACTTTTAAAAATAATAATATGTTAAGATCCGGATACCTGAGAGTACATTATAAGTTAACCGGATTGTAGCTATATTATGATGGTGTCGGAATAATGGCAATTTCATTATTTTATCATTTTTAATGATGAATTTACATCCCGGTATGACTTTTTTAGAAAATCAATAGCAGTGCTCATTAAATGATATAGTAATAGAATGATTCACGGGGGAACATAAAGAGAATTTGAATGGTTAAAAAAAATATCCCAATCTATATTGAGATTATTCCATGTATTTTCAATGAAATCGTGTATGAATAATTTAATATTCTTATAACTAAAGACAAGGATGTAGAGTGACGTATTTTCTTACTATTTTGATTTTTAAATTCAAAGCAATTAAAAATTTCATACGCACACGTTTTGATGTTATAACCCGGATTGAAATTATTCTTTTCACCGGGTTTTTGTGTTTTTATATACTCCATTTATTTAAAGTCAGGATCGAAGGAGCATCGGATAAGAATAGCATCGAATTTATATGGTCATATTATAATTCTATCATAGTAACAGGATTAATATTGCTTTTTTTGAGTGGATTTTTGACTGCGAAAAAACGGATTCATAATGTTAATAGTGAAACATTGTTTTCATTGCCTGTTACCCACCTCGATTTTGCCATATCAAAGATATGGGATTTATTTCTTCCTTACTTGTTGCTTTATCCTTTTTGGATTGTCTTGTTTTTTATTTTTGCGCTTTCTATAAAAATGCCCGTTTCCGAATTTGTTTTGTTGTTTATTGTTCTTACATGTGTCTTTTTATTTGTATTGATGTCGGCATTTACGGTTTTTTTATTGCTGTTTAATTTGAATAATTTTAATTACTGGCATGTCTTTACCGGTATTGTTATAATTATACTGGTTATAATGGTTATCATCAACACGGGGAAAATTCGTCATCAAGTATTTCAATTATTATTTGGGGCTGGATTACCGCTTTTGATTGTTTTTTTCTATATACTCGCAGCCCGGATCTTAGCGGCAAAATTTTTACGACAACCTGAATATCTTTTATTAAAACCGCAGAGATCACAGTTGAAATCTATGGGAAAACTTTTAGATTTTTATTTGATATTCACCCCTAATAAGATCAAGGCCATAGTAAAAAAGGACTGTATATATATTTTGAGGATTTATAAAATATTTGTTTTTTATATTATATTATCTCTGATCGTGTTAATTGGCGGGATTTCCAAATTATCCGTGATTAACGAAGGTATTCAGTGGTTTTCATCGATAGTTATAGCATTTGCCTATCTTATTGCAAATGCTTCGTTTAAATTTAATGAAAAATATGTTGAAAACCTGATGGTAATCAAACAACTGCCGATCCCGGCGCAAAGATTCTGGCTGGCTAAATTCTGGAACGGATTTTGTCCTGTTTTGTGGTTAATTATCTTGGGATTGACCATTATATTTTTTAAATTTGGTTTCGAGTGGAAAATTATTTTACCGTCTACGGTAGTTGTGTTGTTTATTGCATTTACTTTGATATATTTTCAAACTAATTTTGCTCTTTATTCATATCCGTTCAGCTGGTACGCAATTGCCTGGTATAATTTATATATTATCATTGCCGCTATTTTTTTTACGGCTCTGCTTTTTCCTCCTTTAACAATCGGATTTTTAATTTTTGGCTACGCTGCCGTTTTCAGAGTATTTAAACGATTCAAAACAGTGGATGTATTAGATGATCAGGATTAACGGTGTAACAAAATATTATGACAAAGTCAAAGCCTTGAATAACCTGTCGTTGAATATTGACAAGGGTGAATTTGTAGGATTGATCGGGCCCAACGGAGCGGGCAAAACAACATTATTGAAAGCGATAATGGGCCTTGTGCGGCCCGATAACGGGGAAATTGCGGTCAACGGAACCGATATTTATCAGGACCCGGTTGCGGCCAAAAGGCACATCGGTTACTCGCCGGAGCCGCCGGTATTATACGATTATTTAAAAGGCTTTGAGTATCTTGATTTTGTCGGCCGGATTCGCAGCATGGATAAAAACACGCTTTCCTCTCGCATTACGTCTTTGTTGGATGAATTTGAAATGGCGGACAGGTCGGAGGAATTGATCGTTGATTATTCCCATGGCATGAAGAAAAAAATTTCAATAGCGGCGGCTTTTTTACCCGAACCGGATATATTATTGCTGGATGAACCTACCGGAGGGCTCGATCCGGAAATTATTTACCGGTTAAAAAACATACTGAAACAGAAACATGAAAAAGGCGCCACCATTGTTTTTTCTTCTCATATTCTTGAGACTGTGGAAAAACTGTGTTCCCGAATTGTCATGATCCATAAGGGTAATATTATTGCTGACGACACTCTGCAAAACCTGTATAAACGAACCGGTAAAACTGAATCGCTGGAAGATATCTTTATGGAGATGATCAGGAGCGGAAATTAGTGTGAATGATCACCCATTTAAGAATGTTTCCTTAAAAAACGCCAAATATAAATTTGTATGGATGAAAAAATGAAAAATCTGTTATATGTATTTTTTCTGATCGTTTTTATACATGGCAGTGTATATTCCGTGACGATAAATATCGTTTATCCCCGGGAAGGTGACATTCTTTCCGCCGCGGCAAAGGATTCGGCGTTTATTTTTGGACAAATCCAACCGGCAGATTGTCATTTGATTATCAACGGCGAGCAAATCAAAGTTTTTCCGAATGGCTCGTTTCTGGCATATTTGCCGATAAAAAGCGGTGATTTCTTTTTCAATTGTTTGGTGTTTAACGAAAAGGATACGGTCCGTACCGGACGCCTTGTTTATATTACACCGTTACCCCATTCCGTAACGAAAGATACTTTGAAAATCGAAAACGGCACGGAACGTCCTTCATCCGATTATAAATTAACAGCGGGCGATCTTTTCCGTGTATCATTTACGGGAACACCCGGAAGCAAGGCCAGCTTTTCCATTGACGGTGTTGCGGAAAATATTCCAATGGCCGAGGTTCCGCCGGACCGGGATTTTTATTGGGGAGAAACGGTTTTCGGAGATGCCCTGCCGCCGGCCGGAGAAAATATCGAGGGCGTATACCGGGGCAGTTACCGGATACAGCCGGGAGACAGTTGCGAAAGCGCCAGTATAACCTTTCAACTTGTAAACGACGCGGGTGATACGGTATTATCAACCGCGCAGGGGACACTGGACATTTTTGACTCCGGGATCCCCATGATGGCGGAAATTATAGCGTATGAAACCGTTTTGCGGACGGCAAGAAATTGCGGTTATTATTATTTTTTACCGGCAGGGGTGAAACTCCGGATCACCGGGCAAAAAGGCGAGTATCTCCGGGCCGGTTTATCCGGGACCGAGGAAGCCTGGGTGCAGTCATGGAATGTCAGGGAACTGCCTCAGGGAACTGCACCGCCGCAGGTTATTGTAAATGCTGTCAGGACTCAGGATTTGGGCAGAGTAACACGTGTCCGTATTTTTACCGGAGAAAAGATTCCTTTTCGAATTGAACAGGATATTCGCTCACAAACATTGACCGTTTTATTTTACGGGGTGATTTCCGATACGGACTGGATACGTCATGATTTCAAAGACCCATTGATAAGGGATATCCGCTGGACGCAAGCCGCTCCGGAGGTATACGAATTAAAAATTGAATTAAATCAACATCATCAATGGGGTTACAAGGCCTTTTACGATGAATACGGTCATTTTATCGTCGATATAAAAAAGTCACCGCAAATTTTCGGCTGGCCGTCATCTCCGCTCAAAAATATTTTCGTATTGCTCGACCCAGGACATTCGCCGGACCAGGGGGCCGTCGGGCCGACCGGTCTGGCAGAAAAAGATGCAAATTTAAGACTGGCGGAGGTACTGGGTAAGAAATTGACCGGAAAAGGCGCTTTTGTGTTTTATACCCGGACCGGCAACGAGGGGATTTCATTAAGAGCCCGGAAAAAAATGGCAGAGATAATCAACCCGGATATACTGCTGAGTCTGCATCACAATGCCATTCCGGATGGCGTCAATCCTTTCAGGCACCATGGAACGAGCACATATTATTATCATCCGCAGAGTTATGAGTTGGCGAGACGGGTACAGGAAAAGCTGTTGAAAAAAATAAAACTTGCCGATTTTGGTCTGTACTATGACAATCTTGCTATGTGCAGACCCACACAGATGCCGGCCATTCTGATCGAACCGGCGTTTATGATGTTTCCCGAAGAAGAAATGCTGATTAATACCGAAAAATATATGAATAAATGCAGTGACGCGATAGTTGACGCCCTTGAAGAATATATAAAAAATGCATGTGAGTAACAGGAGGACGATTGGAATATAAAATATGTCCGAATTGCGGACATTCTTTGGTTGTACGATACCGGGAGGGCCGGGACAGAAAAGTATGTGAAAATTGCGGTTTTATATATTATAAAAATCCGACGCCCGCCGCCGCGGTGGTATTGGTTGAAAATGGCCGGGTATTGCTGGTAAAGAGAAAATACGAACCCAAAGCGGGTTTCTGGAGTCTGCCGGCCGGATTCGTAGAGTATGATGAAACCCCTGAACAGGCCGCAGTAAGAGAAACCAGGGAAGAAACCGGTATCATGACGCGCATTACCAAACTTTTGGGCGTTACCGGATCATGTGAAGATCATAATTCGAATATAGTGCTGGTGATTTATAAAGTAGAAAAAATAAGCGGTTCCCTGACACCCGGTGATGACGCCATTGAGGCAAAATATTTCCGATTGGACCATCTTCCTGAAAATATGGCATTTTCAAGCCATAAAATGGTGTTAAAGGAATATATGGATAATTATTTATGATTTAATAAATCACCGTCATATTATTTTCTGAATAATAATTATGGATAAATTGTAAAGTTTAAAAAAGAGAAAAAAATGGATTCCGATCAAATGAGTGTATATGATGATTTGAATAATTCAATGTTCGCCCGGGGATTGACAAAGCATGACCTTGAGTTGATTGTTCAAATTGCCCGGGGAAAACGTTATTACAAAGATGAAATAATTTTTTCGGAAAATGTGCCTGGCGATAAAATTTTTATTTTAGCTGAGGGTAAAGTGTTGATCGAGCGGCGGGTGATGCCCGACCCGCATTTGTTTCCCAAATTGATATTAACAGTAAAGAAGGGACAAATATTCGGCGAAATGGCTTTTGTCGAAAAAAACAGCCGTTCCGCAACAGCCCGCACGAAAAGCAATGTTCGCGTAATATATATTTCCAGTAATGATTTGATGAATTTAATGTCGGAGCATACCGATCTGGCGTGCAGGATAATGACTAATCTTGCCTCAATATTAAGCAAAAGATTACGAAGAATGAATGAACAATGGTTAAGCGCGCATGCGCAAAGTTATATATTACCTGATTTTGAATATCATTAATATTAATTCAGAATGAATGTATAATAGATTTAAAATTTAATGATGTCTATAAAAAAAAAATCGGTTCATATATTTTATAAGGAGAGTTTTTCGAATGAAAGCATTCATCTACTTTATGCTTTTAACAATGCTGGGGGGCTTTTGTATGAATAAGAAAGAAAAACAGACCCTGACAGATAACAATACAACGGATACTTTTTATGAAAAGCGTTACCAGATGGTCGAAAATCAGATTAAGGCCCGGAACGTGACAGATAAAAGGGTCCTTGAAGCCATGCTCAAAGTACCGAGGCATAAATTTGTTCCCGACAGGTACAAAAAGAACGCCTATAATGACAATCCTCTTTCAATAGGATTTGACCAGACGATTTCACAACCTTTTATTGTTGCTTATATGACCGAAGCGCTCGTTTTAACCGGCGATGAACGTGTACTGGAGATCGGAACCGGCTCGGGTTACCAGGCCGCTGTTTTATGTGAACTGGCTAAAGAAGTGTATTCCATAGAAATTGTAGAACCGTTGTGTTTGCATGCAAAAAAACTGCTTGCTGAACTGAATTACACAAATTTTAACGGCAGATGCGGTGATGGATATGCGGGCTGGCCGGAAGCGGCGCCGTTTGATGCCATTATTGTTACCGCCGCTCCCGACCATATCCCCCAGGCGCTTGTGAATCAACTCAAACCCGGCGGCAGAATGATCCTGCCGGTGGGCGAGTCGTTTCAAAAACTGGTTTTGATTTTGAAAAATGAGGATGGAAGCATCAGGAAAAAGGACTTGATTGCAGTCCGTTTTGTCCCCATGACGGGCGATGCCGAATAACTATACAGCAAATAATAGCAGAATGGTAGTCGATCCGGGAAACACCGGCGGCGCATGAAACATTTCCGAAATCATTTCCGTATTGGTAGTAGAATAAGAATATCAACCACTTTAAAAGAGGTATAACATGACCGATACGAATAAAACAAAAAAGTTATATCGTTCCGGCGTTGATCAAATGATCGGCGGGGTCTGCGCCGGTGTTGCTGAATATGTTAATATCGACATAACAATTGTACGTATAATATGGCTGCTGTCCGTTCTGGTTAACGGTATCGGATTAATTGCTTACCTGATCTGTCTTGTCTTTGTACCATTGAATCCCGAGCATGCGGCTTTGCCAGCCGGTGAAAGAAAAAGGCCCGGGAATACCGGTCTGTTTATCGGTATTGCATTGATTTTTATAGGCTTTTTATTCATTTTCAATAATTTTTTTGGTCATTTGCGTATGTTCCACTGGCACTGGTTTGGATTCTGGCCTTTTCAATGGCATCTGATATGGCCCATATTGATAATAGGTTTCGGGGTCTGGTATATTATTTATACCCTGCAGAAAGACAAAGCTGTCAAAGAAGGCAAACAATCCGCGGCTGTTCCGGGCGGGCAAAAATTGTTTCGCAGTAAAACCACCCGGATGATCGCGGGAGTCTGCGGGGGGCTGGCAAATTACTGGAATGTAGACGTAACTCTGATCCGGATCGGATTTGTTATTGTTACCCTCGCAACACATTTTGTTTTCGGTATAGGTGTTTATATCGCGCTTATTATTCTGGCGCCCGAGGAAGAATTGAAACCTGCCGCCGCCGCACCGGTTAAGAGCCAGCCGCCGAAAAAGACGGAACAGAGCAAGACTAAAAAAACGGAGGGGAAAAATGAATAACAGATTTTCATCAATAGTTATCGGTATTATTTTTATTGTTTTTGGGGTATCAATATTATTAGATAAACTGGGTTTTATATATTTTACCTGGGATGACGCATTCCCGTTTGTGTTGATTGCCCTGAGTGTGCTTTCGTTCATTAGTGTAGCGAGAGGGAATAAGAGTAACGCCTTTTGGGGTACAACCCTCGGTTTGCTTGGCGTGTTTTTCTTCTTGCATAATTATGAAATTATCCCTTATTTATGGATAGGAGAAACATGGCCCGTATATCTGATCGCCATCGGTTTGGGTTTTATCGTTTTGTATTTTTTCAAGCCGAAAGATTGGGGCGTATTGATACCCGGCGGAATATTGACTTTTTTAGGTTTGATATTTTTTTTGCAAACAATGGATATGTCGTGGTATACTATCAGATTTTTAAAAAATTTCTGGCCGTTGATCCTGATATTAATTGGTCTTGGTTTAATCGGCAGTTCCCTCGACCGGCGAGCAAACAAATAGCACACTGAGAATTTGATTTCGGGAGTTTCAATGCAGGCAGTTATTGAGTTTATTAACAAATATTTTACGATTCTCAATATTCCGGGTACGCAGTTGCTGCTCGGAATTTTTATTATTATCCTTTCATTACTTCTGCGCAAGGTATTCTCAATCTGGGTCTTAAATTACTTTAAAAAGCTGACGGCGAAAACGAAAACAGAATTGGATGACGCATTGCTCGAGATACTTAATCCGCCGTTAAGTTATTTGATTCTTCTGATTGGTTTTGAACTGGCCCGAATCATAATTGGCTTTCCGGCAGAATTTGATGCAGTACTGGCCAAATGGATCCAACTGGGTTTTGTTGCGATGGTGTGCTGGCTCATTTACCGCAGTGCAGATGTCTTTACGAGTTTTCTTGAAGCCGCCGCCAAAAGGACAAAAACAGAACTTGATGATGTCCTGGCGCCTTATCTGAAAAAAGTGATTAAAGTTGCGGCCGTTGTTATTGTCATAATGAAAGCCGCCGAAATCCTGCTCGGTATGTCTGCTGCCGCTCTGTTAGGGTTGCTTGGAGGAATGGGGCTTACACTCGGCCTGGTCTTTAAAGACATAGTTGCCAATTGGTTCGGTTGCGCGATCATTTATATTGATAATTTATTCCGCGAAGGTGACTGGGTTATGCTCGACGACGGCAAGATCGTCGATGCCGATGTGGAGGAGATCGGTTTACGCAGTACCAAATTCCGAAATTTTGACAAAACGGTATCCGTTGTTCCGAATGCCACAATTGCCAGTGCGGTCGTTAAAAACTGGTCCAAAATGTATAAACGCCGCGTTAAATATAATTTCAATATCGATGGTATTTCCGTCCAAAAATTGAAAAAAATATTGACCGGGCTTCGGGAGATATTGGCTAACGACGAAGGCGTGCACCAGGAATTCCACATGGTTAATTTCCGGGAAATGGTGGGCAATACCCGTGTTATCCGGCTGTATTATTTCACCAAAACCACGGCATGGAAAGAGCATGAACAGATCCGCGAAAACGTCAATATCCAGATATTAAAATTATTTGAAAAAGAAGCTGTAGATAAACTTGCCTACACGATTGTCGATTTGTCCGATGACCGGCCCGGGGAATATGAAAAAATGGTAAAAAATCAAAAATAAATTTATTTTTCAAATTATAATATGATAAAAAATCGTATATTATTTGGCGTCATCACTCAAGGTGATGGCGCTTAAATGATTTTTAGATATTATAAAGGGTAAAAATGAAAGTGTTGTTCATCGGCGGTACCGGTATTATCAGTTCCGCGTGTTCACGGCTTGCCGTTGATAAAGGGATCGATCTTTACCTGTTAAATCGTGGTTCGACATTTTTACGACCTGTTCCGGATAAAGCGAAAATTTTACAGGGAGATATCCGCGATAAAGACTCCGTAAATACTATTTTGAAAGATCAAAAATTCGATGTCGTCGTCGACTGGGTCGCTTTTACACCGAACCATATCGAAACGGATATCAAACTGTTCAGGAACAAAACCGATCAATATATATTTATCAGTTCCGCGTCGGCGTATCAAACGCCACCTCTAAAACTGCCTGTGACCGAGGAAACGCCGCTGGATAATCCGTACTGGCAGTATTCGCGGGACAAGATCGCCTGCGAAGAGCTGCTGTTCAGGACTTATAGACGAACCGGATTTCCGGTAACGGTCGTCCGGCCGTCGCACACATACGACCGGACACTTTTGCCCAATCACGGCCGCTGGACGGAAATCGACCGCATGCGCAAAAAGAAAAAAGTTGTCGTCCATGGTGACGGCACATCAATCTGGGTGCTGACCCATCACCGCGACTTTGCCGTCGGTTTTAACGGACTCCTGGGGAATCAGCGCGCCATTGGCGAGGCGTTTCATATTACCTCTGACGAGCTGTTGACCTGGAACGGTATCTTCCGAATTTTGGCCCGGGCGGCGGGCGCGGAAGCGGACATCGTAAATGTTCCTTCGGCATTTATAAAAGCCTTTGACCCGGACTGGGGCGCCGGACTTTTGGGAGATAAATCACACAGCATGGTATTCGATAACAGCAAGATCAGGGAATTTGTGCCGGAGTTTAATCCCCGAATACCGTTTACCGAAGGCGCGAAAGAGATCATCGTCTGGTATCTCGACAATCCCGAACGGCAAAAGATAGATAAAAATTACAATTTATTGCTTGATAGAATTATTACCGCTTATTTTTCCGCCATACCGAAATAATTGAGGAGAGAACCATGCCGGCAACACGGTTGACAGATTTTTCAAAGTTATGTTTACATACCATCACGACAAAACCCTGGGACATCGAAACGGCAATAGCCAAGTACGCGGCCGCAAAGGTCAGCGGGATTACCGTTTGGCGGCAGTGGCTTGAAGACCGGGACCATAATAAGGTGGGCAACACAATCAGGGAGGCGGGATTAAAGACCGTTTCCCTGTGCCGGGGCGGGTTTTTCCCGGCCAAAGAACAAAAGAACCGGCAGATTGCAATAGACGATAACAAACGGGCCATCGACGAAGCTGCGGCCATATACGCGCCTCATGTAGTCTTGGTTTGCGGCGCCGTACCCGGGCAGGCGCTGGACGAGTCCAGAAAGCAGATACTGGACGGCATAGCCGCGTGTCTGGACCACGCGCGGGCGGCGAATGTCAAACTGGCGATTGAACCGCTGCATCCAATGTACGCGGCGGACAGGTCCGCCGTCAATACTTTAAAACAGGCTAACGATATGTGCAGCCGGCTGGATGATCCGTATGTCGGCGTGGCGGTTGATGTGTATCATCTGTGGTGGGATCCGGGCCTGAAAAAAGAGATTATTCGATGCGGTAAAGCGGGTAAACTGCTGGCGTTTCATATTTGCGACTGGCGTACGCCGACAGTTGATATGCTCAATGACCGAGGTTTAATGGGTGAAGGGTGTATCAATATCCGGCAGATACGCGGCTGGGTGGAACAGACCGGTTTTAACGGTTTTAATGAAGTGGAAATATTTTCCAACCGATGGTGGGCCGCCGACCAGGACATGTTTATATCCGAAATCAAGCGGGCGTACCTGCAGTGCAGTTAATGTATCAGCGCCGGCAGGCACAATAGTGCGGTTTTGAGATATATCACCAGTGTCCGGTTTAATCCGGACGCCGGTGTAGAAATATACAAAGGGAAATATAAATTGTCATGCCGATAAACCGGCATGACAATTTAATAATAAAAAAATACAATGAACTTTCTATGCCATCCAGGGACGCTGCCGTTTCAGGTCCCCGGAAAGAATATTCTGCGCCAGGATCGCGTCTTCTTTAACCTGAAAATCGAACATACCCACGCAAATAAAATCGGCGCCGTTTACGAACGCGTATTCAAAGCCGTCTTTCGGGTGAATGGCGCCCGCTCCCAATACTTTGTAAGCGATCCAGGGTACTTTGATATTTTTCATATATTCTATTGTCTGTTGCGGCGTTATGGACCAAATATTATCCTGATCTCCCGGTGTGTATTCCGGCTGGACTTTATATTCAGCCGTTGGCTCCCAGTCCGGGTCGCGGGGTAATTTCGGGCCGGCTGTCCAGTAATTACCGCTGTTCAGGGTTTTCATATAAAAATCAGGTTTGATACCGGCCTCTTCACAGGCCATCGGAACTTTCAGTAAATGTCCGCCCAAACCGGCGATGACACCGTTCTCCCTGATCAATTCAAGCGCCTCGCCCAGCAGTTCAACCTTTCCGGTGGTGACCATACTGTCACTCACCCCACCATGCACAAATGCGCCGATCGCTCCGTTATCAATGGCCCTTAAAATGTCACTTTTTATGTCCTCTTCGGTAATTTTAACCTGGGCTAACCACTGAATATCTCCATTCCGTTCATGCCAGTATTTTGTGATCAATCTGATGACCTGGTCGTCCAGACGGAGAATGGCAGTGTTGATGCCGTTTTCTTCACACAAATGCCAGGTTTCAAAAATCTTTTCGTCGGTGAAATAATTTTTCAGCAGGGAAGAGACATAAATCAAATCCCGGCTGTGAGCGAAACCGCTGGTCAGATTGCCCCCGCAAATGACCCGGGTGATTTCAACATCGCTGATTTTTCCGGTTGGAAGTATTTTCCCGGCCGCCGGTGTCGAGTCCGGAGCATTTTGCGCCGGTTTTGCAAGCAGCGCTTTTTCTTCAAAACTCAGTCCGAGTGTTGCTGCGGTTGATAGAGCTATGGAATTTTTGATAAAATTTCGGCGGTTTACTTTTTTTCCCATATGCCGTCTCCTAAAAAACTTGAATATTGTTTTGATATTTATGGTTAACAGGATTTTTCATTTTGCGGCAATAAATTAATCGCATTTTGATCCTAAAGATATTAATTACTATTATACTGGTTTATTATATGATGTGTCTTATAAGATATAAGAAGAAAATTAAAAAATATCAATAATTATTTAACCACACTAGTCTCCGGTTAAACCCGGACGCGACACTCGTAACATATTATTTTATTAACGTTTTCGAATATGATTTCATTAATTGAAATGTTAAAAAAAATAAATTTTTCCAATTTTTTTGCTTGATTTTATTGAACATGCAAACCGGACCACGCAGCAGTGTCCGTTAACCGGACACCAGTGATTTAACCAGTAATATTGATTTTTGGGCTGATCAATTTGTGTAACGGAGCCGGGATTTATAGAACCGATGAATATTTTCAATATTTTTTTTCCCGCAGCAGCGCCGTTATGACTTGTATTACGGTTCCGTAAACGACGGCTCGGTCGGCTCGGTTACAGCATAATCCCGTTCCCAGCCTTCATGTTCCAGAATGATCGATTCGATTGCGATATCCGGTTTGTTTGCGTCAAGTTCCTGCAGGGCACTGTATTTTGACGGCCAGCAACGATAAACCTTAAAGGACATAACCAGTTGTCCGGCTTCATTGTAGAGGTCGATAATAATATCTTTACGAAAATCTTTCAATGATGCTTCCGCGCCAAGACCGGCGCCAAAGTTCCATACCTTGTTGGCCCACTGTTCGAACTCGGTATCATGAGTGCGGCCCCTTTCCAGAATGATGGGCTCGTAATCTGTCTGTCCCGGCATTTTCCGGAGTTTGCTGGATTCGTTTCCGTTCCGCATGGTGACCACTTTTGTCGTTCTATGCAGGCCGCTGACGCGGATTATGCCGGGTATATATTTACCGTCCCATTTTACCCTGAATTTGTATTGTTTATAGGGATCAAAGCGGTATGGATTGACGGTAAATTCGGCAGCCTGGGCCATTAAACAGGTTAATAAAAAACCGATTAATAACAATAAACCCCGTTTGGTTGATCTGTTGTACATATCTTTCTCCAAAATTAAGTCAATGATTATTATTCCATTAGTCGGATAATATTACGGGATCGCATAATCCCGTTCCCAGCCTTCATGTTCCAGGATGAGTACTTCCATGGCCGGGCTGTCGTCTTCTGTGTCCAGATCGGTTAAAGCGTCATATTCGGACGGCCAGCATCGGTACACTTTGAATGCCATCATAACAATTCCGTCGCTGCTGACCAGTTCGATGCTGATGTCCTTGCGAAAGTCCCTGAGCGACACTTCGGTGCCCAGCCCCGAACCGAAGTTCCAGACTTTATTGGCCCAGCGCTCAAATTCCTTGTCTTTTGAACGCGGACGCTGGATTGTGATCGGTTTATAATTTGTAACTCCGGGTGACCTGCGTAAAAGGTTCGGATCACCGCCGCCGCGCTGGACCATCACTTCTGTTTTTCGTTTTAATCCGCTCACTTTGGTAATACCCGGAATAATTTTGCCGTCCCATTTTACCCGGAACTGGATTTCCACATCTCCCTCCGGTTGTTTGGCAAAACTGTATTCGTTACCGGCGACCAGAATAATAACGGCCAAAACGGGGAGTACAAATAGCAGTTTTTGTTTCATGTGACCTCCTAAATTTTAATAACAATGTGAAACTAACAATTTGTCAAATTTACTCTATGTAAATACAAACATTTTATTTATGCCGGACAGGATATAGATCACATAATCAATAAAAAACAGGCGTGGTTGAAAAGGTAATTTTGGTAAAAAGAAACAGTCTTTTTTTAAACAAAAATTTATCTGGATAAAATTCCTGGTTACAAAATTCAATTAATTCACGGAACAAAAAAAAGCATTGTATTGATAAAGCAAATACAATGCCAATAATTTCAATAATTTAAATAGTTTATGGACAAAGTTGCCGGAAGCGGTATCAGTATTTTATTTTCTTGACCCGTTTAGCAATCGCGCCGCGGATTTTTTTTAAAGAGGGGGGAGGCCCGGTTCTTATTTGTTTACCGTCAATATATAATGCATCGGAAATGCCCCATTCCTTAAAATTATTTCTGTCCAGCGTGTCGATTTTTTGCACCACCACTTTATCGCCAAATTCCAGTGCGGCCCTTTTGACCCGTTCATAAGCCAGATTTTGCCCCGGACACCATCCGTTCATAAAAACGATAACATTTACTTTGCCCGGTATTTTTCCCGGTTCTTTTTTCTTACGCACCCATCGGGGCGGCTCGGCCGATGGGTTAAAAGGTTTCCATAATAATTGTTGAAAACCGATGCTATCCGCTTTTTTGTAACCGTGTTTTTTGAACCAGGACGCTTTCATAAATACGGGGATTGCCAGACCCCAGGCGGCAAGCCCGCCTGCTCCCTTTTCTTTTACATCCTCTTCGGCGGCTTTGAGCAGGGCTTTTCCCATGCCTTTTTTTTGAAAATTTCCCCTTCCTTTTTTATAACCGTGCACCCATATGCAGTTGATGAAATACAGGTCTTTCCCTTCGGCAAAGGATTGCCCGATAGGAACGTACTGGATCATGCCGCCAACCTCACCATTATCGTCCAGTGCCAGTTTGACGCCAAGGCCTTTGTCCCGCATCTTTTCGAGCCATAACTCCTTATGATTTCCGGCTTCCTTGATTTCATCGGACCAGTCCTCGAGGCACATACAAAATAGTTTTTTGTGTTTGTCCTTTAAATTGATAACCTGCATATTGATCTCCGTACTAATTGGGGTTTTTATATATATTTTGAATTTTTACAGGGGATAAACACATTTTAAAATATAATATTATTGTCGCAGGGGTATGAGCCCATGCGATACGAGATGATGGGTATTTATTCAGGAATATATTTTTTTTTATTTAAAATGCAATAAGATTATTATAATCTGTACGATATACCGGTGTTGAAGATAATATTTGTTTTTTTTGCGTCAAACCTTGACTCCGGTCTTAAAAGTCAGGAATACGGCGGTAGATACACCAGGTGCTGGTTAACGTATATGGAATATTGCTGCCATTCCGTAACAAAATGAAAACCAAAGGACTTGTAGAAGATATTCAATCCCATCGCAGCGCCGTTTTGAAATCTGTTGTCTTTGGTTATGGCCAGTGTTTCATAACCCGGATTAGAATCAAGCGTCAACGGCAGCCACTGTCCGTAATAGGCCAGGAAGGCGGGTATCTGTATTGAATAAAAATTAAATGTATATTCCCAGGCAGCAGAAACTTTATGCGCGTTGCCGTATTGATAATCATTGTTGTTTGCATTTGAATAAATAAAGTAATAATCATTAATGGTAAACTCACGCTGATATCGGTAGCCCAGTCCGAGCCTGAAGTTTCGAAACAACCGGTAGGCAAGTCCGGCGCTGATGGCGCCGTTAAATTTTTGTTTAAGGTTATGTGCCTCATTAAAGCCCCATTGATTTATCTGTACATTTTCGGCCTTCATAAGTGTTATAGGTGAACGCAAAACAATCCCTGCTGATAATTTATGAAACTGTTTCAGTAGGCCAAGGATAAAACTATTTCCATTATATTTAAAGTTTCCGACACCCGAGACGCCCTGAAAATTATATTCAGTATTACGGGATTTCTCATCTATCCATTTCCAATGTCCATACCATTTGGTCCAGCTCAGCCCGATACTGAAATTTTCTCCGATTCGGGTGCTCAGGCCAATAGACCCTGTCCATACATTTCCGTTTTTGATATGGATTAAATCGGTATTCTTTTTTATTTCCGGAATGTCCAGGGTTTCGATTTCCGGGGTATTTATTTTATTGACAGAAAGGGCAACAGTTGTTTTTTTATTCAGTAGTCTGAATGGAACGGCTAATGAAAATTGCGAAGGGCAAAAATGGTCCCGGGTATTTGAAGTTTCCGATTCTTGTAGATATTTATTTTCATAATCCAGTTCATAATCAATTCTTTCAGCATTAACTCCGGTGAAGATTTGAAGGTTTTCCGTAAATGAGGGCCCCGCCGGATTACCCCGAACGTCCGGGACATAATCGGGCGCGGCAACCGTGACGCCACCCAGGCTTTTACCTGCAATATATTGTTGTTCATAGGGGAATACGATACCATGATACGCGGACAACTGTGCAAAACCGGGATAAACTAAAAATACTGCGAATACGATGATTAACTGTGTAAAAACACATTTCGTTCTCATAACAAACCTTATGTAATATTAATTTGAAATTAAAAAGAATTCCGGAGTCACCCGGATAGAATCGTCAAGATATTCTCTGTTATTATGCACTTTATTATACAGCCATAGTTTTAACCGGTATGGCCCCGATGAATTTGGAAATCTGTTTTCCAAAAGATGCATAAAGATGGTGAATGTGTATTTTTTACCGCTTTGAAGAATATAGTTTTCCCCAATAGCCTCGCAAATTATATCGTATAGCTTGAACCATTCGCCGTTGATTTTTTTCTCGAAATCAAAACCCGGATAAAGACCGCAATTACCCAATATAATGTCGTGATCCGATAAATTGATTATAGTCAATTCGGCGGTTTCTTTATCAGTATATTCGGATTTGTTCAGCGTGATGATAATACCGTTGTTTTTATAATATTCAGAATCGGAGAGGATGGTTTTGTCCTGTTTGCAGCTTGATAACGTAACTGTTATCATCAATAGAACAAGGTACGTTAGACATTTACCGGTTTTCATAATGAACCTATAATTTGGAATAAATTTAAATTCATTATATATTTAGTAAAAATATGAGTTGTTCAGTCTATCCCGCCAGGATTATTATGAATAGTTGTCAGAAGCCCCGTAGCGAAATTAGTCCATGCGTTATATGTTTAAATACGTATAATGTCACTACTAATACAATATATACAAAAAAAAGTAAAAATCAATATTTTTTTTAAAATATTTTAGTATGTGGAATTAAGGATTATTCCGCATGGAATACTTTTAGTCAGGAATATATTACAAATTAACAATTTTAACAGAGGCTGTTTTCAACAATCTGAAAAAAGGTAAATTCCATACTATTGAGGACAGCCTCAAAAACAAGCTTATTCGGCGCTGAATTTGTATATGGTTACGGTTGAATATTTTTGTCCCGGTTCCAGAACGGTCGAAGGAAATTCCGGTTTGTTGGGGGAATCCGGGAAATGCTGGGTTTCCATACAAAAAGCGTTTCGTTTCTCATAAACGCGTCCGTATTTGCCGGTAACCGAGCCGTTCAGGAAATTTCCGGTATAAAACTGCATACCGGGCTCAGTTGTATAAACTTCCATGATCCGGCCGGTAGTCGGTTCGGAAACACGGGCCGCGAGAGAGAGTGATGACCCGCTTTCCTTGTTCAGGACAAAACTATGATCGTAACCGCCGCCAAAACGGATTTGCTGGTCATCCGCGTTTATGCGCGCACCGATGGGTGTGGGTTTTCTGAAATCGAACGGCGTGCCGTCCACACTTTGCAGTTCACCGGTGGGGATAAGGCCTTCATCGACCGGGATCATTTTGTCCGCGTTAATGGTTACCACATGATCCAGAATTTCTCCCTCATTTTTTAGATTAAAATAGGAGTGATTGGTCAGATTGACCACGGTTTTTTTGTCCGTCGTCGCCTCGTATTCGATTTTGATGCCGTTATCGGTCGTCAGCGAAAAGGTGACAACCGCGGTCAGGTTGCCGGGATAGCCTTCTTCCATGTCCTTGCTCACATAAGTGAGTTGTAACGCCTGGCCTTCGGTTGTATTAACGATCTCCGCGTCCCAGATTACCCTGTCAAATCCTTTAATGCCGCCGTGAAGGTGATTGGGTCCGTTGTTCGCGGCGAGGTTATATTCAACACCATCCAGAGTGAATTTCCCGTTGGCGATCCGGTTGCCGTAACGCCCGACTGTTGCGCCGAAAAAATTCCTGTGTTCGATATAGTCTTTCAAATTGTCAAAACCGAGAACGACATCGTCCAATTTGCCTGTCTTATCCGGAACTTTGAGTGATACAATGGTTGCTCCGAAATTTGTTATCTGCGCTTCCAAACCGTTGGTATTAACAAGGGTGTAAATATCCGCTTGTATACCATCGGGTGTTGTTCCAAAAGGCATATTGGTAATTGAAGGCGCGCTTTTTTGTGAGGGAGCGCATAATGTGAACAGACAAAACATACAGGTTACGAAAAGCAAGAGGAAACGATATTCCATTTGATCCTCCGGTTAATAAATAATGATAAAAAGAGAGTTTTATAAGATTTAAAATACTTTATTCTTTGAGCATTTAAATATAATGATAATGTATATATTAGTAAATCCAAAATAAACTATTTTTTTGTGCAAAACAATATTATTCAAATAATTATTCATGTTTAAATAATAATTTTAGGCCCACGGACCACTTATATACACGGATAAATTTAAATACAATCTTATTGAAATAAATCCGCGGTGCGCTGTTTTAGTGACGGAAATTCGGGCAGCAGCCAGACTGGGTAGATCATGTCCGATCCCATATCATTTAAAAATGAGGCAATGGCAAAGATCCGGATGGTTTTCTTTTCGCTGGTTGTTTTCATCATGAATAACGCTAACTGAATTCTCTTTTGATAATTTTTAAGATATTAAGATAATAAAAACAGGTATAAGTATTACATTATCAAGAGTAGTTGTTTTTTTTCCATTATTGATAGTTGTAGTCGCTTCCTTGAATTCTCTTATTAGGATATATTTTTACCATTCTTTATCGAAGAAATGATTCAATATCAATAATTGTAAAATTATGAATTTGGATTTTTTAATGTTCTATTAAATCCTCCCATGCGATGATAGATACTTCTCTGGGAATATGTAATTTTTCAATTTTTTCTTTAATAAA
>JAFGSB010000046.1 GCA_016934825.1 Candidatus Zhuqueibacterota bacterium
ATTATTAATAAAAACTTATAAATATACAAATTAAAGCGATTCATTCAAAGGAAATTAAAAAAAATCCCGCCTTTGTTAAAAAAAGGCGGGATTTTTTCAACATTGTATAAATCAGTGGTCACATATATTATCGCCGACAATCAATTTACCGTTAACATGGTCATGAACCAGTTTTTCCGGTTTTTCCACGTTGGCGCCGCTTACAACATGGATCCCGCCATCAGAAAATAATTTTTGCGCCCTCTCCCCCATGCCACCGGCAATGATTATATCGACATTCTGTTCGTGCAGCCATTTAGGCAAAATACCCGGTTCATGCGGCGGGGGATTTATGGTTATATTTTTAACAATTTCATTTTTATCCGTATCATAATCGATAAAAACAAAATTCTCACTATGTCCGAAATGCAAACACAATTTACCTTCCGATACGGGTATTGCGTAACGCTTAAAGTTCTTTGGTAATTTTTCTTTAGAGTGCTCGTCCGTTTGTGTTTTTGGATTTGGAGCGGCATTATCAATATTTTTTAACAATTGATTAATAATGTTTTCAATTTTTTTTGCCGTATCGGATTTATTATAGAAATAGACATAGGGTCTACCGTCATCACTGGCGGACACAATATCCGGTTCCAAAGGTATTTGCCCCAGGAAAGTAACACCCATTTCATCAGCCATTTTTTTACCGCCGCCGGATTTAAAAATATCGACTTTATGTTGACAGTGCGGACAAACAAAACCGCTCATATTTTCGATGACCCCTAAAACGGGAAGGTTAACTTTATTACAAAAGTTGATCGACCTTCTTACATCCGCAACGGCAATATCCTGCGGAGTCGTTACAACGATGGCGCCTGTCGGTTTTTTTATGATCTGAACAACCGATAGAGGTTCATCCCCGGTTCCCGGAGGACTGTCGATGATAAAATAATCCAGTTCTCCCCAGTTAACGTCTTTAATGAGTTGTTTGATCGCTCCCATCTTCATCGGACCGCGCCAGATAACGGCTTCATCCTGTCCCCTCAACAACATACCAAGCGACATCACTTTTAAAT
Source organism: Candidatus Zhuqueibacterota bacterium (assembly GCA_016934825.1). GTDB lineage: Bacteria > Zhuqueibacterota > Zhuqueibacteria > Residuimicrobiales > Krinioviventaceae > Fontivivens. Next base: position 1,056 of record JAFGSB010000046.1, read on the forward strand.
TATTACCGTAGCTGAGCGGAATAATGCCCTTTTCATCTGTTATTATTTCATTTTTCTCAAGTCCCAGTAATTTGGGGATACTGGGTCCGTGAAAATCAATATCCAGTAGCCCGGTTTTAAAGCCGTTCAATCCCAGGGATATGGCCAGATTCGCCGCAACAGTGCTTTTACCAACACCGCCTTTACCGGAAAGCACTACAATTGTATTTCTGAATTTTTTTAATTTGTTTTCAATCTCTAATTCTTCCATCATTAAATCGGGATTGTTTTCTTTTTCCATAATATGTCCTTTTATCCTAAAATGAATAGCTATATTTTATTATTTATATTTTTGGTTTACGATCAATAACTTTAATTTTTTCAAGAAATGCGTCAAGCGCGTTTTTTTGCAGACGTATTGTCTCCTGCCAGCGTAGCAGATTGTCTTTACCCAGTTCGGTTATGGTATAAAATCTTTTTGCCGGACCGGAGCCGGAGGTATCCCATTCGGAGACGACCAGTCCGTTATCTTCCAGGTGACGGAGTGTCCGGTATATCGCACCCGGGTCCGCCTGTTCAGAAAAAAATCCCAGTTCGGGAAGATCGTTCATGAGATCATATCCATGCCTTGATTTTTCCCAAAGCAGGTAAAGAATTGACGGTTCAATCCAGCGTGACCTGCGTCCCCTGTAACAATTACATCCGCGTTTAAAACTGTTTGACATACAATGTTATTATTTTTAACTTATATATGTTTTTAACATATATAAGTTAAGTATTTATATTTAAAAGTCAAGAATAATTCTGGATTATACAATGATCTAAATTTAAAATTAACTTGATTGTTAGTCTTTCATTTCCTATAATAAAGCGCAAAAATAAAAAAATGAAAAAAAGATGATAAAGTACTCCCAAAAACAGATCGAAAAATTTATAAAAAAACTCCAGCAGCAAAAAATACTTGTTTTAGGCGACATTATGCTGGATCAATTCATCTGGGGGAAAGTAAACCGCATTTCCCCGGAAGCCCCCGTACCGGTTGTGCATGTTACACACGAATCGGCCTATCCCGGCGGCGCCGCAAACGTGGCGCGTAACCTGGCGGATTTCGGAATCAATGTATGCATGAGCTCCATCCTCGGAAAAGATGCAAACGGGGAAAAACTGCTGACATTATTAAAAGAATCCCGGATTGTTTCCGACGGTATTATTAAAGTGAACGGTTATCCGACCATCGTGAAAACGCGCATAATTGCAAGACATCAACAGGTCGTTCGTGTAGACCGTGAATCTCACCAGGCACTTGATAAAGCAATATTAAAATCTCTTTTACGGAAAATCAAAGATATCATTCCGGAAATGGATGCCGTTATCATTGAGGATTACGGAAAAGGTTTTATCACCCAGGAACTGGTCAACAATGTTGTCTCTTTTACGCGTTCGTTGGGAAAAATCATTACGGTGGACCCAAATCCCAATAATCCAATCAAATGGTCCGGCGTAACATTGATCAAACCAAACAGGGCCGAAGCCTACGCCGCGGCGGGTGTTCCCCTGAATGAAAATGAAAAGACATTGTTCACAGTCGGTGAAATATTACTGAAAAAATGGAGTTCCGACTATATCCTGATCACCCTGGGAGAGGATGGTTTAATGCTGTTTCACCCACCGGAAACACCATTCTTTACGCCTACGAAAGCCCGTGAAGTGTTTGATGTATCCGGAGCCGGCGATACGGTCATCGCCTTTTTTACAGCGGCGCTGGCGGCCGGGTTGACCGGCGCGGAAGCCGCACAGGTGGCCAATCATGCAGCGGGTATCGTGGTGGGTAAATTAGGGACCGCAACATTAACTCCCGATGAACTATTAAAGAGTTTTCAGCAAAATGATTAGCGCCGTTTTTTTTGACCGGGACAACACACTTGTTAAAAACGTCCCATATAACGGTGACCCCGACAAAGTTGAGTTATTACCGCATGTCCGGGAAGCGCTGGATCAACTGCAAAAATATGGGTTTTCCCTGTTTCTTGTCACCAATCAGTCCGGCGTCGGCCGGGGATTAATTACCAGAGAACAGGTAAAGGCCGTGAATGATGAGATGATACGTCAACTGGGAAAACCGTACTTTAAAGATATTTATATGTGTTTTGATGATCCCGCCAGGCCTTTAACAAATTGCCGTAAACCTTCTCCGCACATGATCCTGCAGGCGGGTAAAGACCACAAATTAGATCTCTCGCAATCATTTTTTATCGGCGACAAGCTTGCGGATATCCGGGCGGGGCATAACGCCGGATGCAAAAGTGTATTGTTTATATATCAACAGCAATTGGATGAATTAACCAAAATAAAACAGGAAGCTGATTTTGCATCAAATGATCTTCTGGAAATAGCGGACTGGATTTGTACTTTCACAAAGAAAAAATAGGCATATTTTTCGATCCGAAAATGAATTTTCTTGATATTCAATTTTGTTATATGTAATATAAAACAGATGTTATGTATATGTAGTTTTAAGGGGTTTGCATGTCCAATTATACTAAGCAATAACCAATAATTCAACAAATCATGAGGGTATTATGATAAGAATATCTGGAATTTTGGTAATCCTTTGTGTTATTTCTTTGCTTTACTCACAGGAAAAACCCGCCGGAGAAGAAGCAAAAGGAACAAAAAAGTATGATCAGTACGAAAAACCGGAATCATGCAAAAGCTGTCACACGGATATATACCAGCAATGGAAACAGGCCATGATGTCACAGGCATATACCCACCACTGGGATGAGATCGAATATTTTGATCTGGCGGTCGAGCACGCCAAAGTCAATCCTGATTTAAAAGGGCCGGTGGACGGTTGTAACGGCTGTCATACCCCTCTGGCATTTATGGCCGGAGACCTGACTCCACCCAGACCCGAAGCAAATTCAAGAGCGAATGAAAGTGTAAGCTGTGAAGTATGTCATACTATTACAGGTTTTGTGGGAGAACCGAATGTTAATTTTAACTTTATTTCCGAGCCCGGACGTTTGAAATACGGTTCAAAGCCGGGATTAAAATCTCCGCATCATGACACACAGCAACTGGATATTTATAAAGTAGCAAAATTTTGCGGGACCTGCCATAATGAAAAAAATCCGTTTGGCGTTTGGGTCAAGTCCACACAGCTTGAATGGGAAGAAGGTCCTTATTCCAAACAGGGCGTCCCGTGCCATCAATGCCACATGCCCAAAGCATGGGGACAAAGCGCAAAAATGGCAAACGAAGAAATGGTGGCCCAGCACCTGTTCCACGGCGCCCACGATCCGGGGAAAGTTGCCGGGGCTATCGAACTCCGCATGCACCCGGAAGAACGTGAACTGGAATACGACGAAACCGTCGTAATTAAAATCCAGCTCTTCAACGGCAAGGCCGGTCATAAAATACCCACCGGTTCCGTGGAAGACAGGATCATGTGGCTGCATGTTACGGCCACGGACGTGAACGGTAAAGAATATCATCTGCCGGTGGACAAAAAAGGATTTGAAGGGGAACAATACACGATCGCGTCCGACGAACTGGCATATAAAGACATGGGTATACCGAAACGGGACCTCAATTTTAAAGGTGTTCAGCGTGACGGCGTACCGGTTGGTGACCGCATATTTAGAATGCCCTATTTTGATCCCGACGGAATAATGACCATCATGCAGTGGAACACCAAATCTTTAGGTGTGGATTACCGTATAGGTCCCCGGGAAACCAAAATTGAAACTTTTACCTGGGAATTACCGGAAGATATACCTATTGGCAAGATCACTTTCCGCGCTGAATTAAATTATCAAAAACTGGTTAAACCGGTTGCGGATTTTCTGAATGTTCCGGAGGAAGAATCGGAAATTGTACCGGTGAACTATGCAACAACCTGGATTGAAGTATATGAATAATCATAGGGAGGTTATTACAATGGCAAAACGAACTTTATTTTCCGTATTTTTAATTGTCGTGATTACACTATTTATATCAACCAACGTGATGGCCATACCGGCGTTCGCGAGACGTTACAAATTATCATGCAATACCTGTCATGCTCCTTTTCCGAAATTGAAACCTTACGGCGATGAATTTGCCGGAAACGGATTTATCATAAAAGAACAGGAAAAACAACGTGATTATATTACAGCCGGTGACGATCTTCTCTGGCTCAATAAAGATTTCCCGATAGCCGCCCGTTTTGACGCTTATGCCATGTATGATGAGGACAAAAAAGTGGAAAAAGATCTGCAAATACCATGGGGCCTCAAATTATTGTCCGGCGGCACGCTTTATAAAAACATCGGTTATTATTTCTATTTCTATATGTCCGAACGCGGGGAGATTGCCGGAATTGAAGACGCATATATACATTTTGACAATGTGTTCAACTCCAACCTTGATATCATGGTCGGACAATTCCAGACTTCCGATCCGCTTATGAAGAGAGAACTCAGGTTAACTTTTGAAGATTATATGATCTATAAACAAAAAATCGGATTATCAAGTACAACACTGACTTACGACCGGGGAATTATATTTGCCTACGGGATTGAAAAAACCGGCACCGATTTTGTTGGCATGGTGGTCAATGGTAACGGAAAAGATGATGCCGGAGACGATAAAAAATTCGATGATGATAATTTTAAAAATTTCGGCGTGAGAATATCTCAGGCTATTGGTGAATTCCTGAGTGTTGGCGGCTTTTATTATCAGGGTAAACAGGGACAGTTCTTCCAGGACAAATCAAGCGAGTTATTATGGATGTTCAAGGGTTATGAACAGGAAAATGAGATGTCCTATATCGGGCCTGATTTGAAAACAAGCGCCGGCCCCGTTGAAGTTACTTTCCAATATCTGATTCGAAGAGATACAAACCCGTTTTATATGTATGAAACTCCGGTGAGTAAGACGGAAACCAAAGGAATCGTAACGGAAATAGTCTATTCTCCGCTCAAAGATAAATCACGATTTTATTTCACCGGGTTGTATAATAAAATTGATTCCGATATTACCGCATATAATTATGAAACCGCTACATTAAGCGGCACTTATTTGATAGCCCGTAACCTGCGATTAATGGCCGAATATACACGTGATCTGGAATATGATCTGAACAGGTTCACAATCGGTTTAGTGAGCGGATTCTAATTAACTAATATCGCTAATGAATCAACAAGGAGACGAGTATGAAGGTACAGTGGTTTTCTCAAAAGATTACGGCAGTTGTATTGGTGCTGATAACAAGTTTTACTTTTGCTGCGTCCCAAAACAGCGGTTATGTTGAACTCATTAAAAAGGACAAAGACGGAAAATTTAACAAACACGGTTGGAACCACTATGGCCCCGGTTATTTTACCCTGGACAAAACAACCGGCGTTCTGACAGCACATGGCGGAATGGGTTTGTTCTGGTATTCCGGGAAAAAATTTAAAAATTTTATCCTGGAACTGGATTTTAAAACAGAACTGGAAAAATCCAACAGCGGCATTTTCATCCGCGTGCCGGAACTTGTCACAAATAACGATTACATTAATAAAGCCTTCGAGATACAAATCGATGACAAAACTACCGGCATACATAAAACAGGCGCTGTTTATGACGCCAAAGCCCCGGATGATTCATCGGCTTCCATGGGACCGGGGCAATGGAATCATTTCAAAATAACCTGTAAAGACGATCTGATACAAATAGAGCTTAACAATAAACTAATAAATACATGGACAATCACAACTCCCATAGGCAAAATCCGGGAATGGTACCCTGAGGGTTACATCGGTCTGCAAAATCATGATGATGATAATTCTACCTTTTTCAGGAACGTAAAGATAAAAGAAATCGAGTAAAATCAAAAAGCCCTGTTTTTTCAGCAGGGCTTTTTTGATTTAAAACATGAATATTTTTAATAGTATTTAAAATTGAAAATCTACCGATTTATCCAGCATGGACAACGCCTCGAAACGACCGACAATCTTTTCAAAACTTTTGTTATAAAGCGGATAATCTTTCTCCGTTGTTTTACTGAGCACGATATAGGTCAGATTGCGCCTGGGTAAAACACATAAAACCCACAAATTCAATTTATTTTCCCGGCTCTCCGGTAACAGGGCAACCCAGTAAGCGCCCTGGAGAATATGATGGGCCGGAGTTATTGTCCGTTGTAAAATATTCGCGCTTTTACCGGGTGTTTCATACATATCGAGTATTTCGGACAAAAAGTTAATTGCCATATCAACAGGATCAACTTTACGGTCCCATTTTAATATTCCGGTCTGCGAAAGTGCGGCTATATCACCATTCATATTCCTGACCATCTCAACGTACCAGGTCACCTGGGGTAAAAGCGGAAGATCATAGTTTGCATATTGAATGACCGTATCCTGTGACAACAGTTTTAGCGTCCAGGATGAATCCGGTGTATACATGGAAAAATAGAAAGGAAAATTAAAATAAGTCGAATCCATAACGCCAATGGTTCTTCCCCCGGCGGCTTTTTTCAGGTCAACGCCCTGATCCGGGACGTATTGATTCACTTCAAACATTAAAACCAAAATTGCCACCAGGGCGAAAGCCAAAAAGAGTATGGAACTCGTATCAAAAGAAAACTTTTTTTTATTCATACAATTCTTCAAATTAAAACCCATTGCAGCCGTTAAAATTGGTCACAACATCTTTCACTTTTTATCTTTTCAAGATTTGTGATAATTTAAAATGCAAAACAATTTTAAAAAAAATATTCCGTAATAAAATTAAAAATGTTATATAAACAACAAAAAATAAACAAATTACATTCCGGCGCGCAGAGCAACTGTCATCTTTTTTCCTCCCGGCATGGGTCCGCTGCCGGTAAAAGGATCGATTTCTTCAAAAATAATTCCCGGCGGTTTGGGAAAATCGGAAAAAACCGTATTGCCCAGGGCCCTTTTCATAAATTCAGTCCAGATCGGAACGGCCGCCATTGAACCGGTTACACCGGTACGCCAACGGGTCATCATGGGTCTGTTATCGTCAAAGCCGACCCAGACGGCGGCAACAATATCGGGAGTGAATCCGATGAACCAGGCATCCCTGTGATCGTTTGTGGTGCCGGTTTTTCCGGCGCAGGGACGATAAAAGCCCATACTGCGCACATTGACCGCCGTACCTTGATCGACAACACCTTTCAGCATATCAATCAAAATATAACATGTTTGCGGGTCGATAACCTGCTTACTTTTAAATTCATATTCATCAAAATTTTTTTCATTCATGACCAGCTTGTATAAATAAAACGGATCACGCTCAATTCCGCCGTCGGCAATTGTTGAATAGGCCGAGGCCATCTCAAGCGGTGATACGCCTGCCGCACCCAGTGACAAAGAAAGATGAGGCTCAAGCTGGCTGACAATACCGGTTTTTTGCGCATATTCGATTGTGGTTTCAGGTTTGATTTTGTCGATCAGTTTGGCGGCAATGATATTAATAGAATGGGCCAGAGCCCATTTCAAGGTTACCGGTCCCTGAAACTCTTTTTCAAAATTTTCCGGTTCCCATACCTGGTTATAAATATTAAAGCTGACAGGTTCATCAACCATTACGGTTTTGGGGGTTACCAGACCCTTGTCGATTGCGGCCAAATACGTAAACAGTTTAAAAGCAGAACCGGGATGGCGGTTATTTGATACGGCCCTGTTGAACGGCGCCCGGCGAAAATCACGGCCGCCTATCATCGCCTTTATGGCGCCGGTCTTCGGATCCAGTACTACCAGTGCTGCCTGAGGATAGTTTAATTTTTCCTCCCAGGTTGCTTCACTGTAAGGCGGTAAACCCATCATCTCGTCAACTTTTTTTATACCCTCTTCAACCGCGCGATTCGCCGCGTATTGATAATTTAAATTGACTGTGGAATATATTTGTAAACCGCCGTGCACAACGGCTTCCCGGTCATATTCATCACTTAAATTATTAATGATCTGCTCTACAAAATAATCGGCATGCCCGAAGTATTTATTAATCCGCTGGAATTCCAGTTTTTCATCCATTGCCGCGGTTAACTGTTCTTCGGTAATAAAATTTTCATTTTGCATTCTTTTCAGTACGAACGCCATTCTCCCCAGGGCGATATCTTCGTTTTGATAGGGATTGTACCGGTAAGGGGAACGTGGAATACCGGCCAGCATCGCGCTTTGGGCCAGTGTCAACTCGTCTGCGTGCCGGGAAAAATAGGTTTGGGCGGCCATTTCGACGCCGTATATCCCGGAACCGAAATCGATCTGGTTGATATACGCCTCGATGATGTCGTCCTTGCTAAACTGCTGTTCCACCTGTAACGCGACAAAAAAATCCTTAATTTTACGGGTCCAGGTACGGTCAAAACTGAAAAATAAATTTTTGGCAAGCTGCTGGGATATGGTGCTTCCTCCCTCCCGCACCCGCATTGATTTCAAATTGACCAGCGTGGCCCGAAGCAATGATCGTTTACTGATACCATGATGTTTATAAAAATTTGCATCCTCAAGCGCGATGATTGCATTTATAAAATCCGGTGATATCTGGTCAAGGGAAACGACCTGACGGTTGGTGAGTGTTTTAACGACCTGTCCGTCATCGGCATATATCACAGTAGGGTTACTCGAAGCGATTAAATTCAGATCAGACGGTATTTGCGGCAAACGCAAAACAAGTATCAACAAACCTGTACAAAGCAGAATAAAAAAATAAAGAATAACTTTAAAAATCCATTTAGATATATTATTCATCTATTTTCTCCTGCTGTACAGGGAATTTTAAAGAAATCCCTCGTTTCAAACCGTTAATCTTGTCAATTAAATATCCGGCGGCAATTTCCGAACTGTTCAATATATATAACTGGTTACGGGAACCCACCCGGACTTCAAATGCGACTTTGACGGTTCCATCTTCAACGACGGAGGAAATTCCCACGCGCTGCAGATTCTCTCCCCATTGTACAAGTCGGTAAGGATCATTCACAATTTGCAATTTATATTGTTTGGATAGTTTTTCAAAAGCTTGATAAAAAATATCGGCAGAAAAAATACGGTTTTTATATTGAGGTATTTGATCAAGATCCGAACCCGCCGTAGTTTGAGAATTTTCATAAAAACTGTCAAAGTTCAGGTTCTTTTCATATAACAATTTACCAAAACCATCAATAAAATAGACATATAACATGTTTTCATCTAATACAAAATTTACAAACTGCCAGTCCCTGTTACGGTCAATTTCAAGAAAATTCAGAGGATCGATAATTTTCTGCGCCTGCCGGACGGACAATTGTTTATAAAATTCCTTAAAAGCGTTTTTATTCAATTGAAAATTGCTGTTTAAGGATAATGCGGCGTGCAAATCCTCAATCGAATAAATTCTTGGAGTTATTACGGAATCCTGTTTTATTGAAACCGTTAATGAATCAATTATTTTACCCGCGTCAACATCTTTTTTTTCCTCGATCCAGAGCCGGCCGGTTTTAGGGCGGACCGGATTGGTTAATAACAGGAAACGGCCCAATGCAATTTCAAAAATATCGAATGTAAATTCAAAAACAATCAGCAGAAAAAGCAGTAATATGGACCAATAAGAAATATTAAAAATTTTCTTTTTAAGATTTAGCTTCATACCATTGGATTATAATAATTTTTTTTCTCTTTATTTGTTGAAAGGAATATAATCATTTTCAGGATAATATCCTAAAATTTGAACGGTACGGGAGTAAAAGATATTAAAAAAATGATAAAAATAAAATAACCAAGTAAGCGCCGGTTACCGTCGAGGGGTGTAAAATTATCGATTGGCGCAGGATGCCTTCTGCCGAAAACCAACAACAAAATAAATAATAGAATCCAGCCGGGATAAATCAGCGTTAATACGCCAAAACCGGACAGAAAGATGATATTCGTTTTTTTTGAGATCCGGCCAAACAGACTAAAAAAGATATGTCCGCCGTCCAACTGGCCAATGGGTATTAAATTTAACGCCGTAACAAATAAACCGACCCATCCCGCATAGGCCAGCGGGTGCAGCGAAACATCAAGACCCTCTTCCACCTTGCCGATTGAAAGGTAAGATATATATTTGAACAGTATAGATTCACCAAGATAAAAACCACCTTCACCCATTTTTTCGGCGGGTATAATAGTTGAGAGCCGCATTCCGAAATATATTAACGGCAGGGTGATAACAAAACCGGCCAATGGACCGGCGGCGCCAATATCAAATAACGCTTTTTTGCTGGGAATGGGGGACTTTATCTGTATAAAGGCGCCCATGGTGCCGAAAGGATTTAAATATGGGAACGGAATAAAAAAAGGTAAGGTAGCTCTTACACCGTATTTTCGGCACATTAAATAATGTCCCATTTCATGTGCGCTCAAAAACAGCATAATGGAAAGAGAATACCAGGGCCCTAACATGAGTAAGGTGGAAACAACTGTCAACAAAAAAAGTATTAAATTAATATGGGGTTTATTATCGGGAAAAGGTTTGATCCTGAATTTTAACCGTTTTTTATTTTGGGGGTAATCATTTTCAGGCAGATTGTAATATTCATTCATAATAATAAATTATTTTATCCTTTTAAATATAATTCAATGACTGTGCCATTATCATAATTTAATAATTCGGCGGCGCTGCTATCTTTTACTGCAATTTCAATGAATCCATGACTTCCGATTATGGCAAAAGGTTTGTTACCGGACAAAAGGTTATAAGCGTCATTCAAGACGTTTATCGTATGGCGGGGAAGTTTGAGACGGTCGAACTTTTCCGGGTTAAAATCATTCGCAGCTATATTTGTAACCAAATTGCCGAAACGATCAATATGAATGATCTCACCGGTAATTTTTTTATCGGTAACATTATATTTCGGCCAGTTACCTTTGACATAATCCTGAATTTTATGTCCGAATTGTGAGATCTCTGTACCCGTAGATAAATATGCGGCAACAGGGGCAAAAATATCTCTGCCGTGAAAGGTACAACTGATCTTATCTAAAAAATATTTTTGCCGCGTTAATTCAAAAACCCGGGCGCCGGGATTATCTTTGAATATCCATTTTAAAACGCCGTTATCCGGGGCCACAAAATAATGCCCACCGGTTTGCACACACAGAGCGCGGCGGTCCGAACCGACTCCGGGATCAACAACCACAACGTGGATCGTATTGCCGGGAAAATAGGAATAACTATTCGCCAGTACAAAAGCCCCCGAATGTATATCACCCGCGGCTATATGATGCGCAATATCTATGATTTGCGCTGAAGGATTTATGGATAGAATAACTCCTTTCATCGTTCCGACAAATCCGTCTTTGTCTCCAAAATCTGTTAATAAAGTAATAATTGGCATATTTAATTATTTAATTCGACTATTTTATAAATTAAGCTGAATTTTCATTTAATACCCGGGTACTAAAAGATTTTTCCGGTATAGAATTTTCAGTATGAATTGATGATGCATTCAAATTATTGTTAAAATTCCTGATTCGTCTTTTCAGGCTTGATTCAATTTGGAAAGATATTACTTTTGGGGGGATAAGAGTTGTTTTACCGGTACCGGTATTAACTGAAACAGCGATAAAAAAAGGTACTTTATGAAGGATTGAAGGATCATTGGAGTCATACATCGATCAGTATTACCATAGGAAAAAGTTAAAAATTATTCATTTAATTGACATTGACCAAAGCTACCGTTTCATCTTTTTTAGTAAAAGATATATCGGGATATCCGTATCCGTTTTCGTCGGTAATACGAAAATAAAATCCAAGTTCTCCAATGCGGTTATTACTTTTGATTAACAAATAATTCAACCCGGCGCTTAAATTTATTTTTGTCTTTATCCTGTCTAAAATGGCAGGTGAATGCACATTTTTTACAAGAACAAGCCGGTCATTTAACCAGACTTTTACCGGACCGGTCGGACCCAATCGTAATTCCACCGTCCGGTTGTCGGGCACATAAACAGGTAATAACGAGTAAACCGAACTGTTAAATCGGGCATTTGTCAATTCTTTTAAATCAAGATAACCGTCCAGCACTGCTTCCGAATCATCAAATACCAGGTACTTTTCATTATTTTCCTCAACCAATTCTTTAGCGCTTTCATTTTCCGGCCAGAACTTTTGATGTATTCCCTGCCGAACCTGAAAGGGGCCGAATATTTTCCATTTACTTTCAAACGGTGTACCGGTATTCTGTAATGTTTCCGCCGCTTTTTGCATATTATCATCGAGCAATTCCAGGTACGAAAGGGCATATGAATGGTTCATCTCAAAAAACAAATTTTCGGCATCCCTGGAAAAATCAATGGCGCCATGAATATAATTTTTATCTACAACCTGATTTTGAAAAGCTTTTTTGAGGCTGGAAAAATAATATTTCCAATAAATATTCCAGGATATATTGGTGGTTTCCCGGAAAGCGGCCCAAAATGGCGGGTTAAGCGGCATTTCAAACGGAACAGAATCACTGCTTTTTCCCATAAAATGAATAATCTGTTTAAACGCAAAAGTTGCCTGCAGGATAAAAGGGTCTGTTTGTTTTTCAAGAAAAGAGTTGAGAAATATATCGGCTTCTTCAATACACTGCTCATACTTGAAACATAACGCTATGACAGCAAAAAGGTTATCATAACTCATGCTGGATGTGTCCGATAAATTCCGGTTAAGTTTGATCCAGTCATGTAAATAGGCTTGCTTTTTCTGTTCATTATCTTCAAGTGTCATTAACAGGGACATCGTATACAAATTATCGGGAAATTCGGTTTGGATTTTTTCGACAATTTGTCTGGCCTTGTCTATCTTTCCTTCGAAATAGTAACTCCTGGCCAGTAAATGCATGGCCTGGTGTTTATCTTTCTTATTAGCCGAATCCTTTATTAATTTTTTTGCCAATTTACGGGCTTTGGAATATTTCCCCTGGTCAAGATACACGTTTGCCAAATGAACAAGGGATGGTATAAAATTCTTGTTAATCTTGAGGGCCTTTTTATATTGAACGATGGCCTCATCCATTTCTCCCTGCATGTGTAATACTTCACCAAAACTGTCGTATGGATTGGGTTCATCCCCGGTGAGTTCAATATACTTTTGCAAAGATTTATAAGCATAATCGAGATTACCATAGTCCGCGTAAGCATATCCGAGGACATTATAGGCCAGTTTATGTTCCGGATTGAGAGCAACAGCGGCCTCAAACTGTTCAATCGCTTTTTCAACCTGATTATTAAAAAAGAAATAATAATTCCCGAGCTGGTAATGGGCTTCATCGTCTTCCGGAAACATATCGGTCAATTGCCGGTATATTTCAATCGCTTTATAATAATTACCTTCAATTACCGCTTTTGTAGCCAGTATTTGCAGGCGCTCTCGGGGAGGAGAATTTTCAGAATATTTTACAGCTTTATCAAGTAAAGATTTGATTTCATCTGTATCCATATATCCCGAACTGATTGTTACCAGACGATGATATGCGGACGCGAAAGTAGAATCTAATTCGATTGCTTTTTTGAAATATTTTTCCGCTTCATTCAGGTAAAATTTATCGTAATTTTCAACTCCCAGAGCAAAATATTTATAGGCTTCGACCGACCGAGTCGAAACTTTTGCAATATTTTTATCAATTTCGCCGGGATCGCTGAAATTTAACTGCAAATTCTCGCGGACACTTCTGGATAACCTGTCAACCATCACAAATACATTTTCCAGCCCCCCTCCTTTTTCCGTAACTTTTTGGATGAGTTGACCGTTTAAACCATCCCTCAACTCCAGATCGATCTGTAATGAATCATTATTTATATCATAATCGCCGCAAATAAATACTTCGGCATTTAAATTTTTGGCCAGATTTAATGCGAGTGTCGTATCCGCAACGGAATTTCTGGAATAACCCAACTCATCAAGGGTTTTTGAGACTTTGGCTGTTGGAGTTAAATTAAGCTGTCTGGATTGCCCCAGTTCCGAACCCAGCATTTCCACAATACCGTGTTCCAGCCAGTTGAGACTCTCTTTGCCGGTTTTGTTCAAAAAATGGTATATGGCTATACTTTTCTTTTTAGCGGCTGCAATTTGAATCGTAGCCACTTTGTCCCGCATTAAAGCGTTCGTGGGGCCGGATGACAAACGGATACGCCTGTCGTAATCCTGGTTGCAGGATATGAATAATAAAACAAGAAAAATAATGATTAGTTTTGATTTTTTCATAATGAAAATAATTTGAAATGGATATGATATAATTAAACAAATCGTGCCAATATCATGGTAATATCGTCATTTTGTGACACGCCGGCGGTGTGATCATGTAATTCAGTTAATATATTGTTTTTTAAATCGGATGTTTTCAGATCAGTTGTTTTTTCCAATAATTCGACTAAACGTACCTCGCTAAACTCGGAAAAATTTTTATTCATCGCTTCTGTAATACCGTCGGTATATAAAATCAATGTATCGCTATTGTTTAATATAACAACCTCTTCATGTAAATTCAATTCAAAAGTATCGGAATCGGTCAAACCCAATGCAATCCCTGTAGGTATAAACATTTCAACATTATGATTTGTTCCATTTCTTTTTACTATCAGGGCGTTATGACCGGCCCGGACAAATTTAAATTGCCGCTGTTTAACATCGAGTAATCCATAAATCATGGTTGCAAATACTTTTTTATCGAGGGTTTGACACAATCTTTTATTTATATTAGTCAATAATTTTTTTGGCGAAAATTCAGAAAAAGCCAATGAAGTCATCATACCCTTAATTTCGGCCATATAAAAAGCAGCAGAAGTTCCTTTACCGGCGACATCCGCAATAACCAACCCGATTTGGTTTTCGTTTATTTTAAAATAATCAAAATAATCTCCGCCGACTTCTTCAGCGGGAATACAAATTCCGGATATATCAAGACCGTGAATTTGCGGATCAGCCTGGGGTAAAAGTCGTTTTTGCACATTTCTCGCGATCTCCAGTTCTTTCTTTAGCCGTTCTTTTTCAGTCAATTCCCTGAGTAAATAAGCATTTTCCAATGCCATACCCGCCTGGTGACTGAGTGTCGAAAGAAAAGCGAACTCATCAGTATCGTATTTGTTACCGTTTTCTTTATTCGTCAAAATAAAAAAGCCGTGCAGCTTTTCCTGGGTGACAAGTGGAATAATCAATTCCAAATCCGGTTGTCCTGTTCCCTCCCGGACTTTGGAGAGTATTCGGCTGCCGTATTCATTATTTTTTTCCAGAGGGTAAAACGGCGCTTTTTCATTGACAAAATTTTGGATACTATCATCATCCAGTTCCACTGTAAAATGATTGAATACGCTTTCCGGAAAAATCCGGGCGAGACGTGCCTTGTTTTTGTTTTCGTGCGGATATATCGTGAAAAGTAAACCAAATCGGGCGGCCGAAGAAGAAACAATCTGCTTGGTAATAACCTGAATGACTTTACCATATTCATAAGTAAAACCAAGTTGTCTGCTGAAATTTTCAATTACATTTTTTTCCCGTAATCTGGATGTCATATAATTAAATGACTTGCCCAGAGCGCCGATCTCATCATTACGATTGAAATGAAGAATTAGATCAAAATGACCTTTTGAAACAGCAAGCATCGCCTGTGACAGATTTATTATGGGTTTGGTCATTCGTTTACCCAGAATGACGGAAGCGATAATGCCCAATAACAGGAATAAAATTAACAAGTACAGGTTGATCAGTATCTGCTGCCTGGATTTGTTATTAAAATCAATGAGGGAAAAACCGACATCTACGGTGCCCAATAATTCCCTGCCGATATGGATATTGACAGAAAAATGATCAAAATCCCTGATACTTTCTTCCGCGACCTGTCCCAGGGTCAAAGATTCGACAATTTTTACCTGTTCTTCTCTTGTAGGATAATTATTTGCTCCCAGATCGAGCCAATTATAATTAATGCCAAATGCGGCAAGGTTCTTGTCCTGATCAAAAATGGCAATATATACCAAATCACGCCCGATATCGGATGCAATAATATTATCGATCCAGTCCTGGTAAACGTACCAACCCTCTGTTTCCGCCAATCGTATGGAAGCAATCTGTTTGGCGATCAATCCCATATTCTCACGCAGTTCATCGCGGTCAAATTTTAATTGTCGTATAGTAAAAAAATAGGATACCAGTGACATAATGATGAATATGAGCACGACAATGGCCAGAGAAATTTTGATCCAAATTTTATCTAAAAAACTCATATAAAATCTATTTTCATATATGTTTAACTAAATCTGTATATCGTTATCATTTAAAGATAATAATTTTTCCTTAATAGAGTAAACAAATTCTTCAACTTTTGCAAAACCGAATGTCTTACTCCAAACAGGGTAAATCGAGGTATTCGTTAAAAGCAGATCTTCGTCCTTACTCCACAAACCGGCGGCGATTGCGCGGCGCCATTCGAGTGTTTGAGGTATGGGAGAAAATGACGCCAGGTTTACTTTGACGCCCAGATCCAAAACAAAGTTAACACTTTTAGTTACTTCCTCAAAATCCTGATCCGGCAAACCCATCATAACATAAACACCAATATTGTCCCTGCTGAATCCGGCATTTTTAAGGCAGTGAACGGCGTTTTCAAGTTCCCGGCAAGTCACCTTTGCCGACATATGTTTTTGACGTTCCGGATTGGCCGTTTCAAAACTTAAACGGATCGTAAACCCGCCGGCCCGATGAAATAATTCCGCAAATTCAGGGTCGACGTATCGGGGTTGTAAACCGTTTGGTGTATGCAGAAATATCTTAAAATTTCGTTCGATTATCCGTCTTAATAACGGTTTAAAAGATTTGTCAGCGTTATGCAGTAAGGCGTCATCATAAAAAGCAAAATGCTCAACATTTTTCGTATCTCGCCAGTGTGATATTTCGTCAACAACTTGATAATCGGCCCTTCTGGTATAACCGGAATATAATAATTTTGAGGCACAAAAACTACACCTATTGGGACAGCCGCGCGAAGTAATCAAGGCGACCGATTTCAAATTCGGGTACAGCTCATATGCCGGATAAGGCGTCTCATTACAATGAATATCGGGTATGTTGCCGTTGTCTTTTCCGGCTATTTTACTTAAAATATCAAATATCTTTTGTTCGCCCTGCCCGACGCACAAATAGTCCGGACGAATATGTTCCCCGGCATGTTCCGGACATAGGGTAGCGTAAATCCCGCCCAAAATGATCGGCGTCCCCGGAAAAAATTCCCGCAACAGATAAACCGCATCCCGTACCGCGGGATACCAATAGGTCATTATGGAAGTGACCAGGATGGCGTCAGGCGTCCGATTGATCCGGCCCAGTAAATGCCGGACTACTTTTAAAGGTAATCCATACCGGCAATATTTACGGGGAATATGGTCGAGTATTTTGGGTTTTTCGATTTGTTCCCTGTGAAATTTGCCGGTGCCGTTTATTTTGAATTGTGCGGGTTTGAACCCGGGGAACTCTTCAAGAACCGGGTGAAAACGGTCCAGACAGTCAATCAGCTCAATATGATAGCCGGACATTTTTAATAAAGAACCGATTTGCAGTAAACCCAGAGGTTTACTCCAGAAATCATAAGCGGCAAAATCATATATCCATGGATTGAACAGTAATATGCTTTTATCGGGTCTTTGCATAATGATACAACAAAAATTATTTCAATTGGGCAATGATAAGCAGGATATCATCGCGCAGATCCCCGTGTCCAAAATTTTTTACGGTCTTAATAACTGAATGGGCGGCTGTTTTAACCGGCTTGTCGATATGCGCGGACAGGGATTTTCGTAATCCCTCAAGTCCGAAAGGTGTTTCATTTTTATTCTCGGTTTCGATGATCCCGTCGGTGTATAAAATAATCCGGTCATTTAAATTATACGGGCGGGATTCCTGAATAAAACGGTCTTTTGCGGAGCGTGCAAAACCGATGATGGGATTTTGTGATTCCATACGGACGAAATCGGAAAGTTGCGAACTGTATAACAAAGCCGCGGGATGAGCGCTGCCGGAATGATAAATTATCTTTTCATTATAATCTATTTTTATGGATTGAATTGTTAAAAACAAACCGGTTTGCGCAAAAGAATCATAAAAAAAAGTATTCAATTCAAATAATAATTCGTACGGGGCCAGGCCTTCCCTCACCAGTTTACTGATCTCACTGCATACCCTGTTCACCAGCAACGCAGCCGCGATCCCATGGCCGGTGACATCAATTATTGTCATATAAAAATGACCGTTGTGATCATCGTAAACATCCGCAAAATCTCCGCCAATTCCGATCATCGGCAAATATTCTACCCCGAGGGCAATATGTTCATTATTGATGTTTTGGGGTATTAAACTGTTTTGTACACGTTCGGCTAAATTCAGGTCCTTTTCGAGCATCATGTGGAATTCATCGATCTTTTTTTGCTGCTCCTCAACGAGCATTTCCATCCGCCGGCGTTCCAGTGCTTTATTGATCCTGACCAGAAAGGCTTCATGATTAATAGGCTTTGAGAGGTATTCGTATGCCCCCTCCTGCATTGCTTTTACGGCTGTCGGAATACTGCCGAATCCCGTCAAAATCAGCACCTGGGTATACTTGTCTTTTTGTTTTGCTGCGTCAAGCACGTCCAGCCCCCCTACATCATACATATGCAGATCGGTCACAACAATATCATAATTTTCAGCGGCTATTTTCTGCAGGGCGTTTTCACCACTGGCAGCGTCATCAACATGATATTTTTTTAGGTTTAAAATCTGCACAAATAACTTGCGGTTATATCCATCATCATCAACAACCAGAATTTTAGGTATTTTATTTAGAGTAGTTTCGTCCATTGTATTGAAATAGTTACAAAATCTGTACGTATTATATTATTAATTTACATTAACACTTTTAAACCAAGCATGGTAATATCATCGGCCTGAGGCAGACCCTGGGAAAAATCCCTTACTTCAGTGATAACTTTATTTATCAACTCATTTATGGATAAATTATTTGTTTTGGCAAATTGCATAATATTTAATAATCGCCAGTCATCAAATTCTTCATCCAAATTATTCATGGCTTCGGTCACACCGTCGGTGAACATCAGCAGAAAATCGCCGGGTAACAGTTGTAATGTTTCTGTTTCATATATGTTATCCGGCATCATGCCCAAAATTAAACCGCCTTTATCAAGCGAGATATATGAACCATCCTGCCGGTATATCAGGGGAGGATTATGGCCGGCATTGGAATAAGTGATGGTTCGCTCCAATATATTAATTTCTGCATAAAAAAATGTAATAAATTTATCAAAAGTTGTATGAGCATAAATTAAATTATTCAGCTTTGACATAATCATGGTAATATCGGCTTTTGACATAACCAGGGTGTGCAAACCGGCATGTAAATTTGACATCAACAGTGATGCCGGCGCTCCCTTACCGGAGACGTCACCGATTGCCAGAGCAATACGATTTTCGTCCAGGCAGATACAATCATAATAATCGCCCCCGACTTCTCGTGAGGGGACATTAAATCCCATAATTTCATAGCATTCCAACGCCGGGAACGTTTCCGGTAACAGACGGTTCTGTATTTCACGTGCGATATTTAATTCATCTTCCATACGCTGCTTTTCGATCGTCTCGTCGAATAACCTCGCATTTTCAAGTGAAATCATAGCCTGGTTGCACAGGGTGGACAAAAATTCAATATCATTATCGGTATATTCCAGATTATTTATTCTTTCGCCCAGCAGTATAATACCATTTGTTTGTTCCTGGATTCTCATCGGAACCGTCACTTTAATTTTTTGTGTACGCAATGGCTGCAGTGGTTCGGGTAAAACGGTATTTTCAACCAGAAAAGGAGAAGATACGTCGGCAAGATGCGCCAGAAATTCATTATCTGAAAAAGTTTGAATTTCATAAGTATTTCCTTTGCCGCCGCGAAAGTCGGTAAATTTCAGTTGATTGTTCGTTTTAAGAAATATATAACATCTCTGGGCGGCCATCTCACCCATGATGGCGTAAATCAATAAATTGATTATTTTTTTCTTGTCTAAAGTTGAATTGAGTTCCTTACTGATATCAAACAGGGTATTTAGTTGTTGAATTTTGTTATCCAGTTTCCTGTTTACATTTTCCAGTTTTTGAAAGATAATCGCGTTATCGATTGCCGTCGATGCGATATTTGACAGTGAATTCAAAAATTCCAGTTCGGCTTCAGTAAAATCATTTTTGGTAATTTTTTTCCCCAGGCCGATCATACCAATCATTCGTGTGGAGGTATTTATGGGTAATAACAATTCTATACCCAACTCGAGAAAAAAATCTTTTAATTTACACTCATTTTGATCAACACTGTTCAATAAAACCGGTTTATCAAAATTAAAATCAACTTTATGGGTCGTACCGATTAATTTTTTGGATAATCCCTTAACATTTCTGAGTGAGAACCTGTTCTCATGGTCGGCAACCAGAACCAATCCGCGGGATATCATCATCCGGCCCATAGGGGTAAGTAACAAATTATTTAAAATGGTATTTAACTGTAATGAGGAATTTAATATTTTGCTCGTTTCGAAAAGAGATTTCAGTTCAACATGTCGCTGATCAAGTTCCTGTTTTATATTACGTGACTCGGATGAGTCGCTCATATGACTTCCTTTATTTATTGAACCAACTCTGATTTTTTCCTGTCAATCAAATATTTTACCATACGAACTCTGTTCTGCACACCGGGTTTAATATCATAATCGACTTCATCCATCAAAGTCCGCATTAAATAGATACCCAGTCCGCCTACTTTGAGTTCGGCCAGGTATTCCTTCAGGTTCGGCATCGGTATGGTGTTTGGATTGAATCCCTTCCCATGATCGGTTACCACCAGAGTTAGTTTTTGATAATCAATTTTTATCAAAACATCCAGGGATGTGTTTTTTGACTTTTTATCATATGCATGCTTCATTACATTGGTACAAGCTTCATCACAAGCAAGTTCTATTTTACCAATATCATCCGGGCAAAATCCGACTTTTTCAGCAACTTTGGCAACAAATCCTCTTATCAGTTCAAGATTATCTGTCGCACTTGGGATACGGAGTTTGTATTCGCCTTCAAATTTCGGCCGAATTGATTTTGCCTTTTTATGTTTTTTATCAACATTTGTCATAGCAAGTCCAAATTAATCTTTCTTCTACTATAATTTACATTATTTATTTAAAATTGTTACATATTTTATTTAAAATTTTCTAACGCTTTAATTTCATCATCAACAATATCATACAACGTCGGAAAACCGAGCAAATCAAAAACACGAAAAATTTTCGGGGACATGTTACTCATTTTAATATCCCCGTCATTATTGCGGATAAGTTCTATATAACCCATAAACACCCCCAAACCGGCGCTGCTGATATAAGTCAGGTCGTTGAAATTTACAATTATTTTATACCGTTCTCCGTCTATTAAATTCTGAATGGCATTTTCAAGATCGGGAGCGGTATGTGCATCCAGAAAGCCTCCTATATATAGTACGGAAATATCTTCTTTATCAGTTCGGTTTACTGTAAAATTTTCCATCTTATTCCTCCAAAAATCACAAATTCAATTCATACATAAAATTACTTTTGTGAGTAAAAAATTTAAAAAATATAACAATCCGGTTGTTTAAAATGTTTCATAATCCTTTAATAATTAAAAATGTCATATCATCGGTCGCATTTTCTCCATCAAAAAAAGTATAAATGTCATGAATAATACGTTTCTTTATTTCATGTGCAGATAAATCTTTTACGGATGTAAATGCTTTACTTAGCCGTTCTTCACCAAATTCTTCTCCCGTTTTGTTTCTGGCCTCGGTTAAACCATCTGTATATAACAAGTACACATACCCTGTTTTTAATGGCATCTTTAACTGCTGCAGAGATCTCTCAAACAGATTGCCCGCATCCAGCCCGATACCCATTCCTTTCGGCTCCAACAGTTTACAGTTATCTTCGCCCGGTGATGCCATCAAAACCGGACAATGACCGGCCCTGCAAAAAATAAAATTTTTATTTTTCGTATCGATAATACCATATATTAAACTGATAAATGTTTTACGGTCAAAATTTCTGTACAGGGTTTCATTGGTCGGTATTAACAGGTTTTTCGGGGTTTGATTGGCTTTAGCCAGTGCCTCCATTATCCCCTTGACCTCAGCCATATAAAAAGCGGCGGAAGTACCTTTACCGGATACATCACCTATAACAACACCCAGTCGATCCGGATCGATTTCAAAAAAATCATAATAATCACCGCCAACCTCGTTGGCTGTGATACATACCGCATCCATTTCAACATTTTTTAATTCGGGCATATCCTTTGGCAACAGCTTCATTTGCGCTTCATGAGCAATTTTAAGTTCCTGCTCAAGCCGCTCCTTGATAATCGATTCCTCAACAAGCCGTGTGTTTTCGATTGCAACAACGGCCTGTTCACAAAAGGCGCGTAACATGTCGGCATCATCATATTCAAAACCGAATTCTACTTTTTTCCCGGCATACAGGAAACCGATCACGTCTTCACCTTTTATCAACGGTAAGACCAGTAATGAATTTAAATCTTTTTTCCATTTGCATAAATTTTTAACAACCTGGCTTTTCGAGGTCTGGTTATTTAAAAAGGGCTCTTTATTTGTTTTCAACCATGCGGCAAGAGGATCATCGGCGGACGGTACCCGGGTCCTCATTTCACCTTCACGTAAATTGATCGACGAAACCAGATTAATTTGTTTCGTTGTAAAATCTTCCAGTTCCAGCCAGCTAAAGTCAGATTCAGTTACTTCTTTCGTCAGTTTAACAATCGTAACAACCAACTTTTCAATATCAAATTCAGAACTCACCGCACGGCTCAAATGATGCAGCGAAGAAATCTGCCTGATTTTACGGTCATATAACTGCGCTGTGGGTAAATGGGCCAGCAGCGCCAGAAAGGCGACTACGATGTAAATCGTTAAAAAAATTATGCTTGTATCGACAAATTTACCCAGTACGGGACTGAATATCTCAACAGGATTTATACTGTGGAATTTATATCCAAAATATAACTGGATAGGTATTAACAATAAACCGCCCCAAAAACACGCCAGTTTTTGTTTCCTGTTCAAATAATTTATCCACGCGACCCGAAAAGAGTTAATGACCATCAAATTGATAATAATAAATAGAATCACATAATGGAGCTTTTCGAAATTATCATTATTTACCCAGTTCATATATTTGAAAGATTCGGGCATATTGAATAAAGGATAAATAACCAGAAATATCATCAGCCAGGTAAAATTTCGGGCGGTTGATTTTTTTCTTTTTATATATATTAAATTACGCAGAGTACCCAGTGTGATCAGAATAAAGATGGTGGAAAAAAATGTCCAGGATAGAACAAAAATATAATTCGCTATATTTTCATATAATATATTTTTATCCAGATCAAAATCAGAAAAAGAATCCAAACGGTCGTTGGACAAGATTAACAGGAAACAGGTGAAAAGAATGAGAAAAAATAACGATCGTAATCCGCGCAGAACATTTCTATCCGAAGCCCATTTTTGTTTATATACAAGTGGAAAAGATAATATCAAAGAAAAAATAACAAAATATTCCCGTATATATATAGATGTCAGGGAATGTTCGGAAGTTGACAGCATGTTCATGTCCTGAACAACCGCGGCAATCAAAAGGGCAAGAGGTAAAAGTAAAGATAATTTACTGATTTCTTTCATAAGATATATTTGAATAATTCCGGTTAAATTTTCTTTGTATCGTAATTTACGAATTGAACCGGTTTTTGTTACAGAATTATAATTAACATACCCTTACAACTAACATGGTCATATCGTCATGTTGAGACATGGAACCGGCGAACTCTTTTACATTAACTTTAATTTTATTTAAAAGTAAATCGGAATTGGCATGGTCACATTCCGAAATAATTTTTTCCAGGCGTTTTTCGCCAAACTCCTGATGGTCATTATTCATAGCCTCGGTAAATCCGTCGGTATAAAAAACAAAAATATCTCCGGTTTCAATCGGTAATATCTTTTCTTCAATAACGGAATCAAATATGCCGCCCTTGTCCATACCCAGGGCAATTCCCCGCGGACACATTACGTTTATGGCTCCGTTATTGTTCTTACGGCTGATAATCGGGTTATGGCCGGCCCGTGAAAATGTAAAACTCTTTTTATCCAGGTCAAATATTCCATATATCATACTGACAAAATGATTGCGTTCGACATTTTCATAAAACAATGAATTCATCTCTTTTAAAACATCTCTTGGCGATAACGGTGAACGTGTTAATGAACGTAAAAAACCTTTTGTTAATGTCATATAAAAGGCGGCGGATATTCCTTTACCCGAAACATCGCCAATTGCAACGCCAAGTCTCCGGTCACTCAGTTTTATAAAATCATAATAATCACCACCGACTTCTTCAGCGGGGTAACAAATACTGGCAATGTCCAGATTGGCAAACTCAGGATTTGACCGGGGTAAAAAACTGAGTTGAACCCGTTTGGCGATTTCCAGTTCCCGTTTTAATCTTTCCCGCTCAAATATCTTTTTAACATGTTGGGGTGAATATTTTAATAGTTCATCTTTTTGGATTATATTACCAAGTCCGCTTATACCCAGAAGGATCATCAAGACAATTATTCCGGCAAAAAAAGCACCGCCGATGATGAAATTTATATTATCGAAATAAATCATACGTACTGATTCGAAAACCAGGATATGGGTAAATTGGGCGACAAATGATGTTAAAAAGTCATATTTTAAAAACAGGATAATAAAAAATATACCCATGAGAATAAAATATAATATAGCTGCGATGACCGGGGACGTAATTATATTTGTCAAGCCATAACCAAAACCCCAAAATAAACCGGCCGATAATACAAGCCAGGCATGTCGATTAAAATACCGGGCGAAAAAGGAAGCGAGAAACAAGACGAATACAAATTGAGCCCATATCAAACTGTTAAAATTGGATGCAAAACGATACAAAAAAGGGAAATGTGAGTTTATGTCCGCAATATTATGGCTTTCGGCAGCAATGTTTACGGGTACAGAGAATGAGACGCATTTTAATAATAATGTCGTTGCACCAATTAATATAAATCCGAATAGTACACCCCGGATGATAGACTGTCCGAATAACCGGTGCCGAACATGACCACGAAGGAGTGAATCATAGGTTAATAACTTTTCATTCCACACATCCCTGGTGATGGCATCGGCACAGGAGACAACGATAACACCTACAAAACCCATTAAAACAGGACTGATTATCAGTCTGATCAGTAAAAATTCAATATCGAAATGTTCTATTCGAATAACAGAATCCAGAACATTGAATATAAAAAGCGTGATACCGACCGGTAAAGCAGCCCGGATACTTATTTCATCGGAACGTAATTTTTTAATAAATATATATATAAATAAAACAATCAGGCCCAGATAAATTAGCAATGATGTGACGATTTTAAAATATCTGTCCCGTGCAGGTTGACCACCTTCAACTCTTTCATATACGTACTCAAATTTTCCGATCCGGTTTCCAAGTACATCAATTTGAAGCTGTACAGGAATTTGTGAAATATCCGCTTTCCGATTATATATTACCGAAAAATCTACCCTGTTATTCCTGGTTGTTTGTTTTATTTTATTAAAAACAAAAAAAGAGGTATCCGGTCCAAGTTTGTAAGCAAAAACGGAATCAGCTAAAATTCGGACCCGGGATTCGGTCAGACTCTGGGAGGCGCTGTCCCTGTCCGCTTCAACCCAGAAGGCAAATTCATTGCCTTCCTGGTCAAAATGTAAACCAATTTTCCTGAACCAGTTCGGAAAAGACATTTCATTCGTATTTGTTAAATCTTGATCAAAATTCTTTGGCCTGTCCCACGTGACAGACCAGTAATATGCGGGCAGCTTGTGCTTTAAAATTTGTTCAAGTGAATCTTTAGGTAAGGTTTCATTTAAAAAACGTAAAAGTCCCTCCCGTGCCCTGAATTCAGTTGATATTTTATACCGATTATCATCATAACCCCAGGATTTTAATGATTGTTGAGCTTTTTCAATAATTTGCGTTTTGCTAAATTGAATATTGATGTGGGCGGACAAATAAATGGATTTATAATTTAATATAAAAAAAAATACTCCGATAAGTGCAAGTACTATCAGAATGAAATATGTCAAAGCGCGTTTCTTCATAAGAACTGTTCCAGGCGGTAAAATTTGAAAATTTAATGTTTTGCTTTGCCTTTTTAATTATTCTTAAATCGTAAAACTGACGTATGTTAACAATTATTGTTCTATTTCAAAATCGCCTGATTAAAGGAAATAAAGTAAAGACAAACAATATATTACATATATCAGCTAAATTAATCAAAGACATACATTAAATCAAGTTAAATATATTCAGGTAAGACAAAATATTCATTCAAGAGGATCGTTTCGTTGAATTTTTACAATCCCATACCTTTTTCACTAAAAACATCGGCGGAAAAGATATAGATCTGGGTATTCTTACTCTTCCAGGCGTTAACCGGCAGCCCGGCTTTTCTACAGGTATGTTCAAGAAAAGTAATTGTATCCCAGTTATATTCAGTCGCCACTTGAGGCAATAACAGTCCCTTGTTATAGTCCTGTTCAATATATAATCCGTGTGTTCCGATTATAATATTGTCAACATCGGTAATTTCCCTCAAAGGTGATAAAACAGATATTTCGATTTCAATTTCCGAAATTTCATCGGGTTGAACGGGGGTAAACCGCGGATCACTGACAGCGGCGGCTTCGGCCATTTCGATTATCGTATCGAGTAATGATTTTACGGGCTGTATAAATCCTATACAACCCCGAAGCTGGTCATTTTTATGTATCGTCACAAATGCGCCGCGCTTTTCTTTAAAAACGGGAAATTCGGGTACATAGGAAACCGGCGGCTGAGAGGTTACGGTACGGATAATAGTCTGTCGGGCTATTTTTAACAGTTCCTGTTTTTCACGAATATTTAATACATGCTCGGACTTATTTTGGCTTGACATGTTCAAGTACCTTAAAATTAAATTTGTCGATATTATAAAATGCTTTCATCAAAAACCTGGGTACGGTATACCCGGAACTCGGCCCCTTCTTTCCATGCATCATTGGGTAACCCGGCCTTACGGCATAAACTCTCCATCTCCTCATCTACCGTTTTCCACCCTGCTTCCAGGGGAACTTCAGGTAAATATGTTGCCGCCCGTCCATTTTTACTCATGATTATACCATGCACTCCCATCTCAAATTCGTCAAGTGTATCAATTTTGTAAACATTAGTGAGATATACGGAAATCTTGATCCTTATTTTTTTTAACTCATTCCCGGAAAGCGGGGGAAATCTCGGGTCCCCGAATGCGGCGGCCGCGGCCATTTGCGGAACCAACTGGTATAAAGGCATATCGGATTCATGATGACCGATACATCCCCGAAGCATCCCGGATATGGTTATTGTGACAAATACACCGCGTTTTTCCTGCATTACCTCGTTTTTGGGTTCCACTACAGGAAGTGATTTGTTTTTTAAATAATATTCAATGGATTCCCGCGCCATTGTTAATAGTTCTTTTTGAGTCGATATATCAACTTTATTAAATTCAATTTTATCAGTTTTGGTTGTACTGTTTTTATAAACAGCAACGGTTCCATACCCGACAATATATCCTGTTTTACGTCCGGTAACATCCCCTGAATTTGTTTGAGATAAAAGTTTGGCCTTGTTGGCACCCAATTCCTGCGCCGCAATCTGCATCACCACAATAGGACCACCGCCGCAGGCCTGGTAAGTATCACTCATAATGCCATTAAAAAATTGTTCGGGATTAAATTGACTGATCCCAGTAAGCGTTCTTGTGTCTGTTGTTTTACAATTGTCATATGAATCCCCGTGATACAGATCCGAACTGGCAATCAGCAGCACTTTTTTATCCCTGACAAGCTGTGCTATAGATTTTCCGAGATTTTTACATATATTCCAATTATATTGGCCTATAACGATCGGGATTATTTTTGTCTCAGGAAATAGTTTTTGAACGAATGGCAACTGAACCTCAATGGCATGCTCCTCCGTATGCCCAAAGTTGGAATATTGGATATACCGGCAGGTCTTTATCAGTTCATCAGATAAATCTTTATCGATCGGAACATTGCCAAGCGGAGTGTTATATGCGTCGCCCGGAAAAATCGTAGCGCCCTGAATGGGATCTCTATGACTCGGAGCCATAATAATAACCACATCATATTTATTTCCGGCAACACATTTATAACCCACTGCCGCCGTCTTTGCTGAAAATACGTAACCGGCATGCGGAACAACCAGGCCGATAATATTACCGCCAACCTCGACACTGTGAGCATTATTCATATATTGGTCTACAAGAGCGCCAAGCTCTTTGGGATCGCCGGGATAGAACGCCCCTGCAACGGCCGGTTCACGTACAATATCTTTACTATTGCCCGTAACTGCAATAACCGTTATGCCGCAAATCAAGATAAAGGAAAATAAAACAAAAACGACGGAACGTGCTTTTATATTTTGTTTCATTCCTCAACCCTTTGTTTATTAGTAAATTTTTGTCAATGGCGCAGCATCGTGAAAAGGATACCTTTAATCCATTTATATAATTTAATGAATTTAATTAATATGGCAAGTATTAAA
>JAFGSB010000047.1 GCA_016934825.1 Candidatus Zhuqueibacterota bacterium
CCATTTTGTCCTCCATTTGTTGAATGATTGCTTTGAAAACGTAATTTAATCATTTTTAACATGTGGAGGACCTTTTATATAATATCATGGATGAAAAAGCCCTGATTAATATTGTGGGATGGAGACAATAATCATATAATTCGGTGATCAATCAGTGGTCAATGTTTGAAAAGACCTGATTAAAATGATGGAATTGAAATATAATGTGGAAGCTGCCCACGTTGCCACATAGTCAACAGACTCTGCCCACAACGTCCGAAACGTTACGCGGCCACAGCTTCCAAACCAAGTCGAAACGTAATAATATAGTTTAGTAAAAATTGATAATAAAAACAAGTGTTTATGTGTTACTTCTTTCGCGGGAATAACGTTTTTTGACCTTTTCATACAACCCCGGTGAAACCGTCTGAAAAATTGTCAAACAGATGGTTTTTTTATGTATTATATTTGCTTTTTTTTCATGCTCCGTCACCTCCCGGAGGTTAACATGAGGTTAACCGGGTGACAGCCTGCAAAAATTGGAATATAAGTTTTATTTATCAGGTTTTATGTAGATAAAAGATAGATAAAAACTTTCGGAAGGATTATACATGAAAAAGTCCTCTTTTAAGGCAGGCATGGACCTCTGGCGAACGCCGGAAAAGGTCGTACTGGTCACGAGTATTAATGAACAGGGAAAACCCCAGGTTATTTCCGTCGGATGGAATATGCGTGTTTCCTTCGATCCCCCTATGTTCGCTATCGCCGTCGGTAACAGTCGTTATATGTACAAGTGCATTAATTTTTCAAAAGAGTTTGTAATTTCCGTGCCCGGAACGGACCTCGCGGATGCGGTGATCGGCTGCGGGGAACCCGGTCAGGGAGAGGAAGACCGGTTTAAAAAATACGGTCTGAAAACCAAACAGGGCGATTATTGTAAGAGTCCGCTTATTGAGAACTGCATCGCCAATTTCGAATGCCTGGTAAAAGACCATGTCAAATCCGGCGATCATACCATATTTGTGGGCAAGGTGATGAACACCTGGGTCAATGAAAAACCCTTGCCCAACCTGCTGATGATCGGCGATGAACCGGGTTATGACGTCCTGGCGGAAGCCGGTCTTTATAAAATAGGTGTTGTTAAAAGGGAAATCCCGTCTTAACTAAAATATAACCATATTTTTACCGCTGTTCCCTACAGATTTGTAAACCGTCTGTAAAATTATCAAACAGACGGTTTTTTTTATATGTTATGTTTTCTTTTTTTTTTATCTTTATTAATTATTTTACGATGATTTGCCAAATATTGGGAAAATCCCGGCAAATATTTATTATACAACCGGTAAAAAGATCAGGATGAGAAAAGGTTTTATCTACGCGGTTACCGCTTATTTACTCTGGGGATTGCTTCCCGTTTACTGGAAAGCCATAAAAATAATTCCACCCTATGAAATACTGTTTCACCGCATGTGCTGGACATTTATGTGCTGCGCCATCCTGTTGGTTTATAAAAGGCACTGGTCATGGGTGGTCAAACTGAAAAAACCGCTTACCCTGATCACCTTTATCGGTACGGCCGTGATAATCGGATCGAACTGGTTCACCTACATCTGGGCCGTCAATTCGGGCTATATTGTCGAATCCAGTTTGGGGTATTTTATTAATCCGCTGGTCAATGTCCTTTTCGGGATGGTCTTTTTAAAGGAAAAATTAAGGTTAGGCCAGGTGGCTGCCATCATCGTTGCGGCAATCGGCGTATTATATCTGACATTTAATTACGGGTCTTTTCCTTGGATCGCTTTGATTCTGGCAACCACATTCGGATTTTACGGTCTGCTGCGGAAAACGGCGGCCCTGAATTCACTTGAAGGACTGGCCTCGGAGACCGGCGTTTTATTTATTCCCGCGGTTATATATCTTGTGTTTCTGCAGGCAAACGGGACAGGATCGGTCGGTCATATAACTTTGCTTACGACCTTTTTGCTTATAGGCACCGGTGTTATAACCGCCTTCCCTTTATTATTATTCACCGCCGGGGCGCGGCGAATAACACTGACGACACTTGGAATTCTGCAATACATAGCGCCGACATTTCAGTTTTTAATCGGCGTATTTGTGTACAATGAGAATTTCCCCAAATCGAGGCTGATCGGTTTTATGATTATATGGGTGGCTTTAATTATTTATACGGCCGAGGGTATTTATACCGGGAGCAAGAATTATCGATCCGTAAAATCCCTGATTTGATCTGAAATACATCCGTAAACATGACGAAAAGGTGGCGGAAAAAAAATCAAAATAATATTATTTCGGTTTCCACTGCTGTCCGGTTTCTTAAATTTTTCAATTCAATCGAATTTGCTTGACATTAAGTTAATTTTTTTTATTTTCTTAATAGTGATATGCTTCAAAATAAGAGTATTTAATGAATAATTTTTATACCTTCCATGATTCAAAAACTCTTGTTTAACTCATTGATAGAAATGTCTAAAATATCTATAGATTTTCAATTATTATTCAATTCCTAAATTTTACAGAGATATTTTTCGGGGGATAAAATTTTATAATTAATATTTTTAATTACTAACATTTAAGAGGAGTAACACACATGAAAAAAATGACAGCGGTTGTCGCGCTGATGGCGGTATTTACACTGGCCATTTGTTTTAATGTTATTGGAGCTGTCTCTGTTGAATTAATGGATAAGCTTGGTTTTGATATTGAAACAGCAACTTCAAAAATAGGTAGTATGGCATTTGCGTTATTTTTAACGGCGACAATTGTACAATTATTTATTGGGCCGCTTGTTGACAAATTCGGTCATAAACCGTTGGCTATTATCGGTTTTATCGTCACCAGCGCCAGTATGTTTTTGCTGGCTTTCGCGCCTTCTTTTATACTGGCGATGCTGGCTTCCGTTTTTCTCGGAATTGGCGCCATGTGTTTGAATACGGTGGGAAATACATTAATACCGGTTGTACTGTTTAATGGAAAAGATCCCGCCCGGGCCGGTAATTTCGGCAACGGATTCTTTGGCCTGGGTCTTATTGTCACTCCTTTTCTGGTATCCATCGGAACGAAAGCCGGTTTAACGGCCAGTATGGCTGTGACAATTTTGGGTGTGCTGGTCCTTATTTTTCTTATTTTTGCTTTACTTTCATCATATCCCCAGGTATCAACCGGTTACAAACTTTCCGAGGCGTTCAAATTATTGGGCGAGGGGGCAGTTATACTGGCCGCTTTGGCATTGTTCTGTTATATTTCACTTGAGAGTACAATGAATACCTGGATTAAACCATATATGACTGAAATGCTTGGCGGTTCTAAAAACGCTGAAGCGGTATCCAATGCCGGTCTGGTGCTTGGTTTCTTCGGCGTGGCTATGATGATCGGTCGTTTTCTTGCTTCCGCGGTTAAAAATTTAACCGCCATCGGAACAAAAGTAATTGCCGGCGCGGCGGTCGTTTCGGTTATTACAATTGTATTGATGATCGTAACAAAAAGCCCGGCTTTGGCCGTTGTTGCGGTAATTGTCACCGGATTGGCTTTTGCGCCGATCTTCCCGACAGTCGTCGGAGTGACTTTTGCCAAATTTGAACCCAAATTGTACGGCAGTATTTTCGGTATCATCTTCGCCATCGGGCTTTTGGGCGGTACATTTATTCCAAAGTTTATCGGCAACCTGGCTGAAGGGAAAACAGTTCAACAGAGTCTGCCGATTGCCGCAGTTATGGCCGGTATTTTAATAGTTATCGCAATTCTGATGGGTTTAACCGGTAAAAAAGCAAAACAGTAAAACTGTTTTAAAAGCGGCGGCGTTACACCGCCGCTTTTTCTATGTACATAACAGGGGTGTATAAAAACACATTATTCATGAACATACCCCTCTCTTTACCGATAATCTTTAAACGGAGGATCTTTTAATGGGAAAAAAAGTCCGGTTGGTTATTATGATGTTCCTGCAGTACGCTATCTGGGGGGCGTGGTTTCCTGTTTTGTCCGATTATATGCTCAATACCCTGGGTTTTAACGGCATTCAGGTCGGGGTGATATACAGTTTACTTCCGCTGGCAACTATAATTTCGCCATTCGTCGGCGGACAGCTTGCGGACCGGTATTTTGCCACGCAAAAAGTAATCGCTTTTTTACAGCTTTTCGGCGGTGTGTTTCTTATTATTCTGTCATTTGTCAACGATTACAAGATGATGATGCTGCTCATGTTCCTCTATACACTCATGTACGCGCCGACAATGGCGCTGACCAATTCCATAACGTTTCACCACCTGACGGATTCCGAACGTGAATTCGGCTGGATACGGGTCGGCGGAACCATCGGCTGGATCGTTATCGGCCTCATATTATCCGGCTGGAGAATACTGGCCGGAAAAGGGATTATGCCGGAGCTGGCGGGCGACGCGCTGTTGCTGGCCGGATTTGCGTCGATTATCATGGGAATATACGCGTTTTTCCTGCCGCATACGCCGCCCAGTAAAGAGGCCAAAAATCCGCTGGCGTTCGTGGAAGCGTTTAAAATGCTGAAAAATACAAATTTTGCCATATTCATAGTAATATGTTTTGTGGTTTCAACCGAGCTCATGTTTTACTATCAATTGACCGGACCGTTTCTGACATCACCAGGGATCGGCGTGTCTTCAAGCGGTTTGGCCGGCGTTATGGCTATCGCGCAGGCCGCCGAGTTTTTTGTGCTGGCCCTGATGCTGCCCTGGTTTCTGCCGAAATACGGTATGCGGAAAACCCTCACACTCGGTATTCTTGCCTGGCCGATCCGGTACATTATTTTCTCGATCGGTTCCCCGGCCTGGCTGGTCATCGCTTCTTTAGCATTGCATGGATTTTGTTTTGTGTTCTTTTTTGCGGCGGCGCAAATTTACGTCGATACCGTCGCGCCGAAGGATATCCGGGCTTCCGCTCAGAGTATGATTTCCTTTGTGACATACGGATTGGGTTTATATTTGGGAAGTCATTTCGCAGGACTGATCCAGAATATATTTTCGGAATTCGGGCCGAACAATCAAATCGTCAGTACCAACTGGACCTATGTCTTTTTGATACCGACAGCTCTGACTGTGATATGCGCGCTTGTCTTTGTCTTATCATTTAGGGAAAAACTGGGATTCAAGAGTAACAATGCATAAAAAAAAGCCCGATTTAAATCGGGCTTTTTTTTAATCTTCTTTTAAATATAATTTAGATGTTTCGGCTAACAGTTCCTGAATCTGCGCGGCCATTTCGTGCGGGTCCTGTAAAGAACCGTCGAGCAGTGCGATACTGTGAAAAAGACTGTTGACCAGTTTTGTTAATACGGGATCTTTGACATCCTTTTGGTATATTTTCAGCATATTCAATATCATGGGATGTTTTTTATTGATCTCCATGATTTTGGGCGATAATTTCACGTCCTGGTTATACAAATGCATTATTTTTTCCATTTGTCCGGACATGCCCTTGTTGGAACTGACCAGAACAGCCGGGCTGCCGACCAGTCTTGCAGATAGTTTGACATCCTCAACACGTACGCCAAGAATATCCTTGATCCGGCGGGCCAGTTTGTCCAGTTCTTTGGTCTCTTCCGGCTTTGCTTCCGGTGTTTTTTCCTGGTCTTTGGACGGAACA
The DNA here is from genome assembly GCA_016934825.1 of Candidatus Zhuqueibacterota bacterium. Taxonomy (GTDB): domain Bacteria; phylum Zhuqueibacterota; class Zhuqueibacteria; order Residuimicrobiales; family Krinioviventaceae; genus Fontivivens. The sequence goes on from JAFGSB010000047.1 coordinate 5,614, forward strand.
TCGCCGAGTTTGGAGATGTCCGCCTGGTCTACGGAAACGAACTTTTTGTCTTTATAATCCACCAGGCCGGACAATACAAATTCGTCTATCGGATCGTAACAGTACAATACCTCGATATCCTTGGATTTGAATATATCCATTACCGGGTTGTTTCCCAGCGATTCGCGGTCGGAACCGGAAAAGTAATAGATCTCGTCATGTTTTTCCGGCATACGGTCCACATAAGTCTGCAGGGATATTAATTCGTCGCCGTTCGCACATTTTGATGAATTGAACCGGAACAAATCTGCGATTTTTTCCTTATGTGTATAATCGTTATAACCTTCTTTTAAAATGCGGCCGTGCTGTTTCCAGAACTCTTTGTACTTTTCTTCATCCTTTGAAAAATCCTGTAAATGCGACAGATATTTACTGATCAGCGTGTTTTTTATTTTGAACAAATAGGGATTTTCCTGTAACGTTTCCCTGGAGATGTTCAGGGGCAGATCATCGCTTTCCAGCACTCCGCGGACAAAACGTAGATAAGGAGGTAAAATATCTTTGGCGTGCGAGTCAACCATGACCCGTTTGACAAACAGGTGAATCCCGTCTTCCTCGCGGCCAAATCCCATCAGCTCGAAATTGGATTTCGGTACAAACAGCAGGGAGTGGAATTGAATGGGAACATCGGCACTGAAATGAAAACGGTCCAGCGGTTCTTCCTGCTGGCGGGCAATGAACTTGAAAAATTCATTATATTGTTCATCCTTTAATGCGGATTTCGGCTCCCGCCAGATTGCGGTAACCTTATTGATCTGTTCGTCATCCAGTTTGACGGGAAAGGCGACAAAGTTTGAATACTTTTCAATGGCATGTTGAACGGTATATTTTTCGGCAAATTCTTCGGCGTCTTTACGCAGGAAAACCTTGATTGAAGTACCTCTTTTGACGGTCCCCGCTGCGGGCTGTATTTCAAATGCACCCCGGCCGTCGCTGGTCCAGATGTAAGCCGGTTCTTCTTTAACTGCTGATTTGGTAGTAATTTCCACTTTTTCCCCGGCCATAAAAACAGAATAAAACCCCACACCAAACCGTCCGATTAAATTGATTTCCCTGTTTTTGTCCTTATCTTTGGATATTTGTTTGAGGAATTCCGAGGTGCCGGAACGGGCTATGGTTCCGATATTCTTAATCAGTTCATCTTTTGTCATGCCTATGCCGGTATCGGAAATTGTCAGCATTTTTTTGTCTTTGTCCAGGTCAATTCTAATTTCCAAATTCAGGTCCGGATCAGCAATTTCTTCCCCTGTTGTCGTTTTAAAACGAGCCTTGTCAAGGGCGTCCGCCGCGTTGGATATAAGTTCGCGGATAAAAATATCACGATGCGTATATAATGAATGTGTTAAAATATCAAGTAATTGGGTTACTTCAGCCTGAAATTTGTAATTTTTTGAATTCTTGTCGGTCATTTGATTCCTTTCAAAATAGTTGGTGATTTTTGAAATTAAGATAAAATAATAATTGGAATATTTTTTAATGTAGCAACTTTCGTGCAAAAATATTTATTTATATAAATTATTAGAAATATTAAATTTATAATATTCGTATTTTTGTCATGATTTTCCCCCTGTCTGTCATGTCTGACAAAATGGCAGGTTTTTGAACGAATAGCGGTGATTGTTAAGAAACACTACTTATAAAATTTTATCTTTACATCGCCTGAGGATCTGAAGTAAATCTTCCACTTTGATCGGCTTACTGATATAATCATCCATACCCGCCTGAATACATTTTTCCCGGTCGCCTTCCATTGCATTGGCTGTCATTGCAATGATTTGCGGATATTTTTCCGGCCATCTTTGCCGAATAATTTTGGTCGCCTCAAAACCATCCATTTCCGGCATTTGGACATCCATCAGGATGATATCAAATTTTTGTTGTTCCAGTAAATGTAGAACTTCCAGTCCGTTTTCGACGATTTGTACCTGGTAACCCAGTTTTTTTAATACTTTTTCTGTAAATTTTTGATTGACCGGATTATCTTCTGCAACTATGATTTGCAGCGGATATTTTTGTGAAAAACTGACATCGATGCCGGTATGTAAAGGCTTTTCTTTTCTATGGATCTGTTTGCCGTTAAATATTTGGACAAATATATTATACAACCTGGATTGTTTCGCCGGTTTATTAATATAACTGGCAAACTGAATAGCTTTAATTCTTTTTTCATCTTCTTTAAAACCGACAAAAGTCAGCATGATAATCGGTAAAACGTCCGGAGATTTGTATTTGCGGATTTGTTCCGCCAGGGTTATTCCGTCCATTTCCGGCATTTGGTAATCAAGAATAACCAGATCAAAATTTACATTTTGTTTAAAGAGATCAAGCGCCTGCAGGGGTGAATCGGTTTCATGGGACTCTAAACCCCAGTATTTTGTTACTAATGTCAGGATATGCCGGTTCGTTGCATTATCGTCAACGATCAGCACTTTTTTACCTTTTAAAAGTGACTGTGTCTCCTTATTAAAATCTTCGGATTCGTTACTTATAACCTCGGTTTGTATTGTGAAATGAAATGAGGAACCCTCGCCAATTTCACTATCCGCCCACATTTTACCGCCCATTTTTTCACATAAACTTTTACTGATGGAAAGACCGAGCCCCGTACCCCCGTATTTCCTTGTGGTGGAAGCATCCACCTGTGTAAAGGCTCGGAACATTTTATTGATCTTATCTTTCGGGATCCCGATACCCGTGTCCTTCACCATGAATAATAATTCATGTGTATTATTATTGATTGGACGGGATTTAACGAACACAAAAATTTCACCTTTATTTGTAAATTTGACCGCGTTACTGAGCAGGTTATTTAAAATCTGGCGAATACGGCTCATATCTCCAACAATAGTATTGGGAACAGAGGGTTCTATCAGGTACGCCATTTCCAGGTTCTTTTTAACCGCATTGGGCGCCTGTATGTCGAAACATTCCTCAACGCATTCTCTTAAATTAAAAGGCTGATGTTCAAGACTTAATTTCCCGGATTCAATTTTAGAGTAATCCAGAATATCGTTAATGACATGCATTAAGGCATCGCCGCTGGTTTTGATTGTATCCACATATTCTTTTTGTTCGTCAGTCAGATTCGTCTCCTGCAATAAACCTGTAAGTCCGATGACGGCGTTCATCGGGGTTCTGATTTCATGACTCATGTTCGCTAAAAATTCACTTTTTGTTTGTGTCGCCTGCTCCGCTATTTCTTTGGCTTGCTGCAAAGCTCTTTGAGCCTGTAAAGAGAGCTCTTTTTCTTTTTTTTCAAGTGCTTTTTCGCTGAGGGCTTTTTCTTTCTCCAGTTCGATTATTTTTTTCTCTTGCTCCGCAATTTTCCTTTTACTTTCCGATTTTTCCTTTTCTATTTGTAAACGTTTTTTATCGCTGGAAATTATGATCAACCGCGTTATAAAGTAGAATATTATGATAGTTACTATACCAAATAATATGGCTAATGTTAGTACCAGTTTTGACACTCTGAAACTCAGGATTGCGGGTGTGGCATTGATTATTAATTCAGGATATTGGGCGCGAACCTTTATAACATGATTGCCGTTTGACAGATTATTTAGTTTAATATTCGTTTTATGTATAAATTTGGTCCATATATTTTTATCCGGCTTGAAGGAATTCCAAAATTTTACAACCGGGAGATAGTACCAGTTTTTAATGGCTATAGATGTTAGATGAATTGATCCGGTATTCCCGGTTAATTCTGTATTTTTAGTAACAGCCATTGTTTTGATGCTTGCCGAACCGCTCAGACTGCGGTCATGATTTATCTTTAATATATCTGATTTTCCAATTAAATTTGTAAGTAATAGACTTTTATAATCGGCCAGAAGACAAGTCTCCGGTATTCCGTCAATTTGTCTTTTAGATATTGATACTCCTTTGGTTACATTCCAGACAGAACCATCGTCCCGGGGTTTGAAACACCAAACAAGATCGCTTGACGGGCTGTTTTTTCTTTTTGAACTAACACCCACATGTCCCGGTCCCAAACCATCCGCCATAGTAAAATTTTCCCAGCGGTATTGATTCAGCAGTCTTTGTTCCAATTGTTTATTTCTTAACTGAAGATATTGAAGATTGTTATTCGCTGATGTCGTTAACGCGTTTATTTCGCAAGTCAGTAGAACTATAAAAAGAAAAATCCCGCGTATAAATTTTGGCATTCAAAGCTCCGTTTTTCCGCAGTAGAAATTAAGAATTTTCTTCGACTAATTTATTTTTTTTTGATGAGCTTTTCACCAGTTCGGTAATTAACCTGTCAATTTGCATAGGTTTGCTGATATATTCGTCCATTCCTGCATTGATACATTTTTCGCGGTCACCATCCATTGCATTTGCTGTCATCGCGACAATTCGTGGACGTTTATTTTTCGGGATTCTTTTGTGGATTAAACGTGTGGTTTCAAAACCGTCCATTTCAGGCATTTGTATATCCATTAGGATCAAATCATAATACTTTAGTTTCAGGGCCTTCATCGCTTCCTTACCGTTTGATGAAACATCTGCTTCATACCCTAATTTGTTCAATAATCGTGACGCGAGTTTTTGGTTTATAATATTATCCTCCACAATCAGGATATTCAGTGGTAATTTTAAGCCCATATTTGGATCTAATTTTGAAACGTTATATTTTTTGGGGATTAAAGAGATTTTACCGTCGAATATTCTTAAAAGGGCGTTATAAAGTAGTGATTGTTTGACCGGCTTTGTCATGATATTTGCCAGTTCCAGTTCCCGGAGTTTTTTAAGGTCTTGTCTTTTGTATCCCATTGAAGTCAATATAATCAAAGGAAGAGATTCCGCATCTTTCATTTCACGAATTTTCGTCGCAAGGGTAAAACCATCCATGTCGGGCATCATCATATCAAGAATGGCAACATCGAATTTCTTTCCGTTTTTTATCCACTCAAGCGCTTCCTTGCATGAACCGGTATCTTTTGGATACATTTTCCAGGATTTGGCCTGCAGGGAGAGAATTTTTCTGTTTGTGGCATTATCATCGACAATTAATATATGTTTGTTTTCTAGTTGATAATCATGAAAATCGATCTCCGGCTGAGAATCTAACACGTCCAGTTTTATATTAAAAAAGAATGATGATCCTTTCCCCTCCTGACTTTCTACCCATAAAGTTCCCCCCATTAATTCACACAGTTGTTTACTGATTGCAAGTCCTAAACCTGTGCCGCCATATTTCCGGGTAATTGACGCATCTACCTGGGTAAAGGCCTCAAATAACTTTTTTTGACGTTCCTGGGATATACCGATCCCGGTATCTTTAACAGTAAATAACAATTCATAGGTTTTGTCGGCGATTTGTTTGCTTTTTATATAAAAAACAACCTCACCTTTTTCAGTAAATTTAATTGCGTTGTTGAGCAGATTATTAATCACCTGTTGTATTCGATACACATCCCCGATAAATTTTTCCGGTGTTTTCGGATCAATAAAGTATGTTAACTCGAGTCCTTTTTTAAATGCATTTGTCGAATGAATATCCAGGGTTTCTTCCACACACTGCCGTAATATAAAGGGATGTTTCTCCAAATCAAGTTTGCCGGACTCGATTTTGGAAAAGTCCAGTATATCATTGATGATGACCATCAGGCTGTCACCGCTGGTCTTTATTGTTTCAATATATTCCTTTTGTTCGGCCGACAGTTTAGTATTTAGTAATAATCCGGTCATCCCGATAACACCATTCATCGGTGTTCTGATTTCATGGCTCATATTGGCCAAAAATTCTGATTTGGCTCTGGTTGCTTCCTGCGCAGCGATTAGCGCTTTGTCTAATTGTTCATATTTTTTTAACAAACTTTGTTCTGTATTTTTTAATTTTGATATATCCCTGGATATCCCGACAATACCTATGATCTTTCCAAACTTGTCCGTTATTGGAACTTTTGTTGTAGATATCCATTTTTCAGAACCAACTGATTGACTGTCAAGTTCGACTTTTCCGATTAACGGGCGTCCCGTATTGAATATGTTTTGTTCATCTGCAAGCGATTCCCGGGCACGATTTTTATCATAAAAATCAAAATCTGTTTTGCCGGTTGCTTTCTGGGGCGAATAGATCCCTAAAACATGAGCCATAGCAATATTTATCATTAGATAACGACTGTTCCTGTCTTTAATGTATATTGTGTCCGGTATATTGTCAATTAATGTTTGTAACTGACTTTTTTCATTAGCAAGTTCTTCCTTGGTTCTGTTCAGTTCATTCACATCATCGGCAAGTTTCAGATTGTTATAAATAAGAATGGATATATTTTGTGCTATTATTTTTAATAAATTCAGGATATTTTTAAATTTTACATGAGACATACCAGACATTTTTTCATATGCCCTTGCCGTTTCGTCCGGATCAGCACCTATTTCCTGCGCATATTTTTTTATTCCGGTACTGTCCACATTATTGATAATGCATTGTCCCATTAACCATGTGGCGATATGTTTACCTGCTACAATAATCGGTGCAGCAGCGTCAATAAAACCGCAATTTGTGCATTTTTCGTAAACGGTTCTTTTATGTAAATGCGCCCTGGTGCCTAATTTTTTATTGGACATGATGCATTGTTCAAGTCCCTTTTCGGTATTCCTGATGATATTACACACGGGACTGAAATTGCTGGGGTTTGTTATGGGTGTGCCGTCAATATCGGTTATTATAGATGCGACATTTGTAACTGTCGCAAAAGAATCCTGCAATTCCTGTAAATCCGAAATTAACAGCAGTTCATCAAGTTTTACATTTCTGTCCCTGAACTCCCTGAATGTCAATTGAACAGGAAATTTATTTTGCTCATAACCGTTTTCCCGGTTTATTTTATTCTGTGAGATTTTTTTGATCTTTTCTTTTACAATATACACGATACCGGTTACTTTATCAGTTTTGTCCCTGTTCGCCATGCAGGTTATTTGTGTATATAAATTTCCGGTTTTATTTGTTCTCTTTGATGGTGAATCAAATGAAAATTTTACTAATTCTCCTGCTAAGATTTTTTCAATTTTCTTTTTTTTACTATCTAAATTCGGTACGGCATCCAGTAAGGATTTACCGATGCAGGATGAATCCCTGTAATATAATTGATATTTGGAACCGTATTCTTTCTTTATAATTAAATTTTTATTTGTTACGAGGAATGCAAGATTGTTCTCGTTAAGAACGGTATTTAAAATGGAGGAATCCATTTGTACCTCCGTAATGGTAAAATTTCTGGGTAATAATTTAATCAGTAATTATGTTTACAAGTGTTAAAATATTTAAAAATAATTATTTAAAAAAACGTCACAGTATGCAACTTTTTTTAAAAAGCAAATATTATTCCAATTGGTGATATTTTTTACTTTGTTCCGGTTGGGAAAATTCCCGAGGTTAGTTTTTCCCTGCCTGGTCTAAAAGGGAAATGGCACAATGTTACTGTAATTACATTTATCTGACTTATATTTATATGGGTGTGTATTATCCTATATATGTAACGACGGGCGCACAGCCGGGAGCCGGCTGCGCGGTTAGTGGCACATATACTCGAACGGGGAGAAAAAGATCTGTCGTATGTTAAAAAAAAAAAGAGCATTAAGAATTAATAACATATTTTCGTTTATTAAAAGATAACTTTTATCTTATGTTTTTATTGCCCCGATGGTTTGAGTAAGGAAGATTTATTATCCGGGCCGTCATTCCAGTACAAGGGCGCGATCCATGTACCGCCGGACATGGCATTGTTGTGGGTGATATACCAGGACCCATCGGTATTACGAAAAACTGAACCACCATCAGCAAAGATACTTTTATGACTTTCGGATATGTCCCATTTAAACGAATCGCTGCCGTTAAATACACGCAGACAATTAAAGGGTGATAAATTGTTATTGTCGATCGGTCCGGCGAGCATGTACCATGTATTGCCGCGGGAAAACACATGGGGATTTAAAATAAATGAATGTTCGGGCCATGGTGACGCGCCGTTTTCCCGGTCGATTAATGCGATTCCACGGCCATTCCAGTGATATAGATCTTTGGATTTCGAATAAACTATGGCATGTTTGCCCGTTATGCCGGCCGGTTCAGCCGCAGCGTAGTACATGACCCATTCCTCATTGATTTGATGTACGTATGGCGTAAAAGCAAACGGACTGTCTGTAATAATTTTACCATAGCGTTTCCATGTAGAACCGTCTTTCGAAGTGGCCAGATGAATGTTGTATGGACCCTGGTCCCCACATTTCCCCCAATCCCAGGGCATTTTTTTCCCGCCGGGACAATCGGTCCAGCCGCTCCATGTTTTCCCGGAACCGACATAATACATGTAAAAAGTTCCATTCTCATACAAGACAAACGGATGCAGGATGAAATCCTCATTGTATTTTTTATCCGCGCTGAAGACGATCCCGGTAAAATCCCAGTTTTCACTTGTTAAGATTTTTGATTCTGCGTGGACAATGTATTTTTTATCGCTGCTTTTTCCTTCGGCGCTGATATCTGCCGCTGATGCAAAAAGATGCCATTTTTTATCATTACCGAATACGATTGAACTGTGAAAAATTTGCCAGTTTTTATTTACCCGGTTACTGTTCAGTAAAAGTCTAAATTCACCAACTGAAACAAGTCCCGAAAGTTGTCTTTGTGGTATTATTGCCCATTCTTCAGGAGAGGGTGGGGGCGTATTTGAGAGATAAAAATGATCGACGCGCAATAATGACCGTCGCGAGTGAATATCTTCTATGACAATTTGAGCTTTTTGACCTCTGAATTCACTTAAATCCCAGCCGCGTAGCTGTAAATCATAAAAATTATTACCAAAAGCCTGACGTACGATCTCACCATTTATCTCGAGATAAATCCGGACCCGCGGGTTCAATTCCCCTGCCAGATAAAAATTCAGAAACTGCCTGTTAATTTTAAACGGTATGCTTTTAACTCCGCCATCGGGATGATTATTATGCCTGCCTTCATGCCCTCCCGACGCCAGCATGTATTTACCCGTGTAACCGGTTGCGTCCCATTTCCAGGTTTTTATGGTATCCGAGGAAACCGGCTTTCCCCCATAAAAAGGATTTTGTCCGAATACTGTCCAGTTGTCCAGTGTACCGGATTCAAAATCGAACAGGATGACATCTTTGTTATTGCAGGAAAAAATTATTAAAGAGGATAAGAGCAGTATTGTGGATAATATTATTCGCATACGGACCTGTTTATATTCGAGTAAAAAATTGGTTTATTTACTTAAAATTAGCGTGAGTTATTTTAATAAAAATTCACTTTATTTTCAAGTAAGAAATATGGAATTTATAATTTTTTGCCTGGTAATTTGATGGATTTATATTAAAAGGGGAGTGGTGACAGTAAAAACACCCCTTGAAAAATCAAGGGATGTTTTTTATGTAAAGGTTTCAGGGATTGATCTTGCCGTACTCGCGAACAAAATCAATACATTGCTTAATGTCCGGAAGATTATTTTCCCAGTTATATTCATACTCAATGGCAATGTTTCCGTCAAATCCCTGACGTTTCAATTCATCCAGCAGCAGGCCGATGTTCGCGACTCCGGTTCCATACGGTACGTCATGGGTTTGCGGGTCATATTCCTTCAAGTCTTTCAAATGAACGCTGATGATCCGGCCTTCAGCCTTTTTAAGGCTTTCAAGCGGATTGATGCCGGAACGTATCCAGTGACCGGTATCGGCGGCCAGCCCCACTCTGGGATCGAGATCTTTAACATTTTCGAAAATGAAATCAGGGTTCCACCATTTATAATCCGGGTTATCCGGTCTCTGCGGATGATTGTGAAAACCGACTTTGATATTATACTCTTTTACCATTTTTTCAACCAACCTGAACATTTCCGGGCTGTTGTCATCTGGTTCTATCGTTATGGCCGGTATATCCAATAATTTGGCAAAACCAAATACTTTATGGGCTTCCTGTTCATTGGCGAACCGGGTCACTCCGTAATTGACTATACGAACTCCTGCCGCTTCCAGTTTCAGCTTGGCTTTAACCCAAACGGAAGGCGGAGCTTCATGATTAAATTGGATACTGTCCGCCGGACTTAATTTTTGACCGGGATAAACCTCTATCACGTTACATCCGGCTTCTTTTGCTTTATCCACCGCCTCATAAAAAGTAAATCTGTTAAAACTCCAGGCCTGCGGGCCGATTGCGAAACCGCCGATTTTTACTTCCACTGGAAAGTCTCCGCATTTTGCCTGCCGGGGGAGTGACGTTATCAATGTTAGAAATATAAATAAGACAGTGGAGAATGTGTGGAGTTTAATTTTCATGTTTTGTCCTTCCTTTTTTAAGTATTTTTCTTTAATGAATAGCTTATGTTTTATCTATAGCGGTTTTCTCTGATCCGCCCGGAATCCTTTATCTCGTCTGAGCGGTATCAGCATGCCGTTTGTTTCTTCCAGCCAGTCGAACATTCGTTTATTGAGTTCTGTAACCAGTTCCTGATATTCAGGTTCTTTGATCAAATTATTCATTTCCCGGGGATCATTTTTCAGGTCGTACAATTCGTCAATATCCCAGATACCGTGATAATGTATATATTTATATCTGTCCGTTCGAATACCGTGAGTTGTCGGCGTATGCGGGTAATTTCTTTCCCAGTAGTATTCATAGAAAACAGCGTCCCGCCATTCTATATCTTTTCCCTCTACCAGCGGAAGAAAAGATTTCCCGTCCATATTCTCCGGAGTGTGCAACCCGGCGGCTTCCAGAATAGTTGGGGCGATATCGATATTCTGCACAAGTTGTGGTAAAATTGTACCGGGTTTGATTTTCTCCGGGCACATCGCCAAAAAAGGAACGCGCATGGATTCTTCATACATATGACGTTTATCGATCAATCCGTGTTCGCCGAATACAAAACCGTTATCACCCATATACATGACAAGGGTATTGTTCAACTCACCGTTTTTTTCGAGATAATCAAGCAGTCGGCCGATACTTTCGTCGATGCCCAACAAAGTTTCACAATAACGTTTGTAAAATGTATCAAAGTCCATCTGGCCGTGATACATATAATCAACGCCGTGCCAGCTATTGCGCTGTTCCTTAACCCATGCGGGTTTGCTTTTATAATTTTTTTCCGTGTTAGCCATGCTTTCGGGATATTCCAGTTCCACATTTTCATATTTCCCCAAATGCCGTTTGGCGGGTTCGAACATGGCATGTACCGCTTTATGTGACAGATAGAGAAAATAGGGCTTTTGCGGGTCGCGCTGGTTCTGCAGCCAGTCAAGCGCGTAATCCGTCAACAGATCGGTTATATATCCCTCTATTTTTTGTCGTTGTCCATCGATATTTAACGTCGGATCATAATAATCTCCCTGACCGCGAAAGCTGATCCATTTATCAAATCCTATTCGGGGTTCGTCGCTGTCGTTGCCCATGTGCCATTTGCCCATAAAAGCTGTTTGGTAGCCGTTTTTTTGCAGGTATTCGGGGAAAAAGGTTGTGCCTGCCGGAATTAAGGAATTGTTATCAACAACACCATGACGGTGAGAAAATTGTCCGGTGAGTATTGAAGCGCGGCTTGGTGAACAGAGGGCAGTTGTTACAAAAGCTTTTTCGATATAGGCGCCATCCAGGGCCATTCTGTCCATGTTGGGTGTTTTTAGGAATTTGGGTTTGCCCAAAAATCCCATAAAGTCGTAGCGATGATCATCACTCAGGATGAAAATAACATTTTGCGGTTTACTTCCGGCAATACGAGCCGGAGTACCGGTTTTTTGGGTACATCCTGCAATAAAAGGAAAAACAGCGGCTGCCGCGCCTATTTTTCCTAAAAATTGTCGGCGACTGTTATTTTTATTTATCATAATGATTCTTCCCGGTAAATTTTTGTATAAATATTTATGCGTTTTTTAAATATATGTCAAGTTCAATCAAGGTGTCCTGTTCATTGAACGACACTATTGTTTACTTGAAATAACCTGACAAAAAGTATCTATTTTAATTCATCAAGTTTTGAACGAATTTTTTGCGGATCGTAAAAATCCGGTCGCAATTTTTCCATCCGTTGGATGATGTTTTTGGCCGGCAGCTTTTGTTTTAAAAGTATATAAGCGTGCGCTAAATTATACAGCACTTCGAAATTATCCGGATTCATATTATCCGCCTTTTCAAGATTAACTATGGATTCCTTGAATTTGCCCGTAGCCAGATAAACAAGTCCGAGCCATTTACGGGCTTCGAATGTATCTTCAATTTTAAGTGATTTTTTTAGCAGCGGCAAGGCTTTGTTGTAATTCTTTGCTTTAACTAATGCTATGGAATTCTGTAAAAGCACAGTATTGCTGGTTATTTTCAATTCCCCGGAATTATTTTGCGGAACCTGTTGCGGATCAATCCGGGATTGTTTTGGTTCAGCATGTTCCCCTATGGTTTTTTGCAGGAAATCTCCGGCTTTTATTAAATTATTTTCCAATTGTTTATCATCCGGTGTTAAGGCGTAAGCTTTCTCAAGATACGGTACAGCATCCTGAATAAAACCCTGTGCAATCAATAATTGACCGGTCCATTTATTCGTAAAGGCGGTGCTGCCGTATTTAAAAGATTCCAATAAAATCCCGAGTGCGCGGTCTGTTTGATTCATTTTTATCAACAGCCTGGCGGCGCGTTCATAAAACATCATTTCCCAGGGGATCGTATAGATCAGGGCCATGTATTCATTTAAGGCATTATTATACTGATTACGGGTTTCATAAAATTCAGCTAAATGCAGGTGCGCCGATTCGAGGCTGTAAGATTTATCCACCAATACCCTCAGTGCAAGAGAATCGATGATTGTTTTAACTGTAAAATTATCCAGTGAGTGGTTCGGCCTGGTTTTCGGTTTGAAGGGCCACCCGCCTTTCAGGTAAAGGATTCCCAGGGCCGCACTCGCACTGTCCAGAGGAGTGAAGGACCAGCCCTCCCGGTAACAGGATGAAGTTTTGATAAGGTTTGAATCCGGATCCGGGGATATGAATTTATTATTCAGCAATTCCCGGTAAAAGGCATCGGCAAGTAAAAAATGACCATCGACATTGGGATGCAGATGTTCAACAAAAAGATTATTACCCATTAACCCATCCGGTGATTGTTTTTCAAAGACAGATTTCATGGGAACAACAGGCATTTTGAATTTTTCGGCGGTCTGGCGGATGATATCATTAAATTCTTCAGAAGCCCTGAATCTCAACGCATCCAGATCTTTAGCCAATGAATAGGCTATTTGGGCATCTGCATAGTCCTTTTGCCTGTCAAGAGCCCGGGCGACCTGATAAGCCCTTTCGGCTGTCGGGAAAGAATCAATTTTGACTGATTCGAACGGCGCCTGGTCGCGAATATTGCTGACCAGTTCGCTTACTAAAACCGGTACATTGGCTTTTTCGGCTTTTCGAAAAATAACGGTTAAATTATTTTGAAATTGTTTTTTCCCTAATTCATACATTTCACTTTGATAGGGTATCTTTTGTTCGGCAACTATGCGGGCCATCAGGGTTGCGGTTGGATCTTCTTTTGTTGAATCGTAAAATGTTTTACCAACCGCCTTTCTGATAGAACCGACAATATCACGAACCAAAACAAATATTTTGTATTTTTTCAAATTTAAATAAGTATGAACGACCCAGGGAATTCTGCCAAGCGACTCCATGGAGGCAACTCCAAGAGCGCCGTAATATTCGTTATGTCCGGCGTATATGATAATGACGTCGGGCTGCTTGTCCAGAATTTCATCCACTAAATCGACAAGTGTATAGCTGTTAATCGCCGACATTGCCGTGTTGATGATTTCAATGTATTTATTGGGAAAAGTATCCGATAACCGACGATTAAGTATCCTGGAAAACATGATATTGTTCCCGTAAGGAAAACCGGCGGTGGTGGAACCGCCAAGTACAAATATTCGGTATCCGTTTTCCGGTTTTTCTTTAAGAAACAAATCCTTGGACGGCGTCGGTATTGTTTCCTGCATAAAGAAATAACGCCGGGCTACTTTTGGGTTACACATCCAGTAGTTTGAAATATCATCGGTTCCGGATATGAATAACCGGGTGTCGCCGCCATACCCCAATATTCTGAGAAAAATTTCCAATATTATAATGAATACAAGCGGGATGAGAAAAACGATGATTGAAAAAATGCGTTTTTTACGCGGACCCGGTTCGGGTTTCCCGGGATCTTTCTTTTTTTCCATCTTTTGCTGTCTTTTTGATTTATTCATTTATCGAATAATGTTTTCGATCACAAAATACAGTTCCACATGTATTATCTGATGGAAGTTTATTATAATAAAAAAAATCAAAAAGAGCAATGATAATACCTGATTAAAACTGCTCTTACCTGGTGTATATCGATCATTTAAATCATAAAAATAAAATAGGTATTTTATAAGCATGTCTGAAATTCTGCTTCATTGCAGAAAAAAGGAATACCACAGTCTCATTTAGTTTACAGTTTCATCAAAATCAATTCATATAATTATAAAAAAGTCAGATAATGATTTTATTTCTGAAAACTGTAATAATATAATATGTTAAGAGTGTTGTGTCCGGGTCTAACCGGACACCGGTGATTTCCAATTTGTTAATCAAAATCCTTCAATAATTCAATATTGATGTTTTCGGCTTTATATGCCGCTTTGATTTTTTCATCGTAAATTTTCCGCATTTCTAATTTGTAAAACGCGGTAATTGCGGGATCTTCGGGTCTTTCACCCAGGTCCCGGGTATCCCTGACCCAGTTATTCAGGGTGGAACGCATCTGTTCCAGTATTATTTTGTACTCCGGGGACGCTGCCAGATTTTGAACTTCATAAGGATCATTCTGAATATCGTACAATTCCTTGGGCGGTCTTTTCTCCGCCATAAACAGTTCCTGTTTGGGCCCAAGTTTCCCCTCTGCATGCAATTTTCGCATTAATCGCAATGTGACATATTCAGATTCTTTATAACGGTTCAACTGTGAATAAGGCCGGTCGGGAAAATAATTGCGAATATATTTATGTCGTTTATTTCTGACACAGCGAATCCGATCCATTGTTTCGTCGCACCTGTCCCGCGCGGCAAAAATATATTCACGTTTTTGATCCTTTGTTGAAAGAAAGTCGCGTCCCTGCATAGCGGCCGGTGGTTCGATACCGGCAAGTCTTAAGGTTGCCGGGGCCAGATCAATCGCGCTGATAAGGTCCTCATTAACCGGCTCCATATCTGTTTCCCAAGGGAAAGATAATATAAGCGGCACATGAATACCGCCGTCATATAGCCATTGTTTGCCCCGGACATGCGGACGGCCGTTATCGCCGAAAAAGAAAATAACGGTATTTTCCAACAGGGCTTCATCCTCAATTCTTTTGAGAATGAGCCCGACCCTTTTATCCAGTCGGTTGATCGTATCATAATATAATGCCCAGTCCTGCCGGGTCACCGGGTGGTCCGGATAACAGGGAGGAACGACAACCTTATCCGGATCAGTCGGATTTTCTTCATCCCTGATAAAAGTGCGGTGCGTTTCGGGTAAATTGATATGCGCGAAAAAAGGCTGGCCTTTTTTTCGCTGATTCCAGTCCATACCGTCAAAAGGTTTTTCCGTTGTAAAATTAAAATCCGTTTTGCCGCCGATTTTAATTCCCGGGGCGGGATTGGTGACATTACATGTAAAATAACCCGCATCGCGCAGGTAATCGGTGACCAGCCTGATGCCTTCCGGCAGTCTGTAGCCGTCATCCCGGTGGCTTCGATGGTGATGCGCTCCGATACTTGTTTGATACATGCCGGTCATAAACGCGGAGCGTGAAGCCGAACAAACCGGCGCTGTTGTGAAAGCGTTGGTATAAAGTATACCTTCTTTCGCCAGCCTGTCCAGGTTTGGCGTACGAACCAGTTTATTGCCATAACATCCCAGGTCCGGGCAAATATCTTCAGCGGTGATCCATATGATATTCGGCCTTTTGGAACGCGAACACAACGATAACCATGCTCCGCTTAATAGTGCAGGAACAGCGGTTGCCGCTTTTGTTAAAAACTGCCGTCTTGTCTCCAAACCATATCTCCTTTAAATACTCTGCGAATAATATTTTTGATGCTTTGCTGAATTTTGAAACAAACAGAGTTTAGTTATTGTGATACAGTTCCATCGGCCGGTCGGCAGATTCGCAACGGACTGGCCGATCAATCCTAAACCGGTAGTCGATAAAAATACAATTTACCCTGCCATTAGGGAATATATTGACATGACGTGTTTCCGTTTTGAAAAAATATTCCAGAGAGGAATATGTTTCTTAATATAATGGTTTTAGATGAATATACAAGCAGAAAACAAAAAATTCGGGAATCGTGTATTTATCGATTATTTTTAGTTTAAAAAATTTTTATCATGGCGACAAAACTTGCCGAATTTTAAACAAATTTCATTTTTTTATTTTAATAGACGTAATTAAGCTATGTAATATATCGAGACTTTACCTGAAAAGACCCGGATATACAATAACCGTAACATTTAAAATACAGTGTATCCCGGCAGATGATAAAAACTATTAGGACAATTAAAAAAATGGAATCCGGTCATGAAGTACTTTTTTTACTGCTTACTTGGTCTATTCCTCTTTGATGCTTGTTCAATTAAAAAAATGGCCATAAATTCGATGGCGGATGCATTAACCGAGGGGAGTTCGAGTGTCTTTGCGACCGATGATGATCCCATACTGGTCGGAGATGCTCTGCCGTTTGCGCTGAAAACAATGGAAGGTATGCTGCAGGCAACCCCGGAACACCGGGAACTGTTAATTGCAACAGCAGCCGGTTTTGTACAGTATACCCATGCTTATGTCCTTTGGCTGGCCCAAAAGTCGGAATATATAAACCTTGATGAAACCAAAAAGGCGCGGAAACGTGCTAAAAAACTTTTTATTCGGGCACGGAGTTATGGGTTGAAAGCGATGGAAATTAAATATCCGGATTTTTACGTACAACTTTTTCGGGACCCGCGGACTGCCGTTTCACGAACAAAAAAGGAAGATGTTCCTGCCTTATACTGGACCGGGCTTGCCTGGGGTTCGGCAATATCCGTGGCAAAAGACGATATGTCCCTAATCGGGGATTTACCCATTGTAACCGCTTTGATGGAGAGGGCCATCGACCTGGATGAAGACTGGGGGAACGGGAGACTGCATGAATTCTTTATTATCTTTGACGCCGGACGGTCCGAAGCGGACGGCGGCGGAATTAAAAAAGCGGAAAGTCATTTTGACAGGGCCATGGAATTAAATGGTGGATATTCCATAAGTCCGCTGGTTTCCGTCGCCGAAACGATTTGTGTCCGGCAGCAGGACAGAGAACGTTTTAAAAAACTGTTGTCCCAGGTGCTTGAATTTGAGATTGATCAAAAACCCTCTCAATACCGGTTATCGAATATCCTGGCGCAACAAAAGGCGGAATTTCTTTTGGCGAATATTGATTACCTGTTTTTTATTAATGAAAATGATAATGAATTGGAAAGGTAAGCACGATCGATTAAATAACAAAATCATATCGGAGAATAATGATGTTGTGCAAACGATCTCAATATTTTTTGAAAAATAAACTGATTGTGGATTTTTTTCTGGTTTTGCTGGTATTATTTATCCTGAAACCTGAGACATCCTTTGAAGCTGACAAACATATCATCATAAAAATGGCGTCGTCCGTACCCAGCGGTTCCCACTGGCATGACCTGTTAAAAGAAATGGCAAACGAATGGCTGGAGATAAGCGACGGAACGGTTGAGATACGAATTTACCCCGGAGGTGTTGCCGGGAGTGAAATCGATATTGTCCGAAAAATGCGTATAGGGCAAATTCATGCCGCGGCAGTGAGCATCGGGGCTTTGAGCCGAATCGATCCCGGCGTGAATGTTTTGATGATCCCAATGGCAATTGATTCATGGGATATCTATGATAGTGTCAAAACCGCGCTCACGCCCCGAATTGAAAAATCGTTAGACGAAAAGGGATTTATTGTTTTAAACTGGGGTTTTTCGGGCTGGTCGCGCTTTTTTGGTCAGGACCCTGACGCATCCGTAACAAGCGCGCAAAAAACCAGAATGTTTGCCACAGCAGGGGATGACCGGATAATCGAGCTGTGGAAAGAGGCGGGTTTTCATCCCGTACCGCTTGCGGAAACGGATGTTC
The DNA here is from genome assembly GCA_016934825.1 of Candidatus Zhuqueibacterota bacterium. Lineage (GTDB taxonomy): Bacteria > Zhuqueibacterota > Zhuqueibacteria > Residuimicrobiales > Krinioviventaceae > Fontivivens. The sequence goes on from JAFGSB010000047.1 coordinate 23,823, forward strand.
TAACCGCACTGCAAACGGGAATGATAAACTCTTTCAGGACAACCGGTATGATGGCATTGGTCAGCCAGTGGTTTGCATTCACTCCTTATATGATCGATTTACCCTGGGCTCCCCTGGTTGGCGCCACAATTATTAATAAAAGTGTGTGGGACAATATTCCGGATTTGATCCGTGTCGATTTGAAAAACAGTGCTGAAAAATATGGCAATCAACTTCAGGCGGAAATGGACCGATTGGAAAATGAGGCCATACAGGAAATGGTAAAACGCGGTCTTACGGTTATTACCCCGAATAAAACCCAAATCCGGGAATGGCGTAATGTTATGGAAAAAGCATATCCCAAAGTCAGGGGAGTCATCGTCCCTGAAGAATGGTTTGACGATGTATTCGCAATTGTGAATAAAGTGAGAAAAACACAACAACAATAGAATATATGTGGAAGATCATTGAACGATTATCCGTCTTTTAAAACCGATCCAGTTATTACAATAATTTCGGCTTTGACTATCCTTATCCTGTGTTTCATGGTCCTTTTACCTTTATCGGAAGCACTGGGCCGTCATATCCCGTTTTTCAGTATTCCAGGTTCCGTAAACTGGGTACAACATTTGGTACTATGGCTTGGGCTTTTTGGGGGAATTTTGGCCACATTGCAGGGACAACATCTGGCAATTTCAACAGCAAAAGTTTTTAGAAAAAACCGGTTTTTTAGAATAACCGGAAATTTAAGCAATGTCTGGACGGTTATTTTTCTATTATTCCTCACACTGGCATCCGCTATCCTGGTAAAATATCAAATATCAAGTCCTGAAAAACTGGGCGGCTGGCTGCCGGTCTGGGTGGCTCTGGCCGTTATGCCTGTTACATTTCTGATCATGGCCCTGGCCACCATAAAAACCGGTTGGGAAAACCGGCGGCACCGGTTATATATACTGATTATCACCGTTCTGTTAAGCCTTGTTATGATATATATTCCTAATCATTTTTTATTATTTTTAACAACACCTTTTTTGTTGCTCATTTTGGTTTTTGCTTTTTTAGGTATGCCGCTTTACGCCGTATTGGGGGGAATAAGTTTTATACTATTCTTATCGGCTGAAATACCCGTTGCGGCTCTGCCGTCCGAGGCTTATCGTATTATGACGCAACCTGTATTGCCGAGTATTCCTTTATTCGCATTATCCGGTACGATATTGGCGGCAGGAGGGGCCCCTCAGCGGCTCATTCGTCTGATAACTGCCTGGACCTGCTGGATTAGGGGAGGTACGGCCATTGCCAGCGTAATCGGGTGCGCGCTTTTTACCGCCATTACCGGCGCTTCGGGTGTTACTATTCTTGCTTTAGGAGGCTTATTATTACCTTTGCTGATCGCCTCCAAATTTGAAGAACGTTTTAGTATTGGACTGCTGACTTCTTCAGGTTCGGTAGGTTTACTGCTGCCGCCGAGTTTACCGGTCATTCTATATGGAATTTATGGGCATGTGGCCATAAATCAGCTCTTTATGGCGGCGTTGTTCCCGGGAATTCTGTTAATAATTTTACTGTCGCTTATGAGTTTATATATGAGCAAAGTCACCCAAAAGGAGCGGAAAAAGTTTGATTGGCGGGAGGCATCAAGAGTCCTGCGGGCGGCAGCCGGGGACCTGATGATCCCGGTTATTATCATAGTTGGATTATTCGGGGGGATTCTGACTCTGATTGAAACCGCAGCCATGACGGTCTTATGGGCGATTTTATTGGAGTGTGTGTTTCATCGGCAGTTATCGGTCAGAAAGGGATTACCAAAAGCTATGGTGGAAGGGGCTGTTCTGATGGGAGCGCTCCTCATGGTGCTTGGTTTGGCTTCCGGGCTCGTATCCTATATTATTGACGCGCAAATCCCGTTCCGGTTAACTGATTGGGTTGTCAAAGTTATTCATTCCAGGATTATCTTTTTATTGACTCTCAACCTCATGCTGCTGCTTGTCGGCGCCTTTATGGATATATTTTCGGCAATCGTTATTGTCGTTCCCATTATCGTACCCATTGGTCTGGCATTTCATATTGATCCCGTTCATCTGGGAGTGATATTTCTGGCAAATCTGGAACTCGGGTATCTGACACCACCTATCGGCATTAACCTGTTTTTGTCCTCTTTAAGATTTAAGCGGCCTTTGATTGAAATCTGGCGAACCGTAGTGCCATTCTTGATTGTTTTTATTGTTTGGGTATTATTAATTACTTATGTTCCCTTTCTTTCCATAGGTTTTACTGGTCTGTTTTGCCGATAAATTTTTTTGTAAACGGATTTCGATTGTTGTAATTGTGAACCCTGAATTCATTACCGCTTGTACCTATTTGCAAACGGCACTTTTTACATAACGTACACCAGGTCATTTATCAGAAATTTACAAAGGCTTATTCTACATAAAATCAATATCCGCCTCACTTTCTTCTTGCTTTATATTGAATAATTAATTATTCTCAATAATCAAAAATCGGAGTAAGGATGTTACGTATACAATATGAAGACATGCGGGACGAGTTTGAACGAGTGTTATTGAAATATGATTTTACTCCATCAAAGGCTCGGGTGTGTGCCCGTGTTTTTGCTGAAAACAGTCTGGAGGGAGTTTATTCTCACGGCGCCAACCGGTTTCCGAGGTTTATTCATGATATAAAAGCGAAACATGTTTTTGTCGACGCCGAACCGGAAAAGATGACCTGGGCGGGTGCATTCGAACAATGGAACGGTAACCATGGCCCCGGTATTCTCAACGCGTTGGTGAGCGCGGACCGGGCAATGGAACTGGCCAAACAATACGGCATCGGCTGTGTAGGACTCGCACATACAAATCACTGGATGAGAGGCGGCACTTATGGACGTAAAGTGGCCAATGCAGGTTATGTATATATGGGGTGGACCAACACGATACCCAACATGCCCGCCTGGGGCGCCATAGACAATAAACTGGGCAATAATCCGATGGTTCTGGCAGTACCCGCTAAAAACGGCCCGATTGTGCTGGATATGGCCATGTCACAATTCTCATACGGTAAAATGGAAGATCTGGCTATGAAAAACAGACAGTTGCCCGTTGCCGGAGGTTTCAATAAATCAGGGCAGCTTTCAACCGATCCCAAAGAAATACTTAAAACAGGCAGACCCCTGTCCATCGGTTGCTGGAAAGGAGCAGGTTTGTCCCTGTTATTGGACATCATGGCGGCAATACTATCAGGCGGACTTGCTTCATTTCAAATCGGTCTGCAGGATGCGGAATATAATGTTTCTCAGGTCTTTATTGCTTTCGATACGACCAACCTGATCAATTCACACAGGATTTCCGCGCTTGTCAGACATATCATAAAAGATTATAAAAACTCTATGCCGGAATCCGAAAGTACCGGAATTTTATTCCCGGGAGAGCGAGTTTTATTGACTCGAAAAGAGAATCTCGAAAAAGGGATCCCTGTAAATCAGTCCGTATGGGATACAATCAAAGGGTTATGATTTATCTGAAAGGGCAAAATGTTTAAAAATTGTATCTTGTTTTCCGGGACTAATAAAATACAAAAATATTATTTTGTGCTGATTGAGATGATCCTGATCACCAGTCTTTTTGTAACGGGCTGCGTACAGAAAAAACAAATAATCATGACCGTATCGGGACCTCTGCCCGCGCAGGACATGGGCACGACCCTGGCTCATGAACATTTTCTTGTAGATTTTATCGGTGCGGGCAGCACGGGGTACCATCGCTGGGACCGTAATAAAGTCGAAGAGAGGGTTTTACCCTATTTGATGGACATAAAGGATTACGGGGTAAAAACTTTGGTTGAATGCACCCCGGCGTATCTGGGCCGCGACCCGTTGTTGCTGAAATCACTTTCCCGAAAAAGCGGAATAAATATCCTCACCAATACGGGATTTTACGGGGCCAGGGACAATATTTTTATCCCGAACTTTGCCTTTGCGGAATCCGCCGAACAACTGGCGGACCGCTGGATTAACGAATGGGAGGAGGGTCTGGAGGGAACGGGTATCAAACCCGGTTTTATCAAGATCGCAGTGGATGCCGGTGATACTTTATCCGTTATGCATGCAAAACTGATCAGGGCGGCGGCGTTAACGCACCTTGCGACCGGCCTGACAATCATGTCGCATACCGGTCCCGAAAAACCGTTTTTCAACCAGCTTGACATCCTTGAACAGGAGGGAGTTGCGCCGGAGGCGTTCATCTGGACGCATGCGCAGAGGGGAACAAGAACATCACATATTGAAGCGGCAAAACAGGGCGTCTGGGTCTCTCTGGATAATGTGTTCCCGGATTCTGCGCGGATAGGGGAATATGTGGATATGCTCGTAAATTTAAAACAAAACAACCTGTTACATCGGGTGCTTTTATCCCATGACGCGGGATGGTACCATGTCGGGGAACCGAACGGCGGTAACTTTCGGGAATTTATAATATTGTTCAAAATCCTCATTCCCGCTTTATCAAATAACGGATTTACGGATCAGGATATCCGGCAAATTTTGGTAATCAATCCGCAGAAGGCCTTTACGATCAAAGTTCGAAGAATAAATAATATGTAAATAAGTTTAACGACATTTATTATTACAGGAGTACAGAATTTATGAAAAGAAGAAATTTTCTGGCAGCATCAGTCGCTTTAAGCGCTGCGCCATTAAGTGCTTTGACCGCTCAAATCCAAAAATCTGATAATCAACAGCAATTTATTGAACTGGTAAAATACCGGTTGCATATCGGCGACAGGAAAAACCGGGTAGCCGATTTTTATGAAAATGTTGCCATCCCCGCAATGAACCGCAACGGTATTGAGCGAGTAGGCGTTTTTAATGTGCTTTACGGTCCCAATGAACCGTCTTTATATGTTCTCATCCCCCATAAATCTGTGGATTCCGTGCTGACCCTGCAAGCCGGACTTTCAGGGGATGCCGAATATGTTAAGGCGGGCGTTGATTTTTTGAATGCGCCTTTATCGAATTCTTCTTATGTTCGTATGGAAAGTTCTTTATTGCTTGCTTTTTTTCACATGCCGGAAGTCGAGGCACCGGTTTCCTTACTGGAAAATAAATCCAGAATATACGAAATGCGTACTTATGAAAGTCACAGCCGGAAAATGGGTAAAAAGAAAATCGAAATGTTCAATGAAGGCGGGGAAATAGATATATTCCGGAAAACCGGTTTACAACCGGTATTTTTTGCCGAAACCATAATTGGACCCTTGATGCCGAACCTTACCTATATGCTGGCCTTTGACAGCATGGAATCCCGTAATAAACAGTGGGATGTTTTCCGTCAGGACCCGGACTGGCTTAAGCTCAGCAAAGATCCGCAGTATAAGGATACCGTATCCAATATCACGGATATAATTCTGCGTCCGCTATCCTGTTCACAAATTTAGCTTGTATTTTTTTTATTCTATATGTTCCCTTTGCGGTTAAATTTTTATTTGGCGCAAAGGGATAAAAATATTAGTTTGTAAAGTGTATACATATCGGTGTTTTTTATGGCGCTCCTGTGGATAAATTTTATAACACAAGGGGCGCAATGTATTATATTAAATTATTTGTAAGAAAAGCAAGCGTTGTTTACAATACATCGGGAAAAAAATATTGAATTAATTTTTCTTCTGGAGTAAGATTATCAATA
>JAFGSB010000048.1 GCA_016934825.1 Candidatus Zhuqueibacterota bacterium
GACGGCACTCCTGGGTGTTAATAATATTATAATGATTTGGAGTGAATCGCCTTTATGCGATTCATGACAGATTCCTTCTCGTTGCCAATCTCCTGATTGGCAACGCAATTGTGAACAAAACTCTGTTTTGTCATTGGAATATATGTCATCCCCGGATTGAAGATTTGCCTTTGACAATTTTACCAACTCAGGTGTGCATCGCCTTTATGCGATACGGCTTTTAACCCGGCTCCCAATCTTCCCCCATTGAACTCAAAACTCTGATTTGAAATAACAGCATACCAAAAGACCTAACGCATGGCCGCCAAAATGTTCGTCAGGCGTACCGCCCGGCAACAAATTATATTATTTAACAGACTCTCTGTAAAAGTATTTTTGTAAATATCGGTCGCAAAATGCTTTTATCGCGTAAGCGAAGAAAAGTCCCGATAAAACATCGATACTGTAATGCCCCCTTGCAAGAAACAGGGCCGTAATGATGATCAGAACACAGAATAATAAAACAATGCTGTAATATTTATTTTGGGTTAGAAGAAAGTACAGGTATGCCATTCCCGTGTGCCCGGATGGATAGACACCGAGTTCATATTTTGAAAAGGCGTTAAACGGGGTTTCCGTACCATCGAAAAGTGAAGGGTGACCAAACGGCGTCAGAACAATGAAAATGCCGCGGACGAGTTGAAATAGGCCGGACACTAAAAGAATATAAGGTACTTTTTTATATTCGTTTTTGTGGATAATATAAATAATAAATACCAAAAATGCGACTATCATGAAAATATCATATAAATAATCGATGTCCCAATAAGGCAGGTTATCAAGAATCAAGTCGGATAATACCGGGAGTGTTTTTCCTTCCTGCAAATAATGATGCAGATAAGTTTGTGAAAAGAAATTCAATTGTTTGCCGCAGATGACTGTCACAAGCCCGATATAAAAATATTTATTTTTTAACAATCTGATCAGTCCGTCAATAAACTCAAAGAATTTCAGGATCCATTGATTTTCAGTTTTGGGCTTTTTCAGATTTTCCATAATCATATTTTATATCGCCTCATTTAATTCTATACCGGTAAACATTCTGTTTAACCTGGTTCTCAATCTATGATTTGAAATAACAGCATTACAAAAGACAAAACACAGAGACCGCTGCAGGATGGATCCGGTCTTTCGCAATTTTGCCTTCTTTGGAGTGCATCGCCTTTATGCGATGCATGCAAGCCGTCCATAAAGGGACGGCACTCCGGTTTTCCGCTCGCCATAGAGATTTTTTTCGGTGCGGATGATTGACCGGAACAGCTCCCACATTACCAGACCCAAATTATCCATCTGCCACCAATCCCTTCAATTCCGACATGATCTCCGTCGCTTTGCCCTGTAGAAAAATATCGGTGATGGTGTTCGTATAGGCTGATTTATCGATATTCACTTCAATGATCTTGCTGCCGGTTTGTTTGCCCTGATAAGGTATATAACAGGCGGGCATGATTTCACCGGTGGTGCCGATGACGATGATAATATCCGAATTCTGCGCTTCGGCAAATGAGAGATTGTTGACATCGGTAGGGATCATTTCGCTGAAAAACACAAAATCCGGTTTGATCAAACCCTCACAATTCGGACAGGCGGGAGGGAGCGTTTCCAGGGAGATAATATCGTAATCATATTTCCTGCGGCACTCGACGCACTGAAACCGTCTTGTGGTGCCGTGGAATTCCAGCACGGTTTTACTGCCGGCTTCCTGGTGCAGGTTGTCGATATTCTGCGTGATGACGGATTTGACGAATCCTTTTTGCTCCAGTTCCGCGACGGCGATATGCGCGGCGTTGGGTTTTGCCTTGCCCATAAAGTCATAAAATATCTGTTTGATTAGTTTCCAGGACTGATATGGATGGTCAAAAAAATATTGTAATTCGATATAAGTCGGGTCATATTTGGCCCAGAGACCGTTTTGTCCGCGAAAAGGCGGAATGCCGCTTTCAACGGATATTCCGGCCCCGGTAAACACGATGGCGTGTCTGGCGTCTATAATCAACTCCGCCGCTTTTAACAGATCCGTTTTGTTCATAGTGTTTCCTGATTTGTTATGTAAATATATTTATTTTAATAAAAACGGGCAATTTATTTTTTATGGATAAGGAATAAAAAAATGGGAGGTTATAAAGCCGCCCATATAAAAGGAAAAAGTATCGGCAGGAAAATTATTTGTCTTTTAATTTGAGTACAAAATTAAACCAATTACCCGTTAATAAAACCTGAGGACATCCAGTCGAGGTTTTCAGCCTGGTAAAAGAGTCTCAGGGTAACGCGATACCCGGAGTCTGGTGTTAATAAACGATTGTTTTTATTAACAATCGATATTCCTGCCATATTATTCCGTGGTGAATAAAAAAAAAGTTACCGGTTTGCTAAACTTTTTCGGTTTTTTTACGTACTTGATACAAATACCCTGATTATGATTAATACCGATCGCTTCCGGATTTATATTTGATAAACTTATTTGTAAGAAAAGCAAGCGTTGTTTACAATACATCGGGAAAAAAATATTGAATTAATTTTTCTTCTGGAGTAAGATTATCAATA
>JAFGSB010000049.1 GCA_016934825.1 Candidatus Zhuqueibacterota bacterium
GTTATATGTCTCCTTGTTGTTTTGAGGAGGTTAGAGATGTTGCATAAATAACTTAACTGTGTGTCTATTTTTTCGGGTACACTCCAAATAGATTATTAGAAATGAAAGATAAATTATATGGTGATGTAATAACAAGCCTTAAAGATGAGATAAATAATCTTAGAGCTTCTGTTGGTAATTTTTTTACAACAATCGAAATTCAAAATAATTCACTTCAAATAGCGCTGGATATTATTAAAAAAGATAGAAATTCAATCCAAACATTTTTCAACTCGTTGATTGCTGAAATTACTAACAGTCAATATGAACTTGAAATAATTAAAGAAAAACTTTTAATTTTAGAACCATTAAAAGAGGATATAAATATTGTCCAAGAAAACTTGGAATCAATCAAAAATAAAAATCCACAACAATTTGAAAGTATTTCAGAACGGTTAAAACAGTTTTTTCTAAACGATGTAAACGCCTCAATATGGGCAACAGCATTAATCCGAATAATTGATAAATTATCCACAATGTAACGATTTAGAATATTTAATATAATACCCTCTTACAAATCTTAGAAACAATTTTTAAAAGTAATCGTTGAAAAAGGATAATCAATATGGCAAACCCGGAACACCTGGCAAAACTCAAAGAAGGCGTTAAAGCCTGGAACGATTGGAAAAAAGCACAGGGTGATAATTTTGTTGCGGATCTGAGTGAAGCTAATCTTGAAAAAAGAGAATTACCAGGTATTAATCTCAAAAATGCCAATCTCCAAAAGGCTAAACTTTATTATGCCAATCTCCAGGATGCTAATCTTTTTGAGGCCAATCTCCGGGAGGCTTATCTTGGGTTTACCAATCTCCAAAAGGCTGTTCTTATGTCTGCCTTTCTTCAAGGTGCTTTTCTTAACGCTAACAATTTCCATGAGGCTAATCTTAAGTTTGCCAAACTCCAGAAGGCTGATCTTCATGGTTCCAATCTTCAGGAGGCTAAACTTGATTATACCGATCTCCAGGAGGCTAAGCTTCGGTTCACCAAACTTCAAAAAGCTCATCTTATGTCTGCCAATCTCCAAGGGGCTGTTCTTAGGGAAACCAATCTCCAAGATGCTAATCTTTTTAAGGCCAATCTCCAGAAGGCTGATCTTGGGGGTACCAATCTCCAGAAGGCTGATCTTCGTTTTTCTGATCTGACAAATGCAAATTTCACAAATATAAAAATCCATAAGACAAAATTACATAATATAAAAATAGATGAACAAATTCACCCCGTTCTAAATGACGGCTCAGATACAATAATATTTCACTGGCGGGACAAACTTTTAAACTGGTCACGTTTAAGAGCTATCGGTCAGTTTCCCCTGTTCGGTGTTTCATGGGTTGCTTTAGGTTTTTCAATTTTTGTATTATCTAATGTTGATCTAATTAACACTGAATTAATGGAATTTATTGATAATCCAATACCTATTCCAGGCCGTATGGTGTGGCTTTTAATATCAAGTATTTTACTTGTAATCGGTAGTACACTTTATAAAACAGTTTGTCCTGCACGTGTACAGGAATTCTCCGAAACCCAATGGGTGGAACAACATCGTCATCCCCGGTTACTTTATATTGCCGAGAAACTCAGAAGGCGCTGGGTGCAATGGCCTACATTAATTACAACTGTTTCCGGTGGTTTAATAGCACTTTGGTTAGTTTTGGAAAGGCTAATAAAAGTAATCGTCTATCTTCTAACTACCCATTAAATTATTCATCAAACTACCAATTTGATTATACTGTGCCAATCTTTCCTGTAATTGCCCCCGGTACAGAGTATCAGCAATTTGTTTATTCAAATAACATTCAACGCCGGCTAGTTGTCCCTAAAAATCCAGCGGCAGCAACTCCAAACGGGTCCGATTCCCGCCCCCGGTACGAAGAAAGCCCCTGAATTTTCAGGGGCTTTATTTTGTTATACAAATATAATAATCATTTTTTATTCCGGTTTTACTGTTTATTTGAGTTCATTTTGTTTTTCTCTTGACAAGAGAATATCTTTGTCACTATATTTAATTATAATACATTTACAAAAGTTTTTGTATGATAATTCATTTCGGGTATAAATCCCGGAATATAATGATTTTAACCGATCAATTTCATTTTACTTGAATTGTAGAGTAAAAGAAAAATATAGACTTTAATACGAAACGTATAAACCAGCAGTATAAGATGAACAAGATATTTTTACTCCCCGGTTCCACAAATGCAGTTCCCTCCCGGAAAAAGTCATTTTTTCTGAATTAATTTCATATTAAACCAATTGGGAGGGGATAATGAAATTTTTATCCATATCTTCAAGATTGATCCATAGTTTACTTGTCGTAACTATGGTCCTGGGTATCGGAATATTGATTCAGTGCAGTGATGATTCAAAGAGCATCGTCAAACCAAAAATTAATGAATTTTCCAACATTCTCAGTTATTCAAATCCGAAAATACAGCAGATCGCTAAAATCCAGCAAAAACATACCAATAAAATCATGTCCATCCCCGGCGTCGTCGGAATGGGCATCGGCTTGTCGGACAAGGGCAAGGAAGTGATCAGGGTTTTCACGATGAATTCGGATGTTACCGGCATTCCCCATAACCTTGAAAACATTGATGTCGATGTCAAAGTAACGGGTATGTTTGTTTTTTTCAGCGATCCGACCGCCAGGTTTCCCAGGCCGGTCCCGATCGGCGTGTCAACCGGCCACCCGGCGGTGACGGCGGGTACCATTTCATGCCGGGTAAAGGACAACCAGGGAAGGATTTTCGCTTTAAGCAATAACCATGTTTTCGCCAATTCCAATGACGCGCAAATCGGTGACAACATAATCCAGCCCGGCGCTTATGACGGCGGAACGAGTCCGGCTGACGCGATCGGCACTTTGTATGATTTCGAACCGGTAAAGTTCGACGGCTCGGACAATATGATAGACGCGGCGGTCACGCTGACGACAGCGGCGCAGGTCAACTGCACTACTTTACCGGACGGGTACGGCGCGCCGGCGTCGACAACCGTATCCGCATTTATCGGACAACAGGTACAAAAGTTCGGCCGGACAACCCGGTTAACCTATGGTCACATCTCGGAACTCAATGTCACTTTAAATGTTTGTTACGAATGTAATGATCCGGGGTGCTGGTCTTGCGCGAAAATGGCAAGATTTGTCGGGCAGATTGCAGTTGTCTCGAACACGCCGCCGGACGAATTCAGCGCCGGCGGCGATTCCGGATCTCTCATCGTAACCGATGACGAAAACAAGAATCCGGTTGCTTTACTGTTTGCGGGGAGTCCGTCGAGAACAATTGCCAATCCGATTGATCTTGTTTTGCAGCGGTTTAATGTAACGATAGACGACGGCGGTTCCGGGAACACTCCCCCGGCGGCCGATTTTAATATAAATATCAATGACCTGACGGCGGAATTTACCGACAACAGCAGTGATCCCGACGGCAGTGTTGTTTCCTGGAGCTGGGATTTTGGCGACGGCACGACGTCAACCGAACAAAATGTGACCCATACTTACGCGGCGGACGGGAGCTACAGCGTGGCCCTGACCGTTATGGATGACGGCGGCGCCGCCGGCTCGACATCGCAGACTGTTTATATCGGCGATTTGCCGAATATCCCCCCGACAAGTAATTTTTCATTTAACATCTCCGGACTTGACGTCACGTTTACGGATGAAAGCAGCGATCCCGACGGGCAAATTACCGCCTGGAACTGGAATTTTGGCGACGGTTCGACCTCAACCGAACAAAATCCGGTGCACACTTTTGCAAATCCCGGTCTTTATGCGGTTCAACTCACCATTACCGATGATGACGGCGATACGGGAAGCGCGACCAAAAACGTGAATATCATTGTTGTGGATAATGATCCCCCTGTCGCCGACTTTACTTACACGACTTTAAAACTTTTGGCAAAATTTACGGATCAGAGTACGGACCCGGACAATAATATCATTGCCTGGAGCTGGGATTTTGGCGACGGCACAGGTTCAATGGTCCAAAATCCCAACCACAATTATGCGGCAAGCGGCACATATACCGTAACATTAACTGTAACGGACAGCAAACTGGCAACCGGTACCGCCTCACAGACCATTTCCGTATCCGGGACCAGCAATAATCCGCCTGTCGCCGACTTTTCCTATACGACAACCAATCTTACGGCTTATTTTACCGATCTCAGCACCGATCCGGACAACAATATCATTGCCTGGAATTGGGGCTTTGGCGACGGCGGCGGGACAATGCTCCAAAATCCCAATCACACCTACACGTCTGCCGGTACATATATCGTAACACTGACCGTAACGGACAGTAAACTGGCGACCAGTTCAATTTCCAAGTCTGTCACGGTCGAAACATCGATGAACCAGCCCCCTGTGGCGGACTTTACTTTCACGGTCTCCGGCCTGGAAGTCACCTTTTCCGACCAGAGCACGGATCCCGATGGGAATATTACCGCAACCAACTGGAATTTTGGCGACGGTTCGACTTCAAATGAACAAAATCCCGTTCATTCCTATGCGGCAGGCGGTACATACATCGTAACGCTGACCGTTACGGATAACAACCAGGCAGCTAATTCCATTTTCAAGGCTGTCACAGTCGAAACATCGGTGAACCAGCCACCCATAGCGGACTTTACTTTCACGGTCTCTGAACTGGAAGTCACTTTCTCCGACCAGAGCACGGATCCAGACGGAAGTATTCAAGAATGGAACTGGAATTTTGGCGACGGTTCGACTTCAAATGAACAAAATCCCGTTCATTCCTATGCGGCAGGCGGTACATACATTGTAACACTGACCGTGACGGATAACAACCAGGCAACCAATTCCATATTCAAGGCCGTAACGGTTTTAGGAACCAGCAATCATCCTCCCGTGGCCGATTTTTCCTATACGATTGACAATCTTTCAGTATATTTTACCGACCTCAGCACCGACCCGGACAATAATATCATTGCCTGGAGCTGGGATTTTGGCGACGGCGGAACTTCACCAATACAAAATTCCAGTCACACTTATGACGCCGGGGGTACATATACCGTAACGTTGACCGTAACGGATTTAAAACTGGAAACCGGCACAACTTCCAAATCCGTCACTGTCGAAGAACCGGTTAACATGCCGCCCGTGGCGGACTTTGGTTATTCAGCTTCCGATCTATCGGTAACTTTTACCGATTTAAGCACGGATGCCGACGGTTATGTCGTCGGATGGAACTGGAATTTCGGCGACGGCTGGACCTCGACGGAACAAAATCCTGCACATACTTATGCGCAAAGCGGAACTTTTAATGTTCAACTGATCGTAACGGATGATGACGGAGATACCGATGTTGTTACAAAAACTGTGACGGTTACAGGCGGAAGCCCGGAAAACATTACATTAAATGCAATGGATTATACAAATAAAAACAGAAATATAGTTGATCTGGACTGGACAGGAGCGGCAACCAGCAAAATCGACATTTTCAGGAACAGCGAATATCTGCTCTCCACAAAGAACGACGGGTACTATACGGATATAATAGGTAAAAGTACCGGAACATTTGTTTATCAAATACGGGAGCAGGGGTCGTCGAACTGGTCAAACGAAGTTACGGTTACTTTTTAAACAATGGAGAGAAAAAAAAGATATATCCTGAATGTCTGATTTATATCATACTGTTTACACAGCCTGTTCGATGACAAACAACCGTAAAAGAGGAACGAATATTAATTACAAGAGTAAAAAATTTTTATCGGCGTTGTTGTTATTGACTTTATTGGTATTTTATCTAAATTGTAACTCAGAATCCGGATATAAAGGTTCTTTACAAGAAACCGAAGGAAAACAGTCCATGTCCTCTGTTAAAATTGAAGATGTTCTTAAAGAACACACGGAAGAATTAATGGCATTACCCGGAGTTGTGGGGACCGGCCAGGGACTTTGTGACGGTAAACCCTGTATCAAAGTGTTTGTAATGCGGCTTACCCCGGAATTGAAAGCGAAAATCCCCGAAATGATCAAAGGGTATAAAGTCGAAGCGGTGGAAACCGGTTCGTTTCAGGTGTTTCCGGAAAAGCAAAACAACAATGAATAAAACATCTTATGTAACCATATCGGAAATGTTATATTTCTTTTACCGATTTTGATAAAAGCCATTAACATAAAAAAGCCCCAATTCGGGGCTTTTTTATGCCGGAGTATTTATTTTTCAAATCATTTTAACTCGTCGTCATTTATGTTTAATAAAACTTTATCTGTCCCCCGTTGCGCATTCGCATTTCTCCCGTAATTTTCATGCCGCACAACACATCGCTGGTTGAAGGACTTTTAGGTGCGGCTAAAAAGTAAGAAGCTTCTCCAAACCACTCGTCTTTAATCAATCCGTATTGCGGCGACGTATCCATTGCGGTGATCTTGCGTCCGCTTTCAAATAATATAGTTACTGTAGAATCGATATTGAGGGCTTTTCCCGCAGGTATCGTTATATCGCCGGTCACGCGGTATCCATAGTACGCCCAAATTGTCGGGGAACTGCCATTATACACATTACCCGATAACTCTATATTATACTTACCGCCGGCAATTATGGAAGGATCTGCGAATAAAATAAATTTTTGCGCCTCGTCGAAATAATGGCCGTCCGCCCATTTTTCGGGTCCGTAAGCCCAGGTATGACTCTGATCAAAATTTTTTGCCCAGTAATAGTCGGTAATCATCTTTTCCCACATCGAGCCGATTGTCGCATCCTTTTTATAGGCTTTAAAAAAGTATTCCGTCAATAAATTACCGCCGTCACGTCCGGCGGATCGTTCACCCAGATATGCTATGGCGCCGCCGGTACCTATGGGATCTCCCGCAAGAAACAAAAAGTCCTCGGCTATACAGCCCTGATTGTAATTTATCTGCAAAGCTTTGGGTAAAGCGTAATGCGGAAACTCGGGCGGTCCCGGGAACCGCTCACAGCCTGCGGATGTACCTTTGTGTGTTACATCATTGACGTCGATATATGCGGCTCCCGGTGGTATCGGCGCAAATTGCCCGGTGAAACAGGCGCCGGCGGCCACGATCGGTAATATGGCAGAGTTGGTCAATTGTGTTTTGACTTCGGTATGTGTGAAATTAACACAACTCCATTCGCCGGTGTTGCCGTGTCCCAAATAATTAATAAAACCGAATCCCTGGTTGATATTATCGACAACAACCTGTTTTCTCTGTGCTGCGGTCAGATTTTCCAGGTCACCCGACCAGCGCCGGTTGTAAACCGTAAATCCTTTACCCTGCAAATTTGTGGCGATATTATCATTATGAGCACCCCCGCCCGTTGTTCCTTCATAAAGAACAACTTTCTTAAACCAGGCGTCCGTTCTTTCAGTCATACACTCATACCAGATGACTTTTTTAACATAGCGCGTGACCTGCTCTTCATCTAAGGCGGGCACCCGTCCCACGGCTACATCCGGCAAATAATCGATACGGTCATTATTCAGAACAGCGGTCGGATTATATGTTGGCAGCCTGAATTCAATTTCCCCGAATAGATTGTTGTTATTGAAATCCCAATCATCAAAACTTTTATCGGTTTTATACAGGTCCGCATAATACAGATCGCTGACCATCCAGTTTCTTTCTTCCATAGTGGGGGCTTCCGTAAAACCATTTGCCACGCCGTCATTAAAATTTTCGTCTAAAAGAGTAATGGTATTGGTAATGATCTTTAAATTGTCAAAACTTGCGGAACAAAAGTATGTTCCCAAACCGATTTTTCCGTAAGCGCTGGCTGCCATACCTGTTAAAGCCTGGTCTTCCTGCAGGACATTATCCACCCAGACTTTTATTCGGCCAGATTTTAATTCAATTTTAATATGAAAAGTCTGATTAAGGTTAAATGTCAAATTTTTTGTTACAGCAGTGTTACACTGGACCAGCCTTAATTTTTGCGGAAGCAGATCGACGCGGTGTTTGCAGTCGGCGCGGTCCGCATCGGCAAAGTTGATACGAAGCTGGCGCAGAGTTGCATCTCCTCCCAGAGGTTTACAATCGACATCAATTGTATACTCAATATAGGGACTGACATCGATCCAGGAGCAAAATTCCCTTTGTGTCGCTGCGTCTGTTTGGCGGTATTCACCGGATGTTACACCCCAGGTTCCTTTAAAATAGGGATCGTTGGGCATCCATCTTCCCCACCACCGCCAGCGGACCGGGAATTTATTGATATCTCCTACCAGCAATACGTAACCGACACCTTTGGTTTTAACATAATTCTCTATACACTTTTTAATTTTTTCCGGATTATCCACACCACTATATGTACTGTATACCTGGGTTAAACTTAACAGATATGTTTGACGGGCGGAATATTCCTTAAAAGTCGCCAGGGGCTGCAATTCATCAACAAATTCATCGGGAGATATTATTAAAATCCTTGCATACGACAATACATTACCCGTCAGGATAATGAATAATATCATAAAAAACAGAAAATTGAGTTTTAATCTTTTCATTCTTCACCTCCCTATTGCAGCGTTACGAGAACAAGTATTTGTCCTTTTTGACCGGCCACCAGTTCCTGCATAGCTTTACCCAAAATACAACCCTGCGCCTGTGTAAAATCTTTAACGACCATGGCGTAACCGGGCGTCGGTGAAGTTGTTAACAAATCGCCGGGCGATACGCTGCCGTAAGATGCGTCCACATTGCAATACACTCTTCCGGCAAGTGCGACATCCAGGTCAAACTGACCCGCTCCCAGGCGCACACCGGAATTCAATCCATTTGCACCGGCCGCAATGCCGACTACTTTGTGGTCATAAGCGCTTTCACTTATTTTTAATTTACCGGGATTTTTATCATCGATAATCAAAACCGTTCCCGCGGGTATCCTATCCCGGGATGATATATCAAATCCCTCGGCATAATCCAGTCCCGTGCCGAGTTCAATGGTTTTATTGCCCCCGTTATAAAGCGCCAGA
Organism: Candidatus Zhuqueibacterota bacterium; assembly: GCA_016934825.1. GTDB lineage: Bacteria > Zhuqueibacterota > Zhuqueibacteria > Residuimicrobiales > Krinioviventaceae > Fontivivens. The sequence continues at coordinate 8,992 of JAFGSB010000049.1, forward strand.
TTTCCGTCTTCATTGATAGTGCAAACATTTTTGCCGCCCGAGTTCAAAACTTTTAACATACTGTTTTCACCGCCGTCATTGTCAAGTCGTAAAGAGATATTGTGATTGCTGGAAAGTATAAGCTCACTATTTTGCAGAGCCGGATCGGTATTGATACGACCGATAAGACCGCCAAGGGCCAGGTCCAAATGGTCATTATCGCTTCTAAAAAACCCGCCATAACTCGTAACACTCGCACCAAATACGCCGTCATTATTATCACTGCGGCCGGTTACGCCATTTCCATCAGTTGAAAATCCGAAAACACCGCTTTTATCACTGGCGCCGGTCCAGCCGACTAAACCATTGGAATTATCACTTCGTGCGGACAAACCGATCCCATCTGTACTGCGTGCGTTTATCCCGTCACCGGAACCAAGATTTGAGACAAGCAACAATACGTGGCTTAACGTTGCGCGTGAGGTATCGGGGGCATTCTTTTTTAAATAGACGCCTTCCGCCGGGCCCGCTCCTCCAGGAATGACACTGACCGGGAATTTCCCCGTATTATCAAGTGGAACCAATTTGTTTGGTTCGGGTTCGGCGCTGACGGTAAAACCCTGTAGTTTATCGGCGTCATCTGACCGGAATGCGTAGGCTGCGCTCGTCAACAACATTCTGGGTTCCAATTCCGCATCTCCGCCAACCTGAATGCCGAGAAAATAAGGTTGATCAAACGGTAACTCAAGCGGTGTGAATTCACCTAATTTGACTTGAATGAGGCCCGCACTTATGAATAACGGATCATGCACCTCAGTCCATAATAGTTTATTGTCTTCATCATATAATTTGAATGTTAATTTATAATTTGCTTCCGGTAAAGGTTTTTCATCTGTTCCTAAAATAATACCCTGGTAATTGATTAAACGGGTAATTTCAGCAAACGACATTATAGTAAAAACAAACAGGATTACCAAAACAAGTAATAAGGATTTAACTCGCATAATGCCCTCCCAAGAATTTTTTATTCATTAAGCTAATTGTTAAAATAAGATCATAAAATCAACACAATTATTTAATAAAGATCATTTTCATGATTTCCTGGAATTCAAGCCCGGCGCCGGTTTCCGAATCAGAACTATTGGCTGTCAACTGGTAGAAATAAAGACCGGATCCCACCAGGTGGGAATAATCATCCCGTGCGTCCCACATGATTCGATAATGTCCCGGTAGTTCTGTTTTGGACTGTAATATTCTGATCCTTTGCCCCATCGTGTTAAATATTTCAATGGTTACCCGGGATTTGCGTGGAAGATCATATTCAATAGTCGTTATCGGATTAAAAGGATTGGGATAGTTCTGGTATAGTTTGAACGATGCGGGTAAATTTGTATTATTTTCGGTACCAATTTCGGAAGGTTCGGCAAAAATCTGCGGCGCCCAAAAGCCCGATAATATAATACATTTATCATTATGAAGGGATCCAATTACCATTTCGCCCGCAGTGGCCGTATGGAAATTTTGTGCATTTACTGCGGTCAGTCCTCCTGAACCAACCACATACCGCGATATAAAATAATTCGAATTTTGTATTTTCTTTACTGTTGGCATTTTCTTATCGGCAGGTGCGGCCCGGCTGAATGTAATGACCATACAAAAAAGTACGGTACACATGCAAAGAACAATTAAAAGGATATTGATATGTTTTTTCATACAAATTCCTCCTTTACATTTTGTTATTTTTAATTATTAAAAAATGGAAAAATCATGTCCTTATTATGACAAAAATTATATAACCGCCTGAGATAAAATAATAAAACATGAAAACACCGGTGAGAACTCTTACTGTTGGCTAATAATGGAAAGTTAAATCAGATCAATACAACAATGAATGGTGTTCATACGCAATATTCTAAACAAATTTGAACATCAATAAATTCATTGAATTGATTAATAATTTTTCGCCGGTAACCGGTTTAACACGGACACGAAACTCTTAATATCACATTTTATTAATATTTTTTTGGTATGAAACTGTTAGTGGTTTGTTCACGGAATTGTAATTTCTATTAATAAATTGATTTTATTGAACTTGTAACCCCAACCGATCAAAAAAACCTCACAGATTAATTCATACCTGGACAGTTTTAATTCCTTAACATATTTTTAAACCATTATTCTCCGGTTTTAAACCTGATTGGTTTTTCTGCAGAATAAAACAATTTTAACACCGGAAATAATATCAAATTTATGATTGTTTTACTGTCTTTGAGTTCTTTTAAATAAATAATTCCCTACTTTTGTGAAATGGAGTAAAATATATGGGGAACAAAGTTCAACTTGATTATCAACCTAAAAGTGAGACAATACAGGAAATATTGAACAGCCTTGCCGAAGGGGTTATTGTTGCCGATAAAGATGGAAAATTCATATATTTCAATGAGGCAGCCAGGGAAATATTAGGAATAGGTTACAAAGACGTCTCCCAGCAAGAATGGCAGAGCATCTATGGTTGTTATTTCCCCGATCAAACCAGTCCATATCCTTCAGATCAGCTTCCATTAGCACGGGCGATAAGAAACGATTATGTTATAAATGAAGAGCTTTTTATTCAAAATCAGGAACGTCCCGAGGGTGTATTCATTAATGTGAATGCCACCCCGTTAAAAGATTTTAATGGTCATATCAATGGCGGAACAATTATTTTTCAGGATATTACAGAAAGAAAACTGGACGAACTGGAGTTGAAAAAAAGCGAAGAGCGGATAAAAGCGTTGTTCAAGGGATTTCCGATCCCGACTTATGTCTGGCAAAAAGCAGACAACAATTTTATTCTAATCGATTACAACAATGCCGCCGATACAATCACCAAAGGAGCTGTCAGGAAATATATAGGTATCGATCTGCAGGAAATGTATGGAAAAACTCCTTATTTCAAAGATGTACAGTCCGATTTTTTATTATGTTATAATGAAAAAAGAACTGTTACCCGGGAAATGACGTACAAACTACAAAGTACTGGAGAAACCAAGGAACTCAAAGTCAGTTATGTGTTTGTACCATCCAATCTAATTCTTGTCCACACAGAAGATGTTAGCGATCATAAGCACGCCGTAGCAGAGATGAAAAAACTTTTTAATGCCGTGGAACAGACGGCCGATAGTGTTGTGATTACAAATATCGATGGAATTATAGAATATGTAAATCCGGCTTTTGAAACCACTACCGGTTACAGTCGCGATGAAATTATCGGTCAAATTCCGGGAGTGCTGAAATCCGGCAAGCATGATCATAAATTTTATAAAAATCTGTGGGATACCATTCTTTCGGGGCAACCTTTCCGGGATATATTAATTAACAGGAAAAAAAACGGTACCTTGTACTGGTGCGAACAGACGATCACGCCCATGAAGGAAACTAACGGTCAAATTACTCACTTTGTGTCGGTGATGAAGGACATAACGGAGCTGAAAAAACGTCAGGAGCAGGAATTCAGGTTACAAATAGCCCGTGAAATACAACAGCAATTGTTAAAAGTACAGATCACCGTCCCCGGATTCGACATTGCCGGTGCAACTTATTCGGCAACAGAGACAAGCGGTGATTTTTTTGATTTCATTTCAATGAAAGACGGAAATATCGGCATTGTCATCGGAGATGTAAGCGGACACGGCATTGGTTCCGCTCTTATTATGGCGCAAACACGCGCATATTTACGGGCATTTGCAAAAATGGAATCCGATCCCGGAATTATATTGACACTGTTGAACCAGGAACTTGTGGCCGACCTGGATGAGAAACATTTTGTAACATTGATATTGGCTAAACTTGATCCACATCATAAATCACTTGAATACTCCAGCGCGGGGCACGTACCAGCGTATGTCTTGAATAAAACAGGTAAAGTAATACTTGAATTAAAAAGTACCGGTATTCCATTGGGATTTATGCGCGATTATAAATTTGAAAAAAGTCAATGTATCCAACTGACCCCTGAAAATTTGATTTTCTTTTTAACGGACGGCGTTTCGGAGGCACATTCAATACATGACAACGAATTCGGTTTCAGACGGGCCCTCCACAATATTAAAAAATACAGAAATTTGAACTCCCGTAGTATTGTGGAAAAACTTTATACAGCGGTGCAGTCATTTTCCCGAAATGCTTCACAGGAAGATGACATTACATCGATTGTCTGCAAGATTGATCCGGTTCAATAAAACACAAATCTCTGTTTTATATTCATCAACATGTACACTTTGTGAAATCATTCAACCGGTAAAAAATATCGATAAAATACTATTTCAGGCTTTATTTGCTCTGAATTAATTTATTCTCCTCATCTTTTAAACTCACAACATAATAAAGAGTAGCAAACGCCAGTTCGATCAACATAAGCGATATAATAATACCGACAAAGCAGCAAATTAATCCGAGAATGGCGATAAACACCCCCAGTAAACCGATCAGGAAAACCGTGGTCGCGTGACCGTTAGTCATCCGCCAGCTTTCCTTTACGGCTTCAATCGCATCCAGTTTACGGTCCACGATAAGGTAAGGTACAAACGCCAGTTTGCAGGCCAAAATAATTCCGGGAACAATACAACAAATTAGTCCAAATCCAATAATAAAACCCGTTAATATGTTGGCCAATACGGCATGCAGGTAATTTTGAAAAACCTCGAACATATCCTGAATTTTTATTTTTTCACTCCTGGCGGCTTTAAGGAAAGCAAAGGAAACACCATAGTCAACCGGATTTAAAATGATAACAGAGTAAAGAATGGACATTGTTAATGCATAAAACGCGACAATACCGCCTTCTTCTTCAATAACGGATAAAATACCCGTTGGAACGGCGATGAGTAAACAAATCATCGCGATCAGGAACAACTCGAAGAAATTTTTCCATAATTGTCTCCACGCATGGCTGTAACAGGAACTGACATCTGCGAGTAATATCGGCTTATCCGGAACAGTACTTTGGTTTTCATTTGTCATTTTTTATCCCTCACATTTATAACTGGTATTACGATTGAGTAACATAAAAAAATGATTGTTTTAATGAACTACCTTGCAGCAAGCTACGAGATATCTCATGGTCGTTTTTATTAATATTCTAAAGTACGCTTCGGAGAATTAAACCAAAAAAGATTAAATGTCGTTACAGATAAGTGGAAAATCTGTCATCACGAACTTTAATTAATTTGTACCAATTCCCGAACTGCAGAAAAGGGATTCTTTATATTTATTTACCCTTCGCAAGATCGTTTATTCAGCAAATACTGATATATATTCGCTCCGGGCAAAATGTAAAAGGTGAATTCAAGCAACAAGTGCAACAGAAAAACAAAATAATATTGAGCCCCCGCCTCATAATTATTAAAATTATGATTCAATATTCAATTTTTTTTTCTGAATAACACGTTTTACGTTCCACCCATCTGTTTGTATTATCAGTTCAATGGGACCATGAATTTGAGCACGTTCAGAGATTTGCAACGACGCGTTCAGTGTTATCTCTTCACCCGGAGTTAGATGGATATAATTTTCATCGATATAAAAACGTACACCCTCAGGCAGATTGGTAATTAATGTTTCAAGTCCCATAATTATATTTTGGCTCGTATTTTTATAGCTGATTAAAAAGTTTTTTTCTTCCAGTTGTTTCATTTTATCAGGGAATTTTTTTATGGTTGGCAAAATTTCATTTTTGCTCCAATTATGATATTCACCAAAAAATCCTCCTGAAACACTGTTGCGATTCTCGTCACCAATCATACAGGTGTATTCATTTCGGGAAATAAATTTATTATTTGAATTGAACAAATCAAGTCGCAAAAGGAAATTGTGTTGTTTTGGTTCTGCAGGTATTACCCAATCCAGCTTGCCAATACAATTCGTACCATTTGCAGGAACTGACCCGGAAAACTGTTTTTGATAGACGATATCTCCTTTTTCGCCCATGAATATAGTTGCCTCAACATGCAAATCATTTTTTGAATCGAAATAGTCGTTGATCAAACAAACGGATAAATCATATAATTCTCCGGGTTTAAGCACCTCATACTGTTGAGATGCGGTGGCCAAAAGAGGGAGCCCGGCTTTTTTAAAAGCAAAATAATTTGGTTTGGCAGTCCCATTGTAAAAAATCATATGGTCGGAGGCTAATGGCCAAATGTCATTAAATCCCCAGAAAAGACAACCGGACACTTTATATTTTTCAAGCCTGGTATTTTCTAATTGGGCCTGCCATCCTATTACTCCCCTCAATGCTTCAATGTGAATTAGCTCATCAAGGTTTCGAGCCACACCATAAAGTTTTTCATTCTTTGCAGGCTCTTTGATCAACTTTAGTGATCTATACCCAAGTCTGTCCTCATTGCCGTAAATCGGAAACAGATGTTCCTCTCTCATAAAGCTGAGCATGTCGGATCGCGGCGGCCACACCTGGTAATATCCACCCTCGCTGATATATCGTTTATAGACCCTGCTTCGCTCACTTTGTTTAATTATCCCCATTCCGCCATGTTCATCAGCTCCATGGGGAGAGGCTTTATGGAAATCCCGGGTAGGATCATAACGTTCACAGAGTTCAATTAACTTGTCAAGCTGCTGCTTACGGTCCGGTCGGCTGGCATCAAATTCATTCCCGCCGCAATAGAGTACCAGACTCGGGTGGTTGCGTGTCCGTTTTATATTTGTGATAACCGCCTTCCAGGAAGATTCCTGTGATTGCGCGGGGGTATAGCTGCCTATCCAAAAGTCCTGCCAGACCATAATCCCCAGACTGTCACATAAATTATAAAAATCATCCGTTTCATAAAGACCTTCACCCCAAACCCGGAGCAAATTCACACCGGCTGCCGCCCCCAGACGAAGAATATATCTATAACGTTCAGGATGAGTATCTAACATTGCATCAATAGGAATCCAGTTTGCGCCCTGCGTAAAAACTTTTTTGCCATTGATGACAAAGGTCCAGTTGTACTCTCCATCCACCATTTCACTTTCAGGGAGCTCTATTCCATCCAACCAATGCGGGTCCTCATTTGCCACTTTTTGCAATGTTCTGACGCCGAAGGATTCAACAGCATTATCAGAAAGAATGCCGGCGTCGTCTCTAAGCGAAATGTCCATTTCATATAATAGTTGCTCTCCCAACCTTACCGGCCACCATAATTTTGCATTGGCGAGCAAAATGGAATCGGAAAGCTTTACAGTGCTTTCCGCCGGAACCTCAACCTGCCATGATTTCTGTAAAAGAGTTTGCGTCTTGCCCTTTTGATGAATTTTCAGGTCGACTATTCCATGATGAATTTCATTTCCTTGATTCAAGACAGATACACTGAAATCCAGTTCCGCATTATTATCAGAAGAGATGTTACGTGTTATCATAAAGGGTCCATCTAATTGCAGCCGATTTCTGGCCACTAATTTGATTGGTTGTAAAATACCTATCGGTACTATGTGAGTGCCCCAATCCCAGCCAAATAAACAACTCGAGATCAGGAACTCACCGTTTTGGGGATTTGTTGGTGTAACCCAGTTTCGGCGCTGCAATGTTGGATCATTTCTGCTGCTCATGAACCATAAATCCGGGATAGAATGAGTGGAATTCTCGGGTGGACGCATACGTATGGTAATAATGTTTTTTTCGCCATATTTCAAGGCATTTTCCGCACCCATTTTTAGACGCAGATAATTGCCCTCAGTAACACCGATCCACACCTGGTTAATCCAGACATCAGCCCGATAATTGACCATATTACATTCCAGTGTAACCAGTTTACCCTTCCAGTTATCCGGGACATCAAAATAACGCACAAACCACCATTCTTTTTCTTCGACCCATAATGACTGTTTCGCTTGTTCTTCAATATAAGGATGGGGAATTTTATTGGCTTCAATAAGGGCTTGTCTTACACACCCGGGTATACGGACGGGATAGGCATCTTTTGTTAGTTGTTGTGGATCGGGAAGGGGGTCCACCAATAATATTCGAAATGACGGTTTCCACATTCCCATACCAAACTCAAAATCCTTGACTGTCCATGTGCCGTCCAGTGAGATTTCATCTAAACCAGTTGAAAAAGTCCGGCTTGCATGCATGTTGATGAAACAACTCGCCAACAGGAAAATTAAAAATATTTTACGCATAACCTGCCTCTTTTTACTTAAATGTAAGGTGATGACATAATTGCGGATAATATATTACAGAATTTAAAATTCATAAAAAAATCATAGATTTTAAACTGTTGGACTTGTTACTTGAACTGTGATGATTGAATTCTTTTTTAAATGTTTTTTATTATTTTTGTGTCTTCCTTTCGATCAAACTTTTTGCGGTGATATGATCTGTAATTAAAACATTTGCCAGCTTTCCAATCAGGGCGGCATAGATCACATCAACCCGGTGATGTGTAACTCCGGCAGTTAAAATTACAGTTTTATTACCCTCAACCATATTTTTCAGTCGTTTTAATCCAAAACCCAACGGAAAGATTTCTTCTTCCGATTCGTCCAGCATTTCATTTCCGTTGTTATCAAAAAACCAGGAATTGATTTCCCCGATGGCGCCCCTGGACTGCATTCGTTCCACTTCTTTGACGTTTACCAGCCCCGTCAAAACTGCATGCGATTCTTTTGAAGCCACCCCAATTGAAGTAATCGCTATCGTGGCCCCGTCCATGAGTGGTTTGATTGTGTCGTTCCATATTTTACTGTATTTGGTAATCGCTTTACTGACTTTAGCTTCGCCCTGCTGAAACACCGCGGGAAACGGAATACAGTAATAATTTTGAGACCCGTATATATAAGCAATATCGGAAACCAGCGTGTTGGCGTCGAAAGGATCGATTTTCAACCCCCTGAATCCGATCATAGGCGCAACCTTTAAATTTGCAAGCGTTCGGGTCGGTTTCAGGTGACTGACCACCCCGCGCATAGTCCTCCCCCATGATATAAACAGAGAATCATCATCCTGGATTCTTTCGTCCAGATATAAAGCGGCCTTTCTGGTTAATTCCCCGGTAATTGCTTCCCGCACGGATTGCAAAGCTAAATCGGTCCAACCAACATTTTTATTACCTCTTTCGCGAAACGCTCTGGAAACGACCGGCTCAAGGTTATGGGCCTCAATGGGAGAATAATCAAATATACCCTGATCGCCCTGAATCAGGCGGACATCTTTTAAGCCGAACAGTTTCTGCAATTGTAATGAATAATCTTTGAAATTAATATTGGCCGGTTCAACAACCCGTACCTGAAGCCAACCCAGTTCGTCGGCTCTTTTGAGAATTCTGGAAATACCGGCGGGCGATATATCCAGCATTTTGGCTACCTGATTACCAGGTATTTTTAATTCATGACAAAGATGAGCGACAATATAGGTTTCCCATTTTTCGCGCTCGTTTAAAACGGAACCGGGATCCTCAAATTTATTTTCCATAAACTTTCCCTACAATTAATACTATATATTTTTTTCATTAAGAAATTTATTGCATATTCATGAAAGAGTCAATAAAAAATTTATTTAAAAAATGAATATTTTACTTGACAAAATAAAAAAAATCCACTATCTTATAAAAGATATTTCTTTCGAAGTGAAATATATTTTATTAAATATTCTGTTTTCTTTTGTTATTTTTTCATATATATTTACACAGGTGCATGTCCAGAACGTGTTTACCGTACAAACCGGAGGTTACCGTATCGAAAATTAAATCTTTGTGCCGCATATAATCTGATAAATATTAATATATTTAACATGATTAAAAGATAAAAGTAAAGTTGATCTATAACTTTTTGTAATAAACCGGAGGGATTGAAATTATGCAGACCGAAACTCTGAAAAATGAAATTTTAACTCCTATGGGATTACACGATCTTGCGGAAAATGATATCGATAATTTGTTATCCATTATTGTTAAAAAAACGGATAATAAGGAAACATATTTTTTCAAGGACCTCACCTTTAACGAATATTCTCACTGTTTTGATCTGAATAAAAAATTTATTTATGAAATCAATAAATGGATCAACTTTATCATCAATCATGAAAAACTCAACATCAATGAACAGTATTATACCGTTGTTTTTGAAAAATATTTCAAAAATAAAAATTACTTTCCGCTTTCCAGAACATTACGGATGCTGCTTTTCCTGGAATCAATTTTTATCAATAACTTTAACGATCCTGAAAACGCCACAACCATCGAAAATTTAAATAAAAACTTTAATATTAACTGGAATATTATTTTAACAGAAAAATCGGATTTGTTTGTTTATGGAAAAGAATTTTTAATTGATGATATTAATTTAATAAAACAAACCACTATCCCGGTAAATCATAATTTTCACATATCGCTGGCATTGTTATTTATCATTGCGGTGTTCTATTCACAAACCGAAGCATACCGGACTGTATTTTGGGAAACATACAGCGCGGAACGTGGCAGAACGGAAATTCAAAAAAGATTTCAGTTCCTTGATTGTTTTACCATTGAGGGAACGGATCATACCGTATTGGATTTTATTATAGATTTAGTCACCATTATTATCCGGTATCAATCCGACCCGGGACAACTGGTACGGTTTTTCGGGGATTTTAAATACTATAAAAAAATCGCCTGGCTGACAAAGGAAAAATATAATAACGCCGTAATAAATGAAAAAATCCTGCATTCTATTTTTAATATTTTGGCTATCATAGAAGAAGCAAGGAATCATCAATTACCGGTAATGACCGACCATACAAAGAATCATATTCAAACAGGCATCGATCTGGGCGAAGTTCTGAATAAAGGTGTTCACGAGCCCTTGGATTTGAACCAGCTGAAAAATATGCTGATTAACCTGTCTAAAAATAAAAAATATTTACAGAATTATGAAAAAATAAAAAAGGATTATGAGCTACAAAGAGAGGGGTTCACATTTCGATGGTCTTTTGCACGGTCGATTATTAGAAAATTACCGGTTGTCGAACCTGATTTTTACAGGTTTTTAAAGCTGACAGAAGAATATGTTATTCAAAATATCAGGGAAAATAACCCTGACAATATTGATATAAAAAACCTGGAAAAATTGATCGCGCAATTTTCTTTTGGTCGTGATCAATCGCATAACCTGAAAAAATTAATTTTCAACAATATTAAAAAAATAATGAGCCATATCGACGAAACGGATTCGCAACATCATTTTGCTGATGAATTTGAAAAAGCGTTTTATTATCATATTTTAACCATCCCGGATCCTTTTGAGCAGAATAATAAAGAATATGTCATAAAAATCAAGCTCAAAGACTATATTGCCGCCCCCCATCTCATTTTTGATGAGGAAACCGCAAACAGTTTCAACCGACAATGTGACAGTGACTCCTGTGTGCCGAAAGTCCTTGAAGAACAAAAAGATGAGAATATTGATGTCTGTGAATTATTCAGATATTTGTATGTCCGGACAAAGGAAGAATTTGATTTACAGGCGAAACGATTGAGTAATAATTACTGGATGTATTTTCCGGTGCCGCTTTTTAAAAGAATTTTGGAAGTTATTTACCGTTTGCAGCCGAATAATTGTATCTCAATACCGATAAAAATTAAAAAAGGCGAAGACAATAATAATCAATTTCCAAAACAGACGGATGATGATAAAACAAAAACATTTTTAATTACATTTCCCCGCGGCCTGCAAAAGGACAATGAAACGGATATCGAGATAATTAAATGTCTGGCGAATTACGTATGGTCAAATGTTCAAAATAAAGCCATGTCCGAAGGATTTAAATCAGCAGATATTATACTTGAAGAACTTGATAAACTCTCTGATACAAAAAATACCAAGCAGGACAAAAATTCAAATTGTATTGATAAAGAGTATTTAATAAGGGAAATTGAAGCGGCAAACAGATACAATTCTTACCACATATTGACGGAAAAGTATTTAACGGATTATAATAAAGAACGCGAAAATATTAAAACCATCTTTCAACCGGAAATACAATCCTTAAGACCCCTTTCGGTTACTAATCTTAAGAAATTATTAATAAAACAGTTAAATATATATTCCGGGAATAAAGATTCGGAAAATAAAAGTTTAATTTACATAGGAATTGATATTGGCGGTACATTTATCAAAGTTCAATTTTTTGAATTTATTAAAAACGCAAAAGAGTACGAATTTAAAGAAATCGGAGATAAATTCAGGTTATTAACCAAACAAAAAAGAAACACACGGTCCGAACTGCCCGATAAAGAAATTTCTTCGCAGGATTTTGTTAAAAATATCATCCAAAGGATCAATTTACAAATCTTTTCGAATGATGAAATCAGAAAGAAACTGGAAAACAACAATATACATTCGATCGGCATAACGTGGCCGGGACCAGTCAGGGACAATAAAGTGTCCGGCACCAGTGGAATTTTGCAGCAGTTTTCTCCCCTCACCAGGGAAATCCCCAAAAATCAAATTGAGGATATCTGGAAATTAAATATTGTCGATACCTTTAAAAATGAATGGAAAGATAATTTCTGTTTAAATAAAGAAATATCACAAAAAGACATAACAGTTCCATTTGTAGCGCTGGTAAACGACGGCGACGCCGAAGGAATGGGGGCAATAGCATTTCCAATATTTGCAGATCCGAATTTTGATCTAGACGCGAATCCTGACCATGAAAAGGAAAATACTTTAATAGTTATTAAAATGGGTACCGGCACGGCGGGCGCGATTTTTAAAAATGAGAGTCTGGTTAAGAATCTGAACGAATGGGGAAAAATTATTATTGATTTAGGAGCACATCCGGTATTTTGCGAATCTAAAAAAATTACTCCCTACCCTGTTGGTACCGCAAATCATTATTTATCCCAGAAAACATTACCGCGGCTGGCAACGGAATTTAATGAAAATTTCAAACAAATTGAACAGTTGGATAGTCTTGAAATCGGGCTGATATTAAATGTCGGTAAAATTATAAAAAAGGAAATAAATAACAATACAAATAAAAGCCGGACATTGATCAGGTTAATCGAACAATGCGGCATACGGGAATATATTGTCAGCCAAAAATCTGAAATTTCCGAAAAAGTAAATGTTGAAGTATTACAGCGTATTTTGGATGAACATAAAGGCAGTCAGGACAAAAAAGGAGACCCTGAATTAGAAGAAATCTTACAAAAATATATGCACGCTTATCGCAGTTCCGCCATCGAAAAACTGATCGATGAAATATATATTTACGGAACGATACGATTATCAAAAATCCTGAGAAAGAACAATGACATTAATAATGATCATATCAATCAATTTCTCTACAAAGTTCTGTTACTGGAAAAAAAATCCGTATCCATTAATAATAAAAATAATGAGATAAATCCGGATTTCATTTATTCGAAAGAATTTGTAATTGAATTATTGAAATACAAGCCGAAAATTAAAGAAGCTGAAATTACGGACAACTATAAATTGATTTCCGGTAAATTAAATGCAATCCATGATGAATGTAAAAAATACGCGGAGATAATGGGTATTTATGTCGGAGATTTTATTACCCTGTTATACGATCAGTATAATATGGATCAACTCATATTATCCGGCGGCGTTTTATCCGACAAAACACGTGAAATTATTCTGTCAAATGCTCAAAAAAGACTTTGCCAGTACGGCATGAACCTTTTAATCAAAGACGGCAGTGTAAACGAACAACAGGGAGAAATGAAATATAAAATAGAATTAAAACATAACGACATCAATAACGGACGGGATTTCGGATGTTATGGTTCCGCCATTTATGCCGCAAATGAAAGTGTTTATCAGGCACAGAAAGACGGGTTATTAGCTTTAAAATACAATTTAATGAAACTGGAAGCAAATGCAACTATTGAAATAACGGAAGATGAGTTGAGTTTTATTTCCGAAAAAACAATGAATAATATAGTATTCAATAATACATTGTTAAACAGAAAAAACACTACCGATTTTATTAAAAACATCGGCACCGACTTTAATATCATTCTGACAAAATCAGATAACGACAAAGAAATATTTATAAAATTAAGCTGAACAGGAACTATTCATGGAAATACAGATAAGTATTGAAAAAGAGAAAATAAACAGAACCGCGAAATTATTTATTCCGCGATCTGAATTAAGCCGCGTTTATTTGCATATCGCCTCCGCGGAGATTCTGAACCGAAGTAATTTTTATTTACGCCGCCATCGATACAAGGACGAAGCGTCAGGTCCCGACCCCAATAAACCGTGCCGGCTGAAAAACGACAGTCAAAAAATACCTATTGCGCGGCATATTGAAATCATGCAGCAGCAGAATCTAATCCCACAGATATCTCCCGATAATACTGAGAATGGTGAAAATTTCCATTCCCTGCCGACCATGCTGGCAGTGCCGATTAGCGATCTGGTCGCGAACCTGATTCGACCCTCCTTTCACAAAGACGGTCTTGGTAATTTTAGAACATTCTTTTTTAAGGATGAACCTGTATCCCAAAGAAGTTACTGGTGTATCTGTTACTTGAACAATAAACATGATAATAGCAAAAAACTGGAAATCCGCAAGCTCAACTTTGATGGCAAAAATGATACGGTTTCGGATTGTAACAATAAAACCGATTTGATCGAATCGGGCTTGGAATGGGCCGCGGGAATTGTACCGCTTGTGATCGACAATAAACCGTTAAACGCTCACGAAATCGCGGTTCATGATTATGACCTCAGGCAGATCTTGGGACGGGATTCCACAGGGGACATTCAATATATTTATGAGGGCTGGTATAACGAGTGGGAATCACGCATTCAAAAGGTGATTGCGGATTTTACAAAACAAAATAAATCTTTTGAAAGTTTTTATCACAGCATTTTATGTTTGGATTCTGATAAAAATGTTTATATTTACCAGTTGGAAGGCGCTTTACCCGAACTTGCCCAAAAACTGGTACAGGAGGGTATACAATATGCCGGATTACTGGACTCCGGCGGAAGCTGCGCGATCTACGATGCCTGGCTAAAATGTTACCTGAATCATGGGTGGTATTACCGGGAGCCCCGCGGCAGTATACTTTTATTTGAGCTTGATAATTCGGAAAGAATTCCCCTGAGCGATTTTTACAGAAATTTTCAGAAACAGGAGACAAACAAATAATGGACGCTATAATATTAGCCGCAACTCATGAAAGAGGGAAAAACGCTAACGGCCGGGATGTACCAATCGTTCTTTTGGACCTGGGAGAAGATCCCCTGTTGACGTTGATGATAAAAAAGTTAATCAAAATAAAAGATTTACATAAAATATTTATTGTCACAAATGAAAAAATAAAACCGGAACTGGATACCTGGTTTGAACAGATCAGTCGATACTATCCCGACTATGCGAAAAAATTAAAGATTGTCAGCGACGGAACGCACACGCCGGAAGAAAAAAAAGGCGCGGTTGGTGATTTACTGTATGTTATTGAACAGGAGATCATTAAAGACGATATAATCATAATCGGCGGCGATAACTGGTTTACATTTGATTTACAGGAATTTGTGAATAAATCAAAACAAAACTCGCCAGCAGTGCTTGTCACCTCATACAGGTCCCGTTTAAATCCCTCCCGTTTTGGGCTGGTGGAACTCGACCGGAACCATAAAATACTCAAATACCAGGAAAAACCGGAACAAACTGACCTGTTGTTAAAAGCGTCCTGTGTTTACTATATCAACTCCGGCGACCTGTACTGGCTAAAAGAATTTTCAAAGAGGTATGATATTAAATGTAGTCCGGGCACATTTTTTTCCTGGTTGACGGAACAGACCGATACGTTCGGCGTTCAAATGGACTCAAAGTGGTACGACGTCGGCGACTCAACGGAGGCCCATTTACACGGTCCGGATTTTATAAAAATAAGGGAACTGGTCAGGAAAAAATTCGGATCGTATTCGACATGGGAAAACGAGGCCGCGCGGAGGCTGCAATGGATCAGTTCCTATGAAGATGTGATCGACGCTTTGAGGGACGACGATATCAATCTCAGGATCGTGGCCGCCAATATACTGGGCGATATGAAAAAACTGCTCGACAAACAGGAAAAAAGTTATATTATCAATAAACTCAAAGAACTGCTCGCGGACGGCAGTCAGAATCAAATCGATTATGGCGGATTTCAAAGCGACGAAGATGAGGTATATTATGTTTCCGCCACCGCGGCCGGGTCCATGGCTAAACTGGGTTACGCGGACAATATCGATACGGTCTTTGCCAAAGCCAAAAAAGAGGGGCTCAGGGTGAGTGAAATGCGAAACGTATGACGCCTGAAACGGCGGCTGTGTTATATTGATTAATGTAAAATATAAAACCGGATTATTTTTGTCCCCCTCCTGTTGAAAAATAATTCGGTTTTTATTTAATAAAAATTTTATTTCAAAACCCGGGTAATGAAAAATTCACCACTCTTATTCACTCCGTGCAGGCAAAGTTTTCAAATTCTTCATCCGGTGAAGTTTAGAATCGAATTTACCGGTATATCAGATTTTATTCACTTTCGCACTCTAACAAAAACATTTTCTCCAGCGCGGATGAACCATAGTCCGAATTCATGTCATCCTGAGGCGGCGCAAATTCGAGTCCCGTCATTTTTTCAAGTGCGGTACCGGCCATAAAATTCTCGCCGCTTCCGCCGGTGATCGCGCTGTAACCCATTGGCAGCAATACATCGCCGGGCAAAACCGCATCGCCAGGAGTGGTATTGATTACTTTGGCCGCAACGCCGTTGCTGAGCGTCTTGATCAGTTCAATTCTGCCGATTCTCCGATAATCAAATCCCTCAAGTCGGTACACATTCAATTTATCGCCCTTGTCGCCAAGATTATTGACGGTATTGATGAGTAAATACTGTTCTTTGACCTTCTCAACCGTGCCGATTTCCGGACTCGCCTGAATGATATTGGCCAGAAACATTATAGCCGAAAAAAGATAAACAAAAAACTTCATTTTTCCCTCTGTAATTAAAAATTCCCATATACAATACAAAAAATTAAAACCCGTAAATTAACGACACCTGTGTAAACAGGTTCGTTCCCGAATAATCCTTGCCGCTTAATATAAAAGGCCCGTTATGCAGAAAATTGGCGGCATTGTTGGTATCCAGCAAAGCGTCGATCTTTAAGCGGCCTAAACGAAAATAAATACCCAGGTTGGCGCTGTACTGGTTGAAATATTCATCGTATTGATCGAGTGTTGTGTTATCAACTGGTGAATTTTGTGTCATCTTTTGTATGAGTTTGTACATCGACAGACGGAATCCCAGCCATTTTAGCAGATCCGCTTCCACGCCGATATTTACAAACGGCAGCGCGGAATAAGAATTTTCGGCCGCGACGGGCGCGGTTCCGGTTATCAGGCTTGTTTCGGTGGTGGATGATTGGCGCACCATTCCGGCGGCGCATGTTACCAGTACAAATTCACGCGGTATGATATTAAATGCAACTCCGAGGTTCAGAATATTCTGTTTTTCCAGAAATGTGTGGATATTCTGTGTGATGAGTACCTGTTCCACTAAAAACTCGTATCCCGCCCCGTTATAAGTATAATTAAAGAAAGGAACAAGAACAACCTTCTCGGACAGGGAACGCATATAACGCGCGGAAAAACTAATGGAGTGGTGACCATAAGGCTCACGCACCTTGACCGTATCCCTGCTTCCAAGTTCATAACTGAATGAACGATTTGTATAAGAAATGGCTGCGTCGACCCGGCTGCTTTCATCGGGTTTGAAACTCGCTCCGCCTTCAATGGTTAGACTGCCGAGGCTTCCGCCCTGATCCTGTTTCGCGTCTTTGGGATTCGAATATTCCATCTTGTTATTATACCTGGCTAAATGCAGACCGACATCGAATTGTTGGGCGCGATAGCCGGCAAACAGATCAATCTGCTGATTAGCCATATTCATACCGGGTTCGGGATCAACATACTTTATGACGCGGTTCTGGTCGGAAAGATAAACACCGATGGTCGTATTCGGATTGATCGGTAAATTTATACCGCCCTCCGCAAGCGGATTACCGGTATATGATTCCAGAAAAATTTTATTATTATAATCAACAATCGTAGACGGATAGAGCCAGATATTATAACTGTCGATTAAATAAAAATTTGTTAGATAACCGAGGGATTGCAATCGTGTCCCACTCGCCCATGCGGGTGATATACTTGATAATAGTATAATCATAAACACGATTATTTTACTTAATTTTTTCATGACACTATTCTCCTTTATTAATTTTGATTTAACAGGTTATCTGATTTTCCAGGAAACAATAACGTCATCTTGAACCCCTGGTTGATTCGACCCATTTGTCTGTTTATTAAAATCTATAATAAAAAAAGATATATTGCAAGGAAATTTCAATTAAATTTTTAATATTTTTCGAGTGAATAATGAAAAAAACTTGTTTCCGCACTCTATCAACGATAATGAAGGAGCTGAATTCAATTTTCTCAAACTTGGAAAATTTATAATAAAATAACATCAAGTATGAAAAAATTTCAATTTCAGGAATTGCAAAGTTGAAATAATTTCACTTACCGGAATTGTTATATAAAATAATAAATATTTAGTTTTTATAATTTAATCTTTCCGAATGGGCGGATACAATTCTAACAGAAGTCGAATAATATATTCTATTTATTGTTTCTTAAAATAATCAACTCTATTTAACTTGTAAATAAAAGAGTTTAATATGGTATTTTCAATCCCCTTTTATATGCATGAGGTCATTGATAGAGCCGCAGAGGTTTATCCACGTAAGATATTTATTGAAGATGAAACGGATTCGCTGTCCTATGAAAATTTTATTCGTTGCGGAACACAACTGGCAGACGAACTGAAAACAAAATATGACCTGAAAATGGGTGACAGACTTCTCACCGCATGTGAAAACACATTGCTGGTCCCTCTTTATCTGTATGCCACATCCCGTTTAGGGGGTATATTTGTTCCTCTTGCCCAAAATTTCCAGGGACAAAGACTGGCACATATTTTAAAGGATTGTTCACCCAAATTAATAATCACAGATAAGAAAAATTTTGCCTCGCGCTGTAAAGGCTATCGGGTTGTCCTGCAAAAGGGCTTTAAAGACCTGTACAAAATCATTAAAACCCTCAAACCTGACACAAGCGTTCCCGAAACATTAATTGATCTGGACACATTCCTGCTGATTTATACCTCCGGAAGCACCGGTATGCCAAAGGGTGTTGAACTCAGCCATTCTTCAGTCATTTCGGCGACAGAGTCCATCGCACGATACCTGGAAGTGAAAGAAAATGAAAAAATTATAAATTTCAATCCCTTCAGTTTTGATTATGGTTTGTACCAGATTTTTATAACCGCAATACGTGGTGCGACGCTTTACATAAATAAGAATTTTATTTATAAGGAAAAAATCTTTTCATTCATAAAAGAAAAAAAAATTACCGGCATACCATTTGTCCCGTCCCAGATAGTGGCCATGTACGACAGGTCAGAATTAAAAGAAAAAATATTCGACCGGGTCAACTTTATATCCACAACAGGGGCCCCATTTCCGTACAGACATGTATCGAAATTGCGCTATAATTTCCCCAATGCCCGGCTCTATCCGATGTACGGGTTAACGGAGTGCAAGCGGGTATCTTATTTACACCCGTCAAAAGTCGACCGAAAACCAACATCGGTTGGCAGGGCAATGCCGAACTCACGGATCCGAATTATAAATGAAAAAAAGCAGGTTGTCGCGGCGGGTGAAACAGGTATGCTGGTCATCGAGGGTCGTAATGTCATGCAGGGGTATTGGAACATCCCGGAAGGTAATAACAATGTTCTGGGTTCTATCCCGGATTCACGGAACAAAATACTGTTCAGCGGCGACTATTTTTATTTGGATGACGAGAACGATCTGTTCTTTGTCGGCAGACGGGACGATATAGTTAAATCAAATGGTATACGAATCAGTTTAAAGGACATTGAAAAAATACTTGAAAGGATACCGGAGGTTTCCGAGGCGGCCGTTGTGGCCGTTCCGGATGAAAAAATTGAAAATACATTTCATGCGTTTGTCGTTAAAAAACAGGGGACGGAAATCGATTCCGATGGTATTATACAAAATATGTTAAAAGAAGTAGAAACCCGGTTCATGCTGCCGAAACAAATCACGCTTACAGATTCCATACCAAAAAAAACCAATGGAAAAATTGATTATCCGCTGTTAAAAACCATGACCGGATAATACTATTTCTTTTATTCAAAATTCATTAAAAATTATTTGAAATATTACTTGACATTATCAAAAACAATAATATATTATAAACAAATGTGAATATAATATTTGGGGTGTGAAAAAAATAAAAAGGTATACAAGCAATCAACTTTTTGATTAATTGCATACCTTTTTTATTAGATCACGAGTGTCATGGAAACAGGATCAATAATTAAATATTTGAGTAATAAGTATAAATTTATTTAAAATAAATTTGATTTTTGTTAAAAGGGGATTTATAAATGATTCTTGTTGTCGATGATGAACCGATTTACCAGAAACTGATTAAAAATTCGCTCAAGGGGACCGGTTGTGAGATTGACATTGCCGGTGACGGTTATATGGCTATGGAAAAAATTAAACAGAATAGATACCTGCTGGCGATTATTGATCTTGTGCTGCCCGGTGCGATTAACGGAATGGATGTTATCAGAAAACTCAAAAAACAAAATCCGGAAACGCCAATTATCGTATGTTCAGGCTATGGGGGTAGTTCAATACAAACACGAATAGAAAAAGCCGGAGCCAATGCTTTTATTTTTAAACCATTCACTCCCGAACAGATGTTTGCCAAAGTTCATTCATTATTAAGCGATACTATCGATTTTGAAAAACTCAAACAAGCGGTCGAAGAATCCCAAATTAATCCTGAAACGATTCCGGACATATTAGAAAATTTCCCGGATAATAAAATAAATGAAATTTTAAATTTAGGTACAAGTTTTGAGCTGATTGCGCCGGACAAGCTGAGTGTAAATTTTACCGATTCGATAACAATTATCATGTCCGGTACGGTTGAGTGTCTTTATCAGGATAAGCCTATAGGAGAGTTACATGTACGAGAATCTATCGGTCATGAATCACTAATGAAAAATATTGAAAAAGATAAACAGATCGAATTGATAGCAAAATCTGACGTAAAATTACTTGTCATTCTCAAAGTGGAGTTCTTGAAATATTTTTGCACACAGACGAATGAATTATTATCCATTCTTGAAAAAAATATAAAAAAAACGCTGTCTAAAAATATTATCCTCATTTCCAAGATTCAAAGTCCTCCCCAAAAAATCAAACCGTCGGATTCAAGTAATATAAAAGACGATGATATTCAAGATAAGAATAAGAAAATAGATCTATTAAACATTTAAGAAATTATAGTTCTTGCTTTACAAATCAAAATTATTAAATTTAACTTTTAAGAAAATGATCCGATAAAAATTAAAGGAGAATAATATCTCTCATAAATTATTATGTCTTTACGAATTATATTTTGAAGTTTATAGGTTAATATAATGATTCTGATAGTGGAAGATGAATCTATTTATCGAAGAGCAATAACGGAAATACTGGAGGTATCCGGTTTACAGGGGGAAGTTGCCACAGACGGTTATCAGGCTATGCAAAATCTGGAAAAAAAACATTACTCTCTTGCTATCGTGGACCTTGTCCTGCCCGGTCCCGTGAATGGATTTGACGTTATAAAAAAAATTAAGACAACTTCTCCGGGGACACATATCATTGCGATGTCGGGTTACGGAAATCAATCGCTGGTGCAAAAAACATATAAAGCCGGCGCAGACCTTTTTATTCCGAAACCGTTCAAACCGGAAAAACTGGCAATGGAAGTGGAAAAGTTGTTACAAATTAAAAAAACAGAGGTTGAACCGACGCCAAAAACCGAATCGTCCACGATTGACATCAGAACGATACCGGAAATATTTAACGGCTTTTCAAGAGATACGCTCATCGAAATCATTAAACTTGGTAAAGTATTTAATTTGTTACCGACAGAAAAATATCAAATAAATTATACTGAATCCATAGCACTAATTATATCGGGAAGCGCGGAATGCTGGCTGGGCAATACCAATATTGGCGTTTTACAAAACAAGGAATCTTTGGGCCAGGAATCACTGCTCAAAAAAGCGGATCCGAATGCAATTCTGACTTTTGAAGCACAAGCCCCTTTAAAACTGTTTATCGTTCCCCGGATCAGGTTAATAAAATATCTTCACGCAAATAACCAAATACCGACATTTGAAAAAAATATTAAAATCTCATTACATAAAAACCTTATCCTCAAGGCAAAACAAAAAACTAATTCAAATATATCAAATCCGGTCCAATCCCCTCCCGTTTCTCAACAAAACAAATCCCCGCAAATTAAAAATGATAATCTGGATTTTGATTCTATTGAAAAGTTAGATTTTTAACGGCGGAAAAAACATCCCTTACCTCTGATTAATTTCGTAACAAGCCTGATCCAGACTGGTTTTTTCTGACCGGGTTCCCGGATTGTATCGTTCACATTATTCTCCCGATTCAAAAAATTGCTTGATAATCCCATTTAAAATATTAAGTTAGTTGAAAATAACTCAATATCAAGGGAACAATACAATGAATTATTCCAAATATTTCAAGTGCATATTTATCTTTTTTTTAGCCGTCCTTATTTACACCTGTCCGCTTTTTCCTTCCGATCCGTTAATGCGTGTCATGACGTTCAACGTTCGTGTAAACGTGGCAAGCGACAGTTCCAACGCCTGGCCAAACCGCAAGGATATCGCGGCAAGTATGATCCGGTTTCACAATGCGGATATTATCGGATTGCAGGAAGCATTAAAAGAACAGGTCGATGATCTGGCAATCCGTCTTCCTGAATATAAATGGTTTGGAATCGGGCGGGATGACGGAAAGGATGCCGGGGAATTTATGGCGATTTTTTACCGCAGCGAACGTTTTGATGTGCTGACGGATTCAACATTCTGGTTATCGGAAACTCCCGGAAAACCGGGACTGGGCTGGGATGCCGCCTGTAATCGTGTGGTTACTTTTGGTAAATTTAAGGATAAAAAAACCGATAAGGTATTCTTTTTATTCAACACCCACTTTGATCATATGGGTCAGGTCGCACGCCGTGAAAGCGCAAAATTTCTATTACAAAGCGTCGCCGAAATCGGTTCCGGACTTCCTGTGATTGTTACGGGGGATTTTAACAGTACACCGGACTCTGAACCATATAAAATATTAACCCAGGGTGTTAATGGAATCAAACTGATTGACTCAAAAAGTATGTCCCAATATCCCCACCACGGACCGACAGGAACCTGGACCGGATTTAAGACCGCTTATTTTCCCGACAGACAGCCCATTGACTATATTTTTATTCGAAATAATGTTAAAGTGCTATTGCACGGCACGCTGTCCGATAGTTTTGACGGACGTTTCCCAACCGACCATATGCCCGTACTGGCGGAGGTGATCATCGAATAGACGTATTATTCACAAACGCTCACTTTTAGATCGCGTACCGTGCATGACGCTGTCAAAATCGAAGCAAAGTCAGGCCTTGATATATGGATGTAAAAAAATAAACAGGGTATATATTAAAAGTGAAGATCAGGGAAATTGAAGCCAAATCCATATTGCGGAAATATAGAAAAATTGATTCCTGGTTTTTGTCCGGTTACGGGATGAATTTATACCGGGGCTGTACCCATAACTGCGTGTATTGCGATGGCCGGGCTGAAGGATATTATGTCGAGGGAGAATTTGGTCATGACGTGACCGTCAAAATTAATGCGATAGACATTTTAAAACGTGAACTGGACCCGAATCGAAAACGGGTACCGCTCAAATCATGTTTTATTTTACTGGGGGGAGGCGTCGGTGACAGTTATCAACCGACAGAAAAAAAATATCTGCTCAGCAGGAAAACACTTGAACTGCTCAATAATTTTAATCTCCCCGTTCATGTATTGACAAAATCCACCCTGATTGAAAGAGATATGGACATTTTAAAATCGATCAACGACAAAAATAGAGTCATCATCTCATTCAGCTTTTCATCGGCGGACGACAAAACAAGCGTTTTGTTCGAACCGGGTGTTCCTGTTCCGACGAAAAGACTGGAAACGCTGGTAAAATTCAAAAAACAGGGTTTTGCTTGCGGTATGTTTTTAATGCCGGTCATTCCGTATGTAACGGACAAACCGGAGATTATAGAACAGGCGGTAAAAGCGGCAGTTGAAGCCGGTATAGATTTTATCATTTTCGGCGGCATGACGTTGAAACAGGGCAGACAAAAAGACTATTTTATGAATGTTCTGCGCGGAAATTACCCGCAGTTGGCTGCCGGATACGATCATATTTATACGGAAAATCAATGGGGCGAGGCGAGCCGGGAATATTATCACTCAATAAATCAAACTTTCTTTACGATAACGCAGGCATACGGGATACCGGTACGAATTCCGCAAAAATTGTATAACGACATGCTCAACGAAAATGATCGTATTATTGTGCTATTGGAACACATAGATTATTTATTAAAGATGAAAGGTGAAAAATCCTATTACGGGTATGCCGCCTATTCGGTTTCCAAAGTAAGGGAACCGTTATCGACAATCAGGGAAAAACTGGATACTCTGAAAGGAGTCGGACCGGGTATTAAAAAAGTGATTCTGGAAATACTCGATACGGGAAGATCGGCATATTTTGAAAAATTGTCAGCATGTAAGAATTGAACCTCTCCCCCGTTCCCGTCGTAAAAAATTATCTGCAATTCGGGATATAAAATTATTATTAAAGGGGAAAAATGAATCCAGTAGTAAAAATTGCTAAACATCTCGACCGCAAAGAATACTTTAGTTTTCGTCTGTGGGAATTTTGCCTGCGAAACACTGTGCGGCTGTTCCCCTGGTACTTTTTATTTGCCGTTCTGATACGGCATCCGCTGACGGCCTTACACGGTTTTTGGTATTACCGTAATCTGGTGCGAAATTCTCCCAGGCAGGCTTTGCACGGAACTATAAATCTATCCTCGTTGATCCGTACCCTGCGCCAAAATAAAAAAAACGGGCGTCTGATTTTAGCACCGGGTTTCTGCATGAAACCGTTTGATGCGGTGAAACGCGAGTCGATTTGTCCCGCCGGATTTTTTAACCATCGTTGCGCTATACTGGATCAACCGGAGCTATTACGCCAGGAACAGGAAACCTGGGCAGAACCATGCGACCGGTGCAACATCGGCAGACTGGCGCGGCTGAGTGCGCAGATTCATGCGGATTTTTATATTATGACATCCGCTTTGGATATTGCCCATGACCTGTTTTTACCATCACTGCAGGGAACCGGAGCCAATATGGGTATATTTCTTTTGTGCCCTTATTCCGCCGAAGCGTTTACATTCGGGCTTACTGTGACCGGTATGAAAGGCGCTCTGATAACTTTTTGTAAGGGCGATTGTCAGAATTACGAAGAATTTACCAGGGCGGATATTGGTATTAAAAAAAAGCAAACCTTTATTGAGGAAAGTGATTTTGAATATCTGCAAAATGAATTGGCGGCAGATACTGGACCCGCCATGTCCCCGTCACACAGGATTCCCAGTTATTCCCGCAAAAATAATGTTTACCGCGCGGAGTAATTGGATAATGAAATAAATCCGCCTGATACGGATATAGGCAATCCCGTAACAAGGGCATTCAGCCCTTATTACGGGAGAAATACAATATCTTGTAAAATTAAGAATAATTATATATTTATCAACTCTGAAATTTTGACTGTTCGGTTTTCATCAATGCTGTAGCGCGCTGCAATTCCGGGTAAAATTGCCATAGCGCCGGCGCGGGAATCGGCAGCCTGTTTGTATGGGTCCGGCATGCCTGGTGTGAACACCATATCTCTTAAACGGGTATCACCGCCGCCATGTCCGCCCTCTGCCGCTTTCACTGTAATGATTTCAGTGGTCCCGAAATTTTTAGTCAAACGGATATCATCCTGCGCCGGTACCACCCAGGGTTGACGTTCATGGTTCCAGTGTTCCAAACGTCCCTTGCTGCAATTGAACGCGATGCGGTACCCTTCATATGGAGTAAAGGCGTTTACCGAATAACTCATAACAACATCATTCGTATACTTTACATTCGCCGTCATGGTATCCCAGATGTTCACATCCTCACGGAAGACACAGCCGTCGCGAGTGTAACCGTCAGCTTTTTCGCATTCGACATATAACTTTGTATAATGTGGATTATTGGTGATATCCCAGTAAAAATCACATTTGTCTTTATATGGACAACCGCGGCAGGTTTTACTACGGAAAGGACCGTTCTTGCCATATTTATTGAGTTTTCCAAAAGCGGAAATCTCAGTCGGTTCCGCTTCCAGCCACCAGTTCACCAGGTCAAAATGATGACTGGCTTTATGCACCCATAGTGAACCGCTTTTTTCACGCAGACGGTGCCAGCGTCGGAAATAATCTGCACCGTGAATTATATCCAGGTACCAGTGAAAATCAACCGAAACGATCTCCCCAATTTCTCCGGACATTAATATTTCCTTCATCGTCTGTCTGTGCGGAGAATACCGGTAGTTAAAGGTCACGGTTACTTTTTTACCGGTTTTCTTTTCGGTTTCGAGAATGGCTTTACATTTTTCTTCGTCTGTGGTCATAGGCTTTTCAGTAACAATATCACAGCCCAATTCCATACCTCGAATAATATATTGATGATGTGTTGCATCCACAGTAGTTACAATAATGCGGTCCGGTTTGGTCTCCTTGACCATTTTTTCAAAATCAGTATAGGTCGGGACATTTGTGTCCAAATATTTTTTACAAAACTCAACCCGCAATGGATTTATATCACACAATCCGACCAATTCTACCTTATCGCCCTGTTCAGCAAGTAATTCTTTTCCCCACATACCCGAACCGCGACTACCGGTTCCGACAATGGCAACCTTAATTTTCTTTTGTTGCTGAGAAAAGCTTTTTATAGGATTTAACATTGTATAGGCGGTTGTCACAGCGGCAGCTTTCCCGGCAGTAGTAAGAAAATCACGTCTTGATGTTACATTTTCTTTCATGAGTTACTCCATATGAATAAAGATAACCATTTAATTGAATAATTTAATATAACAACTTAAAAACGAGAAAAAACAAAAAAATGGTTTATTAAAAATTTCTAATAAATTTTTAATTTAGATTAAATCTGAAAATATATCACCGGTATCCGTGTTCACTTGCATTAACATACCGTCCGGTTTTCAGGTTCATTATAATCGGGAAGATTCTCATAAAAATCATCCTTTTAAATAAATCAATAATAACTTTCTCCGAATGCCTGAATAATAAACACGATCAGGGATTCCTGTCAGAATTTAACCGAACAACGGTTTTGGGGATGTAAAAAAAGATAGTCATTTTTGGATTTTTATTGATTTTACCGATTATTTATTATAATATCTTATATTACTCTTACAATACCCAGTCCGAGTTATTCAGCCGGCTGACCAAAACATCATAAATAAATCAAAAAGGACATGTACCGTGGCAAAATCCTATTCTTTTATTATTAACGGAGAAAAACGCAATACAGGGGAAAAACTGGAAATCCGCAATCCCTATAATAACGAACTCGTTGGAATAGTGAAACGTCCTACTTCCGTAGATATTGAAGATGCCATCAGGGCGTCGGTGAAAGCATTCAAAGAGACAAAAAAAATGAGATCCTGGCAGCGGTCGGAAATACTGCACAAAGCGGCAGTGGAAATTAATAACCGCAAGGACGAATTGGCTAAAATTCTCTGCCTGGAATCCGGCAAACCCATACGGCACGCCCGCGGTGAAGTTACACGCGCCATCAGTACATTATCCATCGCTTCCGAAGAGGCAAACCGGATAAACGGCGAAGTTTTGCCGCTGGATATCACTCCCGCTGCCGGCGACCGGCTGGGTATCGTCCGCCGGTTTCCCATCGGTCCCATAGCCGGTATTTCACCGTTCAATTTTCCTCTCAATCTGGTTTGTCACAAAGTTGCGCCGGCGCTTGCTGCGGGTAATACGATTACAATCAAACCGGCCAGCGCCACCCCTCTTTCCGCCCTGCTGTTGGGAGAAATTTTGCATACAGCAGGGGCCGTCCCCGGTTCCTGTAATGTTGTGCCATGCAGCGCTACTCTGGCCGAACCTTTAATTACTGATCCTCGGATAAAAATGTTAACCTTTACCGGCAGCGCCGAAACCGGATGGGACATAAAAGCCAAAGCGGGAAAAAAGAAGGTTTGTCTGGAACTGGGCGGAAACGCGGCCGTGATCATTGAGCGGGATGCCGACAGGACATATGCAGTGGATCGCTGTCTGCTTGGCGGCTATGCTTATGCGGGCCAGGTATGTATTTCGGTACAGCGTATCTATATTCAGGAAAAAATATATGATGATTTTACCCGGGCGTTTGTTAAGGGTGTAAACTCTTTAAAAGTAGGCGACCCTTTGTCTGAAGAAACGGATGTCGGACCCATGATAGACGAAGCGTCTGCAGTCAGGGCGGAAAAATGGATTAAAGAGGCAGTCGCCAGAGGGGCCGGTTTATTGACCAGCGGCAATCGGGACAAAAACATTTTCCAGCCGACTGTGCTGGAAAATGTTCCCCCGGACACCAGGGTCTCCTGTCAGGAGGTATTTGCCCCGGTGGTTATTCTGGATAAATATAAAACCTTTGAACAGGCCCTGGAGATGGTTAACAATTCCGAATTCGGATTACAGGCCGGTGTATTCAGCAAAGATATCGAAAAAGCGTTTAAGGCTTTTAATGAAATTGAAGCCGGGGGTGTCATCATTAATGATGTTCCCACATTCCGGGTAGATCATATGCCCTATGGCGGCGTTAAGGATTCCGGTTTTGGCCGTGAAGGCGTTAAATACGCGATTGAGGAAATGACGGAATTAAAAATTATGGCGGTAAATCACGGATTGCAGTGACGATGAATTTTAAACAAATTGTCAGACAGGCATTAAGTAAATGATAAAAGCTGTTCATTCAATCGATGTGCTTCGGGCTTGAAGAAAAATCGAATATATGCGGAGAATACACAATGACAATATGATCTATATCCGGTCTGTATCCATTGTCGCAGCGCCCTTGATCGTTGCCCTGCAGGTTCTGTTTTATCGGGTGGATTAAATATTTTAAATAAATACGGAGCAAATCATGATACGAATACTGAATCATAACAAAAAAGTTATCATTTGTATCCTGTTGGCCGGATTTTTTCTCCTGCCGTTAAAAACAACTTCACAACAAAGCGAACCCCTAAATCTTTTAAGCGGCCGGTTTACGCCGGAAAAACTCGCACAAATCATTCAAACCGCCGATAAATGGCATCCCTATCCGACTGCTGAAGATCATGCATCCTGGCAGGAACTGCCAAGTGCAGTACGTGATGTGTATATTTTGGAAGCTGAAAAACTGTTAAACAACGAATGGCAGACTCCCACAGCATCAGTTTTTCTTGAGTATTCACGCGATGGTAATCGTTCCAATTACGAAAAAATATCATTTGGTCGCCGTGAACAATTGGGTAAGCTGGTCATCGCGGAGTGTATGGAAGGTCGGGGCCGGTTTATAAACGATATTGTAAACGGTATCTGGACCATCTGTGAGGAAACGTACTGGGGCGTTCCGGCGCACATGGGTATGCAGAAAAGAGGAACGGGATTGCCGGATGTAACCGAACCGACTGTAGATCTGTTCGCCGCGGAAACGGGCATGCTGATGGCCTGGACATATTACCTTTTAAAAGATCAACTCTATGAGGTTTCTTCTCTTGTCAATGAAAGAATCCGATACGAAGTCAAACGCCGGATAATCGATGTCAATTTAAAGCGCGATGATTTCGGCTGGATGGGACTGTCCCCGGATCTGACAAGACGGGTGAACAACTGGAACCCCTGGATATGCTCAAACTGGCTGACGGCGGTATTGATCCTGGAAGAAAATCCTGAAATCAGGGCGCAGTCCATATATAAGATCATGCGGTGTCTGGATCAATTTCTGAATCCATATCCGACAGACGGCGGCTGCGACGAGGGTCCGGGTTACTGGAACCGGGCAGGCGCGTCGCTGTTCGACTGTCTCGAACTGTTTGATTCCGCTTCGAACGGCAGGATAAATATTTACAATGAACCGCTTGTTCAGGAGATCGGCAGGTATATTTACCGGGTTTATATCAATAAAGATTACTATATCAATTTTGCCGATGCGTCGGCAAAATTACAGCCGGATCCCTCCCTGCTGTTTCGTTTCGGTAAAAGTATCGGCGATAAAAACATGCTTGGGTTTGCCAGCTTCGAGGCGAAACGGCAAAATTTCGGCACGGGGTACATAGGAGGCAGTTTCGGTTATCTGGGCCGGGTTCTGGCGGCATTATTCAGTTTATCGGATTTGGTTAATATAAAAGCGGAAGAACCTATGGTGTTTGATTATTTTTTCCCCGACTTGCAGGTCATGCTTGCGCGTTCGATTGAGGGATCAAACAAAGGATTATATATTGCCGCCAAAGGCGGCCATAATGACGAGAGCCACAATCATAACGATGTGGGTAATTTTATCGTTTACGCGGACGGTTTTCCGGCGATTATTGATGTCGGGGTGGAAACCTATACATCAAAAACTTTCAGTTCCAGACGCTATGAGATATGGACGATGCAGTCGGCATACCATAACCTGCCGACAATTAACGGCATCATGCAGCATAACGGCGCAGATTATAAGGCAACAGATATCGATTACAAGGCGGACAAGAATAATGTTGTATTCAATCTCGATCTGGCAAAAGCGTATCCGTCTGAAGCCGGGATAAAATCCTGGAAAAGGACATTAACATTGAACCGGAATGAAAGTGTGGTAATACGGGACAAATATAGCCTGGATAAAATAACGGGTGATATAATATTTACATTAATGAGCTGGGCCAAACCCATAATAATGGAAAACGGGACGATAAAACTCGATCTCAACTCAAAAACACAGGGCACCGCCCGAGATGTT
Organism: Candidatus Zhuqueibacterota bacterium; assembly: GCA_016934825.1. GTDB lineage: Bacteria > Zhuqueibacterota > Zhuqueibacteria > Residuimicrobiales > Krinioviventaceae > Fontivivens. The sequence goes on from JAFGSB010000049.1 coordinate 40,089, forward strand.
TTTATTTTTTATAATGTTACGAAACTCAACATAAAAACAGAACCGATACTTATCGAAGACGGAAGATTATTACGCGCCTGGGGCCGGGATATTTACCGAATAATATTGACGGTCAAACAACCGCTTATTAAAGACAATATGGTGATTACTGTAAAACAATGACATCTAACAGGGTATGTATTAATGAAAATTTTAAAAATCTTGGGACTGGTATTTTTTCTAATTGGACTGACGCTTCTTATTGCAGGATTTTTGAGTTATTTTTCCACTCAAAAGTTTATTACACATTCCACAGTAACCACAGGGACAGTAATTGATCTTGTCCGGGGAACTTCCGGGACAGATGATTCGGCTACAAGTTCTTATGTATATTATCCGGTTGTTCAGTATGAAACGATAAACGGCGTTGTAATAGAGTTTCACAGCAGGATCGGCAGTAATCCTCCCTCCTATCGTAAAGGCGATCAGGTACGGGTCCGGTATCCGGAGAAAGACCCATACAAAGCCCGTATTGATTCATTCATGCAGATATGGTTTGTGAGTATCATTTTAGGGTGTCTGGGAATTGTATTCGGGGGAATTGGCGGAACGATGCTCGGGTTAGTTTTACGTTCAAACCGTCAGGAAAAATGGCTGCTGGAAAACGGGCAAATTATTTTCACCGATTATGATTCGGTAATTCTCGATACATCCATACGCTTAAAGGGGCAGAATCCATACCGGATATTGTCGCAATGGCTAAATCCGCAAAATAATACGGTCTATATATTCAAAAGCAAACCGATATTGTACAATCCCGAAAAATACGTCAAAAGCAAAGCAATTCAGGTCCGCATAAATCCCGATAATCCAAAACAGTATTTAATGGACACCTCGTACTTACCCAAATCCGTTTCATAACATCCGGGAATAAAAATTACAACATATCCATAAAAAAAGGGCAGACTTGGATCTGCCCTTTTTTATAAACGTCTGATAAATTGTTCGGCTTATTTGATTAACATCATCTTTTTAACAACAACCTCGTTATCGGTCTGCAGTCTGTAGAAGTAAAGACCGCTTGAAAGGTTGCCGGCATTAAAGTTAACAGAATGCTCACCAGCCTGAACCCGGCCGTTAATCAACCTGGCCACTTCCCTGCCAAGAACGTCATAAACGATAAGTTCGACGTTGGAATCCTTTGGCAGTGAAAAATCAATATGTGTGCTCGGGTTGAACGGGTTTGGATAATTCTGGAATAAATTAAACGAGCTGACCAGTTTATCCTGCTTTTTAATATCGGATGCAACCGGGGAACCCCACAACCGCGCGACACCCATTAAATCGGGATACTGCCAGTCATTATCGGTGGCATCATAGGTTTTGAGTTTGGTGTCTTTTACGCCGCCGTCATCGTCATCATTCCAATCCAGATCAATCCCGATCAATGAACCGTAACCGGGATCAATTCCAAGTAATTCCATCGGAATGGCCGTCTCAAGGATTAATCCGTCAGCCGTTAACTTTTGCGCCTGTTTAATTTTGGCAAACAGGGCAGAGTCTTTATTTGCGACTTTACCTTCGCTTACCGGTAAAAGCAGGGCATCCGGATCATACCTGTAGGCAAAACCCCAGTCGTTCACACCGTCATATGAATGTTTGGCGCTATGATCGGCGTCAATCCATAATTCCACGCCGTCGTCATTCCAGGATTGATCAACGTCAAAATCCCTGTGTAAAGTATCATCCACAACATTGATCCAGAAATACAGGTATTCCGTATTCCATACAGTTTTAAAGTTGACTTCGGCATCCTTGTAATCATACAATTTGCTGAATTCAGAAAAGCGTTGATTGACAAAAATATCCGGTACATTTTCCCACGCGTAATCCATCTCGGCGTCAACTTCAATCGGATAGGCGGTATAATGAATATCCAGGAAATCCGAAGTTTCGCGGCCGGTGAATTTTACCGTACCGAATTGACTCGGGTCCAGCCAGGAATTTCCATTATCGGACCACCATCTCCACTGAGTGTTGCGGCCACCGGTATCGTTATCATTGATCTGGACCTCAAAACCGATTTCCAGGCCTTCCGCCGCTTTAAAGGTCAAACCCCTGCTGAACGGCATTTGTATTTCAACGTTGTATCCGAAATCCGTTCTAGCATAGGCATAGACAAAATTATCAAGCTGAATATTACCCAATAATGCAGTCGGTTCCTTTCCATATTCAAAACGCAACTGATCATCATTATCATCATAGGCGCTCACACCAGCTTGAACCATGACATTTTTACTGTTGTCTCCATCAAAATACAGCTCAACGCCGTCATTTGCCCAGGCATCGGCGCTTGAGTTATCAATGGAATCATCCTGAACTTCAACAAAAACATACAGGTTTCTGGAGTCATACATCATTCTGAAACGGCCGAACATATCAAACCAGTTATCCGGTTCTGTGTCCATGCCGATCAACATATTTACGTTGCTGACATTAAACCAGGTGGAATCCAGAACACCGTCAATGGGTGGAGGTGTGGTTGTTCTATCAACCAGCAATGGTTTTGCTTTTTCCGGAACTTCACCGCCGGGAGCGCCGACGAATTTCCCGGAGCCAAAAACGCTCGGTTTCTGCCAGGAATCGTCTGCCGCTGAAAATGTTTTACATTTTGTATCGCGCTGTTTGCCGGCGCCGGTATCGTCATCGTTATAGTCAATCTCATGCCCGACCATCCAGCCGTTAGTGGGCTGCATATGTAAAGAATCAAGCGGCAGGGCAAATTCGAGATAGATCCCTTTATCCGTTTCGGTAGCGGCCCATGGCACAGAATTAATATCAAATGCAGCATCCCCGCCAAAACCCATCGATACGGAATCCAATGGTGAGCCGGGAACATACGACCATTTAATACCAATATCATCGTAACCGTCGTATGCTGGTTTTTTACTGTTGTTGCCGTCAAACCAGAACTCGATACCGTCATCCGACCAGTCATAAACACCGTCCGTGATAAGGACATCATCCATTACATCGATACCATAATAAATATAATTGCTATCGAATACGACATTGAATGTTAATGAAAGATCATCGAAAAAACTATTCAAGCTGTCCGCGGTATTCATATACTGGTTGAGAACATAAGTCGGGAAATTGTCCCAGGCTTCTTCTCTTACACCGTCAATAACAGGAGCGGTATCCGTATACCAGATTTCGGTATAATCATTTTGGATATTATCAACTATCTCGACTGTGCCCAGAACACTCGGATTCTGCCAGGATTCATCGATCATGGAAAAATACTTGACTTTGGTATCCACATCGCCGCCGTCATCATCGTCATTCCAGTCAACTTCGAAACCGAATCGATAACCCGGGGTTGGGGTAATTCCAAGTAAATCAAGCGGGAACGCGACTTCAAGGGAAACCATGCCGAGAACGCCATCGCCGGTATAGGCTGCGGCCTGCATGACACCGGAATAATCACCGCCGGCGCCTGAATGTGTAAAAGGATTAAAGATCAGAGGATTATCCGGATCACCCGAATACAGGAATTGAAAACCCCTGTCATCCACACCGTCATAAGTTGTACCTTTACTGTTATTACCGTCAAACCAGACTTCCACACCATCATCTTTCCACGTTTCGGTTCCGCTGTCTCGCATTAATGTATCATCATTGACCAGAACAAACAAATAAAAATACTTGTCGTCATACAAACCGCGCCAGCTTATCGCGGCATCCTGAAAACTATAGACTTTTGCAGGTCCGTTTGGGAAATGAAAATCCCGGTTCCAGGGACCTGTTTTCCAGATATCATCCAGCACACCATCGATAGCCGGCGGGTGGGCCGCTCTGGCGATCGGGGGGATACTATCAGCGTCTGTAACAGCATAATGCGGAACATCATTTAGAGCAAAAGCCTGGGTTCCGGTGAATAGGCCAAGCCCTAATGTGCCTACTAACATATAAAATATGATAATAGCAAACAACCATAAAGTTCTTTTCATAATTTCTTCTCCCATAATTTTATTAATCAAAATTGATTAATTCGAAGAAAACATTCCGGATAGCCATTTTTCTCAGTAATGGAGAAAAATGGCCTTGTCAGCCAAATTTTAAAAACATTATTATATAGATATAAAGGACAGGTTTTCTCACTTTAACGATTACCTTTTGATATAAAAGTAATAAAGGTTTTACTTAAAATTTTAGTTGCAGTGTTGCATTTAAAATCTTAAATCTAACCAAATGGAAATGAGACTACCGTATCGTGTAAGAAGAGTGTGGAATGTTAGATTGTCATATAATATAATACCCGTTTACATCAGTATAACATTTTTCAAATTACAAATTTTTTTATTATTGTCAAGTGTTATTTTTCAAATTTAAAAAAAACATTAAATTTATTATTGAATAAAAAATACTGTTATCAATTTAAAAATTCATTCAACAAAATTAAAATAATTTAAATACTTTGTTGGTCTTGTCAAAATTTGCTTAATTAAAATTAAATTTGATTAAAATAATAATAAAATCATCACCGGCCGGTTAAACCTGAACACATCACTCCTAATTATTTTGTTATAAAATTTTCAGATATGAAATCATTCCCTGAGATTTCTATGAAACCGGACGAAAAACTTCAGGATGATAAAATCATCAATCAATCCGAATCCATTTTATCTTTTAAAATTTGAAATATCATTTACGATTGCCTGTTTAGTTAAAATGAAATATTTACTTTCTTTTCCATAAAATTTTCTTGAAATCTCTTGACAATAAATAATTTTTTTTGTACTATTCTTAAACGTTATCGCAAACGATTAAGCCTCTCCATCCTATCCTCTCCTCAATTCGATAAACGACAGATTCAAGAATTATTCCTGACGTCAAAACTCTTTATAAAATTCATTTAAACAGGAGTTTATCATGAATCGATTCTTTTTAATTGTTTTCACAGTTATTTGTTTAATTCCGGCCCTGTTATTTTCACAAGAAACAGGTTTAATTGAAGATTTTAATGATAATATACTTACAGGGTGGGGTGAAACAGCCGATTATTCTCTTACCGAAAAAGACGGGAAATTAAAAATCGAGGCGAACAAAAGGAATACATGGAACTCTTTCACATTTAGTTTTTCGCAACTAAATATATCAGCAAATCCTTATGTCAGTTTAAAGGTTAAAACCGATACGGATTTTAATTTGGGTTTCTCCGTTTGGGATACTAATGATCAATATGCATATTCCAGGATTACATATCAGGAAATAGTAAATTCGAACCATTATACGGAATTTGTATTCGATTTTTCCGACGTTAAGGATGTCGACCTGACGAAAATTAAAATGCTCAACTTTGTATTTAATCCTGCCGGGGCTATAAGGTTTCAGGGCACGGTATATTTTGACGATTTGAAAATCGGCAGTCATGCACTAGTAACGCCGTCCATAACCACGATACCCAAACAATTTCATATTATAAACGCCCCGGAAGTGACTGTTCCGTTCAGAGGCGTATCCGATCCGGTGCAGGGTCAAGTGCCGCTTGCCGTTACGGCTGTCAGCTCAAATCCTTCACTTATTCAGGACCCTGTTGTTTCATATACAGCAGGCGATAAAACCGGATACTTGAATTATACACCGGCTGCGGATCAATCGGGATTAGCGGAAATTACGGTTACTGTATCCGGTAATGCACCGGACGACAAAATCATGGTTTTTGATGTGAAAGTGGAAAACAATATAGCGCCGGTAATTGACCAGGTTGAAACATTGAACGGCAAAGCAGGTGAGTTATATGATGTCATGTTAACCGGAATAAACGACGGTAATCCCAACGCTGAACAGTCAATTTCATTGACCGTCGACAGTTCCGACCCAGCAAAAATACCGGTTCCGATAATACAATACAACAATGGAGACCCCACTGCCATGCTTGCATTCACACCGGTATTGGGCCAGACCGGTCCGGCAAACATTACCGTTTATTTAAAGGATGACGGTGGTACGATTAACGGCGGCGTGGATTCCTCAAGTATGATGTTTACGGTAAATATTTATGATGATGTCAATGATCCGCCAACAATTGATCCGGTTGACGATGTTTCAATACTGGAAGGAGCGGAAGAACATATTATTCAATTAACCGGTATTTCCGATGGAGATGATGACGCGGTTCAGAATCTAACCGTTACAGCGTCCAGTTCCAATAAAGCCGTTGTGCCGGACCCGGTTATCGAGTATACACAGGGCGATTCATCCGCATTATTGAAATACACACCTGTTAGCGGGAAAACCGGAACGGTGAATATTACAGTAACAGTTAATGATGACGGGGGCACGGGGTCGAATAACGGGGATCAGTCGGTAACAAAAACATTTAGTATTCAGGTACGTGTCAAACCGACTATGGGTTTCGAAGACGATTTTGAAGACGGCGTTCTTGCCCCGGAATGGCCTCCGGATTGGGGCGATCTGGGCGAAGACTCTCATCGATGTACGGAAGAAAACGGCGCCTTGAAAATCGAAATCGATAAAACACGTTCGGGTAACAAGTGGGCCGGCTTATGGTATAACATTCCCCGGGAACTAGACCTGACTTTATACCCATATATCAGCATAACCATGAAAACTTCTGTTACCGGCACCGAGATGTTGATCTTTTTATGGGACGTGTACGATCATTATAATACCGCCAAAACGGTCAGACATACGGTCACCAGTGAATATGTGGAATATTACTTTGATTTTACAGGACTGAATTTACAGGGAGACGGCACGATTGTCGATTTTTCGCGTATAAAGGCATTACTGATCAATTTTGATCCGGGCGGCGACAGTCCCCTGTTTCAGGGTGATTTTTATTTTGATGATTTTAGAGTTGGTGAATTCGCACATCAGGGACCAAAAACCTATATGGTGACAATGGACCCGGTCCCGGATCAGGTCGTAGCTAAAAATTCCGGTGCACAGACCATTCAATTAACCGGAATTACCGACGGCGCCGAAGGAATAAATCCGGTAACAATAACGGCTCAAAGCAGTAGAAAAACCATAATACCTGTTCCTGTCGTCAGTGAAGTTGTGAACGGCAAAGCCACTTTAACCTATGCCCCGGTTGAGGACAAAACCGGTTATTCAACCATTACTTTAACAGCGTCCGCCTCAGGTTCGGAAAATTTAGTCGTAAGATTTCGAATCAATGTTATTGATGCGGACAAGGCGACGGCTGCAAATGTGTACATTGACTTGAACCGGGAACATCAGACCATTGACGGTTTTGGCGCGTTTATGGGTGCTGGCAACAGTGTTATCAACAAGGAGCATTTGGCTCTGGCCAAGGATATCGGTATGTCCATGGCTCGTTTCGGTATCATCGATACCGAATTCGAACCGGTGAATGATAACAGCGATCCAAACATTATAAATCTCAATAATTTTAATAAAAATGCCATTTCACTGGAAACAATGAAACTGCTTGATAAATACACAGGCGTTGAAAAATTTATCCTCACCATGTGGAGCCCTCCGGCCTGGATGAAACGAAACAAGGCATTATCCGCTGAAGAGTATGCGACAGACAACAAACTGGAACCTCATTATTATGAGGAATACGGCGAACATATGGCGGCGCTCGTCAAAACGGTCAAATATGAAACAGGACATGATCTCTATGCCATAAGTCTGCAGAACGAACCGCAGTTTAATGAACCTTATGCATCATGTCAGGTCAATCCCACAGAAATGCGGAACCTGATAAAAATCGTGGGCCCGCGTTTGGAATCGGAAGGCCTGCACACGAAAATATTCTGGGCGGAAGCTCTACCGGCACAGGGTGCGATCAATTCATATATCAGCTCGGTGAAAAATGATTCTGTGGCGAAAAGATATGCCGATATTGTTGCCATCCATAACTATGATGCGGACGGTATTAATGTGGGCGGCGCCGGAGCTGAAGAATGGGAGCGGATTTATAATTGGGCGCAGAACCCGGAACCTGCCTACCCGACATGGATGACCGAAACCTCGGGACACGCCAATACATGGGACGGCGCTCTGGAATTAGCCGGTAATATCTATAACGCACTGGGCTACGGTAATGCGAGCGCCTGGGTTTACTGGAGTTTTGCCGTTACAAAGGATTCGGAAGTATTTGGTTTGGTTGTGGACAATAAACCCTCTGCAAAATTTTATGTATCAAAACAGTATTACAAGTTTATCCGGCCCGGAGCGATCCGTATTGATATCACATCATCGGATGAGGAGCTCCCCTGCCTTGCTTTTAAACATAACGAAGACAGGACATTAACAATTGTTATGCTCAATAAAAGCAGTGACCCAAAGGCGGTACAGGTAGGCGGATCCGGTTTGCCGATGTCTTTCGATTCATATACAACCGCGGAAAACCGCAGTTTTGATCAGGGAGACCGTTTAAACAGGGGCGGGGTTATCCTTCTCCCGGCAAGCAGTATTACGACACTGATCGGCTATTATGACGGACCCGTTAATGTAGAAGAAACGGAAGCGCTGCCCACCTCGTATGGTTTGTCCCAAAACTATCCCAATCCATTCAATCCGACCACAACGATAGAATTTCAGCTTCCCGGGACAACAAATATAAGCGTAAAAATTTATGACATACTGGGCCGCGAAGTGCGGGTACTGGCGGACCAGCCGTATAGCGCCGGTATTCATAGAATCAACTGGAACGGGCTCGACAACACCGGCCTTAAAGTGGCAACCGGAATGTATTTTTACCGTCTATATTCGAAGGAATTTGTAGCTGTGAAAAAATGTTTGCTGATTAAATAAGGAAATTTTCGGCACGTTCCGACAGCCCGGCATTCCCACATCCCGGGTGTTTTTATATTCAGGGATATTTAGTCCAAAAAATGAATTTTATATGTTTATCTTAATAGGTTTGTTTATTAGCTGCCGCAGGAAAGATTTAAGCAGTGTGTTTTTTTTCAAACTAAAATATTTTCAAATAATATTTTGGGGAAAAAAATGGATTTGATTTTTGTTATGTATTTGAGAGTAATTTACTAATAATGGGAGAAAATTATGAAATTTACAATTAAACTTTTTATTATGATATGTGTATTGATACCGGCAATATCCTCAACCCAGGTACAAACAACCGGCGGTAAACAGAGTGTGGAAATGGAACTGCAAAATATCAGATCTTCACTATTCGGGGCGGTAGTCCAGGCATATAAAGAAGCAAAAAATGAAAAAGCGGATATTTTGGCGCCCAAAGCCTATGCAGAAGCAACTGAATATCTTCGCAAGGCTGATGAAGATTTTAAAAAAGGGAAGTCACTGGAAGAGATTAGAAAAAATATTCAGTTATCGCTTTCCAAATATGAAAAAGCAAAAGAAACAACCAAACTGGCCAATGTTGTATTCGGAACCAGCCTGCAGGCCCGGGCCGATGCCGTCAACGCCGAAGCGTCGGTAAATGCCGCGCTTCTCTGGAAAAGCGCCGAAGATAAATTTTTTCAGGCGTCGCAAATTCTCGAATCAGGAAATGTGAATGAAGCGAAAAAGAGAGCAACCGAAGCGGAAAAATTATACCGTAATGCAGAATTACAGGCTATAAAAATTACTTATCTTGATGAGACCTATGCGCTTTTAAAAGAAGCGGACAAACTCAAAGCGAATGAATACGCGCCGAAAACGTTACAAAAAGCCCGCGACCTGGTTAAAAAAGCGGAACTGGAACTTGAAAACAATGCCGATACGGATGTGGCGCGTATATCGGCGCGTCAGGCAAAACGGGAAGCCAGACATGCGGTTTATCTGGCGACGAAAATTAAAAATTACAGGAACAGTAAAAATTCCTGGGAGGATCTTTTACTGGAAGCAGAAGAACCTTTAAAAAAAATCGGTTCCTCATTAAATTATATTCCCGGTTTCGAGAACGGGTTTGATAAGCCCACTGAAGAAATATTGTTAAAGATCACCGATTATCAAATCAATAATACAAAATTGAGTCTGGATTTATTTGACAATCAGCAGCAAAACGATCTGCTGCAACAACGCAAAACAGAACTTGAGGGTATTAACGATAAACTGCGAAACCAGTTAGGCATGATTGAAAAACAAAAATCCGAGTTGGATGAACGCCTGCAGGAACAGGCAAAAATCCGGGAAAAATATGACACTGTGGCTAAACTGTTTAATACAAACGAAGCAATTATCATTCGCGAAGGCAATGATTTTATCATTCGTCTGATCGGTTTGAGTTTTCCGGTCGGCAAAGCAATTATCGAACCTCAATATTATGAATTTTTGGCCAAGGTAAAAAAGGCTATTGACGTTTTTCCCAATTCCACGATTACCATAGCCGGTCATACGGATTCATTCGGCAGCGATGCGTTGAATCTGAATCTCTCAATACAGCGGGCTGAATCGGTGAAAAATTATTTAACATCTAATGTGGACATAAAATCCGAACAATTTGAAGCAATAGGTTACGGGGAAAGCAGACCCATCGCTACAAACGAAACCGAGGCAGGACGCGCGAAAAACAGAAGGATCGAGGTGATCATCCATCCCAAATATAAGGGCGATATATAAACTTTTATCTTATCTGTTCATTGTTTATTAGAAATAAATACGTGCCGGGCCGGACAACCGGTCCGGTTTTCAAGAACAACCACCCTGTAAATTCAGTTTTATCTTACAGATGTACGATGATATCAAAAGATGATAAAAATTGAAAATATGAGTTGGTAATATATTTTTTTCTCCGGTTTTAAATTCCACAAAAACCGAATCGTGTTATTTGTTTTTTTCAATAAAAATATACTTTATATTATAGTGTTGCTTTATTATAAAAATAATAACAGAAAACAATCCCCAGGAGGGTAACATGATTTCGAAATCCGGTTTTAATAAAAGAATCACCCCCTTTACAAATTACTTCACCCTGTTTTTCATATTGTTTGCGCTGAATGCTGTATTGTTATCACAAACTGTAAAAACCGCGGATAATCCGGACCCCGCACGATTTGCTCAAGATATTGAAACGTTCATCAACTGGGACCAAAAAAACGCCGTGCCTGATAATGCAATATTATTCGTGGGCAGTTCCAGTATCAGGATGTGGAAAACACGGGACTCGTTCCCCGATTTTCCCGTCATTAACAGGGGCTTTGGCGGCTCGCATATTTCCGATGTGATTTTCTTTATGAAAGATGTTGTACTCAAGTATAATCCGGAGATCATTATTTTCTATGCCGGCGACAACGATATTGCGGGGAGTAAAAGTCCGCAGCAGGTTTTTGAAGATTATGTAACTTTTATAAAAAACGTAAAAGAAAAACTGCCGGACGTTCGGATCGTGTATATCCCGATTAAACCGAGTATCGCACGGTGGAATATGTGGCCCGATATGAAAAAGACAAACAAACTGATAATGGATTATTCACAAAAAGATACACGGCTGTTCTATGCGGATACGGCCACACCAATGCTTGGAACCGACGGTAAACCCGAAACCGATTTATTTCTGGATGATGGATTACATTTGAATGATAAAGGATACGAATTATGGAACGGAATTCTTTATCCGGTTGTTGAGGAAATCCTGAAACAATAAAGGCGGGTATGAACCCGCCTTCTTTACACTAAATCACGGCTAACACGCCTTTTATATAGCCAATTGACTCCGCCGCTCCGGCCAAAGGATCATCCTCATCTTTTTCATATTCCAGTGAAACCTTGCCCGTGTAACCCAGCTTTAACAGGGTTCCCAAAAATTTGGGGATGTCAATGATACCGCGGCCTATTTCCACGGTTGTCCCCTCTTTGGTGGAAGCGGAAACATCTTTGATGTGAACATCCAGCAGCCGGTCAAAATACTTTTCCGTTTCCACGGACGGATCCAGCCCGATTCGCTGTGTATGACCGATGTCCATGCACAATCCGATACGTTTGTCCAGGTTTTTGACGCGTTCGTAAACATCACTCGGCGCCGGGTAACGTTCATCTCCGGGTCCGTGATTATGGATCGCAACGATGATATCATATTCCTGTACTTTTTCGTTGACCAGCTCCAGCAAATTATGTTCGGGAACGCCGATGATCACTTTCATACCGGCCGCTTTGGCGTAATTAAAAGCCTGGTTAACCTGCTCTTCATTAGCCATGTAAACAACACCGCAGCCATACAAATCCAGACCGGCTTCCCTGGTTTTGGCCGCAGCGGCTTTTATTTCTTCCTCGGTGCTTTCCAGGGGTAAATGCATGCTTTTGAAAGCAATATGCTTCAATCCAAGCTTGTTTGTCATGGCCAACGTATCATCCAGACTAAATTTCCGAAATGTGTAGGAAGCCATTCCTAAATTTAATCTTTTATAGCCTTCCGGTTTTGTGATCACGTCCTTGTTGGCGCACGATGTACCATAAACCAGTGCTCCGGCGGTTGCGCCAATACCTGCCGTTCGAAAAAACTCTCTTCGTGATTGTTGAGACATATCTTTCCCTCCACTTGGAAAATTGAAATGAATTATTAATATTAAAATAATGTTAAAATTTTAAAAGTCAATAAAAATTTAAACCGGTTCAATTAATTTTTAAATTTTTTCCCGGATCACCTTCCTGTTAAACCGAATTCCGATAATTCATTTAAAAATAAAAATGTTTGCCCGGCTGAAGTAATAATTTGCATAAATTATATAGAATATATACATTATTAATCATATAAACTACATTCTCAAATTATCTCTATTACAGGTAAACGAACATTTTACCACAACCAACAAACAATTTATGGAGACTGGATAAATGATAAAGAACCTGATATACGGCATTTTAATAGTCGAGCTTTTTAAAATTTTCATAGTAAATGTTTTTGCCCAGCCGGAAGGGACTAATTATGATGAATCGCTGGTCCCGCAATTTGTTTTACCTGATGTTTTGGTCATGAGCGACGGGTCGCCTGTAACCGACGCCAAAACCTGGATGGAAAAACGACGTCCCGAAATTTTCAAACTTTTTGAACAGCAGGTTTACGGCAAAGCCCCCGGCAAACCCGGGAAAATGCGCTTTAAAATAAATTCTTTTAATAAAAACGCTCTGGACGGAACAGCCATACAAAAACAGGTATCTATCTATTTTACCGGGAATAAAAACGGACCGAAAATGGATATGCTGATTTATCTTCCGAAAAACATTAAAAAACCTGCGCCGGTCTTTATAGCGTTGAATTTTAACGGCAATCATACAATTCAACCCGATCCGAATATCACGATAACCAGTCAGTGGGTCAGGAACAATGCGGAATATGGGATCACAGACCATATAAGCAATGAAAAAGCCCGTGGTATGAGCGCCAGCCGCTGGCCGGTGCAACAGATACTGGAACGCGGTTACGCACTTGCCACGATCTATTACGGTGATATTGATCCCGACTATGACGACGGATTTCAGAACGGCGTCCATCCCCTGTTTTACAAAAAAGGGCAAACACAACCGGCACCGGATGAATGGGGTACTATTGCGGCATGGGCATGGGGATTAAGCCGGGCCATGGATTATTTTGAAAAGGATAAAGATATAAATCAAAAACAGGTAGTACTTTTGGGACATTCGCGGCTGGGTAAAACCGCACTCTGGGCCGGCGCAGCGGACAAGCGGTTTGCGATCGTTATTTCAAATGATTCCGGCTGCGGCGGCGCGGCGCTGTCCAGAAGACGATTTGGTGAAACCGTCGAACGTATCAATACCGTTTTTCCGCACTGGTTCTGCGGTAACTTTAACGCCTATAATAATAACGAAGATTCCCTGCCGGTGGACCAGCACATGCTGATTGCCCTGATCGCCCCCCGCCCCGTTTACGTGGCAAGCGCGGAAGAAGACCTGTGGGCAGACCCGAAAGGTGAATTTTTGTCGGCTAAATATGCAGGACCGGTTTACCAATTGCTGGGCGCCGAAGCACTGGCAGCCGACAATATGCCGGGTCCGGGACAACCCGTTATGAACACAATCGGCTACCATATACGCCCGGGTAAACACGATGTTACTTTATACGACTGGGAACGGTATATGGATTTTGCCGATTTACATTTTCGTAAAAAATAAACCCGATAATCAACAGATCAGGTTTAACGAAAATTTCTTCATTTTATTATTAACAGGGAGGAAAAAATGATAAAGCCTGTAAACTCATTAGGTAAATATTTTATTATTTTAATACTTTCCACGCTTTTTCTTTCAATCTCCTGCAGACGATCGGCGTCGTATGATAAAATGAAACCGCTCATTGAAGAATATGTCAAAGTATGGAACACCGGTAACGTTGAATCTCTGAATGAACTGACCGATCCACAGTTCAAATTATGTATGCCCCCTGATTATGTGGTAATCAGCGGGCGCGATTCACTGAAATCCGTTATCAGGGATACCAGAAAAAGTTTCCCCGATTTTTTTATCGTGATTCAGGATGAAATTTTATCTTCGGATAAGGGATTGGCGGTAAACTGGACTATCACCGCAACACATAACGGCAGGAAAATCATTTCCAACGGTTTTAGTGTAATCACTTTCTCCGAGGGCAGGATCACCGGCGAATGGATTGCATACAGCGATTTGAAATGGATAAGACAAATGGGATTTACCATTATTCCGCCGAAGGAACAGCTTGAATAATTTTGAGGACCAAATGCACAAAACCGAAATTATGATTATAAACATCGGATTAGTAATTCTGATCCCGCTGATGATTTTCGTTTTCGGTTGGTGGCTTTCGGCTTCACTTTTTATTTTTAAGGTTTTCCCCCTGCCCGAATCCTATATTATCATTTCAGCCGGCACGGGTTTACTTTTCGGAATTTTTATTGATATTTTTTATTTAAAAAAAATCACCCGATTATTTTATGCGATTAAGAATATTTACCTGATACCGGTCTATTTGTTTTGCTCACTGATAGCGGTTGCATTATTTATGGGCCTGCCGGTTGCCAATCTCGTATTGGGAGTAACAGCCGGATTATATACTGGCAGAAAGTATTACAACCTTAATCGTAGACCGGAGAGATTCATATCAGCGGCAAAAGAAACATCATATTTTACCGCTTTCGTAACCGGTGTTGAGGCGCTGCCGATAGGCTTGCTGGCGCTTCAGGATATATCGATTATTGGAAACCTGCAATCGTTATTTCAATTTAAACTGAATACGGCAAATTTAACAATTGATATTATATTAGTACTTTTACTGTGTTCGCTGCTTTTTATTATTCAGTATCGTTTGACAAAATTCGCGGCTGAATTTGCCTATCGAATTAAAACATAGCTTTTTTAAAGACAATTCATAATTCCTTCTGCTAAAGGGCTATTCAATTATGATTATCAGAGAAATGACTCCGGCGGACATAAATTTCGCATATGCCTGCACGCAGGCGGAGGGTTGGAAAAGCGAAACAGAAGAAGATTTTAAAGGATTTTTGGATTACGATCCCAAAGGCTGTTTCGTTGCCGAGGATCAGTCTGTACGAATCGGAATATGCATAGCCACCGCGTACAGGGAATGCGGATTTATCGGTGAATTGATCATCATAAAAGAAAAACGAGGCCGGGGATACGGCACCCGGTTATTTGATTTTGCAGTCAGGTATTTATCGGCTAAAGGAATAAAAAATATTTACCTTGAAGGCGACCTTGCTGCCGTACCCATTTATGAAAAAGCGGGGTTTAGGAAAATCGTCAGGTCGCTTCGATTTGTCGGTAAAATCCGGGGCCAAAAATATTCGAACGTCCGCAAGGTCACCCCGGAAGATTTAGCCACGATCTGCATAATTGATCGTGAGTTATTTGGCGAGAACCGCGGTTATTTTCTTGAACGTCGTTTTTCATTATACCCCGATTTATGTTTTGTACATGAAAGAAATAACAGGATAAACGGTTACCTTATGGCCCGCCCCGGTTTTGAAGTGATATCCGTTGGTCCCTGGGCCATGCTGGATTCAATTGATTATGGCGAAGCCCTGCTTGCCGGGTTAAGTCTGGAAACCGGTGAGCAAGAATTAAGGATCGGTGTTTTTGAATCGAATCAAAGTGCGGCCGGAATAATCAAATCCATGCGAACATTTGCAGAAAAAGAGTACTGCTGGCGAATGGTTCTCGGACCACAGGAAAATCTGGGGATGGATCGACATCTTTTTGCCATTGGCTCCGCAGCGAAAGGGTAACTGAACAGGAGACTTAATTTCCTGCAGACACTTTTCAAGTGACAGCACATTTTTTCTATTTATCTTTTTAAAAGCCGTTTGCTAAAAATGATCTAACCTGATTGCAATTATACCCGGAGTGAATTACTCCGTATAAAATAAATAACATAATCGTACTGATATATTATCTTTTGTGTATAGAGGCGAGGAATTTTCATTCAAAGGAGGTGTTATATGTCAGATCAATCTCAACAAATTGCATTACGTATAAAGGATTTGAGAGAAATTTCCGGATTATCCGCGGCAAGTCTGGCAAAAAAATTAAATATTCCGCTGCCGGAATATCAATCCTATGAATCCGGTACAGTAGATATTCCGGCCGGATTTATATTAAATGTCGCGCACTATTTTAAAATGGATATGACGACATTATTAACAGGTCAAAATCCGCATCTGCATGTGTATTCTCTGGTCCGTAAGGGAAAAGGAGTTCCGGTGGAAAGAAAAAAACCTTATATTTATCAAAGCCTGGGTTACCATTTTCAAAAGAAAAAAGTTGAACCGTTCTGGGTTTGTGTTGAACCCTCCTCTGTTGAACCCGAGATGAATTCTCATCCCGGACAGGAATTTCATTTTATTCTTGAAGGTCAATTACAGGTTACCATTGACGGGCATGATCTTGTTTTGAATGAAGGGGATTCCCTTATATTCGATTCGTCCTATCAGCACAGTTTAAAGGCGCTTGACGGCCGGCCCGTAAAATTATTGGTAATGGTTGTGTAACAAATATAAGGAAAATATACATCATGATAAAAAAGTTCGTGTCAAAACTGGAATTCGAATCCTATGAAGAATTTTATCAAAATTTCAAAATAAATATTCCGTCTTGTTTCAATTATGCATTCGATGTTGTGGATCAAATCGCAATGAAACAGCCGGACAAAACAGCGCTGGTGTGGTGCAATGAAGAAGGCCGCGATGCTGTATTCACATTTCAACAAATGAAAACGTACAGTGATAAAGCGGCGAATGTCTTTAACGCTTTGGGAATTCAAAAAGGTGATCCGGTCATGCTGATGTTAAAACGGCGATATGAATTCTGGTTTTGCCTGTTGGCTCTGCATAAAATTGGCGCGGTATGTATTCCGGCTACACATTTGCTGACGACTAAAGACCTGATTTATCGTAATAATGCGGCCGATATTAAAATGATCGTCACTGTCAATGACGATAACATTTGTAACAGCGTGGATGACGCTCAACAAAAATCATCTTCCCTGCAATTCAAAATGGTCGTTGGCGGCAAACGTGAAGGCTGGATTGATTTTGACGGCGCGATCCGGGAAGCTTCTGAAAAATTTACTAGGCCCTCAGGATTGATGGCGACCCAAAACACCGACCCGCTTTTATTATATTTTACTTCCGGCACAACCGGAATGCCGAAAATGGTCAAACATAATCATACATACCCGCTGGGACATATTTTAACCGCCTCCTGCTGGCAAAATGTCACGAACAACGGTTTACATCTTACCGTTGCCGATACTGGCTGGGCCAAAGCAGTATGGGGTAAAATATACGGCCAGTGGATTGGCGGAAGCGCGGTTTTTGTCTATGATTATGAAAAATTCGATGCCAAAAAACTGCTAGGCATTATTGAAAAATATCACATCACATCCTTTTGCGCGCCGCCGACCATATACAGGTTTTTTATTAAAGAGGACCTGTCGCAATTTAATTTTGAACATTTAGAATATTGTGTTATCGCAGGCGAACCGCTGAACCCGGAAGTATATCACCAATGGCTGAAAGCGACCGGTTTAAGGCTGATGGAAGGATACGGTCAAACAGAGATGACGGTGGCCATTGCCAATTTTCCCTGGATGGAACCGCGACCGGGGTCGATGGGTAAACCGTCGCCGGGTTATGATATCGATATTGTCGATGAAAACGGTGTTTCCTGTCCTGTTGGTGAAGAAGGTCAGATCGTGATTCGCACGGAGAAAATTAAACCGGCGGGCATGTTTGACGGTTATTACAGGGATGAAGAATTAACCCTTTCGAACTGGCATGACAATATTTATTATACCGGTGACAATGCATGGCGGGATGAAGACGGGTATTACTGGTTTGTCGGCCGGGCGGATGATGTCATTAAAAGCTCGGGGTATCGTATCGGTCCCTTTGAAGTTGAAAGTATACTGCTGGAACATCCTGCAGTTCTTGAATGCGCGGTGACGGGCGCGCCGGACCCGATCAGGGGACATGTCGTCAAAGCGACAATTGTTTTGACAAAAGACTATACTCCCAACGAAGCGATGGTGTTGGAATTACAGGAGCATGTTAAAAAAACGACCGCCCCATATAAATATCCGCGGATAATTGAATTTGTGGAAAATTTGCCAAAAACGATAAGCGGTAAAATCCGCCGCGTGCAGATTCGCGACCAGGACGAACATGATCCGGACGAAAATTAATAAATTTAACAGCTAAAGTAAAACGGCCTGCAAATTGATCTTTATGCCGGTATAGTTGTTCTAAAGATATAATTTCAATTAAAAACCCGATTGCCCGGTATCTCGGATTCCGGGCAAAAAAAAGTGATCGCAAAATCGCCCTTAATTTGATCCTGCATTTTTGAAATACAATTGTCCAAATTATCCGTTAACCGAAAACTGGTTTATAATTGTCTGTTATCATAATATATTTGTCAATTGGTTAGAATATCAAAAATATTATTTTCCCTGCTCTTCGGTCTTTTTATAGTTGGCCTGCCCTGGTTTGTACGGCAGCATAAATATAATTTTGAAACGCAGCCGTTGATCGGTGATCCTGTTGACAGTCATCTCGGTATCCCGGTATATTATAACGGCAAAAATTTTTCAAAGAGTTATGGCGACCATTTCAGCTCCGATGGATATTATTACGGACAAAAATGGCAATGTGTCGAATATGTCAAGAGATTTTATTGCCAGGCGCTTTCCCATAAAATGCCGAATGTTTGGGGACATGCCAGGGATTTTTATGATCCGACAACCAACCACGCAAAAATGAACGATCAAAGGGGGCTTGTGCAATATCAAAATGGCGGCAATGTAAAACCCGCAGTGAATGACCTGATCGTGTTTACAGCACCGCGATACGGCCATGTCGCCATTATTACTTCTGTGAATAACAAATCCATTGAAATTATTCAACAGAATGTATTCGGGAAAACGCGGCAGCGGCTTAAACTCATTAAACGAAATAATAATTATTATGTTATTTGTTCAATGCAGGCGGCGGGTTGGCTTAGATTAAAAACAGAATAATTATACAGGTAGTATACCGATTTAAAAATTAATATTTCAATTTTATGTTGTCATTCATAGAAAAAAGAATTATTTTCATATATTAGATATTTTAACAACACTGTGACAGGTTGAAAAATTTAAGTATATTAACTCAAAACAAGGTTGTTAAAAAAAGTCATTAGACAACCGTTCTTGATTTAAAAAAAATTAATCCTTTTGGGGCATGCCCCCGCCCGAACAGTTAACAGACAATATATTTTTATCCGGTTATGTATTCTGAAAATTATTTATTCAATTCCAACTGTAAAAACGTAACTGTTTTTCCAACAACCAATTATTTTCGATTACACAGTTATTTGTATCGGCCGATGTCGCGATTATTTGAAAAATATATATCCCGATATTTTTTAAAAAAGAAACTATTTGGGGGGTATCATTTTTAACAAGTATTTTTAAATAGAAAAATTTTCATTTTACTACGGAGATAAAAACCGTCAATATTCCCAATTGAATAACATGCATAAATCACTGGTGTCCGGTTTACGGACACCACTCCCTGGTCAGGCTTACAAGTTAAATAAAATCAGGGTAAATAACTAAAAATTTTATTTTCTCCCATACAAATCAATTAATGATGTCATATTCGAAAACGTTAATAATAAAAACATATTACGAGTGTCGCGTCCGGGTTTACCCGGACACTGGTTTACATAGATAAATATTTAATTAGAAAACAGGAGCCTTTGTGGAGTTTCAATTTATTCTTGAAATGTGTATACAGGTGGTTGGAGGATTGGGCTTATTCCTTTTCGGTATGAAGCAAATGTCGGAAGGAATGCAGGCGGTAGCCGGAGCGAGAATTCGTTATTTAATCGGAAAAGTTACCAATAACCGAATATTGGGTGTCGGTATAGGGGCCTCAATTACAGCTCTCATTCAATCCAGTTCCGTCACAACGGTAATGGTAGTGGGCATGGTCAATGCGGGTTTGATGACCCTTCAACAAAGTATTGGCGTAATAATGGGGGCCGATATAGGTACTACTATCACCGCATGGTTGATTTCTTTAAAAATCGCGGACTTTGGATTACCCATTCTGGGACTGTCAGCATTTTTCTATCTTTTTTCAAAAAATGATAAAATTCGTTATTCGGCCATGATGTTTTTAGGGCTTGGCATGGTGTTTTTCGGTCTGGAACTGATGAAATTTGGATTTATGCCGTTACGCGACAACCAGGCATTTATTTCATTGCTGTCCAAATTTGAACCGGATTCCTATTTCGGCATCATAAAATGTGTTTTAGTGGGAGCATTTGTCACAGCAATTATTCAATCCTCATCTGCGACTGTTGCGATAACAATCACAC
Source organism: Candidatus Zhuqueibacterota bacterium (assembly GCA_016934825.1). Lineage (GTDB taxonomy): Bacteria > Zhuqueibacterota > Zhuqueibacteria > Residuimicrobiales > Krinioviventaceae > Fontivivens. Next base: position 60,906 of record JAFGSB010000049.1, read on the forward strand.
TGGCAAGAACCGGTGTAATCGGTTATGATACCGCAGTCGCACTGGTTCTTGGTGAAAACATCGGAACAACGATTACAGCCTTTCTTGCTTCACTGGGTACAAATACAAATGCCAAACGTGCTGCATATGCCCATATAACCATTAAAGTTTTGGGAGTCATGTTAATGATCCCGGTCTTTAGTCTTTATATATCCTTTTTGAAATTCGTTTTATCGGAAAATATTGATATCTCTGCGCGGATTGCTTTTGCGCATTCCTTCTTTAATATTTTAATTGTTTGCATTTTTATATCATTTGTAACCCCGCTTGCCCGGTTTCTCAGTATCTTGGTCCCGGATAAAAAACACAAACAAAAACGCCATCTAACTTATTTCGATGTTCGCATGCTGGATGCTCCGGCGCTGGGCGTAAAACAATCCTTATATGAAGTCGTGCGAATGGGTGAAGCGGTGCAAAAAATGAATTTTTGGTTGTACGATTTTTTATTCAAGAAAAAAGACAATTTGAAGGAAAAACTTGTTAACCGGGAAAGAATGTTGGATGTTATGCAAAAAGAAATTGTCGAATTTATCAATAAACTGATGAGCGGGAGCCTGTCAAGCGACGCAACATTGGAGGTAAGAAAGCAATTAAGAATGGCCGATGAATATGAATCCATAAGTGATGAAATTATCATAATTATGAAATTAAATGTAAAGATGAAAAAAAGAGGACTCAAGTTTTCAAAACAGGATAAAGCCGATATAATCGAGTTACATAAATTAGTTGCCTTGCATGTTGCGGATGTAAGTCAGGCAGTCAAGATAAACAACGGAAACTTTCTTACCAAATCGATGAATGACGGCAAAAAAATTAATCATATGATCAAAGAACACCGTGCAAGACATTTAAACAACCTGGGCACAAAACAGGCCTCCCCCCTGCTCAGTTTGTTATATACCGACATGTTGAATTCCTATAAACGGATCAAGGATCATTCCATCAATATAGCGGAGGCGCTGGCGGGAGAAAAATAAAATATTTAAATAGTCAATTAATAAATGATATTGAAATGAATAAATCACACTTTTTCAGATGTTTGAATTTTGTTTTTTCACTATCGCTTTTTTTAATTGCTCATTGTCATAATGCGCCGGTTGAATCAGACGATAACACTATTTATTCATTTGATCTCTCGCAACTTGCCTCAGGAAAACCTGAATTAACTACTATTTCCGCAACAAATGTTTGGGAACATACGGCGCTTTTGTTCCGTACCGATTCCGCGCACAATACTATCATTCTCACAACCGACGCTGACAGTCACCTCAGGGCTTCTTGATTATCAGGGAATTCAAACAGAACGATAAAAGTCAATTGAAAAATTTCACGGGATAATTTGAAAAGGATTAGAAATGTTTAAAAAATCAAAAATTACTTTGCTAATTATTATTTTATTAATTTTCACAAATTTCAATTTGCATGCAGACATAAATTTTAAAAATGGAATCCTGACCCTTGAAAATGAAAAAATGGTCAGGCGAATTCAGTTACCGGAACAAACACCGGGACCTGTGTTTGTTTCTTCAATATATTCGAAACAAACAAATAAAGAACTGTTGGCCGTTACGAACGCCGACCCCTATTTTGAATTTGTGATCAACAATCGATTGATAACTGCAAACGATAATATATGGCAGTATAAAAAACATGAAATCAGAAAGATGCAAAACGGCGGAGAAGAAATAAAAATTTTTTTGCAGGGCAGAAAATCGCCCGTGAAAGATTTGACTCTAATCATCTGTCAACAACTGTTTGCAAACCGAACATTAATTCGGGAACAGCTTGTTTTGCAGGCGCCCGGCAAAACTCATTTTACCCTGAACAAACTGAATAACCGCCTGCACTTTAAATTCCCGCAATACAGTCTGATCAACAAAACACCGGTTAAAACCACAGAAATACGGATCGCAACCTGGGCAAATGAGTTGATCGATTTTAAGCAAAATGCCTTTGACGATTACCGAAAATACGATGATAAAACCGGTGATCTGAACCTGGCGCACTGCCATATGTTCCATCCGCAAATAAACGAATTTAAGCCCGACAGTGTGATAACAACAAAAGGTCCCATTCAGATTTTATCAAATTCCGGTTTTAGCTGGATAACGGCCTATGAACACGCGTCGCAGGACGGGCGAAAAGGTATCGCCGCATCGGGCTTTGACTGGGAAGAAAAAGACGATGATTTTCATTTCCTCGGGATCAGCCAAAACAATACCGGCAGCAGACTCGATATATCCGTCGACATATTACGCGGCGGTTACCTGGACGGGGAAACAATCACCCCTGAACGTCCCTATGAATCCGTATGGACGGTCAGCGCGTTTTGTCACGACGGAGATCTCGCAGCAGCGAAAGCGATCATTCATGATTACCTGATAAACCTGATCTGTGAAAAACCGGCCTCAAGGAAACCGGCATTCTATTACAATACATGGGGAATGCAGCGCGATCTGGAAAAAAAGGGGAATCCGGTACGCGAGGTATTCACGGAAGAACGAATTTTACAGGAAATAAAAAACGCCGCGGAATTGGGCGTGGACCTGTTCGTATTGGACGACGGCTGGGAACAGGATCAGGGCGACTGGACGGCAAATAAACAGAGATTGAAAAACGGGTTGGCGCCGGTAAAAGCGGAACTGGACAAATACGGGATCGATATGGGTATATGGCTTTCAACGGCCGGAATATCCAAAGAGACTGACCGGTACAAACAACACCCCGAATGGGTCATAAAAGACGCAAAAGGCGAACCTTTTCAAGCTCAATGGGATCAGCCGGCATTCGATTTTGTCAGCGGATTTTATGATCTGTTCATAGCCGATTGTAAAAAGTTGATCGACCAGGGGGTGAGGTTTTTCAAATGGGACGCGATCAATACATTCAACAGCACACTGCCGAATTTATATCATGGCAGCGACAGATATTCGGCGTTGGAAATCAAACAGCGTTATGAATACCTTCTGCCCCTATATATCACCAGGGCTATGAAAGAACTGACCGATTATGAACCGGATCTGGTTATAGAGATCGATGTAACGGAAGCACGCCGGGTATTGGTCGGCCTTGCGCCGCTCAGTCAGGGCAAATTTTTCTGGATGAATAACGGCGCATCCGGATATGGCGACAGAAGCGTTTACCGCGCAAAATCCATGCGAACCATAGTAAATGAATTCGGCGGGATCATACCTTTGGAATTATTTACTTTTGCGAATTATCCGCATAATTCTTATCCCTACTTTGCACAGCGATATAATGTCAATACATCGCTGATTGCCGGGCATGGTTTCTGGGGTAACCTGGAAGATATGAACAGCGAGCAACGCTTACGCGTCGGGAAACTGGTCGCCAAAAGCAAAAGAGTCCTTCCATATATTGTTGAAACAATGCCTGAAATAAACGGCAAAATCGGCTCGTCACCGGAGATATATACAATTGTCAATCAGGATAAAGCGGCGGGACAAATTATCGCGTTCAGCGGCCAGGCCAAAAAATATGAACATAAAGTGACTATAAATTCGGACAACCTGCTCGCCGTTCTGAATCATGCGTACAACCTGGGGGACGATAATTTAACTCTCTGTTTCGAATTTATGATGCCGGATGATGCACGCGAGGCGTTTCTGCTTACAAATAATGGCGACGGCATATCGATTGTTTCTTCAACTTCATGGCTTGACGATGTTTTACTTAACGGCAGTGAATTAAAATTTACTTCCGGGGCTCCCGGTATCCAAACAATACAATGGAATAAAAAACGAGGGAAACCGGAAGTTTCAAGTACCGGAAACATAAATTATAAAATTTCTGATCCGACATTAAAAGATTACTACCTGATTACGGTGCAGATTAATGAACCTGACTGCGAGGTTATTATCAGGTAAAAAGTGAAAATAACAAATTCTTGTAAGCCAATCCGAATTATTCAGTTCATCTGAATTGATCCGTATAAATTATCGCTTTTCCCAAAAGCACTGTTTTGTCCTGTCTGTTTTACTCTCCGGATCAAATTTACACACGGATCCACTTTGTATTACACCTGTAACAGAAATGCAGAGTAAGTGAAAAACTTTTATTTTTCAATTGATATACTCAATAAATTTTATTAATTTGATAAAATTTTCTTTATTCGAATTTTTACATCAAATTAAATAACCGATGAAAAAAATACCTTATACAGTTGTCGTTAGCGCTTCTTTTTTTATTTTTTTTATACAATCAATTATTACGTTATTATTCACAACCCTGGCAATTATATTCTCATATATAAAATGGATGACGGCCCTGAGAATATCTCTTTCCATTTGGGGAATACTTTTATTTCTGGTTATGGGGAAATGGCTGCATGTTACCGGTAAAAACAATATCGAAAAAGGAAAAAACTATATACTTTTGGTAAACCATGCCAGTTTATATGATATACCGGCAATAATGGTCGTTTTCCCGCGTGTTTCATGGCTCGGACGCGAGTATTTGGTTAGAATACCTTTATTCGGACATGCCCTTAAAATGAACCATTACATTCCCATCAGCAGGGACCTTTCTCTCGGTGTTAAAAAAATAATTAATGATTCGATTGCAAAATCCGGGCATATTACGATTGCAATTTTCCCGGAGTCCACACGTACCATGGATGGCCGATTGCAGGATTTTAAAAGAGGTTTTGTACATATCTTGAAAGCCACAGAACTTGATATTTTGCCGGTAACACTGAACGGGATGTATAAACTAAAACCAAAAACCCGTAAATATTTGAATCCCTTTATCAAGTTGGAATTGAAAATTCACAAACCTCTAAAAAATAATGAACTAAAGGGGAAAAGTGTGAATGAAATACTGTTTCAGACAAAAAATATAATTGAATCAGCTTACATTTTCCAAGAGGGATAAAGAATGTCAGATGAAAAAAAATGGGCGTTTATCGTCAATCCGATAGCCGGAAATGGATTTGCCCGGAAATATGTTCCGACAATCCGAAAACACGTTGAAAATCGAAAATTAGATTATACCCTTGTTTTCACGGAAAAAAAAGGTCATGCAATAGAACTTGCGAGAGATTTTGCAGCCAAAGGTTATACCCATATCATAGCCGTTGGAGGCGACGGTACGATGAACGAAACCGCAACGGGTATAATGGAGCAAAATGTAACATTTGGTATTATTCCCGCCGGAACAGGCAACGATTTTGTGCCGATATTGGGATTTAATGAACATTTTTCCGAGAATGATTGGAAAATATTTTTACATGAAAATACCATTGAAATTGATGTCGGCATATGTAACGGCAATTATTTTTTAAACGGTATGGGACTTGGCTTTGATGCTCAGGTCGCTTCCGAAAACTACACAGACGGCGAAGTTAAAAAGGGCAGCTCGAAAAAATATTTCTGGCATATCATCAAAACGCTGTTATTTTATCATGAAAAACCAATGAGTGTGATAAATGAAGAAGATGAAAACCAGTCTTTATGTTTCATCAACACCATAGGCAATGGCAGAAGATTTGGCGGCGGTTATTTTCTCACCCCTCAGGCCATATCCAATGACGGATATTTTGATATCTGCATGGTAGAAAAATTATCATTGTATGAGCGTTTTAGATTATTCACCAGAGTACCCAAGGGCACACATATTTCCGATAAAAAAGTCAAATACTATAAAACGAATAAATTACTCATTCAATTCAATGAAAAAGTACCCTATCATCTGGATGGTGAAATGTATTATGATGAACAGTTTATCATTAACATTATGCCCCGGAATCTAAAAATCATTTACAATCCGGAAGGAGAACACTATTTCAACAATTAACAAAAAGAAAGACTATGTTGCTTTTTTTGATCTTGACCACACAATTCTAAACGACAGTAGCGGAAAAATTCTCGGTATACAGGCTTTTTTAAATGATATTTTTAAAAAAAGGTATATGTTTGAAGCCGCTTTTATTTCTTTTGCCTATAAATTCAAGTTAATGAACCCGGAAAAAATATTAATCAGAATGGGGAAATGGCTCCGCGGCCAGCAAGAACAAAAGATTGTTGATTTTATGACAACTATGTTCAACAAAGTAATGAAACCTGCTATCCGTCAAAAAGCACATAAAGAAATTGAGTTCCATAAACGAAACAATGCGCTGACAGTAATTCTATCCGCTTCCACATCGCAAATATGCGAACCGGTAAAAAACTATCTCGGTTTTGATGATATGATTTGCACGACCCTTGAATTGATAGACGGCCGTTTTACCGGTTATCCGAAAGATCGCTATTGTTTTGGAGAAGAAAAACTCAACAGGACTATCAATTATTGTCAAAAACATAATCTGACATTGAAAAATGCTTGGTTTTATACCGACTCCTATTCCGATATCCCTATGCTCAATGCAGTCGGGCACCCGGTATGCGTTTCACCGGATAAAAAACTCAGCCGGTTCGCCCGGAACAAAGGCTGGGATATTGAACGATGGTAATCATTAATTTTAACCGACAAGCCGGAATGTAATGCCCGGCAGTTCAAAAAATGTTTATTCATAAAGGAAATCACTTGTAACAATTACATTTCAACAAAATCCGGAAAAACTATTATCCCACTTTGTCAACATTTATCAGGACTGATTACCTTCTATGCCACACTATTTTTAATTAAATAACCTGTTTTGCACGATTTTATTTCCACCTTACTAACCTTTCCTCTTGAAAATAATGCACTTAGCGTATTTATACCCGTTTACAGATCATGTTTTATTGTTTAATTAACCGGCAGACGGATTATACAAAGCTTAAACTCTTACCTTATTAAATTATTGATTTCCAAGCAATTAGAAAACTTCATATTAAATCATACTCTGCATCAGTGACCGTTATATTTCTGATATCACATTTATTATGGCTCATTTTTTGCAAAAAACGAGATGTCATATGACATAGTATTACTGGAGTCTACAGGATGATATCGGAAAAAAGCTTGCTTCTATTATATCAAAACGCTGTGCAAGGAATTTATCAAACTACTCGTGAAGGGCGTTTTTTAACAGTTAATCCCACAATTGCTGTAATGCTGGGGTATGATTCAACAACAGACCTGATCCAATCCATAACCGATATAGGTTCGCAGTTGTATGTTGAACCGGACCGCCGACAGCAATTTATCGATGAAATCGAAAAAAGATATATTGTAAATAATTTTATCTCACAAATAAATAAAAAAGATAAGACTAAAATCTGGATTTCTGAAAACGCACGAATCGTATGTGATGAAACGGGAAATGTTCTTTATTATGAAGGTTTTATATCGGATATAACAGCGCTTAAACAAGTGGAAGAACAAATTAATTCTCAGTTAAAAAGACAATTTATAAATGAAAAAATGGAATCCATCGAATTAATGGCCAGGGGATTTGGTCATGATTTGAATAACATGCTGAGCCCGATTTTGGGATATGCGGAATTACTATTGGAATTTTTCCCTAATGAAGAAAAAATGGAGAGATACCTGCAGAATATAATACGATCCACTAAAAAAGCCCGCGATTTGATCGGGCAGATACATTCGATCGGAAAACCTGAAAAAAGAAAAAGTAAACCGCTGCACATCTCAAGTCTTATTAACGAGATTATAAATCAGCAAAGAACCAAACACTCACCGAATATTCACATAACACAAAAAATTGAAAACGATATCCCCTACATTCTGGGGAATCCGTCACAAATTCATCAGATATTGAATAACATGATCGAAAACGCTATTCAAACAATGGAAAACATCGGGGGTGAATTAACTGTTACTTTAAGGGAAAGAAATTTAACGGCAAACGATATTCATATCAATTCCCTCTATCTTGATCCAGGCTCCTATCTTGAAATTATTTTAAGTGACACTGGTGACGGCATACAGGCGAAAAATATACATTGTATTTTTGATCCCTATTTCATTACCAGAAATGACAAAATCGGACATGGATTTGGCTTAGCCACAGTTTATAGTCTTGTTAGAATGTATAACGGCGATATTAAAGTAAAAAGTAATCCGGGGAACGGTACAACCTTTAATATTTATCTGCCTGCTTACAAAACAGATGTGACAACAAATTATTTACCTGCCGACAAAAATCCTTCGCGAACCCAAAAACATATAATGCTCATCGATGATGATGATGATATTCTCAAAATACAAAAGCAACTTGTTGAATATCTTGGATACAAGGTTACGGCATTTAATGAAAGTCAACTGGCGCTTGAAGCATTTAGTAATAATCCCCAACTTTACGATCTTATTTTGACGGATATGAATATGCCTGAATTGACCGGGCTGGCGCTCTCAAAATTAATGCTGCAAATCAATTCCGATATACCGATAATATTATGCACAGGTTATGCCGAAAGCATCAATGAAGCGACCATTAAATCGGTCGGCATTAAAAAGTTTATCCTCAAACCCTTAACCGCTCAAAAACTTTCCAATGATTTGAAAACTGTTTTAAAAGAATCATAAAACATATTTAAATTTAAAAATAATTTAAGGATTTTATCTCCAATCAGGTATTACTTTGTATATAAAAAAAGCCCCGAAAAATTTTCCGGGGCTTTTTTATCGAGGTGGCCTCATGGATTAATACTGGTAAACCCGCAAAACTTTTTTCAGTTTCTTTAAATAAATTTGAATAAAATTGTAATCATTTTTTGAATCAATTTGAAATACCTTCTTTTTATAAACCGGCATGCTGTTTAACCCAACAGGTTCTTTGGGATTGTCTAAATTTTTCTGCCAAGCCACCTTGTTATTACTTTTTGCCTGTTTTGAAAATTTGAAAAAAGATCCACTTTTGTCTTTATAAAAGACAACTTTACCTTTATTCGTATCGGCAAATGCCGAATCCAGGGATACAAATAAAAATACAACCGCGACAACTGCAACCATCAAAAATTTAAATGAATTTTTCATGACGTCTCCTTTGCTTTTATATAAAATTATTTGTTAACAAATTCTACAGGGGTTTAGGCAACGTCCGTGCCAGAAATCATTCCAACCAAATATGCAGTTAACTATATATTTTTAAATGAATAACAAATGTAATGAAATTTACAAAAAAACAGAAATGTCTCATTTAATACCGAAACAAATGAGACACATAATACCAAAAAGTCGTCCTGAAATATTTATTGATATTTAAAATCAATAAAATCAGCTAAATACAATTCATTGTACTATGTCAATAACCGTATTATGTCTCATTTCATCAACTGGTAAACAATGACCCATATATTCTAAAGGAACAATAAAAATTTTTGAAATATATGACAAGCATTTTAAAAACTCATTATGAGAACAACCGGTGCCCGTTTTGATATGATAACAAGGGAATAAATATTTAATAAAATAATTCATTTTTTTGTTGACATTTCAATATAATTTTATTAAAATATCACAAATTTACGAAAACGTTTAAGTAAATTATATCCCCTATTAATTCATAATAATACATCCTCCAGAATGATTTATGCTAAGGAATGCTCTGATTTTAAATGTTAAGTGAAAATATTATGATAATGAAGAAGGTTGTGTATTAATTTACTTGTTACACAAAATTTATTACATATGCCTTTCATTGCCGTGAAAATATAAAGATTATTAAAAAATCTTTAGTCGGTATAAATAATTTTCATCTGATAACGTTTTTTCAAGCAGTGCATAAACAATATTCAATTTCCGCTTTCAGGTATAATTCAAATTTTTATAGAACAACATGTATAATAAACATGGAGCGTAGGATAGTGATGAATAAAAAGTTATTTATCCTCGTATTTATGGCAGTTATTGTGATCTTTATATCATTGAGCACCCGTGCGGCAACAACCGGAAAAATATCAGGACTTGTAATTGACAAAGAAACCGGCGAACCTTTGCCTTATGCTCAGATCATGTTAACTGAGGTTTGGGCCGGTTCCGAAAAAACCGCACTCGATAAGGTAAGAGGATCAATTACTGACATGGAAGGAAATTTCTATATGCTCAACATTATGCCCGGCACATATACGATCCAGGTCAGAATGATAGGTTATGCAAATGTTAAAATGGAAAAAGTCAGGGTCAGCACAAACTCTACGACAAATCTGAATTTTCAGTTGACCCCGGAAGTTATTGAAGGTGAGGTTGTCATGGTCACCGCTTCCCCTATTGCGTTTAAAAAGGATCAAACCAGTTCGGTACGGAATGTTTCCTCGGACCAAATTGCCATTTTGCCGACAGAAAATCTGAACGGGATCATTGAAATGCAGGCGGGTGTTGTTGACGGGCATTTCCGTGGCGGCCGGTTAAACGAAGTTTCCTACCTCATTGACGGTATGCAGGTGGACGACAAGTTTTACGGAGAATCCAAAATCGTCAGCATTGAAAATGATGTTATCAAAGACCTTGAGGTTATAACGGGAACCTTTAACGCGGAATACGGTCGCGCCATGAGCGGTATTGTTAACGCGGTGACCAAAGACGGAGGCAACGGATTTCATGGTAAACTGTCGGCCGATATGGGTAACTATTATACCGCCCACGATGATATTTTTATCGGACTAAAATCCTCCGATGTAACCCGAAACCAGGATTACAAAATTCAGCTTGAAGGTCCGGTTTATCGAAACCTGGTGACCTTTTTTATCAACACACGTTATCAGAATAATAAGAATCATCTTAACGCCATAAGAAGATTTAATATTCAGGATTACAGCAATTATGCATCCGACAATTACGCCGAATGGATCGATTTACATAATGGCGATAGTTCTTATGTTCCATTAAACGACTCGGAAAATCTTTCCGTATTTGCAAAGTTATTATTCAAACCCACACCGGGTTTCAAACTGACATTCACATATACCAAAAATAATAACGAGTGGGGAACGTACAATCACACATTTAAATATGCCCCGGAAGGAAAAGCGAGACAACATCAGAATTCCGACATGTACAGCATTCAAATGAATCAGAACCTGGGATTCAGCATGTTTCATGAATTAAAGCTTTCCCTGATAGATGGGTACTATGGGAATTATTTGTACAAAGATCCTTATGACAGCCAATATATTCATGATCGTTATCTAAACGCCGCCGGCCCTGGATTTTATACGGGCGGCCAGGAAAAAAATCATACGGTAAGGGAAACCAGGGAAATAGATTTAAAATATGATTTAACCTGGCAGATTCACAAAAATCACAGTCTTAAAGCAGGCGGTTTATATACGGATCATGATTTGAATCATACAAATTATACTATTCGAAACTTTTATGCCAACAAACCAAATGAATTTGACAATTATTTTGACGCAGATAAAAATACTTATATCTACCCCTATTATATCCCCGTTACTCTGGGTGATTCATCACGTTATACCGACAAATACAATGTAAAGCCAAAAGAATTTTCGGCATATATTCAGGACAAAATGGAATTTATGGACATGGTCATGAATATGGGCGTTCGTTACGATTATTTTGATCCCAATACGATATATCCATCGAATTTGAGAAATCCGGCCAATCAGCTTAGTTTTCCCGATAACCCGGACAAGATGTCGACCTATCCGAAAGCAGAGCCGGAATACCAGATCAGTCCTCGTTTCGGCATTTCGTATGAATTATCAAACAAGGCCTTACTGCATTTCAGTTACGGTCATTTTTTCCAGACACCACCCATGTATGCATACTATCAAAGACATAATTTTATCGTATCGCCAATTGACTGGGATACTCAAATGGGAAATCCCCGTCTGAAGGCCCAGAGTACGGTCCAATATGAAGTGGGTTTATGGCAGGAACTGATGACAGGTATGGGACTGGAAGTTAACCTGTTCTATCGTGATATTTATGACCTGTTGACCATGACTATCATTTCAACTTACAATCAAACCCAATACGGGCTTTATTCCAATAAAGACTATGGTAATGTAAAAGGTCTTGAAGTTAAATACGATTACCAGTTCAGAAATATATTTGCCGCCGTTAATTATACACTGCAATACACCCGCGGTAATGCAGACAATCCGACGCAGACTTTTACCAGGGCGGGTAACAGTCAGGACCCAATCGCCCGTCTGATCCCTATGTCCTGGGACCAGCGGCACACTTTGAACGTGACGGTCAGCCATACCACAAAAAATACAAGTGCCACGTTATCGGCCTATTATGATTCCGGTTCGCCGTATACATGGTCGCCGATTGCCGAAAGCAGGTTATCAAGGGTTAATCTTTATCCGAACAATTCGGTGAGACCGGCAAGGTTTAGATTAGATTTTTACGGTTACTATGATTACGCTTTGATGAAAAGTATCAAACTAAGATTGAGTCTCTATGCCGTGAATCTGCTGGATACAAAGAATGAATTATGGGTCAACGGACAAACAGGTCGCGCAAACGAGGCAATCATTCGGGAAGTCGATCTTGCCAGTCATCGAAGTCTTTTTAACGAATACCAGGATCGGGTTTACGACCCGAGCGCTTTTGATCATCCTAGATACGTAAAAATCGGGTTTGGACTATTATTTTAAACCGTTTAAAACGGATTTAGTGATCTCTACTATAAAAGTAGAAAAAAAAATTAAGAGGATGATATGATGAATCATTTAAAAAAATTATTAATCATGATACCTTTGGTATTACTGACAATATATAATACTTCCTTTGAACAGGGAAAACCCTACGACGGTCCGGATGATCCGGCAGGCGATATTGCCGCCGAACGTGAAGGTTATATGAACGGCAACAGAGTATATCTTTATTTTCAGAATACAACCGAATTAGCCGATTGGCCCAGGGTGGACGTTTCAAAATGGCCGAATAATTACCGGGGCGTAAAAATGACGGATGGAATCAACATTTTATTGTGCTCCGAAGTGTTTTTGGAAAACGATACCATTCCGGTTACCGATCCGAAGCAAATCGAATCCAGGACGGACCTGGACACGCTTTATTTTTGCCAGACAAGCTTTCGCGGCGGCATGGATATGAACCCCGAGGGTACGGTAGAATGGGGTCTTTACCCGGTTTTTGGATATTTCAATGAATTGAGTGAGTACCCCGCAATGAGTAACCGCCCGGAATCCTGGCCGCCCGACGGCTGGCCTTCGCGCGGTGATCAGAAAAAATGGCCGGGCGTCTGGAATGGACGTTTTGGACTTGGAGTAATGTACGCAGATTTGGAAACATTCTTTGTGGCCAATGACGCCCATGATCAGGAATATCTTGAAGCGACGGATACGGTCCGGTATTATCCCAGACCCGGTATAAAAATTGGTGATAAAAAGCCTGATGTAACGATCCAAAAGGGATTACCCTGGGGGGGTATCGGAATTCGCGTCGAGACAAGGGGATATCAATGGGAGAATCCCCTTGCCCGTGATGTAATTTTCTGGGAATATAACGTATCGAATATATCCGATTACGACCTGCCGCACTGCGCATTTGGTTATCATGTCGATAACGCAATAGGCAATGACAGTAATGATGAACTCGGCTATTTTGACACTTTGCTTGACATCGCCTACTCCTGGGATATTGACGGCATCGGATACGGCGGTCTCGAAACCGGTATAATGGGTTTCGCATTTTTGGAAAGCCCCGGGCTTGGCTATGACGGAATTGATAATGACGAAGACGGCCTGCTCGATGAACTGCGCGATAATGATGCGGGGACGCTTATCGGGCCAAAAGACGGAATTACCGATTTGGATAAATTCCTTGCCGCTTATAGACTCAAAGAAAGTGAACTCAGACCACACTATGAAGGAGACGAAGACCAGGACTGGATGGATGGCGAGGATACCAATAATGACGGCATTTACCAGGATACGGAAAATCCCGGCGATGATGTCGGGCTGGACGGCATCGGTCCAAACGAATTAAATTATCCCGGTGCGGACGAAGGTGAATGTAACCACCAACCGGACTTTAAGGAAGGTCTGGGCTGCGAACCCAACTTTGCGGCCACAGACGTCACGGAATCCGATATGACCGGGTTGAATTCTTTTTCCCTGTTCCATGTTACACAGGAACTTGACGGTAAACCCCGGACATTTCACCAAGATTGGGTGATGTATCAATTGGTCGGGACCGGAATAAAAGAACCCTGGATCGGTGAAATATCAAACCTGATTGAAATTTTCGGCGCTGGTCCTTTCCCCTTGTATAAAGGACGTACGGAAAGGATCTCCATGGCCATGCTACATTCTTATGAAAACCTGGCGGATTTGAATCAGACCATACCGGAAGCGCCGGTCATGTTTGAATTAAAACAGGTCGTTCAAATGATATATGAAAAAGATTATCGTTTTGCCCAGCCGCCTAAAATGCCGACATTAACTGCGACTGCCGGTAACGGCCGGGTAACGCTAACATGGGATAATATGGCGGAGAGGGCCACACGTGAACCATTCCTGGGTGGAGCAAACGATTTTGAAGGTTATAGACTGATCCGTGCTACCGACAAAAAATTCCAGGACGCCATGGTGATAACCGATGGTAATGGTGATCCGTTATTTTACAAACCCATTTTTGAATGCGATCTGATTAACAATATTAAAGGATATACTGATTATGGATTAAAAGACGGCATGGGTTATTATCTGGGTAATGATACAGGTATTCAACACTATTTCATTGACGAAAACGTCCAAAACGGACGAACGTACTATTACGGTCTGGTGGCTTATGATTTCGGCATCCCGGATTCCATCTCGCCGCCCGGAATTGCGCCCTCTGAAAATAATATTGTTATCGATCTGGATGAGTGGGAAAACATTGTGAATGTCGGGAAAAACGTTGCAATTGTTACACCACATCAAACCGCAGCGGGTTATATTCCGAATTCCCTTGAAATTGTGGCAAACTCTATCAAAAAAACATCCGGATACATTGTACCTGAAATTGTAAGTAAAAATTCACTCAAAGTCAATCATACTTATACATTTAAATTCGCTGCCGACACAATAGGTAATATAAGGGATGTCAAAAACAATACTTCATATCTGGCAATAGGGTATAATGTTTTCGATGTAACGGACAGCAACAGGCTGGTTGCCTATGAAAACGCCGATAAATTTAAAGGCACGAGCCTGGTTTATGACAGAATTATAGAGGATGAAAGCACGCCGAAAAAGTACCGGTATCTCCAAATCGGGTCCGCATTTGACTCCGATATTGCGGACGGTGTGTTGTTTCGAATAAAGTCGGATGTCATTACATCCGCGAGAGGGGGTTATGATTACGCAAATTCAGGCTGGTCGATCGGCAACAGTATGATAAATCTGACTCCAACAGAAGACGCCATGGGATATTTTCCATGGGATTTTGAGCTTATTTTCACAAATAATGCTAACGCATATACGGGAAAAACAAAATATTCAACGATGATGCGGGACGAGAACAAGATACTTGTGGAACAAGATTCGGCTATAGTACAGCCGTCGATAAATTTTTTTATGATTAATAAAACTTTTCCCGGTAAGGACGGTGAATATGATACGCTTGATGTATTTGTTAAAGATATGAATATGAACGGCAAAGTCGATATGCTTGAGGATAAATTCCTTTTTGGAGCAATAAGCGCCAGAATAAGATGGTCCAGAACATTATTTTCCGTCGAGTTTGATGAAGAACCTGCAGCAGGTGATATTTATTATTGCACTTTTATTCGCCCGTTTTTCGTAACGGATTCGTTGACCTTCAAAGTATTACCGGAAGGTGATACGGACGAGAATGCCATTAAAAACATGATGGACGACATCAAAGTTGTTCCCAATCCGTATGTGGCCACAAATACAATGGAACCGGTAATCGGCAACTGGCTGCTGAATCAGAGACGGCAAATTATGTTTACGCATCTGCCGGCGCGTTGTGATATCAAGATATTTACCGTTAGCGGTGTGCTGGTAGCGGAAATACCTGTCGACAATCCGTCAGATAACGGTATTATACACTGGAATTTAAAAACGCGAGAGGACCTGGAAGTTGCTGCGGGTATGTACATATATCATGTTCAGGCCAGAGATGTTGACGCTGAAAAAATCGGAAAATTTGCAGTTATTAAGTGATTATTCCAACATGGAGATAAAATCATGAAAATAGATAAATATAGAAAATTCGGACTGATATTATTTGTAATGTTATTATTATTGGTCCAGACGATGTTTGCACAAAAAGAGCCATTCAGAGTGGGAACAACCACAGCGAATTTTCTGGAGATCGGATATGGCAGCGCCGGTAACGGAATGGGTGACGCGGTTGTCGGCACTGTGGACGATCTGTCGGCAATTTACTGGAACCCGGCCGGATTGTCCTATATGCGGCAAAACAGTATTCAGTTTATGCTGCAGCCCTGGATAGCGGATATTAATACCATGTTTGCGTCAGCCGGTCTGGTAATGCCCCGTTACGGTACTTTTGCGTTTGGTATTTACCAGGTGGATTACGGCAGAGAAGAGGTCACAACGATGGAACTGCAGGAAGGCACCGGTGAACGATACTCGGCAATGGATTACTGTTTCAGTCTATCATTCGGCCGAAAATTAACGGACTGGTTCGCGTTTGGCGCTTCAACCAAACTTGTCTCGTCGCGTATCTGGCACACCTCGGCAAACGCTTTCGCTCTGGATTTGGGTGCTATTGTCAATACCCAGTTCTTCTCCCCCACCGGTAACCGCGAAGATGGAATGTCTATCGGTATGAGTATTTCCAATTACGGTACACGTATGAAATATGACGGTATGGACCTGCTGCAGCCGATCGATCCGACTCCCAATGAAGCAGGTGATTTTGACAATGTTGAGGGACAATACAAAACCCAGGGATGGGAACTGCCGCTGATTTTCCGATTGGGTTTTGCGATTCATCCGATCGTCAGCGGCAACAATAAATTGACCCTTGAAGTCGATGCCCTGCACCCAAATAATAACAGCGAATCCCTTAATGTTGGCGCTCAATACCGGTACACCATTCCTTCTTTCGGCAGTTTTTATCTTCGTACCGGCTATAAGGGAATTTTTATGGACAGATCGGAATACGGACTCGCCTTCGGTACCGGGGTTATTTATAGGATGCGCAGTCTGAATAATATGGCATTGCGTATTGATTACGCTTATCGTGATATTGGTTTACTGGGAACAAGTAATTGTTATACTTTTACTTTTGTTTTCTGAGAAAATAACGGGTACAAAAAAAGGCCTCACAGGAATTTTCCTTTTGGGGCCTTTTTATTTAATAAACTGAAAAACTGTTTTATTGGTTAACGGGAAAAATCAAAAAACATCTCTTAAATTATTTTCTTTTATTGATTCCATTCAATTAATATTATGACGGAAAATACTGATTTGTAGTATAGCTACTCTTGTGCCCGGTTAACACACACTGGTGAAACAGCAAAATTATTAAATCATTTTTCCTGCAAAACTAAAAAACTACCTTTATTTGTGCCAAAATATATTTTATCTTCTGATATTACAGGTGTTGAAGCGAATTCGTCCCCCAATCTATATTTCCAGATTATTTTTCCGGTGGATACGTTCAAAGTATTCAAATAGTTGTCGGACGTACCAATGTAAACTTTATTATTGGCGACTACCGGCGCGGAATTCACAAAAGTCCCGGTTTTAAATTTCCACCTTTCCTCCCCGGTTTCGACATCCACAGCATACAAATACTGATCAAAACTTCTGAAACAGACAATGCCGTTCTCGACAAACGGTGTTGCAGCGATTATACCTCCAGTTTTAAATTTCCACACTTCCGTACCGGTTTTCAGATTAACGGCGTAAAAGTATTTATCCCGGCTGCCAAAATAGATATTTTCATCCACAATAACCGGAATTGTATTAACAGAACCGCCTGTAACAAAACTCCACAACTCCTTTGGGGTCGTTACATCGACGGCTGAAAAATGATTCTGATCCCGGCCGAAATAAATTATTCCGTTTGCTAATGCCGGATAAGGTGGGGTTGTATTATTGGTTTTGAACTGCCAAATCATTTCCCCTGTTGCTTTATTCAGGGCGTAAATATTTTTATCAAAACAACCGAAATATATAATATCATTATCTACTATTGGCGGTACCCAGATATTCTCTTTTGCGGAGAATCTCCATTTCATATCACCGGAACCGCTTAGTAAAGCATATAATGTGCCTATGCCGTCGCTAAAATAGATTATACTATCCTTCAGGGTAGCATAAGAGTTTACAGAATTATCGGCTTTATACATCCAGTTTTGATAACCGGTATTTTTATCGAGCGAATAAAAGAAACCTCCTGCATTACCAAAGTACACTGAACCGGAATCAACAACGGGAGGAGTATAAATTGAAGCGGTTTTTTGGGTTTTGGCGGTCCTTACTTTAAACATACCGAACGAATAATTATTTTCATTTAATATATTTCCGGTACTTTTATCGACAACAGAGATCTGATATTTGTTTTTCATGCACGGATTGACGGGAACAAAAAATGTGTATTGATTGTTGCTGTCAGCCCGGGCGGTAACATCAAACACCTTTTTCGCCCCCGCCGAATCGGTTTTGGAAAAACAGATGGATAATTTACCGGAAACATTTTCATCCATAACAGTTATTGTATCTTTTATTGTTGTAAACCAGATTTGTTCACCCCGGTTTGTAATTATTCGCATAGTGTCCGGATTCGTATCAACTTTCCATACCAGTTCCGGCAGGTTCAAATCGGTATTATTTCCCGTATCCCGGGTACAGGAACCGATTATTATTATATATAAAGTAATACCCAAAAACAAAAATTGTCGCATAATTTACTCCTCTCTGTTTTCAAAAATCATTTTTTACTTAAAAAGGACTTTTAAACATGGAGATATTTTTGGATACAACAAACAGTACAAATTATTCAATATAGATTCATTCAATTTTGTGTTCGGTTTAGTGACATCTTTCTTTGTCCCGAATAATAAGCTCGATAACATTAATGAATGAATTATATAATTATCATACAGTGAAAAGTCAAATAACATAAGAAAATTAAATAACTAAAATAATATAAAATGCAGGGCGGTGTGTCGGGATTAACCCGAACTCTAATGACATATTTTAATAAATGAGAACATAGGTGTCCGCTCTAACCGGACACTTTTGAAATTACAAATTAAATGATTCAAAATCAAAACATTAATTAATAAAATTTATTAATATGAGACCCTGTCAAATCCGTTACATATATGTTGTTTATTATAGGAAAGTACGGGAGTTATTATAAAAATCCCAGGTTTATGACCCCTGTTTCCGATCCCCCTTTAGCATATAGTTTGCTCAAATAATCCGCCCAACGCAACGGCTCCGGTATTCTAAAATTGGGTGTTAAGGATAATATAATTTTAATCGTTTCCATTATACCTATTTTGTAACCGGGACTGATAAACACCGGTTTCACATTATTTCTTGTTATCAGTGCGACGCCGACTTTTTTCCCTTTCAGTACAATGTACGAATATTCTCCCCTTGACGACAAACCCTGTGCAGAGTACGGCAGCAGTGAAGATTTCGCGCATCCCATGACGGGGATATCCGTATTGATCCCCAGCCAGCACGCCAGACCGCATTTAACAGGATGTGCCGTTCCGTGTCCTTCGACCAGTATCAATTTCGGATTATAATCAAAATTGTTTTGGATTGTGTTCAGTATGGCAAGTATGGGTGGACCTTCACGGAAACAGAAAAACCGGGGTATATACGGGAAATTCACTCTGGTTTCGGCAATAAAACAACCGACCTGGCCGCTTTGCCATTTTTCCACAACACAGGCCACGACAGCCCTATCGTCTTTATAAAAAAGATCAAAACAGAAAAGCATATCATCTTTACACGGAATATATCCCTCACCCTCTGCCGGAATCTGTATTTTTGATGCCAATTGCCGCTGAAGATTTAAAAAATACTGCAAATTCATTGTTTTTGTTTTTTTGCCCGAACAAAAAAACCAATGGACAGGGCCGCAAAGGCGTAAATCGTGATTATATATAATCCAATACCTAACCGGTCATCCGGCAGATGGTTAATATATCGACAAAGTGCATAAATTTGCAACAGACAAGCCAGGGCCGCGCAACAGGCGATTATTTTCAGAATTCGCGGGTTTACGCATTTCATATTTAACCCCTATATGATTATATATTTTCCGATATAATCAAACACATCTTTTCCGATCGAAAAAATCGGTGTATCGGAGAATAAAATACACTCACTCCTTGTCGATCATGGACACCCATTTCCCGTTGATCTTTTGAATTTCACCGATATTTTTATCGGTCCATTCTTTCTTTACATCGATTTTGTTCACTTTATCATGGTTCAGGGTAACCACATATTTTATACCGGCATTTATTATATGTCTTTTGCATATTTTGCAGGGTTCGGAAATGGACAACATTTCATCCGTTTCGGCATCCACACCCACCAGATAAAGCGTGGAATCCATCATTTCAAGCCGTGAAGCGTGAATGATGGCATTTTGTTCCGCGTGTACCGAACGGCACCATTCGTAATGTTCGCCGTGTTTGATATTCATTTGTTTTCGAATACACACACCGATATCCACACAATTTTCCGTATCTCTCGGGGCTCCGCAATATCCGGTTGAAATGATCTGGTCATTATTGACTATAACCGCGCCGTATTTTCTTCGCAGACAGGTGCTGCGCCCGGCCACTTCACGGGCGATATTCAGATAATATTGTTCTTTCGATATTCTTGGCATCATCTATCTCCGATTTTAAACCATTGAAATTTCTCGACTAAATATCCTTTTCATTATTTCTTGATTAAATTTAATAAATCATATATTTTACATAATCATAAAAATAAAATTTATGGAATCCTAAAGCTAAAATATAATAATTGTATTTTAGATCGGCAACATCTATATGGTGTTTAATGTAATTTAACAATATTAAACTATGTGTATTGATGATGTTTATTAATACATTTATTTCAGCAAAATGGAAATAACATTATAAATTAGTTCCAAGCATTTTTAATTGTATATATTGATAATATTCAAGCGGAGTAATAAATTTGCTTTTATTTTCAATTAAATAATCAACAATTTTTTCAAATTCAGCAAACCTGGAATCATCCCATTTATTAGGATGTAACTGTAAGACATAATAATCTCTTTCCCGATCATAAGTTTCCATAAATTTGTTAAAATCTGGATTAAATATTGGAAATTCTATTTCCCCATATCTTTTCAATACAAGTTTCTTTGATTTTGGATTTCCGAAAAACCAGATCAATATTTCATCATTTTCATCTATTAATTTGAATGTTGTTTCATCAAAAGCATTTCCGGGGGCTCCAAAAGTACGAAATATAATATTCAGTTTATTTTTACCTAATTCCTGTGTTTTTTCCAAATGTTGTTGTTGATGTAAATAAGAAGTATTTTTAAATTCACAGTAACTTTCACCATTTTCATTGATTTCATTTAAAACATGATCATAACCGTGGTTCCATAATTCAAATTGACCTGTACTATTGAGATAATTTAGTATTATAAAATAATCATTTGATGCATATTCAAGGGATTTTCCAATAACACCAAGGCTTGCTTTAATGCCCTTTCGAAAAATCAGTTCAATAAATTTTGACCAATTATCTGAAATCGTATTTATATTATCCCAATACATATCATCAGCTTTTAAAATAATTAATTGTTTTACAATCACAATTGAATCCGATAAGGTAAAAAAATTGGAATGTGAATCATGTATTGTGACGTAAAATCTTGCAGTTCCAGTATTTTCTGGTGCAATATATTTAACCTGATGTCCACTGCCTTTTATTTTCCCCATATTTACAGACCACTGAAATATATATTCAGATTCGATATTATTATTCATGGTTATAGAAATTTTTATAGAATCATTGACCAATAAAATAGAGCTGTTTATAGCTAATTTGAAATTGTTTGAATTATTTGAAACAACAGGATTTTGTTTATTTTCACATCCCAATAAATATATGAGTACCATCAAAAATAATACACTAAATAATCTGTTAATAGTTTTCATTTAAATATATTAATAAGTATAATTAAATATGAAA
>JAFGSB010000050.1 GCA_016934825.1 Candidatus Zhuqueibacterota bacterium
AAAATAATTGAGTCTCACCAGGTTATATCAACGACTATATATTAAGCACTTTGAAAAATTATTATTTTTGAATCACACAATAAATCAAAATTTAAAGTATTATTCAGATTAATAAAGAAATATATAATATTTTAAAAAAGTAAGGGAATTTACATCTTAAATTCCCCAAAGACAGTGGAGGTTTTTATGCTATCACAATCAAAATTAATAATTTTGATGCTTTTAGTCGTATTGACTTTATTTTGCAGTTTTAAACCAAATTTTGCTCAGAACAATGAAAAACCCCGGATTGCAGTATTACCCTTTGCCGATACAAATACGCAGGCAAAAAATGAGGGCTATGGTGAAGCAATTTCCGGAATGCTCATGACGGACCTGATCAACGACAACATATTTCAGGTTATTGAACGAAGTGAAATTGACAAGATGATGAATGAGCTGGCTTTTCAAATATCAGGAGCCGTTGATGCCAACACGGCAAAACAAATCGGCGCCATATTGGGTGTGGACATACTGGTTTTTGGAACGGTAGCAAAATTTGACGAACTTGTGGAAACAGACATACGGCTTGTTGAACCAAGTCATGGTGAAGCTATACTTGCCGCGAGTGAGAGTTGTGAAAGCGGAGCGGGTATCAGGGACATGGTTATGAATCTGGCCCAAAAAATTGAAAACCAGTATTTAACTAAAGAAAAAAGTCTGGTAAACATCAATTCAACACCCTCCGGCGCAACAGTCTATATAGACAATTCAAATGCGGGTGTTACTCCCTTAAGGATTGGTATCAACCCGGGTCAGCATACCATAAAAATTTTTAAAACCAACTATAGCGACTGGGAAAAAGTGGTTCAAATAGATCAGGGGGAAAATAATTTTGTTGCTGAACTTTCACTCCTGCCGGGCATGGCTCCGGCGGCGATAGATAAAACGACGGATATGGATCAGGGCATACCAGAAATCCCGTCATCCGATACCGGGGAAAAGAAAAAAGGCGGCAGCAAAAAATTACTCTATATATTGGGCGGAGCGGCAGTCGTTGGCGGAGGATATGCTCTACTCAAACCAAAATCGGACTCTGAGCCGGATATCGCCAAATCCAAAGTCACAATTAACGTTACGATTCCATAAAACAGCAGCGAGGTGAAAAATGTTTCGATATATTAAAGATACCAGATATACTGCCTTGATTCTGTTGATTGGCTGTTTCGTTTTCCTGATGTGCACCAAAGATATGCCGACAATTTCCAAAAACAAAACCAGCAATATTGTATTGAATATTACAATCAATCAAATTCTGCAGCGAATCACTCCACAATTAGAAAAGAAAACCGTGATAACCCAGGTCACCGTTACAGTTACCGCATCCGATATGGAGACGATCACAAAAAACCTTACCGGCAGCGATGATACGTACTCCGGTGTCATAGAAGTACCCCAGGGTTCACGCAGAACATTTTCTATCGAGGCAAAAGACGCGAAAAATATCGTGCAATACAAAGGCTCGACATCAAAAGATCTGAAAGCATCAACCGAAACCATCGATATTACGCTGGATCCGCAATATCCCAATGCCGTAACGCTAAACGCGGGTACGGTTACCGGCAATTCGATAACCCTGAACTGGACCGAGAGTACGGATGCGGATTTCAATTTTTACCGCATCACACGAAAGGAAACAAGCGGTTCGCATGATGTTAATAACGATAAACTGGTTGATATAACAACGTCCAAATCAACAACAAGCTATACCGATACGGGATTACAATCATTAAAAACCTATTATTACAAAGTATGGGTGGTGGATACTGAAATGCTGGCAAAATCAAGCAATGAAGTAAACGCCACGACTATATCTTCAGAACCGAATTTAGACCGGTACCTCGGTACAGGATCGGTACTGAATTATTCCTACAACAGCACAACTCATGTCCTTTCTTATGACTGGAGTGTTGAAAATAACGGCTCCGGTGCTGCAGGCTCATTCCGGATCGGCATTTATTTGTCGGATAATACAACAATTACGTCACTTGATCACTTTATAGCATATGAAATCGTCAGCAATCTTGCGGCCGGCGCTTATGTAAATGTCAGTGGCACCAAAAACCTGTGGGATTTTGATTGCAGCACACTGCCTTCAGACACTTATTATGTTGGTGTTATTATTGACTATCAGGACGATATAACCGAATCCGATGAAACGGATAACGAATATTATTTCACAACATCATTCAGTTATACATGTCCAGCCGGACAGGCGAATTTGACAAGGTACGAAGGTAGCGGTGCTATTAGAGGTTACAGTTACGATAATACAACTCATGTCCTTACGCTTAATTATAGCGTGTTGAATAACGGTACGGCAAATGCCGGCTCTTTCAAGGTCGGCTGGTTCTTGTCAACTAATACATCCATAACAACAAGTGATGTATTCCTCGTATCCTGGAGCCAGGTTCTCCTGTCATCCGGTTACTATGTTAATACAAACAATACAAAGGACCTGGATGATATTTCATGCTCCACTCTACCGTCCGGTTATTATTATGTGGGAGTTATGATAGATTATGAGAAAAATGTGTCCGAATCCGATGAAACCGATAACGACTATTATTTTACATCACAGATCTACTGGGACGGATGCGGTGCTTTATCAAATGAAAAACAAGCCGTGGATTCTCTGCCTTATTCGGGAAGTTTGTCCAATTCGTTGATCACTACGGATCGTATCAGTCAAATGAATGATAATAATAAATACACACCGGATTTAAATAAACAACCGGAACAAATTATATGTAAAAAAACCCGGCCGAGCGATAACATTAGTTCGGAAACAGGAATAAATGTATCTATAGACTGATTATTCTTTAAAAACCTCAAAGGCTTTTTTCCCTTTGAGGTTTTTTCATATAAATATATCAAGGAACAGTGTTTAAAAATTATCAGATTATCCATCTGTATAATTCTCCGCATTTTTCAAGATCGTTAGGTAATTATATTATATTACCAAATTACTTAACTTTTATAGATACCCGGTTTTAAATTAAGATTAATTCTTCTGCGAGGTTAGATGAAAAGGAATACCAAAGAACTCATACTGCAAAAGGGAGCGGAAATTGTTCGTTTAAAGGGATTTCATCATTCCGGCATACAGGAAATTCTCAATTCTGCGGGCGTTCCCAAAGGTTCTTTTTATTTTTATTTTAAAAGTAAAGAAGATTTCGGCCTGCAATTAATTGATTATTACTCCAATTTCTTTTTGGGTAACGCTGATGTATTCATTAAAGACGAAAATTTTAGTTATTTGGACAGACTCAGGCGGTTTTTCGAGTTTTTTTTGAATTACTTTGAAACAACAAATTATATGGGCGGCTGTTCCATTGGAAATCTTGCACAGGAATTGGGTGACATTAATGTCAGGTTCAGGGTTAAATTGAATGAAGTATTTGAAAAAATGAAAACCAAGGTGGAAACTTTTTTACGCTATGCCCGGGATGAAAATGAAATATCTGAGGAAATTGATATCAAAAAAGTATCCGATTTCATTATTAACAGTTGGGAAGGCGCCCTGTTGCGAACCAAAGTCACAAAAAGTTCGGAACCGTTAAGAATTTTTGAAAAATTTATATTTGAACAATATCTTGGAAAAAGCATTGTTCCTTTCAGTCCGGGAAAGGACCAACAGCAAATTGCCTGAGATTGGTCCCTTTATTATATTAAATTTTGTAAAAACCGTAAATCCGGTATAAACAAAACAGTCGTCAGGAAACGGAACGTGCCGGTTATAATAACCATACATATATTTACAGGTATACACTTAATCAGGACATCTTATTATCAGCCCTCGTCCCACTGTTAAAATCCTGTTTTTATCCGACACCCATCTCGGGTATGATTTTCCTTTAAAACCCAGAATAAAAAAAAGGCGTCGTGGACCGGACTTTTTCACAAACTACAAAACCGCCCTCCAGCCTGCTCTCGCCAAAAAAGTGAACCTGGTTATACACGGCGGTGACCTGTTCTTCAGGAGCCGTGTTCATCCATTCATCATCGAACAGGCATTTGAACCCCTGCTGCGCATTGCCGATTCGGGTATTCCGGTTTATATTGTTCCGGGCAACCACGAACGTTCCAATATTCCGCAGTCATTGCTGGAAACGCACCCCAATATAAAAATCTTTAGTACGGCAAAAACTTTTATACATGAATCCGATGGACTTTTAATTGCCCTGGCCGGGTTTCCGTATTACAGGAACGGGATCAGAAAAGAATTTACGGAAATCATCAAACAAACAAATCTTTTAACAACGGATGTCGATTTACGTTTCCTGTGTATGCATCATATTATGGAAGGCGCGTTCGCGGGAATACAGCATTATATATTTCGTAACGGTGATGACGTTATAAAATCCGCAGAGATTCCGGCCAACATCGACGCCGTCCTGTCCGGCCATATCCATACGAAAGAGATCATGAGATACGATACCTCAGGCAGGCCTCTTGCCGTGCCAGTATTTTATCCGGGTTCCACAGAAAGGACATCGTTTGCCGAACGGGAAGAAATAAAGGGATATTTTATATTGACATTGTCCGCCGATCCCTTTACAAAAGAAACCTCGAAAACCAGCAGGTTCGTCAAACTGGATACCCGGCCGATGATTGAACTTGAAATTTTGATGAACGACATGTCGGTGGAAGAATTGAAACAAATACTCATCGGCAAAATAAAAACTCTGTCCCCGGAGAGCATAATACGGTTAAAACCACAGGGAACAATCCCGAAACATTTACTGCCCTGTTTTCGGGCTGGTTTTCTCCGTACTATTGTACCCGCGACAATGAATATTTATAGTACATTACAATTTCAAGAAAACCGGACAAATAAACGTCTGAATTGATCAGCCGTTTTCCTCTTTACTGAAAAAAGTTATTATGACCTCCTCCCCTGTTCTTTTTGACCATGAAGTATAACCTTTTGCCCGGACGTTTTTTATCAACGGCGCGGGTAAAAATGCCGTCGTTAATTCATAGATATCACCCGAACCCAGTTCCTGGACGTCCTTTAAAACGACTGTCAGAGGATTTCCGCCCTTTTCTAACAAAGGACGGGCATCCAGCCGT
Organism: Candidatus Zhuqueibacterota bacterium; assembly: GCA_016934825.1. GTDB lineage: Bacteria > Zhuqueibacterota > Zhuqueibacteria > Residuimicrobiales > Krinioviventaceae > Fontivivens. Next base: position 5,116 of record JAFGSB010000050.1, read on the forward strand.
TTTACGATCCGTTCTTCCGAAAACCAGCCGGGTTTTTCCGCGTCCAAATGATCAATTTCGGAGACGCTATCTTCCATTTTTTCCTGACATGCTTTTTTTCTTAATTCGTTAATCAGTTTATCCACCGGCACATTTCCGACGACGGCGGCCTGCTGCAAAGTTGTCACCCGGGCAATGGTCTTTCGCAAAACAGGATTCCGCAATTTTTTAAATTGCGGCGCCATTTCGATCAGAATATCCTGCAGTTGCGGATAGGCTTCCAATAACTCGGCGATTTTGGTTTTGGGAGTAATTATCAATTTTTCCGGCATTTTACTTTTCCTCATAAGACAATAACCGCCGTTCACCCGACAGTTTTCGTTTTTCTGTCAAATCCTGGGAGACCTCGATCGTACCATAGTATTCTCCCTTTTCATCCCGAACGGCAAAATATTCAATATGAATAAACCGGTCGTTCACCCGGATCCAGAACGGCGCATGGTTTTGTTTGCCGGTTTTAAAATCGTTCAATATCTGTTCTACAATATGTACACTTGCCGGGGGATGACACAGTTTTACATCCCTTCCCAGGATTGAACGGTTACGGTCAAAAATCTTGTGACTTCCCTGGGTAAAATACGCGACTTTATCATCTTTGTTGACAAATGTTATATCAACTGGCAGAGTATTCAAAAGCGCGGTCAATTCCGAAACAGAAAAACTGCCGCTCGGCAGTATTATCGCATCACCTTTTGTTTCAAATTTTTCCTGAATGATATTACCTTCCGGCTGCCATTTTTCCTTTGGGTCATATAGACAAAAACCGATTTCAGGTATTTGACGATAGATCTCATACCAGTCGGTATCAGTAAGAGTGTCAAGACTCATGGGAAATAGAATTTCCTCCTCTTTCATTGTCATATCGACAACTGCCTGCGAGGCGGGTTTAAAAATCATATCGACGGAAACCTGAACCTCGTCAGGCGTTACATTTTGTCTTACTCCTGCCGTTTCAATCGCCGCTTTCAACAAATCCCGGGCTTCATCATGTTTACCCCACATGACTTTTGGCGGACCGGTTATTCCGTATTTTTCCAAAAACGGAAACAACAGGTTTTCCTTTTTCCGGTAATGTTTATCAACTTGTATTAAATCATTAAAAAGAGACCTGATCCGGTTTAAATATTCGGGAACGTCCTCAGGTCCCAATTCAGCCGATTCTGAATAAAGCAAATTGAGGTTTTCAGCCACTTTGACAAGCTCGCGGTTTTCCTTTTTGAGGATATCCACCGGATGGCCCGCCGGTACCTGCCTGGCGCCGGTTTGATCAATATGTCCCTCAAGCACCTGGGTATGAACATCACACAACTTGAGCACTTCTTCCGCCGGCAATCCCTCGTTAATTAATTCCTGTTCAACCTCGACAACATGATCATAGGGTATTTTTTGTAGCAGTTCCACGAGTTGTTTTCTTACCCGCTCAGGGGCTTCACCCTGGTGTAACTGCAGGATCATATGTTTAAGCAGGTTTTTTCTTTCCTCCGAATTATTAATTAATTTACTCACGAATTCCTCCAAAAAGAGTTGTTTTTATTTATTAATTTCTTTAACATTAATCCGAACAAAATCATTTCATATTAAATGAAATTTGATATAACAGGAAATTTTATGAAAATTAAAGTTTTTATATTTTTAATATTATTACTTTATTCCTGCACCCGGGCAGATGATATCATCGATCCCCTCCCGTCCGCTTTACCGGCCCCTGAATACGGAGAATTCCCATTATTCGAATCCAATACGATTGACAGCGATGTTCCCGACGGTTACCGGGTTTACGTTACCGATTTAAATAATGACTACAGACCGGACATTATCGCGTTATCAACCTACCCGTCTCAATTGGTCTGGTACCGGAATCCTGACTGGGGAAAGCACATTATAACAACCGCAACAAACCGGAACATTGACATCGCTCTATACGACATCAACGGTGACGGTCTGGTAGACCTTGCCCTGGCAAGCGACTTTGACCTGCAGGAAACAACCACAGGCGGTGTTTTGAACTGGCTCAAAAATCCGGGTCCAATAGATCAGGAATGGCCGATCTTTAAAATCGGGGAGCAACCCACCTCGCACCGTATTCGCTGGGCGGATATAAACTGGGACGGAGAAAAAGAACTGATCAATCTGCCGATTTTGGGACCCGGCGCCCGGGAACCCGAGTATAACTCGGGTGTGAAGTTTACATACTATACCATCCCGGACCCGCCCGACAGCGCATTGTGGGAGGGGCACATTATTGATTCTACCCTCACGGCTGCGCACGGGATATCAGTCATCAGCAGAGGTGAGGATTTCCGGGAAGATCTGCTTACTGCAAGTTTTGAAGGCATAAATCTTTTTTCCGCATCGGGATTCGGCAATAATCTCACCTGGACGAAAAAGCTATTAACAGGCGGATTCCAGTCTGCGACAGACCGCCGCGGCTGCAGTGAAGTTGTTCAGGGGAAACTGTATTATTCAAATACTTCTTTCCTGGCAACAATTGAACCCTGGCATGGTAATCAACTGGTTGTTTATTTGCAGGAAAACGGTCAGGATACATTATGGAGTCGTCATGTTATCGATAACACCTTCACAGACGGTCACGCGCTGGCTTGCGCCGATCTTGATTTTGACGGTAATGACGAAATTGTTGCCGGATATCGCGGCGGCAATACTTCTCTGTATCTGTACCGCAGTTATGACGGTAAGGGAATCAGGTGGCAGCGGACTGCTCTGGATGAAGGAAATATGGGGGCTGCGGGAGTTTATATTGAAGATATTAACCAGGATGGCCTGCCGGACATAGCCGCCATCGGCACCAAAACCCGAAATATCAAATGGTATAAAAACATCGGTCCCGGTTATAATCGACTGGAAGAATTATTCAACGGACCGGAATTGATCGTTGTGGAAAAGGGATTGCATGCGGTCAGTTTTTATACTTTTATGGGAAATTATATCAAAAGTATTGACACAGGTATCCATCCGCATGAAATGGTCTTATCCGCAAACGGCAGATTCGCCTATATCACCGATACCGGAACGATGCGTGATACCGATACCGGCGAGGGCGGTGAAACCATAACCGTTATCGACCTGCAAAAAAAACAAAAAGCCGGAATCATCGGGACGGGACAATTTAGCCGTCCGCATGCCATACGGCTGGATGCGGAAACCGGACTGCTGGCGGTCGGTACGGAAAATCCGGGCAGGGTAATTTTTATTGACCCATACACACAGGAGATTATTAAAGATTATGAGCTACAAGGCACAGTCCCGCATTTTTTATCGGTCAGTTCAGGGGCGGAATGGGTGTATACAAGCAACACGCAATCCGATAGTATTACGGCGATAAACAGAATGTCTGATGAAATCAGGGTGATTCCGGTCGGCAAAAACCCTCAGGGCAGCGTTCTTTTCGAGGAGGGGAATAAATTATTTGTAACCTGCAGGGATTATATATCTGTCATCGATGTTCTAAAAGTTGAAGAGGTTGACAGGATCAACAGGGGCGCGCTGCGCATTGCTTTAACGCCGGACCGTAAACAATTGATATACGCGTCCCGCGATAAAGGTATCGGGTTCGCCGATCCGGAAACGTACATCGAACACGCCTATATTCAGTTACCCGATCAGCCCTGTTCTCTTTCCATTTCCCGGGATGGGAAATATGCTTTTACCGCCGCCGAGCTTGAAGAATATATATATATTATCTCAATTGAACAGCAAAAAGTTATTCAGCGATTCAAAACCAGGACCGGTTCCATGCCCGATCCGGTTATGGACATTCCTGAATAAAACGGATTAACAATATTTTACTGGAAATTTTATTCAAGAGGTGTTGGTCATGAAAATAAAAACGAATCGAAGAAAATTCCTTATCAGGTCATTGGCATTACCGGCTATGGCGGTCTTTGCCTCGTCGCCTCAAAAACTCAACGCGCAAAATAAAGTTAAAAGGACGGATGGGGCAAAACTAAAAATCAGTCTGAACGCCTATTCATTCAATAAACCTCTAAATGAGGGCAGTATGACCCTGGACGATCTTGTTGAATACTGCGCTGAGCAAGGCTTTGACGCCGTAGACCTGACAGGTTATTATTTTCCGAATTATCCGGAAGTACCGGCCGATGATTATATCTACCATATCAAGCGAAAGGCTTTTATAAACGGCCTGGCAATCAGCGGGACCGGTATTCGTAATGATTTTACAATCCCCGATACAGAAAAAAGAAAGGCGGATATTCAACTCATTAAAAACTGGATAAATATCGCCGTGAAAATTGGCGCGCCGGTTATCCGCATTTTTACCGGCGGAAATGTACCGGACGGTTATAGCCGGGAACAGACCGAGGAATGGATGGTTAAAGACATTCAGGAATGCACGGAATTCGGGAAAGAACACGGGATAATGGTTGCGGTCCAGAATCACTGGGATTTTCTCAAAACCGCCGATGAAACATTAAATCTGTTAAAAAAAGTCAATTCCGATTGGTTCGGTCTGGTACTCGATATTGGCAGTTATCGGTCCGAAAATCCGTATGAGGAAATCGCCCGGATGGCGCCGTACGCCGTTTCATGGCAGTTCAAAGAAAATATCTATGTAAACGGACAGCAAACCGAAACGGATGTCAACAAAATTGCGTCTATTCTTAAAAGTTCAGGTTACCGCGGTTATGTACCGATTGAAACACTGGGAGAAGGCGATCCCAAAATTAAAGTAAAAGCGCTGCTGGCCAAAGTACGCACCGCTCTGATGCAATAAGAAACCATAGCGTTTTTACGGAAGAGAGTGCAAGGCACGGTAAATTTCGGAATTTATTCAAATATACAATTTGGAATATAGAAAAGAATGGAATGGTATAAAGACGAATACGTTATATCCGATGACAGAAACAGAGTTGACATCGGTAAAGTAGCTGAATTATTATCGGACACTTATTGGGCAGCGGACAGACCCCCCGAACTCGTCAGTAAAAGTATCGAGAATTCAATGTGCTTTTCCATTTTTTCCCACAATAAACAAATCGGTTTTGGCCGTGTTGTGACCGATTATGCGGTGTTTGCATGGATTGCGGATATTATAATCCATCCCGATCACCGGGGTAAGGGGCTGGGAAAATTTTTAATGTCAATCATCGTGGAGCATCCCAATATTCCAAAATCATTGCAGTTACTCAAAACAAAAGATGCTCACAGCTTGTATGAAAAATTCGGTTTCCGAATTGATGAATGTATGGAAAAACGGGAAATAAATTCATCACAATTATAAAATACTATTGTCCGGTTCACCCCGGATATATTCTCCCGATAATCAAAATAAGGTAAAACATGTTTTTTTTTAGATCAGGTTTGTTTTCAAAAGATTGATCTGAATTAAAAAATTGTCATTTGGGAATTTAGAGGACATTGACAGAGTCAGGGATACATTTCATTAACAATCTAAAAAAAACATTGTATTTGAATAACTAATTATTTATATTTGCCGAATTTTTTTTTTAAACATTATGTTTTTAAAATAAAGTTTTAATCAGTCGACGGTAAATGACCGCCTTATAAATTAACCTATTTGTTTATGGGTATAAAAAATGAAAAAAAGTAATGGTAAACACTCTAACCATAACCCCAAAAAGAAAAATCTGATTGAGGTGTTGGGCCCGGTAGAGGATTTGGAAAGTTATGTAAAAGCGGATTGGTGGAAACATCTGTTCAACGCGAATTATTTACGAACAGACGGAGATGTGGTCAGCGATGAAACCATCACAATTAATGAGATAGATCTGTTCTTAAAAATACTCTCACCGGAAAAAAACAGCTTCATTCTGGATTTGTGCTGTGGTCAGGGCAGGCATTCTATTGAATTGGCTAAAAGAGGATATAAAAACATCGTTGGGATGGACCGGTCTCATTACCTGATTAACAAGGCACGTTCAATTAATTTAACAGAAGGTTTTGGAATAACATTTAAAGAGGGTGACGCTCGTAAACTACCATTTACAAACGATAAATTCGATTTTGTGTTAATATTGGGTAACAGTTTTGGTTATTTTGAAACAATGAACGACGATGTCCGCGTTCTGAATGAAGTATTACGCGTATTAAAACCGTCCGGAAAGGTTCTCATCGACATTACAGACGGGAATTATATGATGACCAATTATGAACCGCGAAGCTGGGAATGGATAGATAAAAGTTATTTTGTCTGCCGGGAAAGGTCTCTCTCCAAAGACTCGCAGCGGCTGATATCCCGGGAAGTAATTACACATGTTAAAAAGGGAGTGATTGCCGACCAGTTTTACGCGGAACGGTTATATACGGATGAAAAGATCAAAAAATTGCTGAAAAAATGCAGATTTGTCGATATTGAACTGGAACAGGAGTTGTTGACCAGTTCACAAAGGAATCAGGACCTGGGTATGATGGGCAGACGCCTGATACTGGTCGGTACGGCGAATAAAGAATGGTCGATGATCAAAGAGCCGCACAAAGCCATACGTACCGTCGCGGTTTTAATGGGTGATCCGAGAAAGCAGGATAAAATAAAACCCAATGCCACTTTTGACGACGATGACATGTACACGATAAATGAATTGAAAAAAGGGCTGAGTAAAATACATAATTTTAAATTTTCATATTTTGACAACCACAATACGATGATAAACGACCTGAGTAAAATCAAAAAAAATGATCTGGTCTTTAATCTCTGTGATGAAGGTTTTAACAATGAGCCGACAAAAGAACTGCACGTCCCGGCATTACTGGAGGTGGCGCAGATACCGTTCACCGGGGGAACTCCGCAATGCCTGGCTTATTGTTATGATAAATCTCTGGTCCGTGGTATCGCGGAAGAAATGGACATACCCGTACCACAGGCGTTATTTATCAAGCCGGAAGACACAAATTTCATCGAATTGACCATCTCGTTTCCGGTAATCGTCAAGCCAAACTTTGGAGATTCCAGTTACGGTATAACCCAGGACAGTGTTTGTTATAATATTGAAAGCCTGGAAAACGCGATCAATATAATCAGGGAAAAATTCGGATATCAGCAGCCTATACTGGTTGAGGAATTCCTCACCGGAAAGGATATCAGCGTCGGCATTATCGGAAATCCGCCCAACTCTTATTTAACCTTACCCATCATCGAGGAAGATTATTCCGAACTGCCCGAAGGGCTGCCCAAGATTTGCGGTTATGAAGCAAAATGGGACCCCGCTTCACCTTACTGGAAGATCAAATCCATCCCCGCGAAACTGGCCCCGGATAGGGAACGGTTTTTAATTGCAAGTTGTATCAAACTCTTTGAAAGACTGGGTTGTCGTGATTACGCGAGATTTGACTGGCGTCTGGATAATAATCGTACACCGAGACTGCTGGAAGCGAACCCGAATCCCGGATGGTGCTGGGACGGACACCTTGCCAAAATGGCAAAAATCGCCGGTATTTCATATTCGGGAATGCTGCAAAAAATTATCGAAGCCGCCATGGATAGAGTTACACCGGTGGGTTAATATTATATTATTTTGATATTATTCTAATCAATTCATTTTCAGAAAACCGGCGCCAATTATGTATCAAACTGACGCCGGTTTTTTTATATTACGATGTCTTTATGTCCGGTTAACTCAGGATAGGCTCTTAAACTCAAAACATAAATAATACTTTGAAAATATATAACTTTTCTTAACTTGACATGGCACTAAACATTTTATAAAATATTTTGAATTTTGTATAATTTCCGGTTTGTTAATATTTTAATAATCAGTTAATAAACTAATAGCTGGAAAAATGGTAAAATTTAAAATTACTCTCACCGTTGTATTCCTCACAATCACAGCGTTGTATTTAGATCTTTATTCACAACTAACAGTTTATTCTTCCACAAAAAACCGGCAATATGGTGCTGCCGGCCCTGGGGCGGAAAATAAAATTTCACCCACAGATGCGGGCAACCGTTATTCTCAAACAAATACTTCCCGGATCAGTGCAACGACCCATGCCTTACCCAAAACGTTACTTGAAAAATTACTGATCAACAGCATAGACTTTTACCGCATTATTAGAAATACCCGGGGTGTATATTCCGACAAACTCGAGTTTAATAACGGAGCGATAAGTGTGTGCTCCATTGCTTCAATCGGCATGGGTTTGGTCTCGCTGTGTATTGCCGACAGCCTCGGATATTCGCAGGATGCGGAAAACAATATAATTGAAACGCTTGAAGCCATGCTCGGTTATGAAAAAAGGAACGGCTTTAACCCTGCGCGAAATATGAATAACGGATTTTTTTGTCATTTTATAGATATGAATGACGGCCACAGGATATGGGACAGTGAATATTCAAGTATCGATACGGGTATCCTGGTCTCGGGGGCGCTGTTTTGTAAAACGTATTTTCCCGACAATAACAAAATCCGTATTTTGGCCGATTCTTTGTACCTGTCCATAGACTGGATATCCGCTATTGCCGATCCCGTCACCGGTGATCTCTATATGACTTTTAACGAATCCGGGACAGGAGAAGCAAAGACAAAACCGTTCAATGAATATATGATCGTCGCCTGGCTGGCAAAAAACGATTTCAGGGATGACGGACGGGCTATAACATCGTGGAACAATTCTTACGGAAACATATCCGGACTACCGACTAAAAAGTATGATCAATATACATTATTGACCGACAATCCGGGCAGTTTTGTATCGAGTTTCGTGATCCAGTTTCCATATTATTTATGCCACTATTTCAGAAAAAATTCAGACTATCTTTTTTATCTGGAAAGTGCAATGTCGGCGGATAAACGGTGGTGGCGTGACAATACGGATGCCCCTGATTATATATGGGGGCTGGGAGCGGGCGAAGTCCCCGGCGGCGGCTATCATGCGGATAGAATTAACGACAATCCGAATTTGATCTGCTCACCGCATATAATTGCGGGATTCATTCCGGTCGATACGCTTTGTTACAATAATCTGGCGCAGTTGTGGGACAACTCATCAGGCGTTTACGAGTTACCCACTACACTGGCCCCCAAAATTCTATGGAGATTCAGGTATAATAATCCTTCACAGCAAGCCGTATTCGTTCAGGGAGTGGATTATTCCACCATGGTGTTCGGGCTGGCCGGTCACCCGTCATTGCTGGGCACAGCATTTTTTGATGATAATACGAATTTTGAATTTCCGAAAAAGTATATTAATTCGGTAGAACCGGAAAACGATAAATCAAAAACACCCGGCCCGGCGGTTCTTTATCAAAATTACCCGAATCCGTTTAACCCGGAAACAACAATTCCGTTTTATATTCACAAAACAATGTATGCCGAAATTTATATATATAATATAAAGGGCCAACTGATAAAAACTTTGCAAAACGGGGAATTCTCTCCCGGATTTCGCACTTTCTCCTGGGATGGAAGGGATAACAACGGAAATCCATGTGCGGGCGGAGTTTATATTTACAAACTGGCGACCGATAATTTTATTTCCTGTAAAAAACTTTTATTGCTGAGATAAGAGAAAAATCCCTTGTCCACGATAAAGGTATTCTTCAGTCGAGCCTGCAAATCAAAATGCAGGCTGTTTTATGCCACAGCATATCAAATATCGACTTTTAAATTAACAAGTTTTCTTAATTAATAAACACCCCCCTTTCATTCCCCCCTCGAGGGGGGACTAAGGGGGGTGTAAATTATTACTTCATGGTTCCCAGGCTGATCCGCTGCCCAGAAAGTGTTTATTTGTTTGGTTTCTCTCCATCCAAATCGATTTATATTTATAATGTGAACATGCCATACCTGAAATTATTCATTATGTTTTTTTATTTCTGCAGACCCGGGTATGTCCGTCTAAAATAGATACAAAGCAAAATTGAACATAAAAATACAGGCTATTTAATAACACGGCTTTCCGAATATCCGCTCTTAAATTTAAAGTATACTTGATAATAAACATCCCCTTTCATTTCCCCTCGAGATGTATTCGGAGGAGGTAAAGCCTGTAAACTTGGAAATCATTTCGGAAATATTTCCACGATAATAAAGCCCGTTTTATCAGTATTCTTCCGTACAATTTCCGGGAATGAAATTCATTTATTTTTGTTAAACTTTTTAAATTTAATCATGCATCAATTTAAGGAAATATTTTATGGCCAATACACCTTCAAATATGCTCCCGTTAGGGACATTAGCTCCATCTTTTACTTTGCCGGATACGATCAGCGGTAAAAATATGAGCCTCGACGAGCTCAAAGCCGATAATGCGACGGTCATTATGTTTTTATGCAATCATTGTCCGTTTGTCAAACACGTAAATCCGCAACTGGTAGCGCTTGCCAATGATTATTTGACAAAGGGTATATCATTTATCGCCATCAGTTCCAATGACATAACAAAATATCCTGATGACGCGCCGGACAAGATGAAGCAGGTCGGGAAAAACATGCGTTATCCCTTTCCATACCTGTACGACGAATCCCAGGACGTTGCCAGGGCATATGATGCGGCCTGCACACCCGATCTTTATATATTTGACGGAGAAATGAAGCTTGTCTACCGCGGTCAACTGGATGATTCCCGACCCGGAAACAACATCCCCGTAACCGGCAAAGATGTACGGGAAGCCCTGGACAATATTTTGAACAATCGGCCGGTAAATCCGGACCAAAAACCGAGTCTGGGCTGCAATATAAAATGGAAAGAATAAACTTTATTTCCCAACACAAATTTATTACGGTTCTGTGTTATCTGTGGAATACGCGTGATCTATAATCTTTTGGGCCCAGCGATTTTAAATTTTTCAAAACTCGTTTTCAAATACTGAATATATGGGTAAATCCTCCCTGCATTGAATATACTTGACAATTTACCTGACAGGTATTAAATTCCTGAGATTTATCACTGTTTGTTTGACATTAAAGAAACGGTCCAAAAATCTAATTCATCAGACCCGCATAAATACATTGAACGAAAGAAGACATGCTTTATGAAAAAAACAATACTCTACCCCCTATTTGTGTTAATCACGGCCGCAATTGATATCCTGACAAAATTTCTCATTGTTGACAAACTGCAACCGGGAGCGCAGGTAAACATTTTCGGGAATCTGCTGAAATTCCATCTTGTTTTGAACAGGGGTCTGGTATTCGGGCTGCCGGTCGGCAGCACGCCACCCGTTATTATTGTGTTATCCAAAACACTCGTTATCGCGCTTGTTGTATATATTTATCTGAAAATCCCGCAGAACTTTATAAAAAAGGGACATACATTCACACAAATAGCCCTGCTATTTATTTTCAGCGGCTTTATCGGCAACGCATTCGACCGGTTGTATCATGGCGCAGTTGTGGATTTTATCGATATCGGCATCGGAAACGTACGCTGGTACATTTTTAACCTTGCGGATGTATATGTGGTAACAGGCGGACTAATGATACTCTTAGCGGTTTTATTATACGGCAAAGAGAAACATAAAGACAATTAAATACAAATATTCATACACCAGTGTCCGGTTAAACCCGGACGCGACACTCACAACATATTCATATTATTATAACGTTTTCGGATAAAACAGCATTAATTGATTTATTTGTAAAAAATAGATTTTTATAATTATATAAACTGATTTTATAGAACTTGTAACTCGGATGATACGGCGGTGTCCGTTAACCGGACATCAGTGATATTCATTAAAGAGGGGAAATAAAATGCGAAAAGTAAAATTTATAAATGTTCTGCTTGCATTATTCATTTTATTTTTATTTAACTGTCAAAAGCAATCAACATCGGGGGAATCGCACAGGTTCACATCCATTAACGAATTAACCAATAATTTTCAAAATCCCCCATTAGAATACCGAACGGCGCCGTTCTGGATATGGCACGACAAAGTATCCGAAAAAGAAATTGATATCCAGCTTGAGGATTTCAAAGGCAAGGGCATCGGCGGGGTGTTCATCCACCCGCGTTACGGACTGATCACGGAATACCTGTCCGATGAATGGTTCGATCTGATCGCTTATGCCGTTGCCAAAGCGAAAGAATTGGGCATGCAGGCATGGCTGTATGACGAAAATTCTTTCCCCAGCGGATTCGCCGGCGGGCATGTACCCGCGGAGATGCCGGAATCTTATAACAAAGGTCAGGGGCTTGTACTGGACAAAGCCTCCGTCCTGCCGGATGATATAGCAGAGAAATATACCCTGATCCTGAAAAAGTCGGGTAACGCTTTTATTGAAATACTCGATCCGGCAAATGAAAAATCCGGTAAAGGCGAATATTATTTGTTCCGGGTCGCCTACTATGGAAAATCCAAATGGTACGGCGGGTTCTCATACGTGGACCTTATCTACCCCGGGGTAACGGATAAATTTATCGAGCTGACCATGACCGGTTATGAAAAAAGCATCGGCAAAGAATTCGGTAAAACCGTACCGGGCATTTTCACCGACGAACCCAATATCAGCACGCCGCAGGGGAAAAATTGTATCCGCTGGACACCCGATCTGTTTGACCGTTTTCATGAACGCTGGGGTTATGATCTTAAAATCTGTTTGCCTTCATTGTTTGACGAAACCGGAGACTGGCGGCGTATCCGGCATAACTATTACGCCACTTTGCTTGAATTGTTCATAGAACGCTGGAGCAAGCCCTGGTATCAATACACCGAAACGCACAATTTGAAATGGACCGGTCATTACTGGGAGCACGGCTGGCCGAGTCCGCATCACGGCGGCGACAATATGGCCATGTACGCCTGGCACCAGGTCCCGGCAATCGACATGCTGTTCAACACATTCAGCGAAGACGGCGTCCAGTTCGGCAATGTCCGCGCCGTTAAAGAGCTGGCAAGTGTGGCCAATCAAATGGACCGCCGCCGGGCGCTGAGCGAAACCTACGGCGCCGCCGGATGGGAATTGCGTTTTGAGGACATGAAACGGTTGGGTGACTGGGAATACGCGCTGGGCGTGAATTTCATGAACCAGCATTTATCCTACATGACCCTGATGGGCGACCGTAAACATGACTTTCCGCAGGCTTTTTCCTATCACGAACCCTGGTGGCCTTTTTATCGTTATATGGCGGATTATTACGCCAGATTATCCATGCTGTTGGCTTCGGGTCGACAGGTCAACAAAACTCTGGTGCTGGAACCAACCACCTCGACATGGATGTATTATTCTTCCGTGAAATCAAATCAACGGTTCGGGGAAATCGGCGCACAATTTACGGATTTCCTGAACCGTCTCGAAAAACTACAGATAGAATATGACCTCGGCTGTGAAAATATAATCAACGATCACGGTAAAATAATTGATGGAAAATTTGCCGTGGGAGAAAGGATCTATGAAATTGTTGTTCTTCCGCCGGGCATGGATAACCTGAACGCCCCGACATTTGCCCTGCTGGAAAAATTCCTGCAGCAGGGCGGTAAAGTATTATGCTTTACGGAACCACCGGATTATATAAACGGCGTTAAAACCGATAAATGTCGAAACCTTGCCGAATCAAATAAAAACTCCTGGCTGAGTTTCAATTCCGTAACTGAAAACGCCGCAAACCGGCTTATTAGCACGAATATTCAATTCACAAATCCTGATAATTCAGGCGGTTTATTATTCCACCATCGACGCCTGTTTGACGACGGCCAACTGTTGTTTCTCGTCAATTCAAGTCTTGATGAAGCCTCAAAGGGGGAATTGTTCATCAAAGGTGCATCCGTTCAGGTTATGAACGCAATAACGGGAGAAACCGGACCATATCCCGCTTTACAGACCGGCAATAAACTCAAAATATCTTTTGATCTGCTCCCGGCCAACAGTCTCGCACTGCTGGTGAACAACTCGGGCGTTCAGGAGGTAACAGAAGAGAATGTCCAGGCCGCACGGATTATACAAACGGAAGACCCGGGAAAAATTCTACGAACAAAACCAAATACTTTTACACTTGATTATTGTACTCTAAAATTAGGCGACAATGTGTATGAAAATATCTATTTCTACACGGCGTCATTTAAAATATTCCAGCACTACGGATTCGAGGATAATCCCTGGGTTTCATCCTCGCAATATAAAACCGACATTCTGGACAAAGACAACTTTGGGGAAGATACCGGATTTGAGGCCGTATTTCCCTTTGAGATCGATTCTGACCTGGATACGGATGGATTAAAAGTTGTTGCTGAAAGGCCGGATCTGTTCAAAATTTCCGTAAATGAACATCCCGTACAACCCATAAAAGGTGAATGGTTCCTGGACCGGTCTTTTGCCGTGTACGATATAGCGAGCCTGGTTACGAGCGGGAAAAACAACATCACGATAATCCGCAAACCCATGTCGATTCATGCCGAACTGGAACCGGTTTACCTGCTGGGCGATTTCGGGCTGTTACCGGTGGAACACGGCTGGAAGTTAACGCCCGCGGAAAAGCTCACATATGGCGCCTGGAACGAACAGGGACTGCCGTTTTACGCGGATGGTGTGGCTTACAGTAAAACATACAAACTTTCTGCCGGTAAAAATTATAAGGTCTCCCTTTCAGGATGGAACGGCAGCGTGGCTGAAGTGCGCGTTAATGAAAAGTCCGCGGGTATTATTGGCTGGCAGCCTTACGAAGTCGATATATCGGCTTTTGTTAAAGATGGCGACAATGATATAAAGGTGGTAGTATATGGTACATTGAAAAACCTGCTGGGCCCGCACCATAATGTAAGAAACCGCGGTATCGTCACGCCGTGGAGTTTTAAATATGCCCCGGAAATCCAGCCAAAAGGTCTGGAATATGACGTGCTGGAATACGGTTTATATTCCGATTTTACGGTAACTGAAATTCAATAATAATAAATATATTCTAAATTAAATCGGAATAGATGTTGGGTGCCTAAATCCCGATTTTTTATTGCATTAAAAAAAGTAAAACTTTTTAATGCTTGTTACGTAATGTTTAAAATAGATATTAAGGCAGAAAATTATACAAAAACCATTACTGTATTGAATATAAAATCTGAAAAACGGACTGTTTATTGTATTTTTCATTATTTTTCAGGCATTCCATCACATAACTGATGATTCAAAAAATATACAAAACCGGAGGATTCTATGAAAAAGTTAAAATCCGTTTTCCTGATCCTTTTATTGGCGTCAACCCTTTCCGCCATGACCAGGTTGGAGGACGTACACACATTCACGCTGGAGAATGGAATGAAATTTTTTGTGCTGGAAGACCATTCCATCCCGAATGCCAATATGTATATATTCTGGAAGGTCGGTTCCCGCAACGAAGTTCCCGGCATTACCGGGTTGTCGCATTTTTTCGAACACATGATGTTCAACGGAGCCAATAAGTACGGACCAAAGGAATTTGACCGGGTTATGGAGGCAAACGGGGGAGCCAATAACGCATATACTACGGAGAACAATACCGTATATACCGACTTTTTCCCCTCCGATGCGGTAAAAGTGATCTTTGATCTTGAAGCGGACCGGATCGGCCATCTTGCATTTGAAGATTCAATGATTGAAAGTGAAAGAGGTGTTGTGCTTTCGGAACGATCAATGTATCTGAATAACAGCAACTGGTTCAAGCTGAATGAACAGGTTTTGGCTGTGGCGTTTATGGCCCATCCCTACCGGTGGGAGGTTATCGGTTATGAATCCGATATTCGGAACTGGACCAAAACGGACCTGCAAAACTATTTCAAGACCTATTACGCACCCAATAACGGCATAGTCGTCATGGTCGGTGATATTAAAGTCGAACAGATAAAAAAACTGGCAAAACAATATTTTGAACCGATTCCGTCGCACGAACCGCCCAGACCCGTGCATACAACCGAACCCGAACAACAGGGCGAAAAAAGATTGTACGTCCATAAAGATGTGTCCTCTCCCAACATCCTGATCGCATATCACGCTCCGGAAACCAGATACAAAGATTATTACGCGGTGGAATTACTCAGTTCAATTTTATCCGCAGGTAAATCGTCCAGATTATACACAGCGCTCATTGACGAAAATCAACTGGCCGTTTCGGTTGAGACCTATTATCCGCTGGCGTTCGACCCGACGCTTTTTTACGTTTACGCCATCTGTAATAAAGATGTGCCTGAAGACACCCTGGAAAAAGCGATCTATGAAGAAATTGAAAAGATCAAACGGGACGGTGTAACGGAAAATGAATTACAAAAGGTCAAGAACCGTAAATTGGTAGATTTTTATCATGATATGGAACAAATCGACGGCAAGGCGAACATGATCGGAACGTACGAACTGTACTTTGGCGATTACGAACTGCTTTTCAACGCTCCGGACGAATATCAAAAAGTGACTGTTGCCGATATTAAAGAGGCGGCCGAAAAATACCTGAAAAAATCAAACCGAACCGTGGGCATTTTAAAGAAAGCCGAGGAGGAATAAAATGAAAAGATTTTTATATTTACCGATTTTCCTGTTTTTTATGGCAGGCCTTATAGTCGGAACGAATGCACCCGCGGCGGAATCAGAAAGCGCTTTTAAATTGCCCGAATATGAAAAATCTGTTTTACAAAACGGATTGACCGTCTACCTGATGGAACAGCATGAAGTGCCTTTGGTGTATGTATCATTTGTTTTCCCAGCCGGAGCGGTCAAAGATGGAAATAAATACGGCCTCGCCTCGTTAACCGCGGAGGGACTTTTATTCGGCACTAAAAACTATACAAAAAAACAAATCGAGGAAACACTTGATTTTATCGGCGCTTCATTTAATACATACGCGGCAAAAGAATACGCAGGACTGTCCATGTCCTTTGTGAATACCGACCGGGACCAGGTCTTTCCCATTATGAAAGATTTAGTTTTGAATCCGCTCTTTGATGCGGACGAATTCGATAAAAGAAAAACAAGATTGCTGGTTGAACTGGAACAGGCAAAAGAAAGGCCCCGAAGCGTTATCCGTTATTATTACGATAACTTCTTATACCGGGATCATGTATACGGCAATCCCATCCCCGGTACGATAAAAAGTGTAACCGAAATTTCCGTCAAAAATCTGAAGGACTTTTATCATTCCAATTATACTCCCAAAGGCTCCGCTCTGGCAATTGTCGGGGATTTTAACATAAAAAACATGAAACAGGAAATACAGGATTTGTTCAAAGACTGGAAAGTTAAAGAAACGGCCGCCAAAATTGAGGATAAACCCGTCCCCGTACTGAATAAAACCAGAGTTTTATTAATTAATAAGGAAGACGCGACCGACACCCAATTCATGGTCGGCGGTTACGGGATTAAACGCGGCAATCCTGATTATATTGCCATTCAGGTCATCAATACCATTTTGGGCGGCAGGTTTACGTCGTGGCTAATGGATGAACTGCGGATTAAAAGGGGATTAACATACGGCGTTTCCAGTTTTTTCCGCCCGTATAAAAATACCGGTATTTTCGCCGTATCAAGTTTTACCGATACGGAAACTACCTTTGAAGCTCTGGACGTTACCCTGGAGATATTAAACCGGCTGCATGAACAGGGAATCGACGAAGCGACATTGAACTCGGCCAAAAACTATATCAAAGGACAATACCCGCCGCAATATGAAACGTCCGGGGACCTGGCCAATCTGTTAACGGAAATGTATATTTATGATTTTGACGAATCGTTTATCAACAACTTTCAGGATAATGTTGACAAAATGACCGTAGAAAAATCAGGACAGATCATAAGCAAATATTTCCCAAACGATAATTTACAACTCGTTCTGATCGGCAAAGCTTCCGAGTTGCGTGACAGCGTAGCCCAATACGGTGAAATTTCGGAGAAAGAAATCAAAGCCGACGGGTTTTAATGTAAAGTTTTTTTATTTTATAATTGTGTAATTCTATATCAATTTGTCCATTCATTGCAAAAAGGGGCTGCGTCCCTTTGTTGCATGCTCATGACAATAAAATATTTCGAACATTTAATAAAATACCCGCCCTTAAAATTTATTCCGGGCGGGTATTGATTATTGATTCGTAAAAATATATTGGTTCACTTTTTTGACGAACCGTTTTATTTTATCAGCAGCAGCTTTTTCGCCTGTGTAAAGTCACCGGCTTTAATATAATAAATATAAATTCCGGTTGAAACCTTTCGGCCGTATTTATCTATACCGTTCCACACAGCCTTATATTCACCGGGCTCGTGGAAATCATCAACCAGTACACGCACCTCGTTCCCCAACAGATTATAAATCGTCAATTTCACCGGCACCGTCTTTGGTATTTGATAACGGATCACCGTGGTCGGATTAAACGGGTTCGGATAATTATTCAGCAGGGCAAACTCTGTCGGGATCTTGTTATCTTCCTGTTTTACGCCGGACTCGATGATATGTACCCGGTAGTCCTCCACTTCACCGTCAATGGCCAGGCCTTTATAAGACCGCGGACTGAGAGTACTGAACCGGAAACGGGCAAAATTATTTTTGGATACGGCAAAATCCGGAACATTAAAAGACATATCATTTGTCCCGGCTGTTATCCATTCATCAATAAATACATGTTCTTCGTGACCGTCCCACATACCATCGGCGTTATAATCGATCCATACATTCAATACCCCGTCTACCGAAACGGTTACCTGAATTTTGGCCTGTTCACCGGCTTTAAGGGGAGTCAAAAAGGCAACACCGTCATCATCGTTACTGCCGTCATTGTCGTCCCCTTTCGCATCCGGATCGGGCTGGCCGTCGGGGTCCGCATCCACTTTGTCGCCGAGAAAAACTCCCGGTTCGATAATGTGGTATGCGCCGTTATTGACCAGAAATGTCGGATACGACGGGTCAGGGGCGTCGCCAAAATCATAATTCTCGGCCGGTTCAATGGTAAACAATTCAAATGCCATGTCCCACAAAAACGGCAGTGGTTCGCCGATTTCATAAACATCGCCGCTGTCCGGCGTTGTCGGTTTGAAAATACTGACGGCGTCGTCATTGAAATAGTGATCTCTCGTTTTCCAGCCCCAGATACAGGAATCCGGTAATGTATTATATATCGCGGAAACGCTTAACCAAAAGATCGTCGAATCCGGTTCCTGGAAGAACCAGTCTTCAGGCGGAATGTTAAACGTATATTTAAAGGTCGAATCCGGTTTCTCCATACGATCCGGGAAAAAATCACCCCGGTTCACCCTTTCATTCAATGAACTCCGGTTAACGATCCACTCCTTGATCAACATAGCCGGATGGCTGAACGGGCTGTCTTCTCCGGCGGGAACATCTTTCCATACACCGATATGGAATTTAGACGGCGCGTTTGGCGGCGGTTTGCTCGAATCCCACTCTGCATAAGAACCCCACCATTGAATTCCTGTCAGCGGCCGCGGATCGTTGCAGAACCAGTCGTCGGCAACGATCTTTTCGGTAAAAATTGACGGCTCGTCCCACCCGAAATAACATTCCGGGTGAGGCGAATCAGGATTCAACAACGGTCTTTGCGACCACTTGAAGGGCCCTTCTCCCCCGTCGTCTTTCTTTTTGATCAGTACCGCGTAATCTTCCACTTCACCATCCGAAGCTGGACCTTTATAGGATAATCCGCCGTTTCTGTTAAAACGGAACCGGCTGTATATTTTTACCACGGGTGTTGTAGACGGGATGTTTATGACAAGAGAATTTACTCCGGCTGACAGTGCTTTATTGTTAAAAACATGCTCATCGGCCTCTTCCCAGTCGCCATCGGCGTTGAAATCGACCCAGGCGTTAAGCATACCACTTATGGATGCGATAACATCAACTGCGACTGGTCCACCCGGATACGGTGTGGACGTAAAAATAACGCCGTCCTCATCGTCAATGCCGTTATTATCATCACCCACTGCATTGAGGGATTGTAAACCGTTAACCTCGGGATCAACGGACGGACCGAGATGAACGCCGGGAACGATTGAATGATATGCCCCGCCGTTCGCATGCAGTGTGGGGAATGACGGATCGGGCGCGTCGCCAAAGTCATAGTCTTCTTCGGTGATCAATGGTACAAAATAATAATCCTCGGTTTCGCCAAACTGGTATCCGTCCGCCGGTCCGGCACCTCCCGGAATAATTATACCGTTTACATTTGTCGATTCCCATGGACGCTCGGAAAGTGTAATCCGCATCCAGATTGGCGGTGTAATTCCAGATGTTTCGGGATGCCAGGCCAGGAAAGTCGGAGTGTTAAAATTATAAATTCCGGGCGCGGAGAGAGTAATAACCTGGTTCTGAACGGCCCATTCTGGAACGTTATTGCCATCGGGACAGGTCATAGTATCGGTCCAGTCGCCGTCGCGGTTCCAGTCGAACCAAACATTAACGTATAATGTCTTCGTTGTAATGTTCACAACTGTAATTTCATAATTAAATGTATTCTTTACACAATTAGCCAGCAAAAGCGGCATTTTCACGCCGTCATCGGTTTCGTCCAAATCGGGTGTATCCGTTTGCGGTTCAATGTTATTGGTCGGGTCCTCGTCCGGACCGACGTCGGCTTCGTTTTCCAGTGTTACATGCTTGCCCAGAAAAGCCAGGTCCCGTGGAAGTCTGTGTATCGGGCCATAGGGAGGAGAACCGGCCAGATAGACGGTCGGGTAGTGAGCAATGGTGCCCGGAGGCCCTCCCGCCGGATAAGCCGTCATAGGCAGCGGCGGGAAATTATTACTGCCGTCCGGAGCGTCGCCAAGCTCGGCTTTGGGTTCTTTTTCCTCACCAATCTTGACTTTATAATCCTCAACCTCACCGTCGGGCGCAAAGCCGTCAAAGCCCAGACTGCGAACACTGCTGAACCGGAACCGTGTAAAAGTTTCACCCGGATGGGCGCTTAAAGGTATGTTGATATTAAAGGTATTCGTACCGGTTGAAACCGGTTGAGCGGCAATAATATGCTCCGCCGGTCCGGCCCAGTTGCCGTTTGCATCAAAGTCCATCCAGGCGTTCAGGGCCCCTTTTGCGGAGGCTGTTACCTCTACCGTCGCCGGTTGTCCGGGCTGTAAAGCAGTGGTAAATTTCACCCCGTTTTCATCATCATTCCCGTCATTGTCGTCGCCTTCGGCGTCCGGGTCAGGTTGACCGTCCGGATCCGGATCAACCCCGGTTCCAAGGTGAAATCCGCCTTTGATGATATGACGGGCGCCATTGTTAATAAGTAATGTCGGATAGGTTGGGTCCGGTGCGTCGCCAAAATCTATTTCTTCTCCGGGCTCCTCGGACGTCAATTCAAATGCCATATCCCATCTCTCACCTATGGGATGCCCTTCCATAAACACATCTCCGATTCCCGGAGCCGCCGGTGCAAAAATAACGACGGCATTATCATTAAAATAGTGTTCGCGTGTTTTCCATCCCCAAACAAAATCCTCGGGCGGCTTATCATACAATGCGGCAATACTGATCCAGAAAACGGAAGAGTCCCCCGGCTGGTAAAACCAGGCATCCGGGGGCAAAATCAAATCATATTTATAACAGGTTTCCGGATTTTTCATATCTCCGGGAAAAAAGTCACAACCCACCGGTCGTTCATTCAATGCAGCACGATCAACCATCCATTCCCAGATTACAGTCCCCGGATGGCTCCAGGGTAAATCAGCGCCGGCGGGCACATCCTTCCATATACCGATATGGAACCGAACCGGACCATCGGGAGGCGGTTTTTCGCTGTCCCAATTCAGATACGATCCCCACCAGTGAATATCGGTTACAGGTCGTTCATCCGTGCACAACCAGTCATCCGCAACGATTTGATGCTCATACAAAGACGGTTCATCCCACCCCCAGAAACAATCGGGGAAGGGGGAATCCGGATTGTGTAACGGAGGTTGAGACCATTTAAGTGGAAACTTTTCTTCAGTGGTAATATTTACTTCATAATCTTCCACTTCACCATCCGGAGCGGGGCCTTTATCGGACAGGCCCCTCTGGGTACTGTATCGAATTCTGGCAAATGTCTTTCCGGGTACTGCGCCGGCAGGTATGGAAAAAGGATAAGTAGAAGTCGTTTGCATTGGAATTGTGGATGTAACCGTCCCGAATACCTGGGCATCGACGATCACATGTTCATTCACATCAAGCCAGTCACGGTCACCGTTGAAATCTATCCAGGCATTTATATAGGCCGACCCCAATCCGGTTGTTGTGACGGTAAGAATAGTCGAGGAGCTTACAGTTAATGATACGGGCAGGATAACACCATCCTCGTCATCATTGCCGCCAATATCATCGCCCATCCCCCCGGGGAACGGTTGGCCGTCAGGTTCCGCGTCTATTAACTTACCCAAAAAAAAGCTGGGATTTATATAATGCCTGGCGCCATTGTTCGCTCTTAAAGTGGGATATTTGGGAACAAACAGCGAATCTGGCGCGTCACCCCAGTCTATATCTTTGGAACCGGCTCCCTCTAAATAATAATCCTCGGTTTCCCCGTATTTATAACCATTGACCGGTCCCCGACCGTCTGCGATTTTTGTTCCCGGTACCAGAGGCGCTTTTTGTTCGGCAAGTGTAATTCTCATCCAGACGGGTTGATCCGGGTGATAAGCCAGAAACGGGGTTGTCGGAAATAGAGTTTTACCATTCCCAAAACCTATCGGTTGATCCTGAACAGACCATTCATAAAGGACGGAGCCATCCTCACATTCCATAATATCGCTCCAGTCGCCGTCACGGTTCCAGTCGAACCACACATTCAAATACCGGGTGGCAAAACCGCCGACAACATTGATTTCGACCATAAAATCAGATGCTGCACAGTGATTTAAATTCAATGATCCAGTAATAATACAATCATCTGCACCATCCTGATCGGGTACATCGGATTTGGGATCGATATTGGTAAGACCGTCTTCGTCCGGCAAATGGTCGGCTTCATTTTCCATAGTGACTTTGGGACCAAGCCATGCATCTTCATAGGGTCTGTGATGAAAAGGCCCATGAGGCGGCGAACCGCCCTGAAAGACTGTCGGATACATAGCAATCACTCCGGGGGGACCTCCCGGAGGGTAGGCAGTCATATATGAGCCGAAACTGTTGGTGCTGTCGGGAGCATCACCGAGGTCGCCCTGACTTTCACCCCTTTCCAGAAAAATCACATAATCTTCCACCTCACCGTCCGGCGCAGATCCGTCAAAAGGCAGACTGTCCTGCCTGCTGAAGCGGAAACGTGCGTATGTTTCGCCCGGTACGGCATTTCCGGGAATTGATATAGTTTTTGTTATTGTTTTATCAATTAAAAAATTAAAAATTGGATTTTCATTAACGTCCTTCCAGTCGCCATCCCTGTTGAAATCAAACCAGGCACTTAAAAAACCGGAATCCGACGCTGTAAAACCAAGTTCCAGCGGTCTGCCAATTATAATACTTGTAGGTATAACAACACCGTCTTCGTCATCATTACCGTCATTATCATCCCCGGAAGCGGCCGGATCGGGCTGGCCGTCGGGTTCCGAGTCCACACCGCTGCCCAGGTATAATGTTGAATCAATGAGATGCCGGGCGCCGTCGCTGGCCAGCAGCGTTGGGTATGTCGGGTCCGGCACATCGCCGAAATCGAGTACATCACAGACATCAACGCTGATATACTTGTTCTTGACCTGATCATCCGAACCCTGCCGGCACTGGATACTCAGCTTGACATTATAAACACCCGGGTTATTATATGTCACAATATGAGGACCTTTACCTGTTGCCGTTGCCGGTGTTCCGCCGGTAAAATTCCAGGCCCAACTTACTGCGTCAGAAGACATATCCTCAAACGTGACAGTTAACGGGGCACAACCGGATCTTGGAGAAGCTTTAAAATCTGCAACACACCCGCAATCCTCTACAGTTATATAGCCCTGTTTATATTCCAAATCCGCTCCACCGGTGCACTCTATATCCAGTATTACATCAAAAGTACCGGCATTGTAATAGGTTACCGTATGCGGTCCTTTGCCGGTAGCACTCGAGGGTGTGCCGCCCGGAAAACTCCATGACCAATGCGTTGCATCTTCGGACTTGTCTGTAAACTCAACCACCAATGGTTTGCAGCCGGATGTTTTATTTGCTGTAAAGTCAGCGTCACATACTGCGCTTGCTGATTCAATAAATGTTAAAGTAGGCAAAATCAGAAAAAGGATGAATAATATAAAACTTTTCTTACCGTTTAATACATTCATTGTTAAATCCTTTCTTTTAAATTAAGATTTGCTCATGTAAAATAATAATACATTACATAGCAGAGGATCAACATGAGAAGGTCTTCAACATTGCCGAATGCGGGTAAAGAATTGCTTAATTATTATTTTTTTCATAGTTTTCACAAATGAATACTTTTTTTGTATTCAAAACGAAAAGTTGTCGTATAAGTAATCAGAGGGAGCAGAAGATTTTCACCGGGCCCCGGGAATACCAAACTTCTATACGGAAGGCCAACACAACTTTATATTTAATATAACAGAAAATACAAACATGTCAATATAAAAATGAATATAATTCAAATAAGGAATGTAAATTATGGATTATAACAACATATTAAAAATCCTTGCTCCATGCGGTTTGAACTGCGAAAAATGCATGGGCTTTTACAACGGTTTAATCAAAAAACACAGTATTGAACTGAAAAATTTATTGGGCTCGTTCGACCAATATGCGAAACGGTTCTCCGAATTTATACCGGTATTTAAAAACTATCCGCAATTCAAGGAACTGCTCGATTTTCTGACACAGGGCGACTGTCCCGGTTGCCGCAGCGGCGCCTGCCGGTATCCCGACTGCGGGGTTATCAAATGTTATCAGGAAAAAGGTGTTGATTTCTGTTTTCAATGTGACGAATTCCCCTGCGATAAAACCAATTTTGATCCCGATTTAAAACAGCGGTGGTTATCTATGAATAAACGTATGCAGGAGATCGGCGTTGAGGGATATTATGAAGAAACAAAAAATTTGCCAAGGTATAAATAATCAAAAATCATACTAATGGTCATTTACCATAGTTTTTAAAACTAATTTTATAATCTTTCGTGAAGAAATATTCACAATAATGTTGTTGTTTATATTTGAACATAGAATTATTTTATTTCTGCAAAGTCAATCGGAGGTTTTATATGTTCGGAAAATTACTTGTTTCGCTTTCAATTATTTTTACTTTGTTCATAGCCGTGACGTGTGCGGATTCCACACAAAAAGTTGACAATTTTACACTGTCGGATTATGATCAACAATTACACAACCTGGACGATTACACAGACTCAAAAGCGATCGTGCTGATGTTCATCTCTACACGATGCCCGGTTTCGAATTCCTTCAACGAAAGAATGGAAAAACTGTATCAAACATACAGTAAAAAGGGAGTGACCTTCCTGGGACTCAATTCCAACTCATTGGAAGATATAAATGAAATAAAAAAACACGCCTTGGATAAAAATCTAAATTTTACAATATTAAAGGACACAGACAATATAATTGCGGACAGGCTGGGGGCGCGGGTAACTCCTGAAATTTTTGTTATCAACTCCGAGCGGGTTATTCTGTATCACGGTCGTATAGATGACGCTAACAAAGAAAGTGATGTTAAATCAGCAGACCTGAAAAATGCACTGGATGAAATATTGGCGGAAAAACCGGTTACAACACCGGTGACAAAAGTCTTTGGCTGTTCCATTAAAAGAACTGAAAAAAAGTAATTGTTAACATTATCCTGAAATTCTATTTTATATAATATAAACAAGTATAATTATGTATGATTGTTTTCTTAACATCGTTTATCAAAATAATTAGTCAGTAGATAATCAATAATCCGAGTGGCTGATCTTTAAACCGGAAGCATCTTTGACACACAACATTAAAACAAATAAACGAATACGGAAACCGGATAATCCGGCAGGGCTGCAAGAAAAACTCAAATCCATTCCCGAAACAGCAGGAATTTATAAATTCCTGAACAAAAAGGGGGTGATTATTTATATCGGGAAATCGATCAACCTGAAAAAAAGAATCACGCAATATTTCAATTTTAATCATAATTCCCGGCACCCCAGAACACTTTTGCTCATTCGGGACATTGCGGAAATATCCTGGGAAGAGACCCATTCCGAACTCCTGGCTCTTCTCAGGGAAGACGAACTGATCAAAGAGCACTGGCCGGAATACAATGTCAAACAAAAAGAGTTCCTGAAATATATCTATCTGACGTTTACACGGGACAAATTTCCAAAACTGCGGATTGTTTTTCCGGATAACATATTGCATGGACAGCATATTTTCGGTCCGTTTCGTGACCGATATTATCTTGAAGAGTTTTTAAAGGTTCTGTACGAACTTTTTCCATTACGGAGATGTAAAAACCTGAATGAGAAAACGAACTGTATTCAATATGACATAGGACAATGCGCCGGACCATGCCGGGATGCCGTTACAAAAAAAGAGTACGACAAAATCGTTCAAGACGCCATCGATTTTATGCACGGCACAAATTTTAAAAGTTTATCCCCGATTGTCCGGGAAATGAAAGAACACAGCGCCGGATTAGATTTTGAAAAGGCCCGTGAATGTAAACGTAAACTTGATATGTATTATTTTTATGCCCGAAGGCAAAAATTTTTCAAAGTTTTCAGAAAAAGTATTTTATTGATAAACGAAATGGGCCTGTTTGAAAACGCTTTTATTTTCAAAAATGGGATATTATTACATCATCAAAGAGAGAAAATATTTTTTAATACATTCGATGTAACCGTTATCCCGGCACAGGGTGCTGAAACAGAACCTGAACACGAATGGCGGATTATTGACAGGGCGAATGTCATCTATTCGTGGATCAATGACAAAAAAAACAAAAAAGATATCTTTATTAAACAGACCTGAGAAAATAAGGAATAATCAGTGGAAATATAAAAATTTCATTTTTCGATAACCTGTTATCCGAACCGAAATTTTCCATACCATTTTCGAGATAGTGCAATTTATTTGAATGTATAATGTTTTCTCACATTATCGTGTATTTTCCATGTACAGGACATTCCTTGCGGGAACGTGACCAGGTCGCCGGCTTCGATATTTACTGATTCACCATCCTTCGGCGTTACAGTGACCTTACCTTCCAGCAAATAACAGGTTTCTTCCATTTCATAAAACCAGAGAAATTCAGACGGTTCTTTTGTCCAGATGGGCCAGGCTGTTACTCCCAGCTCATTTAACGTTTTATCATCGGGTTGATGGATTATTTTGATGCCGCTCATATTATATTTCTCCGAAAAAACACCTATGAATTTTATTAATTATTACTCTTGTAATTTATTTTTATCTCATCGGGATTCAGTTCAAGGACCAACCTGTCCCCATACCTGATTCCGGGAATATAGGGCGCGATGATCTCAAAAACGGAATCTTCTATAAATAATCCTCTTTTTTTTTGCTGTATATGATAAAAAACAAACGCCTCTATTGCCAACCCTTCATGAATGATCTTGCACCGGGAAAAAGAAAATGTTTCAGCATCATGTTCCGGACTCCATTTAACATCCGGGAAAATAAATTCCGGATTATTGACAACAAAAGTGCTTGGTTTTATATTAACATTAATAGTTGCCAGAAAATTCTCGCTTAAATTCAATCCTTTCCGCTTGAAAAAAGGAGTCTGCATGGAAAGAGTGCCGCCCGGATAGAGATTATTATCCGTCATTCCCGAAGTATATTTTTGCCCTTCGATGATAATTCCCGTAACGAGGATAGAATTCTTTTTGGGAATTTTATTCGCGGTTCCGTTAATCTCCGTTTCCATATGCGACCAGATCTCCGTCATTAAATACAATAAATGAAAAATTGAATTTTATATTCTACAATATTATTCATTTTCACATTATTTCCCTCAGATGTTTGTTGTGACATGTGAAAATTCCCGCAATACATCCGGGGACGGTTGTTTATCCAATAAACTGACAAAAATAATAATCACAACAGAAAATAAAAACCCAGGAACGATTTCATATATGTCAAACAAACCGCCGCTGAATTGTTTCCAAAATAGTACGGTTAATCCACCGACGGCCATGCCTGCCAGTGCGCCGCTGCCGGTCATACGATTCCAGAACAATGACAGCAGGATAATGGGGCCAAAGGTCGCACCGAAACCCGCCCAGGCATATGCAACAAGTTCCAAAACGCTTGAATCGGGATTCATACCGATAATACAGGCTATTATCGCGATGACCAACACAACAAACCGGCTGATCCATACCAGTTCCTTGTCTTGTACTTTTCTACGAAAAATCAGGCGGTATAAATCCTCTGTAACAGCCGAGGATGCAACCAGTAGTTGAGAATCCGCTGTGCTCATAATGGCCGCAAGTATGGCGGCAAGCAGAAAGCCTGAAAACAGCGGGTGCACCAATTCGTTGACCAGCAGCATAAAAATTGTCTCGGAAGCCGTTTTATCAAGTAACCGGTCGATATATGCCCTGCCGGTCATTCCAATTAGTAAAGCCCCGGCAAGACACATAATAACCCAAACCATCGCAATAAAACGAGCCGGCCGAATTTGTTTTTGACTTTTAATTGCCATAAACCGGGAAAGTATATGTGGCTGACCAAAGTATCCCAGTCCCCACGCCGCCAGAGATATGATCGATATAACTGACAGCTTTTCTCCTGAAGCGGTTTTAAAGATATTAAAATATCCGGGTAATTCATTGCTCAACATACCCAGACTTTCCCCCTGCACACTGAGCGCTCTGAAAGTCAAAACCGGCACGACAAGAATCGCGATAAAAATGAGCGTTCCCTGAAAGAAATCAGTCCAGCTTACAGCCATAAATCCGCCGAGGAATGTATAACTAATAATGACAAACATACCTGTCAGTAATGCATAATGATATTGTATACCGAAAACAGTATTAAATAATTTGGCTCCGGCAACAAAACCCGATGCCGTATAAATCAAAAAAAAGGCCAGAATAAAAATCGCGGAAATAATTCGAATTAAAGGGGTTTTCATTTTGAAACGGTTCTCAAAATAAACCGGCAGGGTAATTGAATTCCCGGCGATTTCGGTATACTTTCGTAAACGGGCTGCGATAAATTTCCAGTTCAAATAAGTACCAAGAGCCAAACCGGCCGTCATCCAGATGGATTCCATTCCGGCCAAATAAGCAAATCCGGGCAAACCCAGTAATAACCACCCGCTCATATCGGACGCCTGGGCGCTCAACGACGCCACCCAGGTATTCAATCCTCGCCCCCCAAGGATATAATCGGATAAATTATTCGTCCGGTTGTAAAAATACCATCCGATTAGTAACATTAATACCAAATAAAACAGAAAGGATATCAGGATACCGGGATTTTCTAATATCAAAAATTTCTCCCAAAAAATAGACGGATTAAAAAAAGATAATAAAAATTGGTTCCATAACACAGGTGTTGTATATTAATTAATTAAAAAATTTCGTAACTCGCAACTGTTTTTTCTGTTCGCGTGAAAATAATTATAATCAGACAAAAATAAAATCATAACCTTTACTTATT
>JAFGSB010000051.1 GCA_016934825.1 Candidatus Zhuqueibacterota bacterium
AAAATAAAAAATTAGTATTTACCAAAGTGGTGAATCCGGTAGACACGCACAATCCCATTTTCAAAGACGATAGTCTTTGAAAATAAATAATTGATATTTGCCGAAGTGGTGAAACTGGTAGACGCGCACGGTTCAGGGCCGTGTGGGCTTACGCCCGTGGGGGTTCGACTCCCCCCTTCGGCACTAAACCCCTATAAAAAAGTATTTATTATACACAACCTTTCTTCATTCATCACATCATTGAACTAAATTTCTTTAATCCCAATATCCGTATTCATCGTACAATTTTGCCAGTAAATATAATGTCGGCATGTCACAGATAATTTGCTACGCCTTTATTGAAAAGTATCTTTTAAAATTCCCGTCTGAATGGGTGTATAAATCACATAATATCAAACTTTATGTTTTGCCTTGACATGTTTATAATTTTTGATATATTTAAAAAAGTATATTTGCACTGCAAACACAAAACCTGTCCCGAATGATATATGAACATGCGGATTATTTGCCCAAAATGACAAAGGTGATAAAAAAAGGTAATGATATGAATGACAACCTGTATACCGCTATGCAAAAAAAGTATATGAAAGCGCAAAATATTAATGAGTTAAATTCAATTCTTGCAGATTACTCTTTGGGGATAACTATCTCATTAATGAATCAATTAGACATATATAAAAATTTAAAAGAACCCAATTTTTTCGATTCAACATTCGGTAACAAAAAATTAACCAAAGAATACCAGACCTGCGCCGGTTTGATGGCCAGGTTAATTGCCGTTCTGTTTAACTCATTCCGTCATATTCTTTATGGCGGTTTGACCAAAGATACCACTGAAAATGTTTTAAAAAACCTGACCCAATATATCGGAGATAAACTGCCCGGTGTGACCAAATTTAAAATTAAAGATAAACAGGATTTTACCCGCTTTATTTATAAGCAGGTTGTCAAACACAATTTCATGAGAACGGGTGACAGTTTCAGCAAGGATCTGGAATTTTTGAAAGATGCGGACCCCGACATTTTTACTCAAGGTGAAATTTTAAAAATTCAGCAATTCTCAACTGACGGATGGATCAAATTATACCTGCATACATATATCACACAATATAAAAAAATCAGTCATTCCTGATCCGTTTTTTTTATCACTCCGGGTTATGGTTTCCGGGTATCAGGGTCTCTGCCGTTTGCGTCTGGCCTCTCAATCTGATCCTGTAAAAAACGGGGACCGGGACAATCGCAGTCAAAATTAAATATCAATATGCTGTTGCAACACACCTGACGACAACATTCAAGTTGTTGTCCGGTTTAAAACAAAAATGTGATTTTTATAAAAAATTGTTGCATTAAAAAAAACAATTATAATCCCAAAAGTCGGTGAGACTTTATAATTGGGGAAATCGTTTGACAAGAAACATAGCTTTAGTTTTTCTTATTTGTACGGTTTTCTTTTATACGTGTTGGAAAAGGCAACAACACGATATAACGCGCCCCTTAATACCCCACTATTCATTTAGCGGCCAGACAATAGATATGGACACCGGCAGGATTCTTCCCGGAATTTCCATACAAATTCGTCAGGTAAAAATGCTATACGATGTTACTTTTGGAACTCAAACCGTTGAATCCGACAGTAATGGTTTGTTTACCTTTGATCCTATTTATCCCGGCACTTATTATATAAGTTATAAAGCTTATAATTACTGGCTGGATGCTTTCGATAAATTGGAAATTGCTCATAAAGATTCATCAGTCATAATAAAAATTCCAAAAATATTCTTTTGTTATACATTCAGTCCATTACCATCATCCGACCATCCGGCAATCGCCGGCAACGGATCGACATTAATATGTAATGAAAGATGGCTGGGGGCTTCAACAGGCAGATACCCTTTTGTTAATACGGATTTAATCCGGAAATATAAATTTAATACCAACCACTGGGAATTCGCGACATTCTATTACTCGCCTTTTATAAATAGAAACCTGACATCATTAACTTTTTACCGGGACGCTGTAATTGCCGGTGTTTCACCGGATTCATTATTCAGTTTAAATTTAATTGACTTTACGGTGAATAAAAAATACAAATTATCCCAAAATGCGAAGGGACTTTGCCTTAATATTTCAGACGGCCATATATACTCTTGCTCACAGGACCATATAAACAAACATGACAAAAATGACTTTAGCGCAATTATTAATACAAGCACAATAGATGTTAAAGATCTGCGTGCTCTTGCATATTACAGGGGTCTCTATTCATATGATAATGACAAATATATTCTCAGAAAACATGATAAAGAAATGAACATTATCGAATCATATGTACTAATTAAAAAAGATACAAATTTGCATATAAAAAAAATATATGACATGACCTTTAACGGTTATGGCGAATTGTGGGTGACTTTGCCGGGATACTAAAAATTTTAAACCCGGACTATTAATGTTTCTCAATATTCAATTAAAGTCAAGGATCGATTGAACATTCAAGTAACTTTTCATTTACAAAAGTTTACAGTCTCTAATTCCTGACATTATTTATTCATATCTTATCGAATCCACAGGATTGGCCGTGGCAGACTTTATGGTCTGATAACTTACGGTAAACAAAGTAACACATAAAACGATAATCATCGGGACAACAAAGATGAACGCGTCCAAATCCATTCTTTTGGCAAAACTCTCCAGCCAGCGGTTTATACCGAAAATTAACACCGGAAGGACAAACAAACCCGCTAAAGCCAACAAAAATACAAAATCCTGTATCAATAATAATAATATACGCTTGACATCGGCGCCCAAAACTTTACGAATACCGATCTCCTTTGTTCTTTGCACGGCGCTGAAAGAGGCCAGGCCGAAAATCCCCAGCGCCGTAATAATAATGGCCAGACCGGCAAACAGGCTGAAGATCCTGCCGAACAACTCATCAAATTTGTATTGCTGATTAAAATAGTCATCCAGGAAAAAATAATCAAAAGGATTTCCGGGGAAAAATTGTTCGTACTGCCGGTTTATTTGCTGAACACTCTCTTTGATATTTTGCGCGTTCAGAACGGCGACAAAATGTCCGCGGATGTCGCGTCCTTCCGGCATAAGCCGGAATATCTGGGGTTCAAAGGCCTGTTTCGGCGATTGTTGATGATAGTCCTTCACGACGCCTATTATTGTATAAATTTCCCCCCAGTAGTCCACCTGTTGATTCAGCGCGCTTTCGGGACTATCAAAACCCATCCATTTGACCCCGGTTTCGTTGAGCATTAGGGCCTTCGGATCGGTGGAATATTGTTTGGAAAAATTACGTCCGCAAACCATTTCAATATCAAGCACATCAATAAAATCATAATCGACGCCCACGATCATGTAATTTTTCCCCTTGCTGATGTCTTCCCCCGCCCTGCGAATTGCGCCGTTGTCCCAGTAAATCTGCCGCCCCGGCACCTCGGTTACCGTGCAAAATTCAGCGATATTGGGATTATTTAACAGCGTTTCCTTGAATGTGACCATTTTTTCGGAAAACAATTCATCGCGCACACGCGGGGCTTTGATGACCAGTGTTTGGTCCATACTGAATCCGGGGTCCTGCCTGCGCATAAAAGACAGTTGTTTATAAACCGTCAAAGTCCCGCTGAGCAAGGCCAGTGATATGACAAATTGAAAAATAACCAAAACTTTACGCAGATTAATGCCCCTCTGCGAAATTCCGGGACGCCCTTTCAGTACTCTGGACGGTTTAAAGGACGACAAAACCAATACGGGGTACAAGCCGGATAAAAAGACGCCGGCGAGAAAGAAACCTGCAATAGCTTCCCAAAACCAGGCCCGGCTCCACATACCGACCGTCAGAGGTATGCCCGATATTTGACTGAAAAGCGGTGTTAATAATTTAATGAGCAGCATGGTGCAGAGAATTGCAAAAAAATTGATTAATACCGTCTCCAGGAAAAACTGGATTATAAGCTGCGCGCGGGATGCGCCGATCACTTTACGCAAACCGGTTTCCTGCGCGCGTGTAATCGCGCGTGACGTTGACAGGTTGATATAATTGACCCAGGCCATCAAAATGATAAAAAATGCGATAATAAATAAAAAATTTACATTATCCCTGTTGCCGTTTACCTCGTATTCCTGCAAATAATGTGATGTGAGATGAATATCATACAGCGGCTGCATGACCAGATCGATTGTCATTTTATATTCTTTTAACCACGGACACTGCGATGTAACGAGATCGTCAAGCTTGTTTTCAAATGCCGCTATGTCGGTCTGCGGTTTAACACGAAGATAGGTATAAGAACCGGTATGTCCCCATTCTTCGTAATACTGCGGGCCATACTGGTTTTCCAGGTTTTTCCAGGGTATTAAAATATCGAATTTTAAATGCGAATTGGACGGCACATCCTCAAATAATCCCACAATCCGGTAATCGGTTTTTTTATCGATACTCAGGACTTTTCCTATGGGGTCCTGACTGCCGAAATATTTACGAGCGACTGAACTGGAAACAAAAGCTTTATTCGGTTCTGCAAGTTCGATCAGCGGGTCGCCTTCAATAAAATGAAATTTTAAAATATCAAAAACATCCGGTTCGGCAAAAAATATGCGCTCTTCCAGGAATTTTATTTCCCGGCCGTCGAGTAATGTGGAAACGCCGGCCTGGACATGCAGCATCCGGCCGATTTTTTCGACTTCCGGGTAACCTTCACGGATCAGCGGCGCAGCCGGAGGACAGCAGGAGGCAAACCGTACCGCCCCGCCCTCGGAATCGAATCGATCATAACGCAGACGATATATGCGTTCGCCGTCCTTGTGAAACCTGTCATAACTTTTTTCAAAATTCACATAGTGCAGGATCAGGACGCAGGCTGTGATACCGAAGGCCAGACCGAAAATATTCAGTAATGAAAAAACTTTGGTTTTTAACAGGTTCCGGTAAGCTGTTTTTAAATAGTTCTTTAGCATGTTTTCTCCGAACAGTTTGATTTGTTTACTTTTTTAATTAAAATTAACTTTTATACTGAAATCATATGTTTGTGTTTCGGTCATGAAATGTAAAATTCTATTTCAAAAATAGCATTACTGTTGTGAAAAGCACATTTCGTTATTTTACTCATAACGTAACGCCTCAACCGGATTTGCCGTCGCGGCGCGTACTGCCTGCCAGGTTACAGTTAACAGCGCAATGACAAGGGTCATCGCTCCGGCAAGCACAAACATCCACAACTCAATATCGATACGATAGGCAAAATTCAGCAGCCATTTGCGCATGACATACCAGGCTATGGGCCAGGATATGACACTGGCGGTAATCATCCACAAGGAATACTCTTTTATTAACATATAAATTATTCCCGGTATTGAAGAACCAAGCACTTTTCGAATACCAATCTCTTTGATTTTTCTTTGGATAGTAAGCAGAGAGAGTCCGAACAAACCTAAACATGCAATAAAAATGGCTGTCCCGGTAAACAAGAGAATGATGAAAGCAAACCTGACATCCGCTTTGTATAACCGGTTAAAATCTTCATCCAGGAAATAATATTCAAAAGGTTGATCCGGGAAAAGCGCTTTAAAAGTATTTTCAATAAATGTCATCGTTTCCCTGAGATCTTTGGTATTTAATTTCAAACTGACAGCCTCAGGGAAAAAATGATCTGTGCGAATAAAAACCATTGGTTCGATTGAATAATGTAATGACCAGAAATGAAAGTTTTTTGTCACGCCGACAATTTCTCCGTCCCAATCAAAAATCGACATGTGGTTTCCAATAGCCTGATCCGGAGTATGAAAACCGAATTCCCGACTTGCCGCTTCATTTAATATATATTGCGTCATATTGTTTTTGGTAAAATCTGCACCGGCTAAAATCGGAATTTTGTATGTTTGTAAAAAATCACTATCCAGAAACTGCATATTGATCCAATATTTACGTTTTTCTCCGTCCCGATAAACAAACACATCATTCTGATGCGTCATTCGTCCGGGCGAACGCAGGTGTGTAGTTATTGATTGGACAGTATGATGGCGGGTGAATTCCTGTTTCACTCTATCTAAATTATCCTTAACAGAGCGGCACATTTCAACAGTCTGAACGGGGAAAACAAGGATTTGCTCTTTCTCAAAACCCAGGTCCTTGTTTTTCATATAATTTATTTGTTGAAAAATAACAAGTAATGCAACAATAAAAACAGACGTGATTACAAATTGAACAATGACAAGTATTTTTCTGAGTGATAATCGTTGTATGCCTTGATTATTGATATTTATATTTGTTAATGGAATCCCTTTAATTGCCTGTGCCGGCCGAAACGAAAAAATCAATAAAGCCGGAAAAATCCCGGTGAAAAACCCAACGCATAAAACGACTCCGGACATAAAAAACAGAACAGATGAAACCGGCAGGGTTGAGTGATTCAACTCTTTACCGATGATTTCATTGAACCACGGCGTTAAAAGATAAATGAAAACCAATGCCAGGCAGACCGCAATGACACTAATAACTATCGACTCTGTAACAAATTGTGATACAAGTTGAGTTCTGTTGGCGCCGTTTGTTTTACGAATGCTGATTTCTTTGATCCGGAAGAAGGCCAGTGACAGGCTCGAATTAATAAAATTAATACTGGCAATAAATAATACTAAAAAGGCTATTGCTGAAAAAAGCACGAGTCCGGCTGTTTTACTGTGTATTCCGGATTCTTTTACATAATTCGGATGTAAATGAATATCCGTAATAGGCTGTAAAAAATATTTCTGTGTCATCCCCCTGTTATCCAACTCGTCTTCCACGTATTGATCCGCTATATCAAGAATCCGGGACTGGAAAGTTTCAACATTGACGTTCATTGCCAGTTTCACATAAGTATAAACTCCCACGCCCTGCAACCAGGAGTTAAAATGATATCGTTCCTCAACTGGTTCAATTGAAGTGATAAATTCGAATTGCGGCAAATGCGTATGATGAGACAATGAACGGATAACTCCGGTTACCTCATAATCCTCTTTATTGATAACCAAAACCTTACCGACAACATTTTCGGTTTTAAAAAATAACCGGGCAATCTTGTCGGTAATAATTACGCCATTGGGACTCTTTAATGCCGTTTCTGGATTGCCAAACAGAAACGGGATATGGAATACATTAAAAAGCCCGGGATCAGCATAAATATGTTTATCCTGTGCATAATATTGTATCTGATTACTATTTTTAACAACCAGATCAAGATTTTGCCAAATCCTGACCGCTTTTTCAACCTGGGGAAAATCTTTATTCAATACCGGCGCAAGCGGACCCGGAGTTGTTAATAAAGTTGCGGCGCCGCCTTCTTCAATATTTTCATGAACAATCCGGTAGATTCTATCCGAATCCTTAAAAAAACGGTCATAGGTTAACTCATCATACACATATAAAGCGATCATAAAAAAACAAACCAGTCCAATAGTCAAACCGGAAATATTAATAAATGAGATTATTTTATTTCGTGCAATATTTCGCAGCGCGATTTTTAAATAGTTTATAAACATGTCAATTCCTTTCATCTATTTTATCAATATACCCGTCCAGCAAATGAATGATCCGGTCTCCATAAGCCGCTTTTTTCTCGTCATGAGTGACCTGAATAATGGTGGTCCCCTCGTCATTCAGCGCTTTCAGCATATCCATAATTTCTAGTCCCTGTTTGGAATTCAGGTTGCCGGTGGGTTCATCGGCAAGTATCAGTTTGGGATTAATAATTAATGCCCGCGCCACCGCAACAAGCTGCTGCTGTCCGCCGGAAAGCTGGTTGGGGAACAGGTCCTTTTTAGCCACAATATTGAACCGGTCGAGCGTTTCCGCAATAAGGCTTTTCCGCTCAGATGTTTTTACCTTTTTATACAGCAGCGGCGTTTCCAGGTTTTCGTACACGGTCAGTTCGTCTATCAGGTGATACGCCTGAAACACAAAGCCGATATATTGCTGATGAAAACCCGTTCGTTTCCTTTCATTTAACTGGTGCACCGGTTCATCCAAGAAATAATACTCGCCGCCGGACATATCATCCAGCATGCCGAGGATATGTAATAAAGTTGATTTGCCCGCGCCGGATGGACCCATAATGGTCACAAAATCGCCCTCTTTTACTTCCATGTCAATATTTCGCAGCACCCAGGTTTTGACAAATTTATTCGAATAATACTTTTCCACATCTTTTAATCGGATCATTTCTCACACTCCTTTTTTATGTTGATATTCCCAAATAACAGGCCATACAATTTCAATTTTTCAATTGTCATTTGCCTTTTGCCTTTTGCCTTCTCACATTTGCCTTCCGGCATCTTCTTACATTTTCTGTCCGCCGCATGCCTTACCGGCGAATTTTTGTCTTATGTTATTCATAACGCAGGGCCTCAACGGGATTGGCGGTTGCCGCCCTGATTGAATGATAACCGATTGTTAATAATGCCACACACAGCGCCAGTACTCCGGCGGTCAGGAACATCCAAAAATGCAACTGAATCCGGTAGGCAAAGTTTTGCAGCCATTTGCTCATGGCAAACCAGGCGACGGGCCAGGAGATCAAATTGGCATATAATACATACTGTGTAAAATCGTTTGCCAGCATTTTCACTATTCCCCCCACAGACAATCCCAGTACCTTGCGTATACCGATCTCTTTTCTGCGTTGCGCGGTTGTAAATGAAGCAAGTCCGAACAATCCCAAACAGGCAATAAACACGGCTAACAAGGTAAATACTTTCATAATTTTTTCTACCTGTTGTTCGGAACTGTACAGTTTATTTATCCGTTCATCGAGGAAGCGGTATTCAAACGGGTATTCCGCAAAATTGTGCCGCCAGGTGGTTTCCAGAGATTGCAGTGATTGTGCGACATCACCGGTTTTTAAACGGATCAAAATGTAGTTAGACTGTTTTCTTGAGAAAATTAACAATAACGGAGTTATTTTGGAATGCAGTGACCTGAAATGATAATCTTGCATTACGCCTATTATCTTTCCTCTTCCCACGTTTTTCCCGATTGGCGACTCCATTCCCATTACACGCACGGCCGTTTCATTAACAACGGCACCATCCTGAGTGTCAGAAGGAAATTCCTTAGAGAAAAATCTCCCTTCCGCCATTGTTAATTCCATGGTATTGAGAAAATCATAATCCACACTCATAAAATGCGTTAAAAATTTATCATCGCCCTGTCTGCCATCCCAACTATCTAAAATAAACGACGCATTGACCGGAAGCGGTAAAGAAGAAACGACGGAACTATTTTGTACTGCATTATTCTTATTAAATTCATTTTTTATTAACTCGGTCTTCTCTCCCAATTCGCCCGGGAGATAAATATATAATAAATGTTCATTATTAAATCCTAATTTCTTGTTCTTGAGATAAAACATTTGACGATTTACGGTCAAAGTCGTGATGATCAGACAAATTGAAAGTACAAATTGCATGGACACCAATATTTTACGGAATATGGAATTTCCCGAACCTATTTTTAAATTTCCTTTAAAAATTATTACAGGTTTAAATGAAGAAAGAAAAAGCGCGGGGTAACTCCCGGCAATAATTCCGGTCAGGATGGTTACTCCAAATAATAAAATAGCACAATTTTTATAATTGGAAAAATTCAGCACAAATTCTTTGCCGCTCAATGTATTATAAAACGGCAAACACAGAAAAACCAGTAAAATTGAAAAAATCAAAGCGATGATTGCCAAAATAACCGATTCGCCCATATACTGTAATATGAGTTCACTACGCCTGGCGCCAATCACTTTACGAAGACCGATTTCTTTTGTACGGTTCCCTGAATAAGCGGTTGTGAGATTCATGTAATTGATACAGGCAACAAGTAATATTAAAACGGCAATCATTGAAAATAAATATACATACCGGATATCGCCGTCGCCCCCGATCCCCCACATGTCCCCGGAACGTAAATGTATGTCAACAACAGGCTGCAGCGACAATTCGACAATAGCGGTATCATCATAACGCTTGATGGTGTCCTTTATTTTTTGATTAAAGAGCCCGACATCCGTCTTTACATTTAATAGTACATAAAAGGTATATGCATAGGAATTCCAGCCTTCGATTTCATTTCCTAACAGCTTTGCGGCTTCAAACGGCAGCACAAAATCGAAATGTATATGCGAATTACTCGGTAAATCTTTAAATACACCGGCAACCAGAAAGTCAGTTGTATTATTGATCCGGAGTGTTTTCCCGACCGCTTCCACGTCGCCGAAATACTTGTTCGCCATCTTCTCCGAAATGACTATCGAAGAGGGGTCCTTCAATACGGTTTCTTTTTTTCCCTCGACAAACGGAAACGAGAACATCGAGAAAAAAGCGGGATCGGCGCATAATATATTCTCTTCATTAAAACTATTATCCTGGTAGCGTATAACAGCCCCATCGGGTTCGATAATCCTGCATAATTCATTTATTTCAGGATATTCTTCCTTTAACACGGGGGCAAGTGCGGGCGGATTGGTGGAAAAAGTCAATTCATCGCCATTGGAGTATTTTTCATAATCGATCACACGGTACAGACTGTCCGCATGCTCATGAAACCGGTCATAACTCAATTCATGCTGCACCCAGAGCAGAATAAAAATACAGCATGTCATGCCTAACGTAAGACCGGTGATATTGATTATGGAATATCCTTTAAACTTTTGAATATTCCTGAAAGCCATCTTTAAATAATTATTAAACATGTTCACTCCTGTTTACAATTAGTATTGTTTCTAAACCGCCTGTGGAGAATCTCAGCCTTTCTCTATTCACAAAACGCCGCCTCAATCCTCCTGAGGCGGATTTCCGTCCTGCTTTATTCATAACGAAGGGCATCGACGGGATTGGCGGTCGCCGCGCGGATGATACGCAAACTTACGGTCGCTAATGCAATGACAAACACGATACCGCCGGACAGAAAAAATATCCACCAGCTCATATTTACCCTGTAGGCGAAATTTTGCAGCCATTTGTTCATGGCAAACCAGGCAATGGGCCAGGCTATAAAATTGGCAATAAGGACCCATTTCATATATTCTTTGTTGAGGTAATAAATAATATTTTTTACAGAAGCCCCCAAAACTTTACGTACTCCGATTTCCTGGTATCGTTGTTCAGTGACAAACGCGGCCAGACCGAATATTCCCATGCAGGATATGAATATGGCTAAAATCCAAAAATAACTGAAAATTGTCCCTAATTTTTGCTCCGCTTTATATAAATTATCAATCCCGCTATCAAGGAAGGAATATTCAAACGGAAAATTCGGCGCAAAGGTTTTTGTCACGTGCTGAATATATTTTATGGTTTCAGGGATATTTTCAGAATTCAGCTTGACGGAAATATTTTTTAACGCGCCGTAAAATTGCGGATTTACTGTAAAGATATGAGGTAATATTTTCCTGTGTAAAGATACATGATGGAAATCCTGCACAACACCGATGATCTCTCCTTCGCGGCCCCAAAAGCTGATGCGCTCTCCTACCGGGTTTTTTAGGTTCATATACCTGACGGCTTCTTCATTAATCACATAATTGGTTATATCAGCGGGAAACTCTTTGGAAAATGCCCGCCCCTCTTTTATATTCATCTCAAATGTTTCCAGATAATCAAACTGCGTGATCGAGTACCTGATATTGGGTACCAATTGCGGATCCTTTTGGTTCCAATCGACGCCGCTGGTTTTGTAATCCTCGTCATACGGTTTTGCCTGATTGGCCGTAACATTCAGGATATTTGGATTTTTCAACAGTTCCAGTTTGTAACTGTCAAAACTTTGGATAACAGGAATGTTGATCGGAATGTTTACGATATAATCCGTCTTAAAACCCAGTGGGCGGTTTTGTACATAGTGTAATTGCTTATAAACAACTATTGTACATATAATCAATAATATTGAAATCGTAAATTGTCCGACAACGGATGAAATTCTGAACAAAGAACGATTCGATTTGAAGCTGAACGTTACTCTCAATATATTTATCGGATGACTGGATGTGAGATATATGGCAGGATAACTTCCGGACAATACGCCGACAAATACAATAAATCCGAATAAAAATATAACCATGA
The DNA here is from genome assembly GCA_016934825.1 of Candidatus Zhuqueibacterota bacterium. GTDB lineage: Bacteria > Zhuqueibacterota > Zhuqueibacteria > Residuimicrobiales > Krinioviventaceae > Fontivivens. The sequence continues at coordinate 12,097 of JAFGSB010000051.1, forward strand.
AAATATTGTCAAATAATGTTGATAATATTAACTCTTTTGATGTTAAAATGTTTAACAACGGGAGGAATAATTTCACCAGAACAAGCGCCAGCATTAAAGCCATCGTGGACAATAATGTCGATTCACCAAGGAATTGCAAAATCAGTTGTTTTCTTCCGGCCCCGACGACCTTGCGCATTAAAACTTCCCGCGCGCGAATATTGGAACATGCCGTTGAGAGATTAATGTAATTTACACAGGCCAGGAACAATATGAACAATCCGATCAGGGAAAATATATAAACATATGTCATACCGCCAAAATGCAAATGAACTTTGGTTACCGGCAAAATATCAACCTTAAATGTACCCGGAAGCTGGCCGGGATAATACCTGTTTAATGCGTCGGTAATCTTGTGACGGAATTCCCTGACATCGGCATTCTTGTCCAGCAAAACATATGACGGGTCCCGCCAGTTCCAATCATTCATCATGTTGTTGCTCAAACCCGCAATAAAATCAAATTGCAGATGTGAATTGGCAGGAATTTGAACCACCGCGGACACAATTAAATCCTGACTGTTATTAAATGTCAATTTTTTACCAACCGGTTCTTCCTCCCCAAAGTATTTTACCGCCATTACCTCGGAAATGACAATTGAAAACCGGTCCTGCAGCGCTGTTTCGGGAGAACCGTATTTAAAAGGAAATGTAAACATTGAAAAAAATCCGGGATCGACAAGATCAACATTATCTTCATAAAACATGATCTGCTGCCCGTCTTCCCGAAGATATTTAAAAGAACAGGTCGTCAAGTTACAAATTTTAAAAATCCGGGAATAACTCTGTATTTCAGGGAACTCGTTTGCCATAACGGGAGCAAGAGCATAAGGCACATTGGGATCTTCCGAACCGTTTGGATGAGTAATCGTCAACTGGTATAATTCATTTTTATTATTATGAAATTCATCAAAGCTCAATTCATCCCGGACCCACATAAAAATCAAAATAAAACAGGCCATACCGATCGCGAGACCTGACATATTGATAACGGTAAACATCCTGTTTCTGCGTATATTTCTAAAGGCCGTCTTTATATAATTAATAAACATGTACTCTCCTTTTTATGAAGACTTTTGACAATCAACCCGCAGTATTTCTTCAAAGCAATAAATTTTTGATTAATTTTTATTACTTTGAATCCGGAATCATATATCATGAATTATTGCATCTTGACAGGAAAATCGACACATTTAAAATGATTGGAATTGTATTCTCCATCATAATGTGTTTGCAATCTGCTCAAACCGGAAAACAACACGATATACAGTGCACAGATAATAACGATAATTTTTATCAACAGGATAAGATCATTTGTTTTTATCATTGTTCCTCTCCTGATTATGAAAAAATTGTTTTAAAAATTTACTCATTGTAAAATCCTCTTAATTAATATGATATTGTATTGCTGTTTCAAACCACATATTGCTGACTTGGCCCATATCATAATACCATATACTTTCCGGGGTATGTTTGCATTTGACGTCACTCATAACGTAAAACCTCAACAGGATTGGTCGTTGCCGCTTTAACCATATGAAAGCTGATTGTCAGCAACGAGATGACAAAAGCCAGGACGCCCGCGAGAACAAAAATCCATAAACCGAGTGTTATTCGATATGCAAAATTCTGCAGCCATTTATTCAATGCAAACCAGGCAATCGGCCAGGCAATAACATTAGCAATAATTATCCATTGAGAGAATTCACGGGAAGACTTGACCAAAAGATTATTTATTGTTGCACCCAGCACTTTTCGAATGCCAATTTCTTTGGTCCTCTGTTCGTTAAGAAAAGCGGTAAGCCCAAACAACCCGAGGCAGGAAACAAATATGGCCACAATCGATGAGTAAAGTAAGATCTTTCTCATAAATTCTTGCGTCTGTACAAACTGAAAGGAAAATTCATTTAGAAATTGATAGGTCAGCGGTCGTTCCGGGCTGAACGAATCACATGTTTTACGTATAAAGTTGACTGTTTCGGTGAATACCTCATTATTCATTAATGCAGGATTAATTTTAATAAACAAAAAATTGCTGCCCGCTGTATTTAAATGGAAACTCAGGGGGTCAGGAGTCCGTCTTAGAGTTTTATTGTGATGGAAATCTTTAATAATACCTATCAATGTGTAATATTGCCCTTTGAATAGGAACGGCTTGCCGACGGCAGAGTCCAGGCCAACAGTTCGGATAGCCGTTTCATTGACAACTATCGATTGACTTATGTCGTTGGGATACTGGTCCGAATAAAATCGCCCTTCGGCCATTTCAAGCCCAAAGGTCTCAAGAAAATCATATCCGACCTGTGTTTCGCAAATTCTCCGGCTGATTTTATCATCTTTACCCCAAAAGTAAAATGAACCTGACCGGATCGAAACAGGCAGATTAGAAGCGGTCGTCACATATTTAATGTGTGAGTTCTTTAATAATTCCTGCTTTAATGGTGAATACTTTTGTTGCATATCATTGTCCATTCTGATATATAATATATTATCATCATTCACTCCCAGATTAAAATTTCGGAGAAACCGTAACTGTCCGCTTATGACCAACGTCGCAATGATGAAAACAATGGAAAACACGAACTGGACAATAATTAACACCTTCCGTAGGACAACACGCTTTGAAGCAATTGTAGCTTGCTTGAATACTTTATTCGGTTTAAAACGAGACATAATAATTGCAGGATATACACCCGCTAAAAGCCCTGTAAAAGTTATCACGCCAATTAGTTCTAAAATGAATACAGGATCCAGGTTATTGATGGCAATAGATTTTCCGGTTACCTGATTCATCATATTCAGCAACATTTTGACAACAATAACCGCGAAAACTGTCGCCAGGCTTGTCAGAAGAATTGTTTCTCCGAGAAATTGTACGGCAATCTGCCTGGGATTTGCACCTGTAACTTTACGAATTCCGATTTCCTTGGCTCTGGTTGTTGCCCTGGCCGTAGTCAAATTTATGAAATTGATGCATACAATTCCCAGGATGATCATTGCGATGAGACCAAAGATAACAATCCTTTGTCTGCCGCCCGTATCGAACTGATAGGCCTCCGCGAGAGGCTTGAGGATAATTTCAAATGAGAGGTTTTTACCGGTTGCAAAAATACGATTCCTGATTTTTTCACTGAGATTTTGATCATCGATTCCCGGTTTGGTAAGTACATAAGTTAAATAGTTGCATGGAAAGAAAGGACTGCCTTCAATATCATACCCCAGATCCTTCAAAAAAACAAATGGCACGATAAAATTAAAAAGACGATATGTCTTCTGCGGTAAATCTTTAATAACTCCGGTGACCTGAAGATCAAACTGATTATTCAGTCGCAGCACCTGGCCGACAGCGTAAACAGTTCCGAAATATTTCCGGGCTGTGGATTCATCCAGGATGATACTTTCCGGATTCTTTAAAGCGGATTCCTTGTCCCCTTGAATGAAAGTATACGTGAATATATTCAAAATAGACGGATCGGCCGCAATTCCTGTCGTTTCCATTATGCGTTTCTCGCCTGTCTTAAGCACCACTTCACCCAGGTAACCTATTCTCGCGGCTTCACGGATTTCAGGATACTCATCCTTTAAAGTTGTTGCTATTACCGGTGCTGTAGTCGGTTGATAATAAACCTGATCTTCTTGTGTGGTTTTCAGGTATGCCTGACAGATTTGATCCCTGTTTTCATGATACCGGTCGATGCTCAGTTCATCCTGAATCCACAATAAAATCAATATAGAGCAGGTCAATCCGATGGTCAAACCAATGATGTTGATTAATGTATAAGTTTTTTGTTTCAGAACATTGCGTATCGCGATTTTGATATAATTTTGGAACATAATAAACTCCGGCAAATAAATATCGAATGCACTATTCGTTAAAATAAAGTAGTTATAGTTTCACAAATATTTATCTCACTCATAACGTAAAGCCTCAATCCACTAAAGGCGGTTTTTTCCCTTTCTCTATTCATAGCGCAAAGCCTCAATCCTCCTGAGGCGGATTTCGGTCCTGTTCTATTCATAGCGGAAAGCCTCAATCCTCCTGAGGCGGATTTCGGTCCTGTTCTATTCATAACGAAAAGCCTCAATCCTCCTGAGGCAGATTTCGGTCCTGTTCTATTCATAACGCAAAGCCTCAATCCTCCTGAGGCGGATTTCGGTTTTACGCTACTCATAGCGTAAAACCTCAACCGGATTAGCCATTGCCGCTTTAACAGTTTGAAATGCTACCGTGATAAAAGCAATTACAAAAGCCAGAAAACCTGCCACAATAAATACCCAGAGCTCAATATTTATCCTGTACGCAAAATTTTGCAGCCAATTATTACACACAAACCAGGCAACAGGCCAGGCAATCAAATTAGCAGCCAGCACCCATTTGCTGAATTCACGTGAGAGCAGAATTACGATACTCCTTATCGATGCGCCGGTCACCTTGCGCACGCCGATTTCCCGGGACCGCTGCTCAGTGTCATAGGCCGAAAGTCCGAATAACCCCATACAGGCGATCAATATGGCCAGTGCGGAAAAATATTGTATGAATGTCAATATTCGTTCCTCGCCTGCGTAATTCTTTTCATACTCTTCACTGACAAAACTGTATTCAAACGGGTACGCCGCCGCGAATTTTTCCCATGTCTCCCGGATGTGCCGTATGGATTGCTGTACATTTGCCGGTTCCACCCGCACCAGAACGACCCGGTTGAAAAACGGGTTGATGAAAAACGCCATCGGCTCGATATTGCTTCTGAATGAACGGTAATGAAAATCCTTCACGACGCCGACCACCGGGCCCCTATTGTTGTACAATTCGAAATTAATATTCAGTGGATCTTTAACTCCCATGGCTTTGACCGCGGCCTCGTTCAAAATAAAGCCGTTTCGATTATCGCCCTCGTTAATGTCGCCTGGATAATCACGGGAAAAGCTGCGCCCGGCAACAACGGGCACATCGAGCGTTTCGAAATAATCAAAAAAGACGACATTCCAGCGTACCAGCAGTTTATAATCATCCGGTTTGCCGTCCCAGGATGCTTCTCCGGCGGATGTTCCAACATCTTCGGGAGAACAACATGCCATAGTCACACCCAATACGCCGGGATAAGCCAGTAATTCGGCCCGGAAATTTTCAAACTTTGGGCTGAATATCCCTTCGCCGGGCGGCATGTTCAGCGGGATCGACAACAAATTTTCCTTGTTGTAACCGGGTTGTTTGTTTTTCATATATGACAACTGGCTGTATACGATAATCGTGCCGATAATCAATAAAATCGATATGGAAAACTGGAACACGACCAGCGCCCGTCGCAAATTACCGCCCTGGCCCCGTGCGTAATTCTGTCTTTTTATATTCTGCAGCGGTTGATACCCGGAAAGATAAAAAGCGGGATAGATGCCGGCCACTATACCGATCAATAAGGCAAAAAGAATAAAAATCAAAATCGCGGTCCAGTGTTGCCATAAATGAAACGTCATATTATGTCCGGTAAGATTCCGCAAAACCGGCATAAACACTTTAACCAGCAAGGCGGCAATCAAAAATGCCAGCAGTGAAAAGGCAACCGATTCGCCCAGTAATTGTTTGATCAAACCCCCTCTGGACGCGCCGATGACTTTGCGCAAACCGATCTCTTTGCTGCGGTGAGCGGCACGCGCGGTTGACAAATTGATAAAATTTATGCAGGCGATGAGTAAAATAAATGCGGCGATTGCGGAAAAAATATAGACCAGCTTAATATCCATGGACGGCGCCATGTTGTATTCTATTTCCGGGCTGGTGTGTATTTTGGTGATGGGCTGCAGGTAAAGCTCATCATCCCATTCGGGAGAAAAACTCTGTTTCAATGCCGCAATTTTTGGGTTGAGGATCTCATGCGGATATTTTTTTTGCAGTAAAACGTAGGTACAAATTTCGTCAAAACGGTGCCAGACATCCGGGAAAATTTCGCGCCCCTTTTGACGGGCAAGCGTTAACGGGATCAGCATATCGAAATCCAGATGCGTGTTAGCCGGTAAATTTTCGATCACCGCGTTGATGTTAACAAAATGTCTATTCTCCAGTTTGAGCTGTTCACCCTGTACATCCGTGCGGCCGAAATATTTTTCGGCAATTTTCCGGGTTATCACAATCGAATTGGGGTCCCGCAGTGCCTGGCCGGGATCACCGGATAAAACGGTGAAATCGAAAATCTTGAAAAACTCCGGATCGACCGCCAGGATCCGGTCCTCGACAAACCGTTTGTTTTCATGGGAACAGATCATATTC